>JBHHYJ010000018.1:0-43839 GCA_046757485.1 Gemmatimonadota bacterium
TCGGCGAGCGCTCCTCCCACACCTGGTTCGTCCTCCAGGAGCTGCTCGGGTACGACGGAGCGAAGAACTACGACGGCTCGTGGACGGAGTACGGCTCCCTGGTCAACGTGCCGGTGGAGAGGTAGTCCGGGGGCGCCAGCAGCGGGTCGCTACAGCCCGCACCCCGCCGCCGGCAGGAGGATCGCTACAGCCGACCCCGCACCGCGGCGACGAACTCGAGCAGGTCGTCCAGGCGGCTGGCCAGTACGTTCTCGACGATCGCGAGCTCGAGGGTCGCGTAGCCGTGGACGAGCACGTTGCGGAATCCGGCCATGTCCCGGAGCCTGCGGGACAGATCCTGGTCGATCCATCCCGCCCGCTCGAGCAGCAGGAAGAGCTCGCGGTTCGTCGCGGGTTCTCCCAGGCGCTCGTCGGCCACGATGTGGGAGGCCGTGTCGAGCGCCGCCTGCACCGCGAGCTGAAGGGTGTGGGTGACGAAACGCTCCTCCTTCACGTCCGACCGAAGGCGACTCGGCTCGGCCAGCGTCCGGAGCTCGCGGACGAACGTCTCGATCTCCGCGAGCTTCTTCTCGATCAGCTCCCGATCGGTCACGGACCCGCCGTCCCACCCCGACGATACTCGCGCAGGATCGGCTGGAGGTCGAAGTAGGCGTTCCTCGCCGCCACCTCGAACCGAACGCGTGCCGAGCGGTCGGCCTCGTGGACGAGGATCCCGTCCCGGAGCACGCGATGCACAAGGTCGGGCGGGGCCGCGTTCAGCGTGACCACCTCGACGGGCTGACGCAGGGCCGCCTCGAGCTCGTCCTCGATGCGACTGGGGAGGCCCCCGAGTCGCCGCTCCGGCGGCCGCGCGAAGAGGAGCCCCAGGTCCAGGTCGCTGGTCTCCCGCGCCCGACCACGCGCCACGCTGCCGTAGAGATACACGCACGCCAGCTCCTCTCGGTACCGTGCGAAGTAGCGCCCTAGGGCATCGATCAGCGTCTCATCGAGACCTCGCTCGCCGCCGCTTCGTTCGCCGGGCAATCGCCCTCCCTCCGCTTTCTTGCTGGATCCTCGCCGGCCGGTCTCAAGATAGGCTCCCGCACGCTCGCGGGACACGCCATTGGGAGGCCTCTCTCCGTGCGCTGGCGCCCTTGCTATGCTTACCCCCTAAGCATAATCTTTCGGGCATGGAGCTTCCGGAGGAGGTTCGAAAGCGCTTTCGCCAGTGGGGTAGGGCCGGTGGACACCGGCGCGCCGACCGCCTGTCACCCGCCGTCCGTCGGGCGGTCGCCCGGCGCGCGGCGACGGCGCGCTGGATCCGCCACCGGTTCGGCGAGGCGAGCTTCGAGCGGCTGGGCCTGCCCGGCGGCGACACGGTGGACGCGGGGCTGGCCGCCCTCGCGGACGGCCGAACGACACCGGAGAGCCTGGCTGTGTCGGTGGCCGCGCCCCGGCTGCGCCGGGAAGGAGTACCGGTCGGTCCCGTCCTCGAGGATCCGGAGCGGCGCCTGTTCGAGTGGCTCTCCCGAACCGAGGGCGACCTGGCCCATGCCCGCTACAACGCCGTGCTGCGGCGGCTGGTCTCGTTCGCCGATGCCTGTCGTTCGGCCCGCATCGATCGGAAGCCTCGTGCGACGTGAGCTCACGCGTGACGCCTTACGCGAGCTGATGCAGGAGCTGGCCCGCACGGCGCCGCGTGGCGAGGCGTTTCGAGTCTACATCGTGGGCGGCGGAACGGCCGTGCTCGCGGGCTGGCGAGCCTCGACGATCGACGTGGATCTGTACGCCGAGCGAGACGAAGTCTTCCGAGACATTCAGGGGATCAAGGAGCGCCTTCAGCTCAGTATCGAGTTCGCCCGGCCGGAGCAGTTCGTCCCGGAGCTCGCCGGGAGTGCCGGCCGGCATCGATTCATCGAACGGGTGGGCAACGTCGAGTTCTACCACTACGACCCGTACGCGCAGTTGCTGTCCAAGATCATCCGCGGCTTTCGCAAGGACATGGTGGACGCCGCGGGTCTCGTGGAGAGCGGGATGGTCGATCCGCGACGGTTCCGTGAGCTGGTACAGGAGATTCCCGACGGGGCCTTTGCTCGGTACCCCACCTTGAGCCGCGAGTCCGTCGGCGCGGCCGTGGACGAGGCCCTCGGGCCGCTCGGCTGAGCTCCCGGGCCACCCATTCCCGCGCGACCTGGCGGTAGTCCAGGCGCTCCACGTCCACGGCTCGGTTCAGGCGGCGCATCTCCCGCGTGTCGATCCGGCCGGCGAGGGCCTCGAGCCCCGCGCGGAGCCCGGGGTGGCGCTCCAGCGCTTCCCCACGGGCCACGATCGCCGCCTCGTAGGGCGGAAAGTAACCGCGGTCGTCCCGGAGCTGGACGAGGTCGAGCGCCTCGATCTGGCCGTCGGTCGAGTTCCCCGCGATCAGGTCCACCTGTCCGGCGGCGAGCGCCCGGTAGGTGAGCTGGAGATCCATGAGGCGGGGCGGCCCGGCGAACTCGAGGCCGTAGGCCCGCTCGAGCCCCGCTAGCCCGTCCTCCCGCTCGGCGAACTCGTACCCGAAGCCCGGCGTCCACGCGCGGGCGTACGGCACGGCATCGGAGAGGGTGCGGAGGCCGAGGGAATCCGCCGTGGCCCGGCGGACGAGCAGGGCGAACGTGTTCTCGAAGCCGAGTGGCGGGAGCCACTCGAGCCCCCACCGCTGCCGGTAGTCCGCGCGCACCGCCCGGTACACGGAGTCGGGATCCGGAACCGGCGGCCGCTCGAGGATCGCCGTGTAGGCCGTGCCCGTGTACTCCACGTAGGCGTCGATCTCGCCGGCCACCAGGGCCCGGTGGCAGATGAAGGTGCCGCCCAGGTGGAGCCGGCGGCGGACCGGGAGGTCGGTCGTCGCCTCGATCCACTGGGCCACGATCTCCCCCAGGAGGTCCTGCTCGGTGAAGTTCTTGGAGCCCACCCCGATGGCCTCGCCTCGATGCCCGCACGCCCAGAGGGAGACTGCCGAGAGGGCGAGGAGGAGAGGATGACCCGCTCGGCCCCGCGGCCGACGCGAGTGGTCCCGCACGGCAGTCACCGTGTCGCGGGTGAACCGAGGGTCCCCGTAGATCACCGAGGCCACGCTGCCGGTGGCGGGGGCCGTGGGACACCACCCCCTGCCCGCGTCGCGGGCCAGGGGGTGAGACGTTTCCGAGGAGACGCGGGGCCCGTGTTCGACCGGGGAGTCGCCGGCCCGCTCCCCGCCCGCCCTCACCCCCGCCACCGGGAGAGCCGCCGCTCCACCGAGCCCAGCGCCCGGTCCGCGGCCAGGGCCAGGAGCGCCGCCGGCACCGCCCCCGCGAGGATCACGTCGTTGTCCACCAGGGAGATCCCCTGGAAGATGAAGACCCCCAGGCCTCCGGCGCCGATGAACGCGGCGATCGTGGCCACCCCGATTCCGATCACCGTGGCCAGCCGGATGCCCGCCAGGATCACGCCGAGGGCGAGCGGGAGCTCCACCTGCCGCAGGAGCTGGCCGTCGGTCATCCCCATGGCCCGGCCCGCCTCCGTGATCGCCGGGTCGATCCCCCGAATCCCCTCGTACGTGTTCCGGATGATCGGGAGCAGCGCGTACGCCACCAGGGCGACCAGGGCGGGCTTCGCGCCCAGGCCGCCGACGAAGGGGACGGGGATCAGGAAGCCGAGGAGCGCCAGGCTGGGGATCGTCTGGAGGACGTTGGCGCTGCCCAGCACCGGGCCCCGATAGTGCGCTCTCCGCGTGAGTAGAATCCCCAGCGGCACGCCGGCCGCCGTGGCGATCGCCACGGAGACGCCCACCAGGTAGACGTGCTCGGCGGCGTGGAGAGCCACCTCCCGCCAGTGGGCCGCCACGTACGCCAGGAAGCTCAACCTGGCGTCCGAAGGAAAGGGATCCGCGAGGTCGGCCGACGCGGCCGGCCGGTCTCCTCCGCGCGGCGGCGCAGGTGGCTCACCGGGCAGCGTCGGAGGTGGCTCACCGGGCAGCGTCGCGGGTGTCTCGCGGAGCCACCGCCTCCACGAAGGCCCGGACGGCGGGCGCCTCGGCCATCCGAAACTCCGGGGGGGTGCCGAGGAAGCGGAGGTGGCCCTCCTCCAGGAAGGCGATCCGGTCGGCCAGCAGGAGCGCCTCGCGCACGTCGTGGGTCACGAAGATCAGGCTCTGCGCGAGCCCCCGGCCGAGCGCCCGGAACTCCCGCTGCAGATCGCTCCGGGTGATCGGGTCCAGGGCTCCGAACGGCTCGTCGCACAGGAGGATCGGCGGGTCGGCGGCCAGCGCCCGGGCCACCCCGACCCGCTGCTGCTGCCCGCCGGACAGCTCGGAGGGGTGCCGGGAGCCGAACTCCTCGGCCGGGAGGCCCACCAGCCGCAGCACCTCCGCCACCCGCGTCCGGATCTCGTCGGCTGCCCACCCGAGGAGGCGGGGGACGAGTCCCACGTTCTCCCCGACGGTGAGGTGGGGAAAGAGCCCCCCCTCCTGGATCACGTAGCCGATCCGGCGCCGGAGCGCGATCGGATCCCACTCCGTGGTCGGGCGGCCCTCCACCCGCACGACGCCCTCGGTCGGGTCCAGGAGGCGGTTCACCAGCCGCAGGGCCGTGGACTTCCCGGCGCCGCTGCGGCCCAGGAGGACGAGGGTCTCCCCGCCGCGGAGGTCCAGGGTGAGCCGGGTGAGGACGCGGCGCTCCCCCAGCCTCAGGCTCACGCCCTCGAAGCGCACCGCGGGCCCATCGCGGGACCGCGGGCTCGTCTGCGGGCGGCTCAACGAGGAGTCCGGGAGACCGCGGCCGGCGCCGCGGCTCTCCTCACGCGCCGATCCCTCGCCCCGCTCACTCGCGCCGGGGCCGGCGAATCCGAATATTCCTCATCGTCCATGGGCCCCGTGAAAGGGGGGGGTGGTGCAGGCTGCTGGCAAGGGGGAAACCATGAGGGCCGATCCGAGAACGTTCCGGGCGTCGCTTCCGATTCCGAGGGCGGGCACAGCCGCCGGAGTGCTGGGCCTCCTCCTCCTCTTCGGCTTACTCCCGAGCCCGCTCGAGGCCCAGAGGCGGGCCAAGCTGATTCCGCAGGTGGGGCTCTTCCGGCCGCTGCGAGGTCTGGGCCGGGTCCAGGACTCCGGGGGCGAGACGCTGCGGCTCGGCACCCACGAGTCCTCGCTCGCCTGGGGGATCGGGGTGGAGTTCGGCGGAGAGACGCCGGTCGGCGTCCGCGGCAGCGTACTGTGGGGCACCTCGGCCGACATCCCCGTCAGGGGCCCCGGGGGCGCGACGAGCCAGACGCAGGGGACGGTCCGGGTCGTCACCGGCACGCTCGTCTTCCGTCCGTTCCGGAGCTACGTGGGGGCGCGCCCCTACGTCCTGGCGGGCGGGGGGATCAAGCGGCACGGCCTGGACGACGGCGACCTGAACGATCTCGACATCAAGGACGCGGTGGACGACCAGACGAACGGCACGCTCCAGCTGGGGGGCGGCGTCAGTTTTTCGATCGGCGTCACCCAGGTGCTGCTGGAGATCTCCGACTTCATCTCGACCTTCGACGTGAAGGAGGGAAAGGGGGACGGCAAGACGCAGCACGACCTCTTCCTCACCGTGGGCCTCCGGTTGTGAGCTCCACCCGTACCGCCCCCGCCATCGAGATCCGGCGACACCGGCCCGTGCAGGACCGGCACGCCGCGCTGGCCGCCGACGTGCGAGCCGGCCTGACGGCGGTCCCGAAGGAGCTGCCCCCGAAGTACTTCTACGATGCTCGCGGGTCCCGGCTCTTCGAGCGGATCACCCGCCTGCCGGAGTACTACCTGACCCGCACGGAGCGTTGGATCCTCCGGCGCATCGCCCCGGAGCTCGTGGCCGCCCTCCGCCCCGCGGCGCTGGTGGAGTTCGGCTCGGGGAGCCCCGACAAGGCGCAGCTCCTGCTCGATGCGATGGAGGCCTCGGGACTCCTGCGCGGCTACGCGCCGCTCGACGTGAGCGAGAGCAGCCTGCGCGAGGCGATCCGCCATCTCACGGGCGTCTATCCCGGGCTGGAGGTCGTCGGGGTGATCGGCGACTTCGAGCACCCGCTTCCGCTCCCGTTCGAGGAGGAGCCCCGGCTGGTGGCGTTCCTGGGCTCCACGATCGGGAACCTGGAGACGGCCGACGCCCGGGAGTTCCTCCGGGGAGTGAGCCGGGAGCTCCGCCCCGGGGACGGGTTCCTGATCGGCTTCGATCTCGTGAAGGAGAAGGAGCGGCTGGAGGCGGCGTACAACGATGCCGCGGGAGTCACGGCAGCGTTCAACCGGAACGTCCTGCGGGTGCTGAACCGGGAGCTGGGAGCCGACTTCGACCTCTCCGCGTTCCGTCACCGGGCGCGTTACAACGCCGAGGAGGCGCGGATCGAGATGTACCTCCTCTCGGAGCGGCGCCAGGAGGTCCACTTCCCGACCCTGGAGCTTACGGTCTCCTTCCGGGAGGGGGAGATGGTCCGCACCGAGCTGAGCCACAAGTACACCCGGAGGTCGGCGGAGGTGCTGCTGGGCCGGGCGGAGCTCCGCGTGGAGCGCTGGGATACGGACCCGGCGGAGCTCTTCGCGCTCGCCCTGGCGCGTCTCGACGGGAAGCGGTGAGGAAGGGCGGGGAGCCGAAGACGCGGTCCTCGTAGCATGGCCGCGGACCGGCGTGGTTCGGGCGGGCGGGGGAGCGCTGGCCCTTCCGTCGGCCGGGCGATGCGGCTCCACCGGTTCTTCCCCCGCGTCTCACGGCTCGCCCTCGGGGTCTACTACCGCTTCGAAAGGGCCGGCGCGACGGTGCCCGAGCGGGGGCCGGTGCTCGTCGTCGCCAATCACCCGAACTCTCTTCTGGACCCGGCCGCCGTGTGTGCCGTGGCCCGCCGCCCCGTCCGCTTCCTCGCCAAGGCGCCGCTTTTCTCCGAGCCCGGGCTGGGGTGGATCATGCGGGCCTGCGGCGCGATCCCCGTCTACCGCCGACAGGACAACCCGACCCTCATGCACCGGAACGACGAAGCGTTCCGGGCCGCCCACGAGACGCTGGCCGGGGGCTCGGCGGTGGGGATCTTCCCCGAGGGGACGAGCCACAGCGAGCCGGCTCTCGTCCCCCTGAAGACGGGGGCCGCGCGGATCGCGCTCGGGGCGGCCCGCCTCCGCCGGTGTGGCTTCCCGATCGTCCCGGTGGGTCTCGTCCTGCGCCACAAGGAGCGCTTCCGTTCGCGGGCGCTCGTCGTGGTGGGCGAGCCGGTCCCGTGGGGCGACCTCGCCGGGGCCGGGCCGGAGGAGGAAGAAGCCGTGCGGGAGCTCACGGGTCGGATCGAGCGCGCCCTGCGCGAGGTCACCCTGAACCTGGAGAGCTGGGAGGACGCGCCGGTCGTGGAGTGCGTCGAGGCGATCTACGCGGCGGAGCTCGAGCTCCCGCGGGACCGGGCCGAGCGCGTCCGCCGTCTGGGCCGGGTCTCGGAGGCGCTCGTGCGGCTTCGTCGCTCGCAGCCCGAGCGGCTGGCGCCTCTCTACCGCCTGGTGGCCCGCTACGCCGACCTGCTGGCCCAGCTGGGCCTCCGACCCCACCGGGTGGGCTCCGCTCCGCCTCCTGCGGCGGTCTTCGGGTGGACCGTGCGGCAGGTGGCGTTCTTCGTCCTCCTGGCGCCGCTGGCCGCGGCCGGCCATCTGCTCTTCTTCCTTCCGTACCGGATCACGGGGCTCCTGCCGCGGCGCGCCGGCGTGGAGCGCGACGTGCAGTCCACCTACAAGGTGCTGGGCGGGATCCTCGTCTACGGGACCTGGATCCTGCTTCTGGCGACCCTCGCGGGGTGGCGGCTCGGCACGTGGGCCGGCCTTCTGACGGCGCTCCTGCTTCCGGCCCTCGCCTTTCTCACCCTGGTCGTGCGGGACCGCTGGACGGGTGCACGGGCGAACGCCCGCAGCTACCTGCTACTCCGGGGGCGGGCCCAGCTCCAGCGCCGGCTGCTGGAGCGGCGCCGGGAGCTGGCGGAGCGGCTGGAGGCGCTCCGGCGGGAGCTGGACGGGAGCGGCTGAGAGCCTGTCGGAGAGCAGGCCGCACCGGGGTTCTTCAACGGGCCGCTAGGCGCTCTCGAAGCGCCACCGGGCCTTCGAAGCCCGGGCCTCCTCGACGTTCACCAGCGCCAGGAGCGTCCCGCCGAGGACGAACAGGGTGATGAGGGAGAGGATCCCGTTGCGGCCCGAGCCCGTCTCCTCGGTGACCCGGGCGAAGATGAACGGCCCCCAGACGGCGGCGAACTTCGAGAGCACCGAGTAGAAGCCGTAGAACTCGGCCGACGCCTCCTCGGGGATCATGGATCCGTACAGGCTGCGGCTCAGCGACTGGGCGCCTCCCTGCACGAAGCCGATCGCCCCTCCGAGGGCCATGAACGGGGTGAGCCGCCCCTCGGGGAGGGAGTAGGCGGCGACCGCCACCAGCGCGTAGACGGCCAGGCAGCAGAGGATCGCCGGGCGGGCCTGGACGCGGCCCGCCAGCCAGCCGAAGAAGTACGCTCCGCCGAAGGCGACGAACTGGACCACGAGGAAGGTGGCCATGATCCCGGCCTCGCTCAGCTTCAGCGTGTCCGTGGCGTACACGGAGGCCATGTTGATGATCGTCTGGATCCCGTCGATGTAGATCACGTAGGCGGCGAGGAAGAGGAGGAGGTGCCGGAAGCGCACGATCCGGCGCGTCGTGGCCCACACCCGCCCGAAGCCCACCCGGGCGTAGGCCAGCGCCCGGGCGCGGTCCCGTTCCCCGAGCGGGAGCTCGTGAGGGATGCCCGTCTCCCGGAGCCGGCCGAGCGCGAAGGCGGCGAAGCCGAGCCACCACACGCCGGCCATCACGAGGCTGAGCCGGACGGCCGTTCCGCGCTCCAGGCCGAGGCTCTCGTGGAAGAGGACGAGGAGAAGCGCGAGGGCGAACTGGAGCCCGCCGCCCACGTACCCGAACGCGTACCCCTTGGCGGAGACCCGGTCGATCGTCTCGGGGGTCGTGATGTCGGGCAGGAATCCGTCGTAGAAGACGTTGGCGCTCACGAACCCCACCTGGGTGAGGAAGAAGAGGCCCAGCGTGAGAAGCACGTCACCGGAGCTCAGGAACCAGAAGAGGGTGGTGAACAAAGCGCCCCCGTACGCGAAGGCGCGCAGGAAGCGCTTCTTGGCGGCGGAGAAGTCGGCCACCGCGCCGAGGATCGGGGAGAGGAGGAAGATGATGAAGGTCCCGAAGCTGACGTAGTAGCCCCACAGGGTCTGCCCGTCGAGCGTGCGGCCGAAGATCTCGTAACCGCCCTCCGGGACGACCGCGCGCGCGAAGTAGGCGGGCAGCAGGGCGGCGGCCACGGTGGTCATGTACGCCGAGTTCGCCCAGTCGTACATGGCCCACCCGAAGATCGTGCGGCGGTCGTTCTTCGCGGAGCCGGGCTCAAGCGGCGCGGCGGCCTCGGGCATGTTCGCTCCCGATCACGGACTGGAAGGCTGCGCTTGTTGCCGCAGCTTTGGCATCGATTCCACGGTCCGCGAGAAGTTGGAGCGCCCTGGGCTGGGCGTCCAGCGGAGAGAGGTTGGCGATCCGTTGTCGGGCGTGGCTAGATAGAAGCCTGTGGAGGAACCACGGCGGGCCGCGGTAGTTGTGTCGAGAGGTACGCGCCTTCGAGCTCCTGAGCGGAGCCCAGGGTGAACGGGCGAGGAGAGCCGTGGAGGCCCTCCTCGCTCCGCTGACCGTTTTTTCGCTCGACGAGGCGGCCGCCGTGGCGGCCGCGGAGGTCCGGCGGCGGCTGGAGGGGGACGGTGCGCCGGAGCACGAGTACGGGCGCCGTCTCGTCACCTACAGCCGATCGCCGTCCCCGCGGCTCCACTCAGTCCGTGGCCAGCTTCCGCTTCTTGACGACCACCGGGGGCACGCCCCGCTCCTCCAGCGTCCGGTTGAAGCGCGCCACATCCTCGTCCAGAACCCCTTGCAGCTCCTCCAGAAGGCCGCTCAGCTCCTCCTCGAGGTCCGTCATCCGCTCCGTCGCCCCCACGTTCGGACGGTCCGTCGTGCCCAGGATGTAGCCGTACAGGTAGGCGATCTGATTGTCGAGCATCGGCGGAAAGTTCAGTGGATCCTGGCGGCTCTCGTTCTTCGTCTGCATGAGCCGCTTCTCGACCCCGCCCAGCTTCTGGCCGATCGAGTCGGCCAGCGCCGCCAGCCCCTCGCCGAACCCCGCGTCCTCGGCGAGCTTCGCCTGCTCCTTCACCTGCTTCCGCACGGAGCGGATCTCCCGGACGGCGTCGTGGTCCCGGACCAGCATCTCTCGGACCCGGACCATGAGGTCGAACTGTTCCTGGAGGGCCTCCCGGGAGACGGAGAGGCGGGGGTCCAGACGCACCGAAAGCTCCTGTGTCCGCACCTCATCGCCCGAGGTGAGTCGCACCCGGTAGGTGCCGGGGACGGCTCGGGGGCCGCCGGTGAACCCCCAGATGACCGCGTCCTTCAGCAGGACCGGGTCCTCGTACGCGAGGTTCCACCTCATCCGGTTCAGTCCCGCCTCGGCGGGAATGCTGTCGGGCTTGAACCCCTCCGGATCGCCCTCCCTCTTCTCGAACTTCGAGGGCCGGCTGGCGTAGGTGCGGACCACCTGGCCGGCCCCGTCCAGGACCTCCAGCGTCACGTTCCCCTCGGGGGCGTTCGCCAGGTAGTAGTAGATCGTGGCCCCCGAGCCACCGCCTCCCCCTCCCCCGAACCTCCCCCCGCCCGAGCGGAACGCCTCACGCGGCTCGAAGAGGTGCACGTCGGAGGCGGCGATCTCCTCGCCGAGCTGCCGGAGCGGTGACAGGTCGTCCAGGATCCAGAAGGAGCGGCCCTGGGTGGCGACCACGAGGTCTCCGTGATGGACCCGTAGGTCGGTGATCGGCGTGACGGGAAGGTTGAGCTGCAACGAGCCCCAGCTCCGGCCATCGTCGAAGGAGACGTACATGCCGTACTCCGTGCCCGCGTACAGGAGTCCGCGGCGCTCCGGGTCCTCCCGCAGGACCCGCACGAAGTGGTTGGCCGGAACCCCTTGGTTGGAGAGGCGGGTCCACGTCTGACCGTAGTCGTCCGTGCGGAACATGTACGGCGTGAAGTCGTCCTGGCGGTACCGATAGGCGGCGAGGAACGCCCGCCCGGGGGCGTGGGCCGACAGCTCGATCGTGTTCACGGTGGAGAACTCCGGCAGCTCGGGCGGTGTGATCTCCGTCCAGGTCGCCCCGTCGTCTCGCGAGATGTGCACCAGCCCGTCGTCGGAGCCCGCCCACAGGACACCGGGCTCGGACGGCGACTCCTCGAACGCGAAGATCGTCCCGTACACCTCCACGCCCGTGTTGTCCCTGGTGATCGGCGCGCCCGCGAAGTTCTGCTTCGTCGTGTCGTTGCGGGTGAGGTCGGGGCTGATCGTCTCCCAGCTGTGTCCGCCGTCCCGCGTCCGGTGCACGCGGTTCGAGGTGTGATACACCACGTCCGGATCGTGCGGGGAGAGGCGGATCGGGGCGTTCCACTGGAAGCGGTACTTCAGCGTCTTCGGGGCCTGGCCGAGCTGGAGCTGCGGGTAGAGGAGGATCTGCCGGACGTCCCCCGTCTTCGCGTCCACCCGGTTGATGCTTCCGCCGTAGCACCCCGCGTACGTGATGTCGGGGTTCCGCGGGTCGATCGCGATGTGGCCGCTCTCGCACCCTCCGACCGAGCGCCAGTGCTGGAACGGGGTGACGCCGGGCATCGGCCGGCTGGGAACCATGATCGTGCTGTTGTCCTGCTGAGATCCGTACACCCGATACGGAAACTGCTCGTCCACGAAGACGCGGTAGATCTCCGAGGTCGGCTGGTTGAAGTACGTCGTCCAGCTCCGACCTCCGTTCAGGGTCACCTGGGCGCCGCCGTCGTTCGCCACCACCTGCAGGTCCGGGTTCGTGGGATTCACCCACAGGCCGTGCACGTCGCCGTGCGGCACGCGGATCGACTGGAACGTCCGCCCCCCGTCGATCGACTTGTAGTAGGAGGTGTTCAGCGCGTATACGGTGTTCTCGTCCCGGGCATCGGCGTAGATGTGCGTGTAGTACCAGGCCCGCTGCTGGAGCTTGCGCTCCTTGTTCACCTGACGCCACGTCTTTCCGCCGTCGTCGGAGCGGTACACCCCCCCCTTCCCGTTCGGTGCCTCGAGGAGGGCCCACACCCGGTCCGGCCGGGCCGGGGAGACCGTGACCGACGTCTTGCCGACCAGGCCCTCGGGGAGCCCGCCGGCGAGTCGTTTCCAGGTGTCGCCTCCGTCGGTCGACTTCCAGATGCCGCCTTCCTTCGCGCCGCTGATCATCGTCCACGGCTTGCGCTCGGCCCGCCACATGCCCGCGTACACGATGCGGGGGTTCTTCGGGTTGATGGAGACGTCGATCGCGCCCGTGCTGTCGCTCACGAAGAGCACCTTCTCCCACGTCTCCCCGCCGTCGGTCGTCCGGAAGATCCCGCGCTCCGCGTTCCGCCCGAAGATGTGGCCGAGCGCCGCGGCGAACGCGACGTCGGGGTTCTTCGGGTGGACGGCGATCCGCCCGATCTGGCCCGCGTCGTCGAGCCCGACGTGAGTCCACGTCTCCCCGCCGTCGGTGGACTTGTAGACGCCGTTCCCCTGGGAGACGTTCCCGCGCGTGTCCGCCGAGCCCATGCCCACGTAGATGACGTTGGGGTCGCTGTCGGCCACGTCGATGGAGCCGACGGAGCCGGCCTCGAAGTACTCGTCCGAGATGTTCGTCCAGCTCTGACCGGCGTCCGTCGTCTTCCATACCCCTCCGCCCGTGCCGCCGAAGAGGAAGGTGAACGGCTCGTCGGCGATTCCGGCCACGGCCGTGCTCCGGCCGCCCCGGCTGGGCCCGATGCTCCGGTAGCGCATCCCCCGGTAGAGCGCCGTGTCGTACGCGACCGCCTGGACCCGGCCCTGGGCGAGGACCGGAGTCGGGATGGCGAGCGGAGCCGGCAGGGCCGCCAGCGCCGCGCCGAGGAAGAGGAACCCGGAACCGCGAGCTGCTTTCATCGCCTGAGTCTCCCGTGTGACGTGTGGTCGTGTGAGCCGGTTCGCCGCTCCGCCCCCCGCATCCCTCTACGTGCGTTCGACGCCTACAGCTCCAGCAAGCACCACTCCCTGTCCGCCGGCACCGTCCCCATCTGGAGCCCCTTCTCCTTCGCGACCAGGAGGTTGTTGGAGTGGTTGAAGCCGAAGCCGTTCTCCGGGTCGTACAGCCCCGGCTCGTTCGAGAAGTGCATTCCCTCCCGCATCACGGTGTAGTCGCCGAGCGCCTGGTACGGGGGCTGGTGGCCCTCCATCCCCTCCCCGTGGCCCGGCCGGTGAAAGACGAGGTGCGCGACCCCGTTCTCGACCTGGTAGTCGTGCACCGCCTTCGCCACGTTCGAACAGCTGTTCCCGGCGTAGGACTCGGCGGCCTGGATCTCGTAGCAGCGGGTGTGGACCTCCCACACCTTCTCCTGCCAGTCGGTCCACGGGGCGATCAGGAAGGAGCGGTACTGCTCGCCGCCGTAGCCGCCGAGGCGCACGACCCCGGCGATCTGGAGGGCGTCGCCGCGCTGGATGCGGCTCCAGTACTGCTGGTTCGGGTGCGGGTAGGCCGTCGCCCGGCCGGCCCGGCAGCCGATCCCGACGCTGATCCCCACCGCGTTGTGGGGCTCGCCGGCCTGGGGGATGTCCTGCATGAGGCGGTGCATGCCCCACAGGGTGGCGGCGTTCGCCACCTCCCAGTCCGGAGCCCCGAGCCCGCGCTCCAGGAGGTAGTTGCGAGCGAAGGCGTGGATCTCGGACCAGTAGTCCTCGGCCCGCTGGGTGAGGCGGTTCTCCGACTCGTCCTTGACGATCCGGTTCCGGATCAGGATGTCGTAGACGTCCACGAAGCGCGCGTCCGGCATCGCGCTCGCCATCTGGCCGAAGAGGCCGCTCTCCGGCCGGTGCGCCGCGGGTGTCTCGATCTCGGCCCACATGTCCAGCCGCTCGGCGTCCTCGTGCCCGGGCAGGATCCCGATCTCCGCCGCCGAACCCGAATCCACCCCGACGACGCCCGAGCCGTAGCCGAGCCGCGCCAGCGCCTCCCCCCAGAAGCGGGCCACGTTCACCGTGGGTCCCTGAACCACCTGCCCGTCGTTCGGGAATCCACCCTCCGCGTCGTGCCAGTCGAAGTAGGGGACGGACTCCGTCGCCCACCACCCGCGCACCAGCTCCTGGTCCAGATAGGGGTTCAGCCAGATGCAGGCCTCGTCGTCGTCCAGCGGAAGGAAGCAGGCGAACCGCCGCTCCGTGGTCGAGTGGAAGAGGCCGGTGGCGTAGATGATGTTCCAGCGGTTCGTGAGCAGGATCCCGGAGGTGACGCCCCGCCGCCGGGCCTCCTCCTTCAGCGCCTTCGCCTTCGCCTTGTACCAGGAGAGGGGGAGGCGGTGGAACTCCGCCGCCTCCGGGAGCTCGTGCCGGCGCTTCGCCTGCTCGCGGCGAAGGAGGACGAAGCTGTCCGTGCGCCGCTCCGCGCGGGCCATGGCACCCTCGTCCGGCCACACCTCCCGGGGCCCGACGATCGCGGCGCCGGCGAAGCCCGCCGCGGCGTGGGTTCCGAGGAGACCGGCCCCGGAGGCCGCGCCGAAGAACCCGAAGCCCGAGGTCGTCAGGAAGTCACGACGCGTCCAGTCCATGTGGCTCTCCCCTGTGGCGATCGGTCGAGAGAAGGGGAGGAAAGTGCGAGGAGGCCGGAAGGGCGGTCAAGGCCGGCGCTCGTTCGGAGCGTTGACGGCTCGTTGAGCAGGAGCTGCAACCTGCCGTGTGCCCCGCAACGCCCCTGCGTCCCGTTGGAGTCGCGGTGGAGGCTTGTGCGTCCGCGCGCTCCTATGCATATATGTATATGTATACTCAGACAGGGAGGCGGAGGGTGGCCCGGACAAAGCGCGCCCAGGTGTTGATGGAACCGAAGGAGTACGAGCGGCTCGAGGCGCTCGCACGGGAGAAAGGTGTCGCGGTGGCGCAGCTGATCCGTGAGGCGGTGAGGGAGCGCTACTTCGTGGGAGTGGAGGAACGCCGCCGGGCCGTGCAAAAGATCCTCAGCCTGCGCCTCCGGCTTCCCGAGTGGAGCGAGCTGGAGGCGGAGGTCGCGGAGGAGCATGGCCACCGCGTTTCTTGACACGAACGTTTTTCTGTACGCGGCGGGACAGGCGCACCCGGAGCGCGAGCCCTGTCGGCGGCTTCTCGAGGCCGTGGCGGAGGGTGAGATCCTGGCCACGACGAGCATCGAGGTCGTGCGGGAGATCCTGTACGTGCTGGCCCGGAGAGACGAAACAGCCCGAGGGGTGGCGCTCGCCCGCGGTGTGCTGAGGCTGCTCCCGGGCCTTCTCCCCGTAACCCCGGCGGAGATCGCGGTGGCCTGTGATCTCTTGGCGAAACATCCGGGCCTTCCCGCCCGGGATGCCGTCCACGCCGCCACCATGCGGAACCGCGGGCTCGAGCTCCTCGTGAGCGCGGACCCGCACTTCGACGCCATCGCCTGGATTCAGCGCCTCGATCCCGCGTCAGCCGGCTGAGGATGCCCTGGTCCCCTACAGCTCCTTCACCTCCTCGATGAGCTGCCCCAGCTTCTGCGCCGCGTCGCCGAACAGCATCCGGTTGTTCGGCTTGTAGAAGAGCGGGTTGTCGATCCCCGCGTACCCGGGGGAGAGGCTCCGCTTGATCACGATGGAGGTCTTCGCCCGGTCCACCTCGATGATCGGCATGCCCGCGATCGGGCTCGTCGGGTCGTCCCGGGCGGTGGGGTTCACGACGTCGTTCGCCCCCACCACGACGGCCGCGTCCACGTTCTGCATCTCCGGGTTCACGTCCTCGGGCTCGTAGAGCTGGTCGTACGGGACGTTCGCCTCCGCCAGCAGCACGTTCATGTGCCCCGGCATCCGCCCGGCGACGGGATGGATCGCGAACCGCACGTTCACCCCCCGCTCCGCCAGGAGGTCCGCCAGCTCCCGGAGCCGGTGCTGCGCCTGGGCCACCGCGAGCCCGTAGCCCGGCACGAAGATCACCTGGCTCGCGTAGCCGAGGAGCATCGCCGCGTCCTCCGCGTCGATCTCCGTGGCGACCTTCTCCCCGGTCTCCGCCCTCCGGGTCGCAGCCGTCGAGCCCGCCCCGAAGGCGCCGAACAGGACGTTCGCCAGGGAGCGGTTCATCGCCCGGCACATGATGCTCGTCAGGATGAGCCCGGAGGCGCCCACCAGGGCCCCGCTGATGATGAGCGCCATGTTGCCGAGCACGAAGCCCGCGGCCGAGGCGGCCAGCCCCGAGTAGGAGTTCAACAGGGCGATGACCACGGGCATGTCCGCGCCCCCGATGCGGATGACGACGAGGACACCGATCACCAGCGAGATGCCGATGAGGCCGAGGTAGACGGCCTCCGCCCCTCCGACCGCCACGACGTAGACGGCCGCCCCCAGGGCGCCGAGCCCCAGGAGCGAGCTCACGATCTGCTGGCCCGGGAGCTCCCAGGCCCGCTCGGTGACCAGGCCCTGGAGCTTGCCGAACGCGATCATGCTGCCGGAGAAGGTGACCCACCCGATGAGCGTGCCGGCCATGATGGAGACGCCGAGGTCCGTGTCCATCACGATCTCGCCCCGGACGACCTTGAGGAACTCCGCCGCCGAGACGAGGGCGGAGGCAGCCCCGCCGAAGCCGTTGAAGGCGCCCACCATCTGGGGCATCGCCGTCATAGGGACCCGCTGCGCCATGACGAGGCCGAGGCCGCTCCCCGCGACGATGCCCACCAGGATCCAGGTGAAGTCGAGGATCTCCCGCTGGAGGAGGGTGCCGAGGACGGCGAGCAGCATGCCGACGGCCGCGATGGCGTTTCCTCCGCGGGCCGTCTCCGGCGATTGGAGTCGCTTGAGGCCGATGATGAAGAGGACGGCCGCCAGCAGGTAGCTGAGGGAGATCAGCGAGTCGAGGCTCATCGGCTCGGCTCCGGGGCCTCGCGGTCTCGCCGGGGGCCGGTCTGCCGATCGGACCCTCGCATCGAGCCGGCGCTCACGACTCGCCGGCCTCCGGCCGCTTCCTGAACATCTGGAGCATGCGGTCGGTGACCACGAACCCCCCGACCACGTTGATCGTCGCCAGGACCACGGCCGCCACGCCCACGGCGGTGAACAGGGGCCCTCCTCCCGCTCCGGCGATCACCAGCGCCCCCACGATGGAGATCCCGGAGATCGCGTTGGAGCCGGACATGAGCGGCGTGTGCAGGGTCGGAGGCACCTTCGTGATCACCTCGAAGCCGACGAACATCGCCAGCACGAAGACGTAGACTCCGATGAGCAGCGTCCCGGTCATCGCTCTCTTCCTCCGGCGATCCACACCTCATCGGCGCGCCGGGCGGGTCTCGACGGCGGGGTTCCGGCGTTCGTCATCGGGGAAACCTCACCTCGCCCCCATGGACCACACAGCAGGGTCCGGTGATCTCATCGTCCAGATCGATCCTGAGCTCGCCTTCGCTCACCAGGTGCTTCACGAGCCCCGAGACGTTGCGGGCGTACATCTGGCTCGCGTGGACGGGGACGGTGGCCGGGAGGTTCAGGGGAGCGTGGAGCGTGACGCCGTGCTTCTCCACCGTCTCGCCGGGCTCCGACAGCTCACAGTTTCCCCCGTTCTCCGCCGCCAGATCCACGAGTACGGAGCCGGGCCGCATCTCCCGCACCATCGGCTCGGTGACGAGGACGGGTGCCGGCTTGCCCGGCACGAGCGCCGTGGTGATGACCACGTCCGCCTTCGCCACGTGGGGCGTCATCAGGCGCCGCTGCCGATCCTGCTCCTCCTCCTCGAGCTGGACGGCGTACCCGCCGGCCGTCTCCCGTTCCTTCGCCTCCTCGCTCGGCTCCTCCTCCAGCACGACGAACCGGGCGCCCAGGCTCTCCACCTGCTCCTTCACCGCCGGCCGGATGTCGAACGCCTCGACCACCGCGCCGAGGCGTCGGGCGGTGGCGATCGCCTGGAGCCCCGCCACGCCGGCCCCCAGCACGAGCACGTGGGCCGGCGACAGGGTGCCGGCCGCGGTCATGAGGAGGGGGAACAGCTTGCCCAGGGTGTCGGCGGCGAGCACGACCGCCTTGTAGCCGGCCAGGTTGGCCTGCGAGGAGAGGGCGTCGAGCGATTGCGCCCGGGTGATCCGGGGCATGAGCTCCATCGCCAGGGCCGTCACGCCCCGCCTCGCGAGGAGGTCGAGGAGCCGGGTCTCCCGATACGGGTCGAGGAAGCCGATGAGCACGCTCCCCTCCCGCAGGAGCTCCGCCTCGTGGCGTCCCACCGCCTCGTTCTCGCGGGGAGGTCGGACCTTGAGGACGAGGTCGGCTCGCTCGTACAGCTCCGCCGGGCTCTCCAGGACCCCGGCGCCCGCCTCCGCGTACGCGGCATCCCCCAGCTGGGCCCCGGCCCCCGCGCCCGCCTCGACGAGGCACCCCAGACCGTCGGAGACGAGTCGGCGAACGGCGTCCGGGGTGAGCGCGACGCGCGTCTCGCCGGGAGCCGACTCGGCCGGAACGCCCAGGATCATCGGCCGTGCCGGCTGGAGTCTGCCGAGGTCAACTCAGGACTCCAAGGCGAACCACACCTCGAGTCGCACCTGGAAGAGAAGATCCCCATCCTCCCGGATCTGCCCGCGCATCTCGGTCACCTCGAACCACTTCAGCTGTCGCATCGTCTGCCTGGCCCGGGCGATCGCCACGCGGGTCGCGTCGGCGTAGCTCTCCGCGGAGGTGCCGACGAGCTCGATGGACTTGTACGTGGTCGCTTCCATGCGACGGACTCTCCTTTGTCTCGTCCGGTTCTCGGGAGACCTCGGGCACTTCCCGAATCGCGCCCCGACGCCTCGGCCCCCCGATTTGTCGGCCCCTAAAGTTCACGGGTCGGCGAGTCCGCGCAATCCTCCCGAGCCGCGCCACCCGGAGTCGTGACAGCGACGGCGAACTCCGCGCCGGCCGAGGCTGTCGCTCGCCGCCGGGGGAAGGTCGCTCGCCGCCGAGGGGACGGTTGCGCGCCGCGTTTCGGGTGTGCCTATTACCCCTCCGGATCCGCCCGCGCCCGGGCGGCGATCTGTCCGCCAAAGGTCCCCTGCCAGGAGACGACCGATGAAAGAAAGCATCGCCCGCCTGGGCCTCGCCGCCGGCATCCTCACGGCCGCGGCTCTCGGTCCGATCGAGCTGGCGGCTCAATCCGCTGACGAGCAGATCGCCCAGGCGGTCCTCCCGCTTCCCGAGTACATGCGGGCCGGTGCCAAGGTGATGGGCTACGCGGGAGGCGAGCTTCGGCTCCTCCGAGACGGAGAGGGTTCCATGGTCTGCCTGGCGGACGACCCGGACCGCGAGGGCTTTCACGTGGCCTGCTACCACGAGAGCCTGGAGCCGTTCATGGCCCGTGGCCGCGAGCTTCGTGCCGGGGGAATGAACCGCCGGGAGGCGCTCGCCAAGCGCTGGGAGGAGATCGACGCGGAGACGCTCGAGATGCCGGAGCACCCCGCCGCCCTCTACACCCTTACGAGCCGCGAAGGCCAGAGCGGCCCGGAGCATCCGGAGAAGCTCTTTCGGGTGACCGTCATCTACACCCCGTACGCGACGGCGGAGGATGTGGGTCTGCCCACGGATCCCAAGGAAGGGCTCCCGTGGCTGATGTTTCCGGGCAGGCCGAGCGCGCACGTGATGATCCACGAGCCGATCGGGCCGTAAAGACCCGACGGCGATGAGATGCGAACGGCGTCCCCCGGCCGCGTCGCCGAGCTCGACCGGCGGGGGGGCGCGGAAGCCGAAGAGTTGTCACAGCTGATCCGCCACCAGATCGCCGGGGCCCTGCTGCACGCGCTGCGGCAGGAAGGACTCGGCGTACGCGACCTGTTCGAGGGTCGCCAGGAGCCCCTCTCCTGGTTCTTTCGCGCTCTGGCGTTCGACCAATCGGAGCTGGACATCATGGAATCGGGCGCCGTGGAAGTCCTTCACGCTCCCTCGGCGGTCGTCGAGCTGGTGGTCGACGAGCTGGCCCTGGCGTGCGCCAACGTGGGCGTGGAGGGAGTCGCATCGTACCTGGAGTGGCATCCTCCCACGGGAGAGGAGTCCGGCGAGCCGGTGGAGGCCGACGGGCTGGCGTTCGACCCCTCGGTCGTGCTGGGCTATCTGAACGTCGACGTGGCGCCGCCCTCCCTGTGGCTGGAGGAGCGCGAATCGAGTCCCGATTCGAACGAGAGGCTCGCGAACCTCCTGTCGGAAATGGCGCGAGAGATCGGGTCGGGGAGCGATGCGGTCGAGGTGCACATCGAAGGCGCTCTGGACCCGGGCGGCGGCTGGTCGGAAGGGCAGGAGCACGTGCGCCCTGCCGGCATCTCCCTCCACTTCACCTTCGACATCTCGCTGGTGGAGGCGGACGAGCGCGAGCTCGCGCGCGCGTTCACCCGCGGAGCCGCGACGGCCGCTCAGGCGCTCGAGCGCATGCGAGCCGTGTTCCGCAGCGAGTAGCGGGCTCGCGGCTCGGGTCGCACGGCGCTTCGAGCCGGATGCCGAACTTCAGCGCCCGCCCCCGCCGCCGTCTTCGCTCTTCTCCTCCTCCAGGGCGGCCAGGATGTCGTCGATCGCCTTTTGAAAGTTCTCCAGCGGAGCCGCCCCCCGGATCGCGACGCTGTCGGCCAGGATGAAGAACGGAGTGCTGTTGATCCCCGCCCGGATCGCGCTCTGGTAGTCGCGTACCTGGAGCTGGGCCACCCGGTCGTTGTCGAGGCACTCGGTGTAGGAGTCGGCGTCGATGTTCAGCTCGCGGGCGTACCCGGCGAAGACGGGGGCCGGGGCCGCCGCCTCGCTCCACTCCTTCTGCCGCTCGAAGAGCAGGTCGTGCATCTGCCAGAACTTGCCCACCGTTCCCGCGCAGAACGCGGCCTCGATGGCGGGCCACGCGTAGGGATGAGATGGGTTGGGGAATGAGATCCACACGTAGCTCACCTTGCCCGTCTGGACGTACAGACTGTCGAGCGCGGCGTACGTCTCGTGGAAGAACTGCGCGCAGAACGGGCACTGAAAGTCCGAGATCTCCACCAGGCGCACCGGCGCCTCCTCGGCCCCCCTCACCCGCGCGCGGTCCGCTCTCTCGACCACGACCGACAGGCTGGAAGGCACGACGGCGGCCGTGCTCTCCTGTGCGCTCCCGGGACCGTCACCGCACCCCCCCAGCAGGGCCACCGCCAGACCGCACCCCACGATCCCCCTCTCGACACGGCTTGCCATCGTCTGTTCCTTTCGCTGGGCGTCCCCGGGGTCCGCCCAGGCTTGCCGGCGGCCGCAGCCGGCGCCCCGCCCCGGCTCCCGTGAGCGGCCGGCGCGCCTCCTCGGACCGCCTCTAGCGTGCCGTCTCCTCCCGCTCCGCATCGTACGCGGCGACGAGACGACGGTACGCCTCGCTGACCTCGGCGAGGCCCGTCCGGACGTTCCCGACCGACAGGCGGAGAGTATAACGGTCTCGCAGCACTGTGTGCGACAGGAAGACCGCGCCGCTTCGGTTCACATGCCGGAGAATCCTCGCGTTCAGCTCGTCCGGATCCGCCGGAGAGCCGCGCGGTGGGACGGCCCGAAAGCAGACCGTGCTGAAGGAGGGCGGGGCCGGTAGCGTCCAGCGGTCATCGGCGCCCAGACGGCCGGCGAACTCCTCGGCCAGCTCGATGTGCCGGCGCAACAGCCGCCGCAGGCCCGCGAGGCCGTAACCGCGGAACAGGAACCACAGCTTGAGGGCCCGGAAACGGCGGCCCAGCGGAAGACCGTAGTCCATGAGGTTCGTGACCCCGGTCTCTCCGGCCGAGAGGTAGGCAGGGGTCAGGGCGAGGGGCGCTCGGAACGCCTCGGGGCTCCGGAACAGCAGAACGCTGCAGTCCATCGGCACGCCCATCCACTTGTGCGGGTTGATGACGAGGGAGTCCGCCTTCTCCCATCCGGTGAAGCGGTGGCGCAGCTCCGGGAGGATCGCCGCGGGACCCGCATAGGCGGCATCCACGTGAAGCCAGACCCGCTGCCGTGCGCACACCTCCGCGATCTCGGCCACCGGGTCCACGCTGGCGGTCGAGGTGGTGCCCAGCGTCGCGCCGACGAAGATCGGCCGGCAGCCGGCCTCCCGGTCCGCGGCGATCCGGCGCTCCAGGCACTCGACCCGCATGCGGAAACCCGCGTCCACCGGAATCCGGCGCACGGCGGCCCGGCCCAGCCCGGCGGCGATGGCTCCTTTCTCGAGGGACGAGTGGGCCTGCTCGGAGACGTACAGGGTGAGGCGGGGGAGCTCGGGGCGCCCGGCCAGGCCCCGGGCGCGAACCTCGAGCCCCGTTCGCTCGCGTGCCGCGAGGATCGCCGTGAAGCTGCTCGTGGAGGCGGTGTCGAGGATCACTCCGCCGTACTCGCGGGGAAGGCCGACGGACCGGCGCAGCCAGTCCACCATCCGCTCCTCCAGCTCGGTGGCCGCGGGAGAGGTGTGCCACAGCATGGCGTTCACGCCGAGGGCGGCGATGACGAACTCCGCCAGCAGGGCCGGCGCGGAGGAGGAGCTGGAGAAGTAGGCGAGAAAGCCCGGATGGTTCCAGTGCGTGATGCCGGGCAGCAGGACCCGGTCGAGATCCTCGAGAATCGCCTCCAGCGGCTCCGGATCCTCCGGTGGCCCCGCCGCCAAGCGGCCGGCCACCTCGCCGGGTCGGACCGTCGCCAGGACGGGATAGCGCCGCGCGTTCTCCCGGTAGTCGGCCACCCAATCGGCCACCCGGCGTGCGCTCTCCCGAAACGCGGCCTCCCAATCGCCGGTCGTGCGTCGCCTCCCGACCACTCCTCGCCTCTCGGGGCTTACGTCCGGCGGGCGGTGAGGAGCTGGCGGTCCGCGTCCAGTGAGAGGCAACGGGGGCGGGCCAGGCCCGCCCCCTCCAGCCAGGTCTCGTAGTCGGCCAGCGCGTACGTGTTGCCCGCTTCCGTGTTCAACAGCATGGTGACCGCGAAGAGGCCGGCGAACTCCGAGGCGCCGCGCACGAAGTCCAGAATCGCCACCACTCCGGCGGGCGACAGCCGAGCCGCCACCCGGCGAAGCAGGTCGGCGTTCGTCTCCGCGTCGTAGATGTGCGTGATGTTCGCCAGCAGGATCAGTTGGAACCTCCCGCCGGGAAGCTTGTTCAGGAAGTCGCCCTGCCACAGCTCCAGACCCGGGACCCCTCCGAGTCCGTACGCCTCCGCGACGTGCTCCACGACCTCCGGCCGGTCCGCCAGGACGGCTCGCGCCCCTCGCGCGATGAACGCCCGCGCGAAGACGCCGGGCCCGCCGCCCAGGTCCAGCACGCGGGATCGGGAGAGCTCGTGTCCGCCCTCTCCCAGGCGCGCCTCGCACTGGGCGACGACCTTCTCCACGAAGGCTGGCTCCTTGTTCGCCATGGCGGCCATGAAGCGGCTCAAGGAGTCCATCTCCTCCCGCGTGCGGCCCGGCTCCGGTCCGTCTCCGGGGGGGCCTCCCCGCCGAACCGCCTCCTCCAGGTCGCCCGCCCAGCGCCGGATGTTGGAGAGCCACAGGCGCATGGCATCGCCCTCGAAGTCCGGCGCGTCCCGGTCGATGAAACGGGCCCGGCCCTGTCCGGTGAGCGCATAGCCCCGCTCCGTGAACGAGGCGAGCCCCGCATCCGTCAGGATGCCGAGCAGGATCTCCGTGCCCCGCGGGTGCAGGGCCAGGGTCTCGGCCAGGCGGCCGGCGGAGCAGGGTCCCTCGGCGAGCGCCTCGAGGATCCCGAGCGCCTGGGCCGTTCCCACCGCGAGCGCCCACTCGGCACCGCGCCGGCCGCTCTTGAGCTCGCCCGGTCCCATGCCGCTCCTCCTCCGTGTCCCCCAGCCTCCTCGCTCGGCGGCCCCGTGGTTCAGCCCGCCAGGAGCTCGGGCCGTTGATACAGCACGTAGAAGACGATCGCCGCGCCGGCCAGGGAGAGGTTCTTCATGAACTGGGCCATCTCGCCCTGTCGCTGCATCGGGTCCTCCACGGCCCAGAAGTCGTGCATCTTGAGCGCCGCCCCCAGAAGGAAGAGGACGAGAAGCCACGCCCCCACGTTTACCCACGACCACAGGAGGATGCTCAGGCCCCCCAGGAGGATCATGATCCCGGTCAGCAGGACCATGAGCCGCGGCGCGGGAACCCCCTTGGCGGCCGCGTACTGGGTCATGCTGCCGGCCTTCATGAGGTGTCCGAGGCCCGAGAAGAGGAAGATCATCGAGAACAGGATCCTGCCGATCCACAGAAGCGTGCCCATCATCGGCCTCCTTTGCCTTGGGTCGGCGGCTGCCCGGGGGGTAGCCCTTCCAGAAAGTCCACTGCCCGACGGAGGTGCGGGATGACGATGGACCCTCCGACGACGAGCGCGACCGCGAACGCCTCGAACAGCTCTTCGTCCGACCATCCCTCCTCCCGGCAGCGGACGAGATGATAGGAGATGCAGTCGTCGCAGCGGAGCACCAGGGAGGCGACGAGTCCCAGAAGCTCCTTGGTGGCCGTCCCCAGCAGGCCCTTCTCGTACGCCCGGCCGTCGAGCGCGAAGAAACGGTTCACCGTGAGGTTGCCGGCCTCCCGGATCTTCTCGTTCATCCGCTCGCGGTAGATTCGAAACTCTTCCAGGTCGGAGTTCACGCGGGCCAATGTAGCTCCGAGGGGATACGTTGTCGCCATGGATCCCCGAGTCGGAGAGACCGCACCGGAACCGAGGCTGTCTTCGGAGGAGGGAGAGGAGTTCCAGGCGATCGTCGGGGGCTGCCTGCGCGGACTCGAGGAGGAGATCGAGGCGGTCCGGCTCGAGCTGACGCGCCGGGGACTGGAGCGGCCCGTGGCGGCCGGCGGCGGTCGCCTTTCCGAGACGGGCGGCTCGGGCTTCCACTACGAGTGGACCCTGCCGCGGACCGGCCTCCAGATACGCCACGACGACGGCGTCCGCATCCGCTCGGAGAGAGGGGAAACGCTCGGCTTCGTCACCGACTACGATCGGCGCTCCGCCCGGGTGCGGATCGCCGCATCGGACTGGCTGGGGCGTCGGCCGGGGCCCGCCGAGCTGGAGTTCGATCCCACCTGGCTTCTGGGCGCCCTCGCCGCCCGCCTGCACGCGGTAGCGGAGGCGCCCGAGCGGTACCATCCCGAGACCGCTCTGCGCCTGCTCGGTCGCACGTACCCCGTGCTCGAGAGGGTCGCCTGCCGAGGTGCCGCCGTGGCGGAGCTCAACGAAATGCAGAGGGAGGCGCTGGAGAGGTTGTTGGGGAGCCAGGCGCACTTTGTCTGGGGCCCACCGGGCACGGGGAAGACCCTGCTCCTGGGGCACGCCGTGGGGGAGCTGGCCGGGAGCGGGCGCGTCCTGGTCGCCGCGACGACGAACGGGGCCCTGGATGAGGCGGCGGCGCGGGCGGCCGCCTGTCTGGGCGAAGCGGCGATACGAGCGGGGCAGCTCATCCGGGTAGGAGCCGAGTTCAGCCGAACGGGAGATCGGCGGCTGTCGCTCGCCGCCGCCGTGGAACGTCGCCTGACCGCCGGGGCGGGGGGCATCGCCCGGGGGCTTCGAGGGCTCGAGGAACGGCTCACGAAGGAATACGCCCCGCAGCTGGGAGCCCAGGAGATCCTGCGGCCGGGCGGAGCCGCGGCGAAGGAGCCGGACGGGGACCTGCACGAGTGCCGGGCTCGCCTGGCCCGCCTGGCGGCGATCGCCCGGGTCGCCGGGGACGAGGAAGGGGCCCGCGAGGCCGCGCGGCTGGCCGCCGAGCTCCACCGCCAGACGGTCCGAGCCCTTCGGGAGGCTCGAGTCGTCCTCTCGACCCTGGCGGGGCTCGCCGCGCGCGAGGAGCTGACCTCTCTGCGCTTCCGCTCCCTCGTGCTGGACGAGGCATCGGGCGCGCCCCTCCCGTACGTGCTCCTGGCGGCATGCCTGGCCTCGAGGAGCGCCGTGGCGATCGGCGACTTCCAGCAGCTTCCCGCCGTCGTCCTCTCTCGGGGTGAAGAAGCGGCACGTTGGCTGAGCCGGGATCTCTTCCGGGAAGCCGGGATCGTGGGAGAGGCACCGCCGGGCGAGATACCCCTGCCGGACCCGCGGGATCGGCTGTGCGCCATGCTGGTGGAGCAGTACCGCATGGCCTCGCCGATCCGCGCCCTGGTGAGCGACCTCTTCTACGGTGGCCGCCTGCGGGACGCGCCGGCGGTGCAGAGTCGTCCGGCTCCCGCTCACGCGCTCATCCTGCTCGAGACCGGGGGCCTGGACCCCGCGGTCGAGCGGGCGGAAGGGTCGAGGGCCAACCCGGCTCACGTGCGGGCGGTACTGGAGTTCCTCGTGGAGGCAGGCGCGGCCGGCATCGACGACGTGGCGGTCGTCGTCCCGTACCGGCTTCAGGCCCGCCACCTGTGGAGGCAGGTCCGCGGGGAGCTGGGTCGGGCGGCACCTCGGCAGCTCGAGATCAGCACGGTGCACCGGTTCCAGGGGAGGGAGAAGGCGGTCATCGTGTTCGACACGGTGGACGCGCCACCGGGCCGGAGCTGGTTTCTGCACGAAGGCCGCAACCGCGACCTCCCCCGGTTGCTGAACGTCGCCCTCTCCCGGACGAAGGAGATCCTCGTCCTCGTGGGCACCTCCGAGGGCCTGCGGAGCACGCTCCCCGAGGACGCCCTCCTGAATCGGGTCATCGCCCGGATCCAGCGGGAGGGTACGGTGGTGGATGCCCGTCGCCTGCGGGGCGCCAGGTCGGCACTCTTCGGCGTCCGTTGAACGGCACCCGGCCCGCGTCTCCGAGCCGCGCCGTCGGCTCCCGGAGGCCGAAGACCGGCCGAGCCACGGGAATCCGATGAGATTCCCCGTAGGGAAGGCACGCCGCAGGGCCTGATCCGAAAGAATTTTTTGAAAAAATGCAGGTTCAGACTTTTCAGGGGTTGACGCCAAAAAATTTCTTTTTATCTTCCGGGTGTGCTCGGGGAGGAGGCACCAGCCAGCCGGAAGGTTGCCGCCCGAGCCGGCACCCACGGGTGGTCCGACGTGAGGAAGCCGAAGAGGGGCTTCGGTCCCGACGGAGGCGGAGACACACAGCTGGTCGGACACCGAATGGTACCAGATCCGTGGGGTCCTGCAAGGCAGGCGCAGCCGCGCAGGATAGGCCGCCAGGGCGGAAAACAAGTCCTCCTAGCTCAGCCCCTGACACCCGCAAGGGTGGCCAGGGGCTGAGCTTTTTTCCGCCTGCACGCTCTCCCGGGTGCCTTCCGCGTTCCACCGGCCGAGGGCCTCCCGCCGGTCCTCTCGCACCGGTCCGGCGGGGAAGCGCCCTCACCGCCCGGTGGAGCGGGGGGATCCTCCCCATGAGCAGAGGCACCGGAGATTTTTTTGAAAAACTTAGTGGATAACTCTGTGGATAAGATGTAGACAAAATGTGAAAATGGGTGGACAGCCGAGCCCGGGTGTGGAAAGCTTCGGGACAGCGCGGAGCGGTGCCACGGAGTCGGCCGGGGCCGGCAGCGGAGGTGACGCCGGAGGGAGAGGATCGGAGGGGCGTCCGGAGCGCGGGAGGAGGAAAGGATGCGAACCGTCGTACAGCGAGTGGCGCGGGCGTCGGTGGGGGTGGACGGACGCCAGGTAGCCCGGATCGGTGCCGGCCTCCTCGCGCTGGTGGGATTCGCCCGCGGCGACGGGGAGGAGCAGCTCCGCTGGATGGGGGAGAAGCTGTGGGGGCTGAGGGTCTTTCCGGATGCGGGGGGCCACATGAATCGTTCCCTGGAGGCGACGGGAGGCGAGCTGCTCCTCGTCTCCCAGTTCACTCTGTACGGAGACGTCGCCCGCGGGCGCCGTCCCTCCTTCGTGAAGGCGGCCCCGCCGGAGGAGGCCAGGAGCTTGTACGAGCGTTTCGTGTCGATATGTCGGGGACCCGGCCGATCGGTGCAGAGCGGGGAGTTCGGAGCGATGATGGAGGTGGAGCTGATCAACGACGGCCCCGTGACGCTGGTGATCGACCGGTGAGGCCGCCGTTGCGGGTCGCGGTCATCGGATCGGGTGAGGCGGAGGCGGAGGCGCGCGAGACGGCACGGCGGGTGGGCCGTGCGCTCGCCTCGGCGGGGGCGATCCTCGTGTGTGGAGGTCTGGGAGGCGTGATGGCCGCCGCGGCGGAGGGAGCCAGCGCCGAGGGAGGGACCGTGATCGGCCTCCTGCCGGGAGGGGATGCGCGGGCGGCGGCTCCCGGCGTGACGGTCCCGATCCCCACCGGTCTGGGTCAGGCACGGAACCTCCTCGTCGTGCGGGCCGCGGAGGCGGCGATCGCCATCGCCGGAGGCTGGGGGACGCTGAGCGAGGCGGCGTTCTGTCTGAAGCTGGGGGTACCGCTCGTGGGCGTCCGTGACCATCTGCCGCCGGAGCTTCCCGTGGAGCGGCTGGAGGATCCGGAAGCCGGAGCGCGGCGGGCTCTCGAGCTGGCCCGGGCCGGCCGCGGGAGGGAAGGATGACGGCCTTTTACCTGTTCGGTGCCCTGCTTCTCGCTCTCGTGGCGGTCGTCGTCTGGTCGGCGGTCCGCGAAGGGGCCTCCGGCGGTGAGCGTGAGGAGCCGACGCCGGAGACCCGGAGGGACGAGGCGCTCGATCTCCTCCGCGAGGTAGAGTTCGAGTATCGGACGGGGAAGCTCCCCGAGGAGGAGTATCGGAGCCTCCGCGACCGGTACGCGATCCGGGCGTTGCGCGCCCGGGACGAGGCGGCCCGGAACGCCTGCACGTCCTGCGGAGCCCCTCTGGGGGAACCGGGCGGCTTCTGCCCCGCGTGCGGGGCACCCCGAGCCGCCTCCGACGACTAGCCCGCCGGTCGGACCTCGCCGATAGGATTCGCCGGAAGCTCGTGATGACGAGAGAGAGAGAGACCCCGCCGGTCGACCTGCGCAGCGACACGGTGACCCGCCCCACGCCCGGAATGCGCCGGGCGATCGCCGAGGCGCCCGTCGGAGACGACGTGCTCGAGCGGGACCCGACGGCGGAGCGGCTGGAGCGACGGATCGCCGCCCTCCTCGGGAAGGAGGCGGCCCTCTTCTTCCCCTCGGGAACCCAGGCGAACCAGGCGGCCGTTCGTCTCCACTCGCGCCGGGGAACGGAGGCGGTGTGCGAGCGGGAATCTCACATCCTGCACTACGAGCTGGCCGGCGCGGCGGAGCTCTCCGGCGTGCAGCTCATCGGCGTCGGGTCGAGGGAAGGTCGGGTCGCCGCGGCGGACTACGAGCCCGCCATCCGTCCGGGGGACCGGCATCATCCCGAGACGAGCCTCCTGTGCCTCGAGAACACGCACAACCTGCACGGAGGCGTCGTCGCCTCCCTCGACGGCATGCGGGAAGTGCATGCGCTGGCGGACGGCCACGGGCTGCCGGTGCACCTGGACGGGGCCCGTCTGTGGAACGCTTCGGCCGCGACCGGGATCCCGTTGGCCGCGTACGCGGCGTGCGCGGACACGGTGATGGTGTCGCTCTCCAAAGGGCTGGGCTGTCCGATCGGCTCACTGCTGGCCGGCACGGCCGAGGCGATGGACCGCGCCTGGTCGGTTCGGAAGCGGCTCGGGGGCGGAATGCGCCAGGTGGGGATCCTGGCCGCGGCGGGCCTGTACGCGCTGGAGCATCATCTGGATCGGCTGCCGAACGACCACGCCCGGGCCCGCCGTCTGGCGGAGGGCTGGAACGCCATCGACGGTCTCGCCGCCGACCCGCCGGAGACGAACATCGTGCTGCTCCGCATCGAGCGGGAGGCCCTGCCCGCCGGACGCGTGGAGAGGGATCTGGAGGCGAGGGGCGTCCGCCTCCTGGCGGTCGGGCCCCGGAAGCTGAGGGCGGTCACCCACCTGGACGTGACGGATGCGGGGATCGACCGCGCTCTGGACGAGGTGGAGCGGCTGCTGGCCTGACGCGCCGGGAGCCGCGGCCGGCCTTCGAGGCCGCCGCGCGTTGATCTTTCCTTGACGGGCGGAGCGAAGCTGTCTGGACAGGTCGCTGGAATCCTTCAGCAGGCTTCCAAGAGCCTGTAGTTCATCAACAGGCTTCGAGGGCGCCGCGGATTCGCCGGCTCGCGTCAGGAATCGGGACCCGAAGAAATTGCGAAAGGTGCCGGAGGATGCTATATACGATGCGGCGCCCGCACGCCCGTCACCCACTCACGATTCGGAGGTCGATCGATCCATGACCCTGGAGCTCAGCGAAGATCGCAGGAAGGCCCTCACCGTAGCCATCAACCAGATCGAGCGCGCCCACGGAAAGGGTGCCATCATGCGATTGGGAGCCGACGGTGCCAGGGTCCAGACGTCCGCCGTCTCCACCGGAGCGCTGAACTTGGACTACGCGACCGGGATCGGGGGCATCCCTCGAGGCCGGGTCACGGAGATCTTCGGGCCCGAGTCGTCCGGGAAGACGACCCTGACGCTCCACGTGATCGCCAACGCGCAGAAGGACGGGGGGGTCGCGGCGTTCATCGACGCCGAGCATGCCCTGGACGTGACCTACGCGGAGCGCCTGGGGGTGGATGTGGAGAACCTCCTCGTCTCCCAGCCCGACACGGGGGAGCAGGCGCTGGAGATCGCCGAGGTTCTCGTACGCTCGGGCGTGCTGGACGTGGTCGTCGTCGACTCCGTCGCCGCCCTGGTGCCCCGGGCCGAGATCGAGGGTGAGATGGGAGACGCGCACGTGGGGCTCCAGGCCCGTCTCATGTCGCAGGCCCTTCGCAAGCTCACCGGGGCGATCGGCCGATCCGACACGGCGGTCGTCTTCACGAACCAGATCCGGGAGAAGATCGGGGTGATGTTCGGGAACCCCGAGACGACCACGGGTGGCCGGGCGCTCAAGTTCTACTCCTCCTTGCGTCTCGACATCCGGAGGATCGCGTCCATCAAGGAGGGGAACGAGCAGGTCGGCAACCGCACCCGGGTCAAGGTGGTGAAGAACAAGTGCGCCCCGCCGTTCCGCCAGGCGGAGTTCGACATCATGTTCAACGAGGGGATCAGCCGGGAAGGTCTCCTCGTGGACATGGGCGAGGAGCAGGAGATCGTGGATCGAGCCGGTGCGTGGTACTCCTACGGTGACGACGTACGGCTCGGGCAGGGGAGAGAGAACGCGAAGGCGTTTCTGAAGGAAAACGCCGACCTCTCCGACGAGATCGAGCGTCGCATCCGGGAGCGGCTGGGGATGGTCCCCGCCCCGTCGTCCAACGGCGCGGAGGTGGAAGGGTCCGACGCGTCGGAGGGGGCGTAGCCGCGCGACCCTCATCTTCCGGCTCCGGCCGTCGCCCGCCCGGGCGTGGCGGGGGCCGCGGGAGTCGCGCCGCCCGGCATCCGGCCCCACGGCGCTCGTAACGCGACCCGCCGTGTGTCTTCCACCGGCCTCCAGGCGAAGATGCCCCACCTGACGCGCCTGCGGCCCAGCCCGCGCCGTCCGGGCCGAACGGAGCTCTTCCTGGACGGCGTCTTCCTGTGCCGAATCCCCACGGAAGCGATCCGCCACAGGGGCCTGGCGAAGGGGAGCGAGCTCGCTCCCGAGGAGGTGGAAGAGCTTCGCGAGGCAGGCCGCCGCTGTGAAGCGGCCGATCGGGCGCTTCGCTACGCTGCCGGACGACCCCGAAGCCGTTTCCAGGTGGAACGCCATCTCCGCCGCGCCGGGTACGGAGAGGGGGCGGTGCGGGCGGCCGTGGAGCGGTGCGTGCAGGCCGGCCACCTGGACGACCGGGAGTTCGCCGCCGCCTTCGCGCGCGACCGGATCCGCCTCCGCCCTCGCTCCCTCGCCCTCCTCGAGGCGGAGCTGCGGGAGCGCGGCGTGGATCGGTCCGACGCTCGGGCCGGAATCGCTCGGGCGCTCGAGGAAGAGGTGGTGACCGAGGAGGAGCTTCTCCGCCGGGCGGCGGCCAAGGGGTGGCGCCGCCTGCGGTCGGCGGCGCCCGAACAGGCCAAACGGCGCCTGTACGGGTATCTCAGCCGGAGAGGCTTCCGGGCGGCGGAAGTGAGAGCCGCCGTGGAGCGCCTCGCCGGCCCCCCGGGCGGTCTCGATTGAGCCCGTCGTCGGGGCGGCGCATATTGCCGGGCCCCGGCGGCATGTCGCCCCCGGTCGGGGTGCCGAACGGTTGGGGCGGTCTGCGGAAAAGCGTCCCGAGCCCTGGGTCACACGGGAAAGCGGAGGACGAGCGCGGGGAGCTGTGAAGGCATCCGAGATCCGATCCAGGTTCGTGGAGTTCTTCGAGCGGGCGGGCCACCTCCACCTGCCGAGTGCCCCCCTGGTGCCGGCCGACGATCCGACCCTCCTGTTCACCAACGCGGGGATGGTGCCGTTCAAGCGCGCGTTCCTGGGCCGGCAGGAGCCGGCGGGGCCACGCGTGGTGACCGTGCAGAAGTGCCTGCGCGTGAGCGGCAAGCACAACGACCTCGAGGAGGTGGGCCGCACGGCCCGGCACCACACGTTCTTCGAGATGCTGGGCAACTTCTCCTTCGGAGACTACTTCAAGGAGGAGGCGATACGCTTTGCCTGGGAGTTCGTCACCGCCGAGCTCGGACTCGAGCCGGATCGCCTGTGGGCCACGGTCCACCGCGACGACGAGCGGGCGCGGGCGCTGTGGCTGGAGGTGAGCGAGATCCCCCCGGAGAGGGTGCTGGGTCTCGGGGACCGGGAGAACTTCTGGCAGATGGCCGAGACCGGACCCTGCGGACCCTGCTCGGAGCTCCACTACGACGTGCGCCCCCCCGACGCCCCGCGGTCCCTCACCCCGGAGGAGTTCCTCCTCGCGGGCGAGGCGGACCACTTCATGGAGATCTGGAACCTCGTCTTCATGCAGTTCGACCGCGGAGAAGACGGCCGGGACCGACCGCTGCCGGCCCCGTCCATCGACACGGGAGCCGGCCTGGAACGCATCGCCGCCGTGCTCCAGGGCAAACGGACAAACTACCACACCGACCTCTTCCTGCCCCTCATCGAGGAGGCGGAGGAGGTCGTGGGACGACGGTACCCGCGGGAGCCGGAGGACTGGGAGGAGGGGCTACCGTTCCGCGTGCTGGCGGACCACGCCCGGGCCGTCGCGTTCCTTCTGGCCGACGGCGTTTTCCCCTCGAACGAGGGCCGCGGATACGTGTTGCGCCGCATCCTGCGACGGGCGGGGCGCTATGCCTGGCTCCTGGGGCGCCGTGAGCCGACCCTGGTGCGCCTCGTGGACCGCACGGTGGCGATGTTGGCCGACGTCTACCCGGAGCTCGAGACCCGCCGCCACCACCTGGCCGAGACCGCGCGGGCGGAGGAGGAACGCTTCCTGGCGACGATCGAGGAGGGCATGCGGCGTTTCGACGAGGTCGCCCCCCCCGGACCCGTCGCGCCCGGCGTCCTCTCCGGCGAGGATGCGTTCCGGCTGTACGACACGTTCGGCTTCCCGCTGGACCTTACCCAGCTCATGGCCGCCGAGCGCGGCTACCGGGTGGACGTGGACGGATTCCACACGGCCCTCGAGCTCCAGCGTGCCCGCTCGCGGGAGGATCGCGGGAGCGGAGGCGGCGAGGCGGGCCGGATGGAGGAGATCGCCGCCCTGGTGACGGAGGGGGAGCAGGAGTTCGTCGGCTACGGGGAGCTCCGCGTGGAGACGCGGGTGCTGGCGTTCGAGCGGCGGGACGGCCGGGCGTTTTTCATTCTCGAGCGCAACCCGTTCTACGCGGAAGCGGGCGGTCAGGTCGCCGACTCGGGGCGAGTCTCCGGCGAGGGTTGGCAGGTCGAGGTGAGGACGGTGGGACGGAACGAGCGCGGCCAGACGGTGCTGGCGGGGCCCGTGGTCCGCGGCAGCCTGCCGCGGACCGCTCCGGAGGGCGTCCTCGCGGAAGTGGAGGAGGGCGCTCGTCGGGATACGGAACGCAACCATACGGCCACGCACCTGCTGCACGCGGCGCTCAGGGCGGAGCTGGGAGACCACGTCCATCAGGCGGGCTCGCTCGTCGCCCCCGACCGTCTGCGCTTCGACTTCAGCCACCGAGGGCCCCTCTCGCCCGCGGAGCAGCGAGCGGTGGAGAGGCGCGTGAACCAGGCGATCTGGGACAACCTCCCCGTGCGGGCGGAGCACCGGCCGTACCGGGAGGCGTTGAAAGCCGGGGCGATGGCCCTGTTCGGAGAGAAGTACGGTGACGTCGTCCGGACGATCCAGGTGCCGGGCGTGAGTCTCGAGCTGTGTGGAGGGTGCCACGTGGCCTTCACCGGGCAGATCGGCCTCTTCAAGATCGTCGCCGAGACGGGCATCGCGGCGGGGATCCGGAGGATCGAGGCGCTCACGGGGCCCGGGGCGTACGACAGGGCGCTCCGCATGGAAGAGCTCGTCGGAGAGCTGGCCCGGGAGCTCCTGGTCCCGCCCGCGGAGCTGCCCGAACGGGTACGCAGGCTCCGACGGGAGGCGGAGCGGCTGGCGGAGGAAGCGGCCGGTCGGCGGGAGGAGGCGGCCGGACGCCTCGCGGCGCGGCTCGTGGAGGAGCGGGCGGACCCGGTCGACGGGAGCCGCCTGCTGGCCCACGGCCACGTCCCCCTCCCGCCGGACAGCGACCTGGCGGAGTTCGGCGACCGGCTCCGAGAGCAGATCCGCTCCGGCGCGGCGATCGTGCACGTGGTCGTGGGGGATGAGCGGGAGGAGCGCAGGGAGGCGTTTCTCTCCGTGGTCACGGACGACTGGGTTCGCGGGGGTCTGAAGGCGGGCGATCTCGTGAAGCTGGCGAGCGGAGCGACGGGCTCGCGCGGGGGAGGAAGGGCGCACTTCGCCCGCGGCGGGGTCGGCGATCCTTCGCGGGTCGAGGAGGCCCTTGAGGTGGCGCGGGAGCGGGCGGCCGCCGCCATGCGTCGGGAGAGCCCGTAGGATGCCCCCGCATAGGAGGAAGAGCGGTCGGCGGCCGACGTCGGGCGCCCGGACGGCGGAAGGAGCGGGTATCGCCGCACCCCTGGAGGAGGCACGTGCCTGGCTGGAGCCCCGCCTCGCGCGGGTGCCGGCGGAGCTGGCCGAGGCGATCCGTTCCTCGCTGGAAGCCGCGGCGCCCCACGTCTCCCCCTCCTCCTCGGTGGCCGATACCCTCGCCCTGGCCGCTCTGGAAGGGTTCGATCGGGTCCTGGCCGGCACCCGGGGTCGGGAATCCGCCGTCCACCTGCTGGCCGCCGACGCCAGCCTCACCTACGCGTTCGAGGCGGCGGCGGAGCTGGGTGAGGATCTTCTGCGTCTGGCCGACCGCGTCGGACCGCGGGGTCGCCTGGGCCGCGGGCTCGGGAAGCTGGCGCCGGGGGCCTCGATCGCCGAGTGAGGAACCGCTGAGGCTCCCGGGTCTGGCCGGCCGGCGCGTGCTCGTCACGGGAGGCTCCCGCGGGATCGGGCGCGCCACGGCGGTGCTGCTGGCGGCGGCGGGAGCCCGGGTGGGCATCGCCTATCACCGGGCGCACGACGAGGCGGAGCGGGCGGTCCGGGAGGCGGGCGAGGCGGCCCGGCGGGCGCGGGCGGGTCGCCCGGGGGCCGGCGAGGCGGAGGATCGGGCCGGAGCACGGATCTGGGCCGAGCCCGGCGACGTGTCCCGCCCCGACGAGGTGCAACGCCTCTTCGCCCGCGTGGACGAGGAGTTTCGCGAGCTCGAGGGGTTCGTGGGCAACGCCGGCGTGTGGAACGCCGCGGAGCTGCCCCTGGAGGAGCTGGAGCCGGAGGCGTGGCGCCGCATGCTCGACGTGAACCTCACCTCCCTCTACCTGACGACCCGGGCCGCGGTGAGGCGCATGAAGGAAGGGGCCCGGATCGTCCTGCTCTCCTCGACGGCGGGACAGCGAGGAGAGGCGGGCCACAGCCACTACGCGGCCAGCAAGGGAGCGATCATCGCCTTCTGCAAATCCCTGGCGGCGGAGCTGGGTCCGCGCGGGATCACGGTCAACGCGGTGGCTCCGGGCTGGGTGGACACGGAGATGAGCGCTTCGGTCCTGCGAACGCCGGCGCGGGACGCCGTGATCGGGGAGATCCCCCTGCGCCGCGTGGCGACGGCGGCGGACGTGGCGGGGCCGATCTGCTTTCTCCTCAGCGACCTGGCGCGGCACGTGACGGGAGAGGTACTGAACGTGAACGGCGGGAGCGTCCTGTGCGGGTGAGCACGTCGGGAGCCCGAATGGCGTTCGGCCGTTGAGCGGGTCGTCTGCCGAGGCGCTGGAGCCTCCCGCGGAGTTCCGGCGGATCGCGGAGACTCTGGAGCGCCGCGGCTACCAGGCATGGGCCGTGGGCGGAGCCGTTCGGGACGCCTTGCAGGGAGCGGGTCGGGTGGACTGGGACCTGGCGACCGAGGCGCGGCCGGAGGAAGTTCGCCGCATATTCCGCCGCACGGTGCCGATCGGGATCGAGCACGGCACGGTGGGCGTGCTGGGCGCGGACAAAGTGCTCTACGAGGTGACCACCTTTCGGCGGGACATCGACACGGACGGGCGCCACGCGGTGGTGGAGTTCGCCGAGACGATCGAGGAGGACCTCGCCCGCCGGGACTTCACGATCAACGCGGTGGCCTGGAGGCCGGCCACGGAGGAGCTTCGAGACCCGTTCGGCGGCCGGGAGGACCTTCGCTCCGGGGTGCTGCGCGCGGTGGGCCGGGCGGAGGAGCGCTTCGCCGAGGACTATCTGCGGGTCCTGCGGGGCCTCCGCTTCGCCGGCCGCTTCGGTCTGACGATCGAGGAGGAGACGTGGGCCGCCCTGGGGCGGGCCGCCTCTCACCTCGGCCACCTGTCGGCCGAGCGGGTGCGTGAGGAGCTGATGAAGGTGCTGGCCGACCGGTGGCCCTCCGGCGCGCTGCGGCTGTACCGAGAGGCGGGGGCGCTGACGATCTGGTATCCGGAGGTCGCGGCCGGGGCCGAGACGAACGGACGCTGGGAGCTGAACCTCGGGGCGGTGGATGCGCTCCCGGCCTCCCGTCCCCTGCTGCGGCTGGCGCGATGGCTGGTTCCGGTGGCGGACGAGGCCGAGCTGCGCGAGGCTCGCGGCCGGAGCCTGATGCACCGGCTGCGGTTCTCCAACGCGGACACCCGGTGGACGACCCACCTCCTGCGGCACTATGAGCCGTTGCCGAGCCCGGTGGACTCGGCGGCCACGCTGCGGGAGTGGCTTTCCGACGTGGAGCCTGGGGCCGCCCGTGACCTCTTTCGCCTGCACTTCGCCGATGCCCGCGCGGCAGGCGCCTCCGAGAAGCTCCGCTACCTGCTGGCCAGCTGGCGGCGCGTCCACGACGAGATCCTCGCCTCGCCCCCGTTGAGCCTCGCCGACCTGGCGATCTCCGGGGAAGATCTCCTGCGGCTCGGAGTCCAGGAGGGGCCGGCGATCGGGGTGCTCCTGGACGAGCTGCACGCCGAGGTCCTGGAGGATCCCGACGCCAACGACCGGAGCCGGCTCCTGGAGCGCGCCCGGGAGCTGATGCAGCTGGCCCACCTGGGCGTCCCCGGCACGCCCTCCGAGGAGAACGGCGGGTGAGGCGGGAGGAGCCGGACCTTTTCGGAGGCTCGGGGCAGGAGGCACCGGGCCGTCCGGAGACCCGTCCGGGGGCGCGGAGCCCGCGACGCGCCGCGGGGAAGCGGCGATGGCTCGACGATCCCGCTCCAGAGGCGCCTCTGGCCGCCCGCATGCGTCCCCGCACGCTGGACGAGGTGGAGGGGCAGGCCTCGGTCGTCGGTGCCGGATCGGCGCTCCGGGAGCTGATCGAGAGGGATCGAGTTCCCAGCCTCATTCTGTGGGGCCCGCCGGGATGCGGGAAGACGACCCTGGCCGCCGTCATCGCGCGGGCCACCCGGGCGGCGTTCGTGCCGTTCAGCGCAGTGACCCAGGGGATCCCGCAGGTCAGAAAGGTCATCGGCGAGGCGGCCGAGCGCCTGCGGGCCACGGGGCGGAAGACGGTGCTGTTCGTGGACGAGATTCACCGCTTCAACCGGGCTCAGCAGGATGCTTTCCTCCCCCACGTGGAGGCGGGCACGATCACCCTGATCGGCGCGACGACGGAGAACCCCAGCTTCGAGGTCGTCGGACCGCTCCTGAGCCGCACGCGCGTCTTCGTGCTGGAGCCGTTGACCGAATCCGAGCTGGCGACGATCTGCCGGAAGGCGCTCGCCGACCGCGAGCGGGGGCTCGGCCGGATGGGGTTGTGCATCGGAGAGGAAGCTCTCGCGCTGCTGGCCGAGGCGTCGGACGGAGACGCCCGCCGCGCCCTGAACGCGCTGGAGACGGCCGCGGAGCTGGCCGGCCGACGGGAGGAGATCGGGCGCCGGGAGGTCGAGGAGGCGCTGCAGCGGCGCTTCCCCCGCTACGACAAGTCGGGCGAGGAGCATTACAACCTCATCTCGGCGCTCCACAAGGCCGTGCGCGGCTCCGATCCGGATGGGGCGCTCTACTGGCTGGCCCGGATGCTCGAAGCGGGAGAGAATCCTCTGTACGTGGCCCGCCGGCTGACGCGCATGGCGGTGGAGGATGTGGGATTGGCCGATCCCGAGGCGCTCGGGCTGTGCCTCGCGGCCCGGGACGCGTATCACTTCCTGGGCTCGCCGGAGGGGGACCTGGCTCTGGCCGAGGCGGCCGTCTATCTGGCGGCCGCGCCGAAGTCGAACCGGGTGTACGCGGCCTTCTCCGAGGCTCGGGAGGCGGCGCGCGAGACGCCGGCGGAACCCGTGCCTCTCCACCTCCGGAACGCCCCCACCTCCCTCATGCGGCGGTTGGGGTACGGCCGGGGGTACGTGTACGATCCCGAGGTGGACGGGGGTGTGGCGGCCCAGAGCTATCTGCCGGATCGGCTGGGAGGCCGGCGCTTCTATCGACCCGGGGAGCAGGGGGGCGAGGAACGGATTCGCGAGCGGCTGGCCCGGTTCGCCGCGGCGCGGCGCGCGGCGGCCGCCCCGGAACGAGAGGGTGCTTGACCGCGGGTCCGGGGGCCGGTCCCGGCTCTCCGAAGCCGGGCCCGGGTACGGGGAGGGCGAGGGGGCCACGAGGTCGCTTCGCGGCCGCCCCCGTGAAGCGGGAAGCGAGGAGAGGTATACGGCGCGATGATAGAGATCCGTGAGCCCGTGGAACGGGCCGTCCTGGTGGCGGCACCGGCTCCGGACACCCCTTCCCGGGTGGTGGACGAGCACCTGGAGGAGCTGGCCCGCCTCGCACACACGGCGGGAGCCGAGGTCGCCGGCACCCTCGTCCAGCGCCTCGAGGCACCGCACCCGTCCCTGTACATCGGCACCGGCAAGGTGAAGCAGCTCCGCCGACTGGCCGACGGCCTGGGCGCCACCCTCGTGATCTTCGACGAAGAACTCTCCCCCACCCAGGGCTCGGCCCTGGAGGAGGAGCTCGCGGTGCGGGTGATGGACCGGAGCGAGCTGATCCTGGACATCTTCGCCCTTCGGGCTCGGACGGCCGAAGCGAAGCTCCAGGTCGAGCTGGCTCAGCTCCAGTACATGCGGCCGCGGCTCAAGCGATTGTGGACCCACCTCTCCCGCATCGGCGGCGGCATCGGCGCGCGAGGTCCGGGAGAGCAGCAGCTGGAGAGCGACCGTCGGCTCATCGATCGGCGCCTCGCTGGCCTGCGCCGCGAGCTCGAGCACATCCACCGGGGACGGGAGACTCGCCGCAAGGCTCGCCGGGGGCAATTCCGCGTGACGCTGGTGGGGTATACGAACGCCGGCAAGTCGTCGATCCTCCGCGCCCTCTCCGGAAGCGAGCTGTTCGTCGAGGACCGGCTGTTCGCCACCCTGGACTCCGCCACTCGGGCGGTGGATCTGGGTGACGGACACCGGGCCCTGCTGACCGACACGGTAGGGTTCATCCGCAAGCTCCCCCACCACCTCGTGGCCTCCTTTCGGGCGACTCTGGAGGAGGTGCGGGAGGCCGCGCTCCTCCTGCACGTGATCGATGCCTCGGCACCGAACTGGGAGCATCACCGGGAGGTGGTCGGAGAGGTGCTGCGGGAGGTGGGCGCCGCGCGACACCCGAGCGTGCTCGTCTTCCACAAGGCGGATCGGCTCACGCACGCCGAGGAGGACGCCATCCGGCGGCGATGTGCGGCGTTCCTCGGGAAGTACGCGGTGACATCGGTTCGCGAGCCGGGAGGGTTGGAGCCGCTCCGGGCGATTCTGCGAGCGGAGGCCCGAGCGCGGCTGGCCACCGTGCGCGTCACGCTTCCCGCGACGGACGGGCGAACGTTGGCGGAGGTCTACCGGGCGGGCGAGGTGTTGAGCCGCGAGATGCGGGACGGTCGGATCGTCCTCACCGCCCGGCTTCCGGAAGCGGCGATCGGCCGCTGGAAGGAGCAGGCCGAGGTGGAGGTCACGCACTCCGACGCCGCATAGAGCCGCCGTGGGCCGATGGAGCGATCTTCGCGGGGGCCGCTTGACGGGAGAGCCGGGGTGAGCTCGCTCACCATCGTGGGGGCAGGACGCGTGGGGCTGTCGCTGGCGGCGGACCTGGCGGCGACGAAGCTCTTTCCCACCGTCACCGTGGTGAGCCCCGGCCCGCGGCCCGCTTTTCTCTCCCGCTACCCCGAGATCGGCTACGCGCGGCTCGCGGACGAGGGCTCGGCCAGCGCGGGCGCGGAGGCCGTCGATCCCGCCTGCCTCCTCTTCTGCGTCCCGGACGATGTACTGTCGGGGGCGGCCGCCGCCTGGGCGGACCGCCCCTCTCGAAGCGAGACGCCCGTCGAGGTCGCGCTTCACACGAGCGGATATCATGGTGCGGAGGTATTGGCGCCCCTTCGCCGGGAAGGAGCAGCCGTGGGGAGCTGGCATCCTCTCGTCGCTTTCGCAGAGCCACGGGAGGGCGCGTTCGAGGGGATCTCCGTGGGGCTCGAGGGAGACGAGGCGGCCGTCGCGCTGGGGGAGGGGCTGTCGAGGGCGCTCCGCACCCGGGTGATCCGCGTCCGGTCCGGGGAGAAAGCCCGCTATCACGCGGCGGCGGTCTTCGCTTCCAACTATCTGGTCGCGTGTCTGGCGGTCGCCGCTCGGGAGCTGGAAGGGGCGTCCGAGGGCGCGCCGGGCCCCGACCACCTGCTCCCGCTGGCGCGATCCGCCCTGGAGGCGATCACGGGTGTGGGCCTGCGAAGCGGACTGACGGGCCCCCTCGTGCGAGGTGACGCCGCGACGGTGGCGGGCCACCTCCGTGCCCTCGACCCGGGGACCGCGTCCCTGTATCGTGCGCTCGCCAAGCAACTTCTCGACCTGGTGGAGGAGCGCCTCGACGAGCCGACGCGCCACGCGCTGCGGGAAGCGGCGGGGGTCGAGTCACGGCAGGCAGCGCGGGAAACGAGAGTCCGCTAGGAGCCTGTCCGAGTCATGGGGTGCGGCCGCGCGCAGGGGTCTTGTGAGGCCCAGGCAAGGAGCGAGGAGGAGGCGATGTCGAGAGCCATCGGCGACGACGAGCGACGCCGGATGGGCCCGCAACCCCCCTGCGCCCTCCGGGTGCCCGCTGGCCCCGTGGCGCTCGTAACGCGGCTCGCACCATGACTCGGACAGGCTCCTAGGATCGATGCGCCTCTACGTGAACCTGGACCACGTGGCCACCGTGCGGGAAGCCCGCAAGACGGACGAGCCGGATCCCGTGCGTGCCGCCGTGCTGGCAGAGCTGGGAGGGGCGGACGGTATCACGGTCCACCTCAGGGAGGACCGACGGCACGTGCAGGAGCGGGATGTGGAACTTCTTCTGCGGACCGTGCGCACGTGCGTGAACCTGGAGCTGGCGGCCGAGGAGGAGGTGTTGGAGCTGGCCGAGGGATGGCGGCCTCTCCAGGCGACGCTGGTCCCGGAGCGCCGGGAGGAGGTGACGACCGAAGGGGGGCTGGAGCTCGGACCCCGGACGGCGGATCGGATCGCCGCGGCTGCCGGGAGACTCCAGGCGGCGGGGATCCGGACCTCGCTCTTCGTTGACCCCGACGGCTCCACCGTGCGCGCGGCGGCGGAGATCGGCGTGGATGCCGTGGAGCTGCACACCGGGGAGTACGCCAACGGGGCCGGCGTCGAGCGCCTCCGGCAGCTCGAGCGACTGACCGCGGCGGCGGGACAGGCTCGTGCTCTGGGGCTGGCGGTGCACGCGGGCCACGGCCTGACGTACGAGAACGTCCAGCCGGTGGCCGCGATTCCGGAGTGCGAGGAGCTGAACATCGGGCACTCGATCGTCAGTCGCGCGGTCCTGGTGGGCCTGGAGCGCGCGGTTCGGGAGATGCGGAGGCTCGTGATGGGAGCGCGCCCGGCACCAGGATGTGCGCCATGACGACCGCCCGGTGAATCGCCGACACATCACGATCCTCCTGGGGCTCGGCCTGTCCGTGGCCCTGCTGTGGTGGGCCCTCCGGGACGTCTCGGTGGGCGAGATGCTCCGGCACCTCCGGGATGCCGATCCGTGGCTCCTGGCCGCGGCGGTCGCGGCGGCCACGGGAACGTTCGTGTTGCGGGCGTTCCGGTGGAGGCTGCTTCTGCTTCCCGCCTTCGCCACCTCCTCCTTCCGGTCTCGTTTTTCCGCCGTATGCGTGGGTTTCATGGCGAACAACCTGCTCCCGGCCCGGCTGGGGGAGTTCGCGCGGGCGTACACCCTGTCGCGGAACGAGCCGATCGGGATGAGCTCCGCCTTCGCCTCCCTCGTCGTGGAACGGCTGCTGGACGGGATGGTTCTCGTTCTCTTTCTGCTTCCCGGCCTGTCACTCGCCGGCTTCGCGACGGACCGCGAGCCCCAGATCCTGCGCCACCTGTTCTGGGTGGCCACCGTGATCGTTCTCGTGGGCTTCCTCGCGCTGTGGCTGCTGGTGCGCTTCCCGGAGCGCTTTCTGGGCGTCTTCCGCGATGTGGTCCACCGGCTCTTTCCGCGGGCCATGGCCGACCGGGCGACGGGGATCCTGGTCTCCTTCATCTCGGGCCTGGGCTCGCTGCGCCACGCGCACCTCTTCGCCCGGGTCCTGGCCTGGACCGTGGTCGTCTGGCTGTGGAACGCCTTCTCCTTCTGGTTGGGATTCCGGGCGTTCGGCATCCATGGGCCGGGAATCCCGGGCGCCTTGCTGCTGCAGTCCGTCATCGGCTTCGCCGTATCCCTGCCGTCCAGCCCGGGCTTCTTCGGTCCCCTGGAGGCGGGAGCGCGCCTCGCCCTGGACGGCTTCGGGGTGAACCCGGCCCTGATCATCAGCTTCGCTGCCGGGTACCACATCACGACCTTCCTCCCGGTGACGATCCTCGGTCTCTGGTACGTGCACCGACTGGGGCTCACCTGGTCCGAGGTGGGTCACAGCGAGGAGCTTGTGGAGGCCGAGGTGGAACGGACGGCCGGGGAGATCGAGAGCGGATCGCCGGGCCTCGGCTCCGGCGGCCGGGGTGGAGGCGGCTCGTGAGCAGCTTGCGGCCGGCTCGGAGTCTCGGCCACTTTGCCGTCACTGGCCCCTCGTCTAATGGCAAGACCCCGGCCTTTGGAGCCGGTAATCCAGGTTCGAATCCTGGGGGGCCAACTTCACCTGGAGCGTTCGGCATGTTCTCACGTCCGGCAGCACTCGCCATCGTCTTCGGCCTGCTCCTCACGGGGGGCTGCGATGAGGACGCTCAGCTTCCGGAGCTCGGACCCGGCTCCGGTCGGCCGGGCTTCGATTTTCTCCAGGTCGCGGCCGGAAGCCGGCACAGCTGCGGGGTCACCGACGGCGACCTGGCCGTGTGCTGGGGCCGCGGCGAAGGAGGTCGACTGGGAACGGGCACCGAGCAGGATCGGCCGACCCCGACGGCCGTGGCCGGTGGTCTGGCCCTGTCCCAGGTGAGCGCCGGGGCGGAGCACACCTGCGCCCTGGCGATCTCGGGTGCGCTCTTCTGCTGGGGCCGGGGTGCGGCGGGCCGCCTGGGGACGGGGACGGAGCAG
>JBHHYJ010000019.1:0-42909 GCA_046757485.1 Gemmatimonadota bacterium
CCGAGGGCGAGGTGCGGAAAGCGGCGGCGCGGCTCCCGTAGGGCCCGGCGGCGGCGCGGCTCCCGTAGGGCCCGGCGGCGGCTTACGGGGTTCGGTCGCCGCTCCCTCCGTCGTACATGGGTACGACACTGACGATGCGGACCGATGCCGCCCTGCCCCATGCGCTCCGCGGCCGCCTCTTCGACGACGCCGTCACTTCCCCGCGCGCGGTCCGGGGCTCCGACGCGGAGCAGTGTCTCCACCGTGCGTACGGCAGCGGCCAACCGACAGACCTGCGCAAGGGCAACTGTTGGGAGAGCGGCCTCGTCCTCGTCTGGACCCGGGGACGAGGCTCCCGGTAGCGGGGACGAGGCTCCCGGTAGCGGGGCCGCCGCGGGGGTCCTACGACCCGCGCCGAGCACGTTGTCCACACGGGTCCACTGGCGTCATCACTCTGGTTGCAGCGCAGGCCGGGCGTTGAGACGTCTCCGCGGAGACGCGGGGTCCACGCTTGGCTCGGGAGAGCGCCGCTTCAGCCCTCCTCGCGGTCCACGACGTAGATGTTCCGCTGGGCCGTCGGCAGGAGGACCATGTCGAACACGTTCACGTGCTCCGGGGCGTTGATCACGTAGGCCACGGCATCGGCGACATCTTCCGGACTCAGGGGCTGGAACCCCCGGTAGACCGCCTCCGCCCTCTCCTCATCTCCCTGGAAGCGGACGAGGGAGAACTCCGTCTTCACGTAGCCGGGGTCCACGCTCGAGACCCGGAGCGGCGTGCCGGACAGGTCCAGGTTCATCCCCTCGGTGAGGGCGCGGACGGCGAACTTGGTGGCCGCGTACACGTTCCCCCGCGGGTAGGTCGTGTGTCCGGCCGTGCTCCCGACGTTCACCACGTGGCCGCGGCCCGCCTCGATCATGTGCGGCAGGAGGGCGCGCGTCGCGTACAGGAGCCCCTTCACGTTCGTATCCACCATCACGTCCCAGTCCTCCGGGTCTCCCTCCTGGACGGGTGCCAGGCCGGCCGCCAGCCCCGCGTTGTTCAGAAGTACGTGCGGGACGCCGACGTGGCGCAGGAGCTCTTCCGCCGCCGCCTCCACGTGCTCGCGGTTCCGGATGTCCACCCGCGCGATGTGAACGTCCCTGCCGTGCCGCCGGGCGATCTCGTCGGCCAGACCCTCCAGCCGGTCGAGCCGCCGGGCCCACAGCGCCAGGCCGGCTCCTTCCTCGGCCAGCCGGCGGGCGCAGGCCGCTCCGATCCCCGCGCTGGCTCCGGTGATCAGCACCCGCTTTCCCTGTATCCGGTTCTCGCTCATGGTCTCTCTCGTAAAACGGGTTCGCTGCCGTCGTCACGTCGCGGCCATCGTAGGGGAAGCCGGAACTCCGCGCCACGCGTCGTCCGGCTCGGAGCGTCGGTCGGGGCTCGGGCCCCTACAGGCCGGCCGATCGGTACGCCACGGCCCCCCCGATCACGGTGAGATCCACGCGCGTCTCCTGAATAATCTCGGGTGGCTCGGTGAGGATGTCGTGGGAGAGGGCGACGAGATCCGCGGTGAGGCCGGAGCGGAGAGCCCCCGTGTGCGCCTCCAGGAAGGAAGCCCGGGCGTTTGCCGTCGTGTAGGCGGTCAGGGCCTCGGCCACGGTGATGCGTTGCTCCGGTACCCAGCCCGCAGCGTGACGCCCTCCCGCGGTCCGGCGGGTCACGGCGGCGTGGATTCCCTGCAGAGGGTCAAGAGGTGCGACGGTCCAGTCGCTCCCGAACGTCAGGCTGGCCCCCGCGTCCAGCAGGTCCCGAAAGGCGTAGGTCGTCCGGGCCCGCTCGGGCCCGATCCGCCGCTCCGCCCACCGGCCGTCGTCCACCAGGTGGTACGGCTGGGCGGAGGCGATGACGCCCTCGGCGGCGAACCGGGGAATCGCCACGGGGCGGAGGTGTTGGGCGTGCTCCATCCGGAAGCGGCGGTCGCGGGGGCCGTTCGCCTCCCGGGCCGCCGCAAACGCATCCAGCAGCCAATCCACCGCCCGATCGCCGATCGCGTGGACGATCGCCTGCAGCCCGACGGCGTCGGCGGCCCGGATCTGCTCCCGGAGCTCCTCCAGGTCGCACACGGGAAGGCCGGCATTCGCCGGCTCGTCGGCGAACGGCTCGTGAAACCAGGCCGTCCCCGCCCCGAGGGAGCCGTCGACGAACCCCTTCACCGCCCCCCATCGAAGCCGGCCCTTCCCTCGGCCCTGCCGCTTCACCCACTCCGCCATGCGACGCCAGTCGGCGATCGGCACGGCGGCGTACACGCGCAGCGGGAGCCGGTCGGCCCGCCGAGCGCGCCGATACGCCTCGAGCCCTTGCCAGCCGTGCAAGGTGCCCATGTCGGTCACCGTGGTGACACCGTGCGCCAGAGCCACCGCGGTGGCCGCCTGAAGGGCGGTGTCCCACTGAGCCGGGGTCGGTGGGGGGACGATCCGCCGGACGAGTTCGAGGGCCGCATCCATCAGGACTCCGGTGGGCCATCCGTCCGCGTCGCGCACGATCCGCCCGCCGGGCGGATCGGGGGTGCGGACCCCGATCCCGGCCCGCTCCAGCGCCCGGGCGTTGGCCAGACCGGTGTGCTGATCGTGGCGCAGCACGAGAACGGGCGTCTCCCGGGTGTGGGGATCGATCCACTTCCGATGCGGAAGCTCGCCCCCCCACGCCTCGTGGTTCCACCCGCCGCCGGTGACCCACTCGCCGGGCCGTTCGGCGGCGTGAGCGGTGATCCGCCGGATGAACTCCTCACGGCTCGCCGCGTCCCGGAGCTGCACGCCGGCCAGCTCCAGTCCGCCCTGGAGAAAGTGGGTGTGGTTGTCGTGGAAGCCGGGCAGGAGCCGTCGTCCGTTCAGGTGGATGCGGCGGGCTCGGCGTCCCGCCAGCTCCAGGATCTCGTCGTCAGCACCCACGGCCGCGATGCGGCCGGCGGCCACCGCCACGGCGGTCGGGGCTCCGGGGCCGTCTCTCGCGGCCTCCGGAGGGACGAGTGTCGCCCCGGAGCCGGCGGCCGGTGGCCCCGAACCGGTGCCTCGCCACCCGGGCCGGGAGGCCGGCTCCCCGGTCCACACGCGGCCGCCGGTCAGGATCAGGTCGGGCGGAGAGGAGGTAGGCGTGTCACAATCTCCCGGGCTGAGACGTTGTGCGGGTGGGTCGGGGCGTCCGCCGGCAGGCTCGGCCGGACGGCCCGACCGCGTATGTCGCCGGGGTGTGGCGGCGTGCGGCGTCTCGGTGCTGGGGGGCGCCAGCGTCCGTCACGTCCGCCGCGCTCCCGGCGTTGGGCTCCCGCCGTCGCCCCGGCCGCGCTCGACCCGGCCCCGTGGCCGAGCCCCACGAGGCTCCCGCCGGAGCCCGCCTCGGCCCCGTTCGCGCACTCGCTCCGGTCCCCGATCTTCCGCTCGCACGACCCCGCGCTACAGGCTCAGGTAGTGGCTGATCTTCAGGATGAACGTGTTCGTGGCCGGCGCGCTGTACACGCCGCCCAGGTCTCTCCCGACGGAGAAACCTCCCGTCTCGAGCGTCTCCCGGCGGCTCTGCTGCCACACGAGGAACAGGGTGGAACCGGACCGATACTCCCACCGCAGGACGGCGTTCCCTCGCAGCGAGCGGATGTTGAAGTCCCGGTCCCCGAAGGAGAAATCGGCCGGCCCCCGGCCGTCGAGCTCCACGAAGCGCTCTCCGTCCAGGACGCAGGTCGTGCCCCCGACACAGGATACGCTTCCTCCGCTCTCCGAGGCGGCTCCCTCCGTGAAGTCCAGGAAGTCGAAGCTTTCCGCTCGGGCGAGCTGCCGGTACGTCTGGAAGTCGCCCACCGAGACGAGCGGCTGGACGAAGACCTGGAGGCTGAGGTCCGGTGAGAAGGTCACGTTCAGCCGGGTCTCCAGCGACAGCTCCTGACGAAGGAGGTCGGCGAACAGGTAGCGGCTCCCGAAGGTGGGCGCGAACGGCGACACGTCGGTGGCGGTGACGTACTGGGCCGCGTCCCGCTCCCGGCCGTATCGGGGGCCGAAGCGTACCTCCCAGGCGGGGGCGGGGCGGAGCGCCAGGCTGAGGCCCGTGCGCACGGTCCGGCCGCCGCCCCGCATGCGCTCCGTGTACTCCACGGCCGGCTGGAGGCTCACGGCGGCGCGCGGGTCCGTCTCGACCTCCAGCCGGTAGCCGAGCGAGGCGGGCTCTGTCATCAGCGGACCGCCCCTCGTCTGAGTGTCGCTGAGGCTCTGCGGGGAGTAGGAGACGCGCCCCTCCAGCGACCAGTTGTTGAGGAAGGTGAAGTCCCCGTTCAGGGAGAAGGTGCCCCGCTTGTACGCGCGGGCGAAGTTCCTGGCCGAGAAGAAGTCGTCCAGCAGCGAGTGGCGAAAGTTGTGGAAGGTGAACAGCCGGACCCGATACTCCCGGAAGAGCTTTCCGGGGTGGATCTGCCGGTAGCCGAGCCGTGCTCCGGCGTCCAGGCGTTCCGTGGTGGTCGTGAACCCCAGATCGTTCACCTCGAACCCCGGCGTCACCTCCCCCAGCCACGTCGCCCAGGTCCAGTGCTCCGCGCTCTGGCGCTCGAGCTGCACCCGCCACTCGGAGCCGTTCATGGAGGTCGCGGTCGAGTCCACGGACAGGTCCTCGGCGTCCGGTCGCTGGAAGAAGTGATTGGAGCTCTCCTGGATCCGGAGAAGGGCGGCCGGCGAGCCCCGGACGAGCGTGGTCGCCCAGTGCCCGAACACCCGCCAGTTGCGGCGGCTCGATCCACCCCACGCATGCTCGAAGTCGAGGCCGGCGCCGTAGGCGTTGGAGGTGAGCTCCTCGAACGTGCCGTCCTTCGGCAGCTCTCGATTCAGGGAGGTGAAGATCCCGCCCACGCGGCTCGCCCCGCCACGGAAGTCCTGCTGGAGTCGGAAGACGCCGTACTCCGAGCGCGGCTCGACGGTGAAAGAGCGGACTCTCCCGTCCTCGGCAAGGAGCGCTCGGCCCTCCTCCTCGTCGGTCACCGCGGTCAGCAGGCCGACGGAGAGCCCGCTCGTCGTCCGGCCGGTGAACTTCGCCGCCCCGAGGATCGTCGTCTCCCCGGGGATCTCCGAGAACTCCGCCCCGTCCGGCGCCCCGCCGTGTGGCCGGCGACCGATCCGGCGGCTGAAGAAGAGCGTGTTCCGCCCCCCGGAGAGGTTGAAGTCGAACAGTCGGGCATCCTGCACGAAGAACGGCCGCTTCTCCGGAAAGAACGTCTCGAACGCGGTCAGGTTGATCACCTCCGGATCCACCTCCACCTGGCCGAAGTCGGGATTCACCGTGGCGTCCAGGCTGAAGGCGGAGCCCACCCCGTAGCTCAGGTCCGCGCCGAAGCGGGGGGCGAGGTCGGGTCGGTCGGCGAACGGATTCCCCGGTTCCGCCGGTTCGGAGCGCAGTTGGGAGACCGCGAACGGCTCGACCTCTAGCCTCCGGGCGCGCCGCGGAAGCTCGAGCCCCTCCACGAGGCCGAACTGGCTCACCTTGCCCCGCACGGTCCTGGACTCGAGCGAGAAGTAGCTCAGGGAGGTGGAGGCGAGTCGCCGGCGAATGAAGTTCACCCCCCAGGGCTGGCTCGGGCTCGGGCTCTCGTACCGGATCTGGGAGAGGGGAATCCGCATCTCCACGCTCCAGCCGAGGGAGTCGCGCTGCACGCCGGAGTCCCACACCGCGTCCCACTCCCGGTCTTCGCGCGTGTCTTCGTACAGGAAGGCGTCGCTTTCGACCCCGCTGGCCCCGACCCGAAACCGGTAGCCGGTCAGGCGATCCCCGTTCGGGTCCAGAGAGAACTCGAAGTAGTCGTACTGTCCCTCCGCGTCGCGCCGCACGAGCTGGTCGCGCACCTGCTCGGGGTCCCGTTCGTACAGGCGGGCGCCCACGTACAGTGCCCCGTCGTCGAACAGGAGACGCACCTCCGTGGGCTCGGCGGGCGCGGCACCCTCCGTCGGCTCTCCCTGCACGAAGCGGGTGACGGCGGGGGCCTGGAGCCAGGCCGCCTCCTCTAGGCGGCCATCGATGCGGAGCGGACCGTTCCGCCTTTCCGCCCGGGCGATCGGGTCGCCCTCTACGGCGTTCGGAGCGGGCGGTACGCCAGAATCCGGCGCGCGGCCGGCGGTGGGATCGGGGGGAGGGCGCCCCTGGGCCGCGCCGGCCGAGACGACCGTGCCGAGGGCCAGGGGAAGGAGCTGGGCACACCTCAGCGTGACCGACCGGCGGGTCGGCTGTGGGGGGAGCAGCCGGCTGTCGTCGCTTCTCATGGATTTATGCGGCACCCTGCCCGGCCACAGGGGAAACGGGCGGAGAGGGTCGATCGCCGTCGGACCCGCCGTCTACGGTCGGGCCCGATGCGTGTCGCGCGTCCTCACTTCTCTCGCCAAGAGGAACACTCGAGGCGATCGGGGCGCTTATCGTCCGCGGAGAGGCGACGGCAGGGGACGACGCCCGGCCCGTTCGGAGGGTGGTCAGGAGGTCATGGCCCGACAGACGCCGGTCTCGACCTCCTTGCGGTAGTGCTCCCGTAGCTGGCGCCGCAGCTCGGCCTCGCACCGCCATTCCCGGTCCTGGTCCGTCTCGCAGACAAGCTCGGGCACGGGCTTCGGCCGGCCCTCCTCGTCGAGGGCGACGAACGTGAAGTAGCAGCGATGGGTGCGGCGTCCTGACCCCGGGCGCCGGGGATCCGCGGCCACGATCTGGATGCCGATCTCCATGGAGGTCCGTCCCACGGCGTTCACGGCCGCGCGCAGGGTGACCATCTCCCCGACACGGACGGGGGTGTCGAACTGCACGTCGTGCACGCTGACCGTCACGGCATAGCTCTCCGCGTACCGCGAGGCGCACAGGTAGGCCACCTCGTCCATCAGTCCGAGGAGCACCCCGCCGTGCACGTTGCCCGCGAAGTTCGCGTCCTGCGGGCGCATGAGCCGGGAGATCTCGACTCGAGACGCTCCCACGCTCTTCGTCCCGCGGCTCCCGGTGGCCCGATCCGGCGCCGACGGCGTACCTGAGCTCGTGTCTCCAGGCCCCGTGCGCAGCTCCTGAGGTTTCGTCCGTGGCTCCTGTGGTCCCGCCCCTGGCATTCGCCGCTCCCGCTTGTGCCCCCGTGTTGCCGTCCGGCTCACAACGTGGGGGAGGGCCGGGGCGTTCCCGGCGGCCGGCGGGGCATGGCGGGGCGGGGCATGGCGGCCGGCGGGGGCCACGGATCCGGGGCCACGGATCCGGGGGCCGTCAGAGGAGGGCGGCGGCCAGGCCCGCGGCCGCCACCTGGACGGTGAGGTTGTCCATGCCGTGGGTGCTCACCGCCTCCACGGCGGCTCCGCCCGCTCCGCAGGCCAGGCCGACGGTCACGGCGGGCGGCAGCCCGTGCCCCACGGCGAGCAGGCCGGCGGCCGCCGCCACCGCCCCCCCGAGCGTGACGGCCGCGGACCCCTCCAGGCTCCGTTGGGCGCGGACGCCGGCCAGGGAGGGTACCCGGTACGGGTGGCTTCCCCAGCGCGCCCCCACCGGTTCGCCGAGCGCGTCGCCCCAGCCGCAGACGAGATAGCCGACGTAGGCGTGAGCCGGAAAGAGGAGGTTGGCGAGCACGCCGCCCGCGGCCGTCGTGAGGAGGGGGACGAGGATGAAGAGGGTGCGCCGGGGCGCATCGCTCGGTCGGGCCATCGCCTCGTAGAACGGGAATCCGTCCCCCCGCCACACGGCCACGAGCACGGCGGCGGCGACCACGCTGCCGTACACGACGACGGCGGTCCGTCCGGCCGCCAGGTGGAGGACCCCGGCGACCGTGAAGATGAGGACGTGGAAGATTTTTCTCGTGTACGGGGCGCGGATCCCGCGACCGCAGCGCAGCCTCCCGACCCAGCCGGCCGCGAGCACGACGTACACGGCGCTCAGGGGCGCCAGCCACAGCACGGTGCGGGGGGAGGGGATCCATCCGGCCACGAACGCCTCGATCCACTGGCGCATCGGTCCCCTCAGCCTCCAGATTGCGGCGAGGGCGGGCAGGGACGCGGTCCGGGGCCGGAGGCGCCCGGGCCGAACGCGTGGCAGGGGGTGGGGCCGTGGGCAGGGCGACGATGAGTGAGCGGCTGGGGCGCTGGCTGCCTCTCGCGGGGCTGTGGCTGGGGGTGGGCTTCGCCTCCGGGACGCTCGTCCTCCTCGGGCCGGTTCGCTGGACGACCTCCTGGCTGCGGGCTCGTGGGACGGCGCAGGGTGTGGAGAACGCGACCGTGGCCGCCATCATCCTCGCCTACGTCGTTCTCTCCTTCCTCCTCTCGTGGTGGATCCACGGATCGGTTCGTCGCAGCCGACGTCTCGCGGTGCGGATGGGCGCACCGGGGCTCGTCGCCGTCGCCGCCGGGGCGGCGCTCTTCCTGTGGCTCTCCCCTGGCCGGCTCGCTCCCGGGGGCGAGATCGGCCCGCCGACCGCCCGCTTCACCTTCGGGACGTACCCGGACGCGGAGCGTCTCGCGCGGCTGCGGGAGCTGGGGTACACGGCGGTGATTCCCCTCCTCCACCCGGCCGTGGTCCCGTTCGAGCCCGTTCTGCTGGAGCGCGAGCGGGCGGCGGCCCGTGAGGTCGGGATCCGGCTGATTCACGTGCCCCTTCTCCCGTGGATCGGCGCGAACGGGTCCGCGCTCGCGCGTCTCCGTCGGCTGGCGACGTCGGAGCCGGACGGCCGATACTACGTGCACTGCTACCTGGGCCGCGATCGGGTGCGCCTCGTGGAGCGGGTCGTGCGGGAGGCGGGGGCGAGCACCGTGATGCTCACCGGGGAGACCCAGGCCCCGATCGTGCTCCACGACGGCCTGGAGCTGGAGCGCGGGCCGGTACGCTTCCTGGCGGACTCCGTGTACCTGACCCCCTACCCGACCGAGGAAGAGCTTCTGCTGCTCGTGTCGAACACCGGGGTCCGGAGCGTGGTCTCTCTCCTGGATCCCGAAAACCCGAGCGACACGACGTGGATCCGACGCGAGGAGGAGGCGCTGGCGCCGCACGGCATCCGCTACCTTCTCCTCTCCATGCCCGGGGAGGTGGTGGATTCGGCTCGCCTCGCCGTCGTCGTGGACTCGCTGCGTCATCTCCCCCGTCCGACCGTGGTCCACGGGTTTCGGGTCCCCTCGCCCCGGGCCGACGCCCTTCTGGCCGCGTATCGCTAGCTGGTAGCGGGGCCTCGGCGGCTCCCACGCGCGGCCCCACGCGAGTCTCCTCGGCGTGCCCCGAAGAGGTTCATGAGCCGGCCCGCTAGAAGGTCCAGGCCAGGCCGCCCTGCACGGCGCCGTACTGGTAGTCCTTGTCGCCCGAGGCGAACGGCTGGTCTCCGGAGCGGGAGTAGATGGCGCCGAGAACGAGCTCGCGCCCCGGGGCCAGACGGTAGGTGAGCTGGAAGAGGCCGTCGAAGGTGCCGGCCCAGTTGCCCGGCTGCCCCTCGCGCCGCAAGCGCCGGGCGCCGGGGGTCGCCTCCAGGGAGACGACGACCGACCGGAGCTCCTTCCGATACCGAAACGGAACCGCCACCTTCCCGTAGAACGCCGGGTCGAAGTAGCCATCGTCCACGTCGTCCCGGAATCCGAAGATGCCGCCTGCCACGCCGATCTCGAGCTCACCGGTGGCCCGGCCGGCGATCTCCAGCGAGCCGGATCCGGACTTGTTCGCGAAGCGGCCCCGATAGTCCGCGTAGGACCCGTCGCCCCTGACCGTCCAGAGGGACCCCAGCCGCCAGCGCCAGGAGGCTCGCAGGCGGTTCCTCCGCACGCGCTGCCGGATCATCACCGCCGTGGCGGCGAGCGCGTCCCTGGCGCCATCGAGCGTCACGGCGAAGCGCTCCCGGCGGGGCGAGGAGATCCCGCCGGAGACCGTGGTGAGGTCCTCTCCGTCCGCCGAGTCGTAAAACGCCTGGCCCACCTCGCCCCACAGCTCCACGCCGGGCTCGATCTGGACCCAGGTGCGGAACGCGGCCGCGTTCAGCTCCCGCTCGATGAGCACGCTTCCCGCGTCCAGCTCGTGGTCGGCACGCGACCAGCGCCCGCTCAGCTCGAGGTGACCTTCGGGCCGAAAGGAGGCCCGGCCGGTGGTCGTCAGGAGGTTGTTCCCGTCGGAATCCTCCGCGTAGGAGGTGCGCACCGAGGTGCGGGGACCTGTGCGCCGCCGCACCCATGCCCGCTCCCCGGAGCCTGCCGAGGGATCCCGCGCCCGGGCCTCCTCCAACGCCCGTGCGGCCGCGGCGTCCCGGCCCTGCCAACGGAGCACCCGGGCCAGGCCCACCCACGGCTCCGCCTCGTCGGGTGCCAGCCGCACCGCTTCCCGCCACTCGCGCTCGGCCTCCACGAGGCTTCCCTGACGGGAGAGAGCGCGGGCCAGGCCCCGGTGGCCCTCGTACGGGCGCCGCGGCAGCAGGCGCCGGAAGACCTCCGCCGCCTTGCGCTCGTGGCCGGTCGCCAGATACAGGTCGCCGAGGAGGGCGAGCGCGTCGGGGTCGTCCGGGCTCCGCTCCAGGGTGGCCAGCAGCGCCTCCCGGGCCGCGGAGCGCTCCCCGGCGCGGAGCTGAGCACGGGTGAGCTGCCCCCGGATCTCCGGGTCGTCGGGCCGCAGCCGGGCGGCCTCCCGAAGCAGGGGGGCCGCCTCCTCGTCCCTGTCCTCCCAGGTGAGCACCGCGGCCAGGGTCAGGAGAGCCGGAACGTGCTCGGGATGGCGCTCGAGGGTGCCGCGAAGGGTGTCGATCGCCGCCTCGCGGCGGCCGCTCCAGGCGAGCACCCGGCCGCGGGCCACCACGGCGTCCAGCCGGTCCGGGTTCAGGGTCAGGACCCGATCCAACAGCCGGAGGCCGCTCTCGTACTCTCCGTCCCACGCCCGCAGGAGCCCGAGACGCAGCAGGGCCCGCTGATCCTCCGGGTTTGTCTCGAGGCGCTCCGCGTACAGGCGCCGTGCCTCCTGGCGGCGGCCGGCGCTCCACGCCGAGTCGGCCGGCGTCTGGGCAGCGAGGGCGGGGGCGGCGAGCAGGAGAGCCGTGCCGGCCAGCCGCCTGGCTCGAGCCGCCGTTCCCGGCCGCGCGGGTCGAAGCCGGCGCGTGCGTGCGGCGACTCGGGCGATCCGGTCGCTTCCCCTCATCGGACGACCGCCACGCGACGCCGGTCCTCTCCTCGCTCCGGCCCGGGGCGCCGATCGTTGCGGTCCTGGCGCTTCTGGCGCCCCCAGCTTCGGTCCTGAATCAGGGCCTTCCAGAACGCCTTCAGCCGCCAGTAGAGCGTGAGCTGCCGGTAGCCGAACGGCTCCAGGAGGGCGTACAGGATGAGCCGGAAGAAGTCCCACATACGCGGGTACACCCGGTAGGTGAACTCCTCGAGCATCACGGCCCACACCGAGAGCATCATCATGTAGCCCAGCGACAGAGCCGCGAAGAGGAGGGCGTAGTCCCAGTTCAGGAGATGCAGCCAGATGCCGAGAAGCACGACCGCGTAGCCGATCACCTCGACCACCGGCGCCATCATCTCTCCGAAGGTGAAGAACGGGAAGGCGAGGACGCCGATGCGTCCGTATCTCGGGTTCACGAGCATTCGAGCGTTGCGCAGCAGGGTGCGAATCAGCCCGCGATGCCATCGCTCTCGCTGACGGCCCAGGCTCCCCACGTCCTCGGGAACCTCGGTCCAGGCCACCGGGTCCGGCACGAACGGGAGGCTGTACTCCAGCCCTCTCTCCCGCAGGGCCCGGTGCAGGCCGACGGTCAGGTCGAGGTCCTCGGTCACCGACTTCACGGGATACCCGCCGGTCTCCATGAGCAGATCGCGCCGGAAGAGGGCGAAGGCGCCGGAGACGAGGATGTTGCCGCCCAGCCGGTTCCAGCCGAGGCGTCCGAAGAGGAACGCCCGCAGGTACTCGGGCACCTGCACCCCCGCCAGATACCGCTTCGGAACCTGGGGATCGACCGCCACGCCGCGCTCGAAGCGGCAGGCGTTGGCGACCCGGATCGTTCCGCCGGCCCCCGCCACGTGGTCCTCCATGAGGAAAGGCCGGACGATGCGGGGCAACGCGTCGTGGGCGATGATCGTGTCCGCGTCCACCGTCGCGCACAGGGGATATCGGGCCGCGTTGAGGCCGGCGTTCAGCGCATCCGCCTTGCCCCCGTTCTCCTTGTCGATCACCAGGAGCGCCGGGTGATGCCGCGATCTGTAGTATCCGCGGACCTCCCTCGTCTCCAGTTTCCGCACGAAGGCCGGGGGGACCTCGTACAGCTCGTACGCCCGCTGGATCGCGTCGAACGTCTCATCCTCGGAGCCGTCGTTCACCACGATCACCTCGAGGTGCGGGTACTCCAGCGCCAGCTGCGCCTCGAGGGTGTCGAGGATCGTGACCGCCTCGTTGTACGCCGGAATGATGATGGAGATCGGCGGGAGCGTCTCTCGATCGAACCGGGCGCTCAGATGAAGGCGCGTGGCGAGCATCCAGTTCTTCCACGTCTCCCCGACGGACATGAGGAACAGGAACCCGTAGAACAGGTTCAGGACGACGAAGTACCAGATCACCACGTCGTCCCAGAAGAGGACGAAGGAGGTGAGGATGCCCCTCATGGTGTCCTCCCGCGGTTCCGGCCGGACGGCCGACCCCCGAGCACGTGGGACCGGCTCACGATCCGTACTCCAGCACGGCCGCGTCCTCGAGGCGGAGCGCGTAGTCGGCCATGTCGCGAGCGAACGGGTCCGCCTCGCGCTGCGCTCCCTGCAGCTCCGCTCGCCCGGCCCGGCCGAGCTGCCGCAGCGCGATTCCCGCCCGCAACCGCACCCACCACGTCCGGTCCCCCAGCGCCTGGCGCAGGGCCCGGGCCGCCCGGGGAGTGCCCCGTCGTCCCAGCGCCTTGGCGGCCTGGGCGCGGACCTCCCATGCGGGGTCCCGCAGGGCGCGGAGGAGCCTGGCGTCCGCCCGTTCGCCCGGCAGCGTGGCCAGGGCGCGGACCGCCTTCACCCGCACCTCGAGCTGAAGGTCCCGGGTGTAGGGGAGGACGCATTCCGTCAGCTCGGGCTCGCGTACCGAGTTTGCCAGGTGCTCCGCCAGCGACAGCAAGCTGGCCCGCTCCGACGTCCCGAGGCGGGGATCCTCCAGATGACGGGCGAGGGCCGGGACGACGACCGCCCCGTACGCGGCGAGGGCATCCAGGAGGACTTTGCGGCGGGCGGGCTCCGCCTTCACGACGAGCTGCAACAGGTCATCCAGCAGCTGGGGAGGAGTCAGGGCGCGGGCGGCGAAGATCGCTCCCACTCGCACGGCCGGCGCCCGGTCTCGAAGCCGTTCCCGCAGGACCGGCACATCGGCCGGATCGTCGAGAAAGGCCAGGATCTGAGACGCCTCCATCCGCTTCCACCAGAATCGGGAACGACAGGACCGGCGCGCCCGGCGGGTCCAGAGGCTCCGGCGCAGCAGCTCGCTCACCCGCTCCCGCTCCTCGGAGCCCATCTCCTTCCACGCCTCCTCGATCCCCTGGCGCCCGGCCGGGATGGGACAGCGACGAAACGCCGTCGCGACGGCCGCGCCGTCACCGGATCCGGCCACCCACTCCCGCAGGGCGGCGGTCACTCCGGTGGCCTTCCGGCTTCGGTACTGGTCCTGGAGCGTGCGGACGATCCGGTGCCAGATGAGGAGCCCGAAGAGGACCGCCACGATGAGGGCCTGCACGAGGGCCAGGATGGCCAGCATCTCGCGGCTCATGCTCGCCTCCTCCTCGCGCGTCGACCGACCCCCGGGAATCGTCCGCTCATCTTCGCTCTCGCGGGCTCAGAGCCGCAGGATCTCCTGGCGGGCGAACAGCGGACCGACCTCGAGCCCCAGGCCGGGCTCCCGGTACACCTCCGCCGGGATGCCGATGTCTGCCAGATACAGCTCCCCCGTCCACTCGGCCGCCCCCGGCGCCAGGAGCCCCGTCTTCGGGAGGGCCAGGGTGAGCGTGGCGCTCGCCCGGATCGTCGGCTCGTACGCCTCCCCCGTCGTCGCGTCGAGGCCGGAAGGCAGATCGAGGCTGAGAACGGGGGCCGCCTGCTCGTTGGCGGCCCGAATGAGACCGGCCGCGGCGCCACGGGGCGCCCCGCCGAGCCCGTAGCCGATGAGGGCGTCGATCACCAGATCCACTGCCGGCCACCTTGCGGATTGCAAGTCGGCGGGCGGATCGCGGCGGCCCGGCTCCCGCGGCGGCCCGGTTGCGTCGGGCTCTTTCGTGGCTCTCGCGGCGGCCGGTTCGACCGGGATCTCGAGGCGCTGCACCGCCTCGAGCTGCCGGGCAGGTACGCCGCTGAACGCCGTCCTGTCTCTCTCGACTATCACGTGAGGATACGCTCCCCAATTATGTAGTTTACGGGCAGATACGAGACCTCCACCCCCGTTTCCGCCCGCTCCCGCCAGCACGAGCACCGTGCGCCCTCGGAGATCTCCCCCCAGGAATCGTCGGCGGGCCAGCTCCGCGAGATGACGGCCGGCGCTCTCCATCATCTGCGGGAGCGCGATTCCGTACTTTTCCACCACGACGCGATCTACCTCTCGCATCTGGCGGGCCGTTACGGTCGGGACGTGGTGCGTCGGCATCGCTGGGAGCCTGTAGCAGTGATGAGGCGAGCCGCGTTACGAGCCCCGCGCTCGGGCGGGTCGCGCTACGCGCGCCCTGGGGGCATTCGAGGCGGTTTCAGGTGACGAACGCCTCCGGACCCCCGAGCGGCGCCTGGAGCTCGAAGCGGGGAATCCGGGCGCGGAAGGTGGACCCATCGGCACGGCGGAAGTGGTAGAAGCCGTCCATGTGGCCGGCGGGAGAGCGGAGGACGCAGAAGCTCTGGTACTCGTGGCTTCCTCCCGGTTCCAGCCACGGCGTCTCGCCGACCACCCCTTCACCCTGCACCTCCTGCTCGCCGGCCACGGGGTCGTGGATGTGCCAGTGGCGCCAGAAGAGCCGGGCCCCCGCCTCGCCGCGGTTCTCGATTCTCACGTGGTACGCCCACACCCAGTGGCCGAGGGCGGGCTCCGACTCGGCTGCCAGGTAGGCCGGCCGAACCTGGACGTGGATCGTCGGGCTGAGCGGGGGGGGCGTCGCGCCGCCGGGCCGGTCGGCGTCGATAGGGGTCCCATCTCCCGTCATCGGGAGCCCGCTCGCGGCGGCTCCAGGTGCGCCCCGACGGCCTCGAGCCCGGCCGCCCTCTCGGCTTCCGCCCGTGCGACGGCGGCCGCGAGGCTCTCCTCGTACGGGGGTGTCGAGATCCCCTGCTCCGTGACGATCCCCGCCACCAGTTCGGCGGGCGTCACGTCGAAGGCGGGGCTCCACACCGTGGCCTCGGACGGCGCGGTCGGCGCCCCGAACCCGCGCCGCACCTCGTCGGCGCTCCGGAACTCGATCGGGATCTCGGCTCCCGTCGGCGTCCCCGGATCCACGGTGGAAGTGGGGGCGAGCACGTAGAACGGGACCCCGTGGTGGCGGGCGAGCACCGCCAGCCCGTACGTGCCGATCTTGTTCGCCACGTCCCCGTTCGCCGCGATGCGGTCGGCCCCGACCAGGACCGCGTCCGGCCGTTCTCGGGAGAGGAGGGCGCCCGCCGTGTTGTCGGCGATGACCGTCACCTCGACCCCGGCCCGGGTGAGCTCCCAGGCGGTCAGGCGGCTCCCCTGGAGGAGGGGCCGCGTCTCGTCGGCGAAAACCTTTACGCCCCACCCCCGCTCGTGGGCCACATAGATCGGCGCGAGCGCGGTCCCGATACCTCCCGTGGCCAGGGCCCCCGCGTTGCAGTGGGTGATGACCGTGCTCCCGTCGCGGAGCAGGCTCACCGCATGCTCGCCGATGCGCCGGCACATCTCGCGGTCCTCCGCGTGGATCAACTCGGCCTCCTCGCGCAGCCGGCCGGCGAGCGCCACGGTCTCCCGGGGGTCCACCGGTGGGCCGGCCGTGGGCTCGCGGGCCTCCTTGCGGGCCGTGGGCTCGCGCGACTCCTCGCCGGCGACCCGCCGCATCCGCTCCAGCGCCCACGCGAGGTTCACCGCCGTGGGCCGGGCCTCGGCGAGCCGGTCACACCGCTCCAGCGTCCGCTCCCGCAGCGCCTCGACCGCGAGCTGCTCGCCCCGGGCTTCCGCCTCTTCCAGGTCCCGGCGGGCGAGCGCCGCCACGCCCATCGCGGCCGTGATCCCGATGAGAGGCGCCCCCCGCACCCGGAGGCTCTGGATCGCCTCCTCGACTTCCTCGACCGTGCGGAGCTCCTTCTCGATCCGGCGCTCGGGCAGCTCCGTCTGGTCCAGGATCAGGAGTCCCGCGCCGTCCTCCGTCCAGCGGATGGTGGCGGGGATCCCGGCGATTCCCTCGGCGTCTGAGCTCACGCGCGCTCGATTCCGTTCTCTCGTATGGCCGGACCCGGTCCGTAGGCCCGTGGACGGGGGCTTCCCCTCCGACGGGGGCGTCTGGACCCGACAAGATAGGTCGCCCCGCGAGCCGGAAAAACCGGGGAGTCTCCGTGTCCGGATCACGCGTCGCGCTCGGCGGCACCGGGCGCTCCTGGCTCCCGACGGAGGGTGAGGGCCGGAGCTCGGGCGACCGGACGCGACCTCGGTCAGAGTCACTCCCGCGCGCCGGGAGCCGGGATCGCCGGCGCCACCCCCTCGGCCTCGACCCAGCTTCGGAACGCTTCCTCGGCGCGCGCCGCCAGGAGGGCTCGTCTCTCACGGCGCCCCCGCGCTCGCACGACGACGGGATCGACGAGCCCCCAGTTCGAGTTCATCGGCTGGAACCCTTGGGGCGAGGCTTCCCGGAGGTAGCGGAACAGGCCGCCGAGCATCGTCGTGGTCGGGGGCAGGACGGGACGCTCTCCTTCCAGGAGGCGGGCGAGGTTGATCCCCGCCAGGATCCCGCTGGCGGCGGACTCCACGTACCCCTCCACCCCCGTGAGCTGGCCCGCGAAGATCAGGTCGGGCCGCTCCGGAGGCGCGCCGTAGGGCAGGAGCCGTTCCGGGAAGTTGAGGTAGCTGTTCCGGTGGATGCCGCCGTACCGGAGGAACTCCGCCCGATCGAGCCCCGGGATGCGTCGGAAGACCCGTTTCTGCTCTCCGTGGCGGAGGCGGGTCTGGAAGCCGACGAGGTTCCACATCTGCCCGGCCCGGTCCTCCCTTCGGAGCTGGACGACCGCGTGGGGTCGCCGGCCGGTGCGCGGATCGCGCAGGCCCACGGGCTTCAGCGGGCCGAAGCGGAGCGTGTCCGGCCCACGCTCCGCCATCACCTCGATCGGGAGGCAGCCCTCGAAGTACGGGATCGCCTCCCAGTCGTGGCCCGGATAGGGATCGGCGCTCCGAAGCTCCTCGATGAACCGGAGATACTCCTTCCGGCTCAGGGGGCAGTTCAGGTAGTCGGCCTCCTGGTCGTACCGGCCGGCGGCGAAGACGATTCGCTCGTCGATCGATTCGCGGCTGACGATCGGCGCGATCGCGTCATAGAACGCCAGCCCCCGGTCGCCGAGAAGCTCCCGAATGGCGGTCGACAGGGCGTCGGAGGTGAGCGGCCCGGTGGCGATCACGGCGGGCCCCGGCGGGATCTCCCGGCTCTCCTCGCGGACGAGGCGAATCCCGGGGTGACCGGCGATCGACCGCGTCATCGCCTCCGCGAACAGACGCCGGTCGACAGCGAGCGCGGCACCGGCCGCCACGCGCGATCCGTCCGCACACGGGAGGAGGAGGGAACCGAGCTCCCCCATCTCCTTCTTCAGCTCGCCGTGGGCGTTGAGCGGGTCCTCGCTCTTGAAGGAGTTCGTGCACACGAGCTCGGCCAGCAGCTCCGTCTGGTGAGCGGGCGTGCACGTGCCGGGGCGCATCTCCACCAGAAGGACCTCGTGGCCCCGCTCCGCGAGCGCCCAGGCGGCCTCGCAGCCCGCCAATCCACCCCCTACGACCGTCACCGGCCTCTCCTGCATCACCCTCCTCGCGTGAGAGGACACGTCACGCGCGGTCGCCTCGGCGCGACCCGCGAGCCGCCGGAAACGTAAGCGACCGCCGATGGAAAGGCCCGTGGAGCGGGGCGCCGCGCGGGCTGTATCGCCCGGGAACAGGCTGCCTCGGAGTGTGCAGAAAGGGCGGGACACGGGCGAGGCGGCTCGGATCCGTGGAGACTCCCGGAGGGACCGGGCCCCTCGCCGCCCGGCGACCGAAAGTCCCGTGGCGGCTTGCCGTTGCTTCCCCGTCCCGTCGGTACGGATCGGATCGGGAGCGGAATCGGCGATGCGGGGTACACATCTTGCGGCCCGGAACCCGCGGACCGCCGACGCGGGCGTTCGCCTCGCTCGAGGCCGATCGCTCCGTACCCCGCCTCCTGGCCCGAGGTCGAGCAGGCGGAGAGGGCGGTGGAACAGAAAGAGGTGGGGAGAATGTCCAGATCGACGCTCGCGACGCTCGGTGCCCTGCTCGCCGTCACGGCGACGGCCTGCTCCGGCCCGCAGAACGGCCAGCTTCAGGTCTTGATCCGCCAGGACGGCGGGGGCGCGGCCTCCGTCGGCGTGGCGCTCTCCGTCGCGACGGACGGCGAGGTCGCCCCGGAGTCCATCGAGTCCCTCGTCATCGACGTCGTGCGGGTGGACGTGAAGCCGTTCGACGTGGCCGAGGAGGACGACTCGAAATGGATCCGCGTGCCGGTGGACGGGGACGGGACGGTGGATCTGATGACCCTCCCGCCCACGGGCGGCGAGCCGGTGGCGGAAGGCGCCGTGCCGGCGACCTCCTTCAAGGAGGTCCGTCTCGTCTGCTCCAGCGACGGGGCGCTCACCCTGACCGGCCCGGTCACCCTGCCGACGGGGGAGGTGATCGGGGACGATGAGCCGCTGACACAGTCGCTTCGGATCCCGAGCTGCGAGTCATCGGGGCTCAAGATCAAGGGCGCCACCTTCACGGTGCCGGAAGAGGGCACGGGCGTGGCCGTGGTCGAGGTGACGACCGACGCCACCCTGGGCACGGTGAAGTGGACCGGCGCCGGCTTCCAGCTGAGCCCGGTGATGAAGCTCAAGTAGGACTCGCGACGGGCCCCCGCCGTCGAACCGGCCCCCGCCCTCGGGCGGGGGCCTTTTTTTTCCGTGTGTCTTGCCCCTGGCCTCCCCAAGTAGTATGGTGACCGAACTATTTAGTTCGGCATCCGTACTATTTGGCGTGAAACGCGTGTCTCGAGGGAGCCGTGCCACCGCTGGATCCGCAGGTCGAGGAACGAATCATCCGCTGGCGCAGGGAGAACCTGGGCCGGCTTCTCGTCCGGACGTTCGAGATGTTCCAGGAGGACGTGCTCCAGAGGCTCCGCGCTCGGGGGTTCATGGAGGTGGAGCGGTCCGACCTGACGGTGCTCCGGAACCTCGACCTGGAAGGGAATCGGATCACGGAGATCGCGGAGCGGGCCGGACTCTCCAAGCAGACGATCGGGCCGCTCGTCCACGAGCTGGAGGAGAAGGGGATCCTTCGGGTGGACCGGGACCCGACGGACGGCCGGGCCAAGGTCGTGCGCTTCACCGACCGGGGGCTGGAAGGGTTCGAGACCGCGATGGAGGTGTTTCAGGAGACGGTGGCGCGGTACACGGCGTGCCTGGGCCGCGAGCGCATGGAGCAGCTCCACTCGGCGCTGCGGGATCTCCTCGAGCGGTTCGAGGGCCCCCCTCGTGTGCCGGAGGGAGCTGAAACGCGCCCGGAACTCGGGCCGTAGGCGAAAGCGGGTCACGCTGCCGCCGGCCGGACGCGAGAGAGCGGGAAGAGAGGAAGAGAAGGTGTCGAGCGTGTCGATAGAGGATCGGTCACGAAGAGGAGAAGGCCCGGCCGGGACGGCGGGGGCGGCGCTCATGCTTTTCCTGGGCCCGCTCCTCGGCGGGTGCGGGGGAGATCCCGGCCCGGGAGAGACGGCCGTCCCGGTCCCGGTGGAGGCCGTCGTCGCCGTGGCGGACACGGTGAGCGTCACTCTCCGCTCCGTGGGGTCGCTGGAGGCGGACGCCCAGGTGGAGATGCGGGCGGAGGCCGAAGGGCGGGTGACCCGGATCCTCTTCGAGGAGGGACAGGCGGTCACCCGTGGCCAGCCGCTTCTGTTGCTGGATCAGGAGAAGCTGCGCGCCGAGCTGGAGGCGGCGAGGGCGACGGAGGTACGAACGGGGGCCGAGGCGGCGAATCTCCGCCGACAGGTGGACCGCAACCGCGGCCTGCTGGCCGACGGGGCGATCTCGCGACAGGCGTTCGACGACCTGGTGACGCGGTTCGAGTCCGCCGAGGCCCGGCGGGCGGAGGCGAAGGCTGCCGTGTCACTGGCCCGGGAGCGGCTGGCCGATGCGACCGTGCGCGCGCCGTTCACGGGCCGTGCCGGGGAGCGGGTCGTGGATCTGGGTGACTTCCTGAAGCGGGGCGACTCCCTCCTCATGCTGGTGGACGACGACACCCTGGAGATCAGCTTCTCCGTCCCGGAGCGCTACGTCGGCCGCCTGGGCGCGGGGAAACCCGTCACCCTGCGAGTGCAGAGCTATCCGGAGCGCCGTTTCGGCGGCTCGGTGACGTACGTGAGCCCGGTCGTGGATCGGATGAACCGCACGGTGCGCCTGAAGGCGAGGGTGCCGAACCGGGATGGGGCGCTCCGGTCGGGACAGTTCGCGAACGTGACGCTGGGGCTGGAGCGCAAGGAGAATGCGGTGCTCGTTCCCGAGGCCGCCGTCGTTCCTCAGGCGGGCCGAGCGTACGTCTTCGTGGTCAGCGACGGGGTGGCCCATCGACAGGCGGTGGGAATCGGTGAGAGGTCCCCGGGCTGGGTCGAGATGGCCAGCGGGGTGCGTGCGGGTGATACGGTGGTCGTGGCGGGCCAGCAGAAGATTCGTGACGGCTCCGCGGTCGCGCCGAAGCTGCGGCCGCTCCGACTGGAGCTGGAGGGCGCCGGAGCGAAGGTCACGCAGGGGGATGCGTCCGGCTCGGCCGCCGCGGACCCCGGCTCGGCGACGGCGGCCTCGAGCTCCGCTGCGGGCTTCGAGCGAGGCTCCGCCGGGGCCTCCGGCCGCGGCGCCCCGGCGGACACGGCGGGAGGCTGAGCCGTGTTCCTCTCCGACCGTTCCATCGAACGCCCCGTCCTCACGACGGTTCTCATGACCGCCATCCTGCTCGTCGGGTGGCTGGGGTATCGGACTCTGCCGATCCGGGAGCTGCCCCGGATCGACTTTCCCGTGGCGAGCGTCTCGACGATCCTGCCGGGCGCCAGCCCCGAGGTCGTGGAGACGGAGGTGACCGAGGTTCTCGAGGCCGAGATCAACACCATCGAGGGGATTCGCAACCTCACCTCCGTCAGCGGGGAAGGGGTGAGCATCGTCACGGTGGAGTTCGAGCTGGAGCGGGACATCGACGTCGCCCTCCAGGACGTGAGGGACAAGGTGAGCCGGGTGCGGGGAGAGCTCCCGGATGACGTGGAGGAGCCCGTCGTTCAGAAGCTGGACCCGGACGCGCAGCCGATCATCTGGCTCGCGGTGAGGAACCCCTCCCTCTCCATGACGGAGGTGAACGACTGGGCAGACAACGTGGTCAAGGAGCGGCTCCAGAACCTCCCGGGCGTGGGCTCCGTCATGTTCGGGGGAGAGCGTCGCTTCGCCGTCCGCGTCCGCCTCGACGCGCAGCGCTTGGCCGCGCACCGGCTGACGGTGCCCGACATACAGCGGGCTCTTCAGCAGGGGAACGTGGAGATCCCGTCCGGCCGCATCGAGAGCACGACGCGGGAGTTCTCCGTCCGCACGGAAGGGCAGTTCACCTCCCCGGAGGAGTTCAACGACCTCATCGTCGCGTGGCGGGACGACGCGCCGGTCCGCCTGCGCGAGGTGGGAGTCGCCGAGGCGGGGGTCGAGAACGAGCGCACCGTGGCCCGCTTCAACGGCGAGCCGACGATCGGGGTCGGCGTCATCCGGCAGCCGGACGCGAACACGGTCGACGTGGCGCGGCGGGTGCGGGCCGAGGTCGAGCTCTTGCAGGCGACGGCGCCCCCCGGCTTCACCATCTCTCTCGCCCTGGATCGCTCCGAGTTCATCGAGCGGGCGGTGAAGGAGGTCCAACAGACGCTGTTCATCGCCTTCCTCCTGGTGGTGGGGGTGATCTTTCTCTTCCTGCACAGCGGCAGGGCGACGCTGATCCCGACCGCCGCGATCCCCGTCTCGCTCGTCGGAGCGATGGCCGGGCTGTACGCCCTCGACTTCTCCATCAACCTCCTCACCCTTCTGGCCCTGGTGCTGGTGATCGGGATCGTCATCGACGACGCGATCGTCGTGCTGGAGAACGTGTACCGCCACATGGAGGGAGGCGAAGGGTCGAGGGAAGCGGCCCGGCGAGGCACGGGAGAGATCGCCTTCGCGGTGATCGCCATCTCCCTCACCCTGATCATCGTCTTCCTCCCGCTCGGCTTCATCACCGGGGTGGTGGGTCGGCTGTTCCGCGAGTTCGCGCTCACGGTGGCCGTCGCGGTGGCGATCTCGGCCCTCGTCTCCCTCACCCTCACCCCGATGCTCTGCTCCCGCTACCTCCGGGTGGGAGAGCCGCGGGGCTTCATGCTGCGGGTCGAGCGGGGGATCCGCCGCCTCTCCGAGGCGTATCGGGCCGGACTCGGCTGGGCCCTCGGCCACCGAGGTCTCGTCCTGAGCGTGGCCGGAGGGTCGCTGGCGCTCAGCCTCGGCATCATGGCCGTGATGGGCAAGGAGTTCAGCCCGCCGGAGGACCGGGGGATGTTCATGGCCCTCATCGTGGGTCCGGAGGGTGCCACCCTGGCGTACACGGACCGCTACGTACGTGATCTGGAAGAGCTGGTGGACGGCGCGGAGGGAGTCGAGTCGTACTTCTCCGCCATCGCCCTGGGGATCGGCGGCCCCGCCTCGGTCAGCCAGGGCTTCCTGTTCGCGAACCTGGCGACCCGCCGCAAGCTGGACCAGTTCGAGATCATGAATCGCCTGCGATCCCGGGTCGGGGAGCTGGCAGGCGTCCAGGTCTTCCTCATCTCGTTCAGCGCCTTCGAGACGGGGGGACGGGGGAAGCCGCTCCAGTACGTCGTCCAGAACCCGGATCTGGAGAGGCTCACGGAGGCGTCGGAGGAGCTGAAGGCGCGCATGCGGTCCACCCCGGGGCTCATCGCGGTGGACAGCGACCTGCGGCTCGACAAGCCGCAGCTCTCCGTGACGGTGGACCGGGAGAAGGCGGCCGCTCTCGGCGTGTGGGTGGCGGACGTGGCGACGACGCTCCAGGTCCTCCTGGGCGGGAGGGACCTGAGCAAGTTCCGGCGCGGAAACGAGCGCTACGACGTCGTCGTGCAGCTCCGCCGAAGCGACCGCGCGACCCCGGAGGACCTGAGCTCCATTTACCTCCGGGGGCAGGGGGGAGAGCTGGTGCAGCTCGCCAACGTCGTGAACGTGCGGGAGGGAGTCGGTCCCAGCCGGATCAACCACCGGGATCGGATGCGTGCGGTGACCCTGGATGCCAACCTGGACGGGATCCCTCTGGGCACCGGGCTGCGGGAGGTGGAGCGGATCGCGGCCGATGTGCTCGGCCCCGACTTTCAGACAGAGGTGGCCGGGGAGGCGCAGCTCTTCCGGGAGTCGTTCGCCAGCCTCTCCTTCGCCCTTCTCCTCGCCGTGGTGGCGGTGTATCTGGTGCTGGCCGGCCAGTTCGAGAGCTTCGTCCACCCGCTCACGATCATGCTCGCCCTCCCGATGGCCCTCTTCGGAGCGGTCGCCTCGCTCGCCGCCTTTGGCATGACCCTGAACATCTACAGCATGATCGGTCTCATCATGCTGATCGGGCTGGTGACGAAGAACTCGATTCTGTTGGTGGACTACACGAACACGCTCCGGAAGAGGGGCGTGCCCCGGGAGCAGGCCGTGCTGCGCGCCGGGGTGGTTCGGCTGCGGCCGATCCTCATGACCTCGGTCACGGTCGTCATCGGCGTACTTCCGATCGCCCTCGCGCTGGGCGCGGGAGCGGAGGCGAGGAGACCGTTGGGCATCGCGGTCGTGGGCGGCATGACCGTCTCCACCGCCCTGACCCTCTTCGTCGTCCCGGCCTTCTATCTCGTGCTGGACGACGCGCTGATCCGCCTTCGTGGGCGGTTTCGCGGGCTGGCTGAATCTCGCCGCGAGGTGACGGTCAAAGCGAAGTAGAATAGGTGGATACACTCATATGTATAAAGCGATGTGTGAAGCGTCCGACGTGAGAGGCGGCAACCGGGTGCCGCCTGCGGTCCGGGGTCGCGCGATCGGTGCGGCCGAGAGTCGCGCGATCGGTGCGGCGGCGGGCCGTGCGATCGGTTCGGCGGCGGGGCTGCTCGCCCTGCTGCTGGGTGGGGCCCCGGCACACGCCCAGGAGCCCCCGGCACGCGACCGGGTGAAGCTCTCGCTCGCCGACGCGGTTCTTCGGGCGACGACGTTGAACGAGACGGTCCTCATGGCCCGCGCGGAGCAGGCGCGCACGATCGGGATCGTCCGGGAGGTACGCTCGCAGTCCCTTCCCCAGATCACGGCCGACATCAACTACACGCGCAACATCCAGCGGCCCGTTCTCTTCTTCAACACCCCGGAGGGAGTTCAGCAGATCTCGCTGGGCAACGACAACGACTACACGTTCGCCCTCCGGCTCGAGCAGAGCCTCATGGACTTCTCCCTGGGACCCGCCCGCCGGGCCGCCCGGCTGACCCGGGACGCCACCGGGGCGCAGGTGGAGCAGGCGCGGACCTCCGCGGCTCTCCAGGCCCGGGTGGACTACTTCACGGTGCTTCTGGACCGGGAGCTGCTCCGTGTCCAGGAGCAGGCGCTCGCCCAGGCGGAGGCGCGCCTGGCACAGGTGGAGATGATGAGCCGGGCGGGGACGGCGTCGGAGTTCGATCTCCTCACGGCCCAGGTGGAGGTGGACAACATCCAGCCGCAGCTCATAGAGGCCCGGAACCGGCTGGCTCTGGACACGAATCGGCTGAAGCGGACGGTGAACCTGCCGCTGGACGCGGCGCTGGAGCTCACCGACGGCCTCGCGCGGCCCGGTGAGACGCCGGCGGAGCCGGCAGCCGATCGGGGAGGTCGGGGGGCCGCCGCGCCGGAGGCCGGGAGACGGTCGGCAGCGGAGCTCACGGTCGGCGAGGAGGGTGTGGAGGATCAGGAGCTGTCCCGTTGGATCCAGAGCGCGCTGCTCAGACGGCCCGACCTGGCGGCGCAGCGGACCACGGTGCAGCTCCACCAGCAGAACCTCACCTCGCAACGGCGCTCGGCGCTGCCGGAGTTTGACCTGGTCGCGGGGATCACGCGGCGGGGATCGAGCGACGAGTTCTTCCCCGGCGAGCGCGACTTCTCGCAGAGCGCCACGGCCGGGCTGGTCGTTTCCCTGCCGCTCTTCGACGGGCGGGAGAGGGCCGGTCGGGTGCAGCAGGCGCAGGCCGCCCGGGACCGGGAGCGGTACGCGCTCGAGCGGCTGGAGAAGGACGTACGCCTGGATGTCCAGCAGTCGCTCCAGGCCCTGAGGGCCGCCCGGGAGCAGGTGGCCGCCTCGGAGTCCAACGTGCGCCGGGCCGAGCGGGCGCTGGAGATCGCCCAGACCCGGTTCCGTAACGGCCTTTCCACGCAGGTGGAGCTGAACGATGCGGAGCTGGCGGCCACCCGGGCGCGGACGAACTACGCCCAGGCGCTCTACAACTACAACGTCGCCCGGGCCGCCCTGCAGGCCGCCGCGGGGGAGCGGTGAGTGCCGGGGTGGCGGGGAGTGCCGGCAAGCGACTCGCAAACGGGCCGTGGATCCGGCTTCTGCGGGTGGCCGTTCCGGTCCTGGGTCTCGCGGTGATCGGGCTGAGTGACCCCGGACGGCTTCCGGGCCAGGCACCGTCCGGTGACCCCGCGGCGGAGCCGCAGGGACCGCCGATGGCCGGCACGCCCAGGCAGTTCCGGATCGCGGCCACCGCGGGAGCCCTCCTGTGGGGAGACGAGGCGGGCCGGCCGTCGGCGGACGACGGGGCGCTCGTCGGGCTGGAGATCGAGCGGCGGGTGGGTCGCTTCCTCGGCTTCCGGGTGGGGGGCGCGTACGGGCGCACGACCCTGACGGGAGACACGGCCGCGGTGCGGACGAACCAGTACGTGGTGGAGATCGCCGTGGCCCCTCGTCTGGCGCTGGGGGCGCTCCGCCGGGCGGGCGTCGTTCCGTTCGCCGCCGTGGGGATCGGGGCCCTCGTCCACGATCCCGAGGCCGACGATCTGGTCACGAAGTCCCAGAGCGCGGTGGGGTTCGGCGGCGGCCTCGACCTGGATCTCACCGCTCGCTTCGGCGGCCGGGCGGAATGGCGGCACTACATCGTGGACAGCGAGGACATCTTCGATCCCACGGACCGGGGCGGGCGGGCCCGAGGGGCCGAGCGCCTGCTGGCCTCCCTGTACCTGAAGTTCTAGCAGGTCGCTGAAGCACCGCCCTCCCTGCCCGGAGCTCTTCCCGAGTCCCGGCCGATGCCGATGAACGTCCAACGCCGGGCGGGTGTTTAGAAGCTTGTCGAAGAGCTCACCTCTGCGGGTCGCGGAGCGGAAGCGGCGGGCTGCGGAATCCAACAGGCGGACGGGTGTTGGGCGCTGACTTGAATCGGAACTTTCGGCCAAGCGAGCCCCGGCGGCGCCGGGGCTCGGCGGGCCGCGGATGGGTCGCCCTGCTTCTTCTCCTCCTAGCCGCGCCGCGCATGCCGGCCCAGGAACGGGGTGCGGCGAAGCCCGGGCCGGGAGCGATCGAGGGGACGGTGCGCGGCCCCGACGGGGCGCCGGTCGCGCGGGCGTGGGTGTACTTGAGCGGCACGCATCGGGAGGCGCGGACGGACTCGGCCGGCGGCTTCCGGTTCGATGCGGTGCCGCCCGGCAGGTACGCCCTGGAGGTTCAGCATCCGGATCCGCTCCTGGAGCCGGTCACCGGACCCGCCGATGCGGTGCAGGTGGTGAGCGGCGGAGTCGCGCGGGTGACCCTCGCCTTTTCACCGATTCAGGCCGCCGCCCAGCTGTGCGGCGTCGTTTCCTCCGATTCCGGCCAAGCGGTTCCGCGCGGCACGCTGGTGGGCCGGGTCCGCGACGCTCCGAGTGGCGGGCCGGCGCGGGGCGCGGTCGTCTGGATCCGTAGGAGCCCCTCCGGGGACGGAGAGAGCCCGGGCCGGGGCGGAGAGGCCGGGGGAGGGCGGACCCCGGAGCCCCGGTCGGGCCGCGGACGGGACCGCTCCCCGCGCTCGCTGGAGCAGGCGGTTCGGTCCGCCCGGGCGACCGCCTACCTCCCGCCCGTCATGGCGGACTCCACCGGGAGCTTTGTGGCGTGCGGGGTGCCGGTCGGCGTCCCCCTGCTGGTACAGGCGACCGCGGAGGGGCGGGCGGGAGCGCTGCGGACGCTGCAGCTCCCCGCGGAAGGGTTCCTCCTCCGGGAGTTCACCGTGTCGGGGCAGAGGGTGGCCGGGGCGTTTCCCGAGGCGACCGTGGTGGGAGGCGCCGGCGTCACCCTGCGGGGCATCGTCCGTGCGGCCGAGTCAGCGGACCCGGTGAGCGGCGCGCGAGTGCGGCTTTTGGGGACGGACCTCACCCGGGTCACGGGGAAGGACGGGACGTTCGTCATCCCGGGGCTGCGGCCCGGCCGGCAGCGGGTGGTCACCGACTACCTGGGGATGAGCTCGGACACGGTGACGGTGGACCTGACGGCGGATCCCGTAATCTCCGTCTCCCTGCGGCTCCAGACCCGGCCGGTGGAGCTTCCCGACCTGCGGGTCGAGGTGGAGCGGACGTACCGGAACCCGCGGGTCGCGGAGTTCTACCGCCGGATGGACAGGGGGATCGGCGACTTCATCACGCACGAGCAGCTCGAGCGCGGAGACGTCGTGAGCGCGATCCGCCGCCTGCCCAGCGTCCGGGTGCAGAACTGCGTGGTGGAGGGCCTGCGGGACGGGAGCTGCTGGACCCTGAGGCTCACCCGCGGCACCGGGATCGGCCAGGCCGAGTGCCGGGTGGCCATCTACGTGAACGGGGCCCGCGTCTCGGAGGACGACTTCACCTACATCGTCCGTCTCCCGCGCGACCTCATCGAGGGGATCGAGGTGTATCGCGGCAGCGTCGGACAACCCGCCCACTACCGGGGCGTGGACACGGGGTGCGGGCTCGTCCTCGTGTGGCTGAAGGGACGGTAGCTCCGAGTCTGGCGTTCGGACCGCCGGCGAGGCCCGGCGGAGCTCCGTTCCTCGCCTACAGCCCCACCCCGATCGCGACCAGCACCGCCACCATGCCGAGCCCGAGCAGTACGAGGTAGCGGGGTACCGCGAAGCTCAGCCACTCCTCGTAACCCACCCCGCCCGCCGCCAGGATCGCCAGCAACGCGCCGTTCGTCGGGGTGAGGAGGTCGCACAGGCCGGCGCCGTACTGGTAGGCCAGCACCGTGACCTGGCGCGACAGCCCCAGGAGGTCGGAGAGGGGGACGAGCACCGGCATCGTGAGGACGGCGTGGCCGCTCACGCTGGGCACCGGCACGTGGACCGCCGTGTGGGCGGCCATCATGCCGAGGGCGGAGAGGCCGAGCGGCAGATCCTCGATCGGGGAGAAGACTCCTCGCACGATGGTGTCCACGATCTGGCCCTGGTCCAGCACGACGAAGATCGCCCGGGCGAAGCCGATGAGGAGCGCGGCGTACGCCATGGAGCGGAAACCGGCCACGTACGCCTCGGCCGTCCCCCCGATCCGCAGGCCGCCCATCAGCCCTGCCACGACGCCCATGATGAAGAAGAGGGCCGAGAGCTCGTCGAAGCCCCAGCCCAGGCCCAGCAGCCCGTACACGAGGACGCCGAAGGTGGCCACCACGAGGCCCAGGATGAGCCCGTGGCGCCGGTCGGCGGGATCCTCCGGTCCGTCCTCCAGCGCATCGGGCGCATCGGGCGCCCTCCGCGTCCGGGCCGCGTAGCGCATCGTGGAGCCGATCCACACGGCCAGAGCCAGGAGCAGGAAGAGGAGACGATACAGGCCGCCCGAGAGGAGCGGCAGCTCGGCCAGCTTCTGGGCGATCCCCACCTGGAACGGGTTGATCGGGCTGAAGGCGGAGCCGACGAACGCCGCCCCGGCGCTCATCGAGATGGCGACGAGCGGCCGGAAGCCGAGCCGGCCGGTGAGGATGAGGAGGACGGGGACGAGGGCGATGATCTCCTCCTGCATGTTCTCCAGCACGCCCCCGGTGGCGAAGAAGAGGGAGACGACCGGGATCACCCACACCTCCCGGTCCCGCAGCCGGCGCGACAGCCAGGTGACGCCCGTGCGCAGGGCACCGGTCCGGTCCACGACCGTGAACGCTCCCCCGATGAGGAAGACGAGGAAGATGATGTCGGCGGCGTCCGCCATCCCTTTGGGGATGTCCACGACGGCGTCGAACGGGCCCACGGGGCTCGGCTCCACCGCGTGGTAGGTGCCCGGCACGACGACCGAGCGCCCGGTCGCCGGATCCTCCCGGCGGTCGTACCGGCCGGCGGGAAGCACCCAGCTGAGGAGGGCCGCCGCCAGCACGCAGCCGGTGAGCAGCGTGAGGGGGTGGGGGAAGCGTGGACGGGTCATCGGGCTCCGCTCCGTTCTCTCGGTGACGGGTGGCTGCCGGTCGCCGCGGCTCGCCGCCGGTGGCCACGGTTCGCCGCCGGTGTCCGCGGTTCGCCGCCGGTGTCCGCGGCTCGCCGCGGACCGTGCGTCCTCCTCAGCGGTCGCTGAGGCGCTGGTGCAGCCGCTCCAGCGCGCCCAGGAGATCCGGTTCCTCCTCCAGCACGGGCCGCAGAGGGTCCTCCTTCATGCTCCTCGCCCGACGGGGCAGACGGCGGATCGTGAACCGGCCGATCTGTAGCCCGCTCCTCACCTCCCGCCAGCGGAGTGGGGCGGAGACGGGGGCTCCGGGCAGCGGCCGCACGCTGTACGGGGCCACGACCGTCTGCCCCCGCCGGTTCTGAAGATAGTCGACGTACACGCGGCCCCCTCGCTTCGCCGGGGCCCGAATCGTGGTGGCGATCTCCGGCAGCTCGTCGACCACGAGACGCGCGAGAAGCTCGCCCAGGCCCCGGGACTCCGCGTAGCCGATCCGAGCGGCGAGCGGGATGAGGATGTGCAGGCCGGTCGAACCGGTCGTCTTCACGTAGGAGGGCAGGCGGATCTCCTCGCACAGGGTCCGGATCCGTCGGGCGATCGTGATGACGTGCGCGAACGGCGCCTCCTTCGGGTCGAGATCCAGAACGCACCAGTCGGGGCGCTCCAGAGAGCCCGCGCGACTCGGCCACATGTGCAGCGGGATCGTTCCCAGGTTCGCCAGGTAGAGGAGCGAAGCCTCGTTCTCGACCACGAAGTAGGCGATCTCCCGCTCCGCCCCCTCGCTGGAGATCCTCTCCGTACGGATCCACTCCGGGACGAAAGCGGGCGCGTCTTTCTGAAAGAAGCTCTTGCCGTGGATTCCATCGGGGTACCGGGTGAGGACCAGCGGGCGGTCTCTCAGGTAGGGGAGCAGCCAGGGAGCGATCGCCCGGTAGTAGGAGATGAGGTCCCCTTTCGTGTACCCGTCCTCCGGCCAGAACAGCTTCTCGACGTTCGAGAGCGGGACCTCCTCCGGCGCCGGGCCCGACCCGAGCTCGGCGGCATCGGGGATCTCCGCGTCGGCGGGCTCCGTCGCCTTCTCGTGGGTGGAGGGAGGCCGGCACTCCTCCGGACGCTTGTCCTCCCGGAGCCGCAGGAACACGGGCTGCCGGAGAAAAGACTCCTCCGTCCACTCCTTGTATCGCACCTCGACCACCAGCTCCGGCTCCACCCAGACGTGCTCCTCGCCTCGTGGCACGGGGCCTTCGCAGGGAGGGACCGGGCGGCGGTCGCCCTCGAGTCGGGTCCGGATCTCGGAGAGCTGGTCCGCGGAGAAGCCGCTGCCCACCTTCCCGGCGTATCGGAAGTGCGCCGCGTCGGCGGTGGAGGCCGCGCGGGCGGGATCCGCCGAGGGAGAAGCGCCCGCGCCGGTACCTGACGGCGGCGGCTCGCCGGCAGAGGAGCCGCCCGCCCGGACCGCCAGGTGAAGGGCGCCGAAGCCCGCCCGGGAGCCTTTCGGCCGGGTGAAGCCGACGACGGCGAACTCCCCCGTTCGATCGGCACGGATCTTCAGCCATGCGGAGGAACGGCCGCCGCCGTAGGCGCTGTCCGCTCGCTTCGCCACGATCCCCTCCAACCCCATCCGCAGGACCTGCTCGTACAGCGTCTCGCCCGCCTCCTCGAAATGCTCGAGGTAGCGGATGGGTCCGGCGGGAGGGAGCAGGCGGCGAAGAATCCGCTTTCTCTCCAGGAGGGGAAGGGGCCGCAGGTCGAACGCCTCGAAGCCGAGCAGGTCGAACGCGTAGAAGGTGGCCGGGGTCTCGAGCGAGCCGAGCCGGATGTCCGCCACCCGCCGCCGGCGGGCGCGCCGCTGCAGGCGCTCGAAGCTCGGACGCCCCGCCTCGTCGTTCACCACCAGCTCTCCGTCGAGCAGGACCCGCTCGAACGGCAGGTGTCCGAGCGCCCGCGCGACCTCGGGAAAGCTGGCCGTCGCATCCTTCCCGTTGCGGGTGAGCAGGAGGGGGTCGCTCTTCCCGCCCCGGCCCAGCATGCGGAAGCCGTCGAGCTTGAGCTCGAAGAGCCACCCGGCCCGCGAGAACGCCCTCTCCCGGCTCTCGGCGAGCATCAGCTTCGCATCCTCCGCCTCCAACGTCCCCCGCCTGGGACCCCGCTTCTCCTCCTCCCGCTTCTCGAGCTCTTCCCGGATCGGCGCGCCGGGATCGAACCCCCGGGCCCGAGCACCCAGCTCCTCCACCGTGAGGCCCGAGAAGACGGAAGCCTCCGGAACCGTCTCGCTTCCGCCCTCCACGCCGCCGCCCCGCCGCTCCCGGATCAGCAACCAGTCGCGGTCCGAGTCGCTCTTCTTGAGCCGAACGAGCGTCCACACGCCCCGCAGCTTGTGCCCCCGGAGCTCGAAGAGGAGCTTGCCCTCCGCGAGGCCGGCCTCCGGATCCTTCAGCGGGACCCAGCGGCCCTGATCCCACACGATGACCGCCCCCGCCCCGTACTCCCCCTCCGGGATGATCCCCTCGAACTCCGCATACTCCAGGGGATGGTCCTCGACCTGAACCGCGAGCCGCTTCTCGGCGGGGTCGGTGGAGATGCCTTTGGGCACCGCCCACGACCTCAGCGTTCCCGCCATCTCCAACCGGAGGTCGTAGTGGGTCCGCCGTGCGGCGTGCTTCTGGACCACGTACAGACCGGCGCCGGATACGACCACGCCCGCCTCGCCCCCGAACGGCTCGGGCGTGCGCTCCGCCGTACGCTTCTCTCGGTATTCCCTGAGGGGATCGGGGGGAGCCATGCGCGCAACCTTTGGCGGGGACCGCCGCGGCTCAAGGTCTCGGCCCGGAGCGAGCCGGCGGGCTGGCCGGGTGACCAGGCTTGGGGAGCGCTGCCGCCCTCGGACCTCTCCCGGGACGGATCGGTTTAGCGGCGGCTTTCGTACACCTGGGTGGCGCCCGAGGCCTCCAGGAGGAGGACATCGTACGGATCCTCTTCCGGGCCCTCCATGCCGGGAGAGCCGCGCGGCATGCCGGGTACGGCGAGCCCCCGCGCTCCCTCGGGAGGCTCGTCGAGGAAGCGGGCGATCACCTCGGCCGGCACGTGGCCCTCCACCACGTAGCCTTCCACCTCGCCGGTATGGCACGCGGAGAGGCCGGGGCCGATTCCCCACTGCCGTTTCTTCGCGGCGAGCCCGGCCTCATCCTCGACGACCCGGACGGGGAAACCGTACGCCTTCAGGTGCTCCACCCACTCGGCGCAGCACCCGCAGGTCGGCGACTTGTACACCTCCACCACCGGCAGCCGGGTCTCCCGAGCGCCCTCCGTTTGAAGTGCCGTCGGTCTCTCGGAGAGACGGACGCGGTCCGCGGCCGATCCGCCGCCCTCGCCTCCGCACGCGGCGGCGAGGAACAGACACAGGCCGATCCCGATCCCCGGCATGGCCCCGATGGACCGCCCGCTCCGTCCCTCGGAGATTCGTGTCGTAGCCCTCACTTGTGAGACGCTCCCTGGCTCGATGTTTCTCCCGCCTCTTCGGCCGCGCCTCGGAAGATGCAGAAATGGCGCGCCGCCGGCCACCTGCCGGCCCGGGCCAACTCGCTTCCCGTTCCGTGGTGGGCTACGTTTTTCGGAGGATCCATCGTCCGCTTCCGGTCTCTCCGGGGCCCCGGCAAAACGGCCTTCACACCGCATCGAGAGGAACGCCACATGACCGCGCGACCGATGGCCTCGGCCACGATATCCTTCGGCCTCGTCTCGATCCCCGTGAAGCTCTACGCCGCCACGGAATCCTCCCGGAAGGTCGGCTTCAACCTCATCCACCGGGCGTGCGGTTCGCGGGTCAAACGCCAGTACGTTTGCCCGAAGGAGGAGACGCCCGTGGCCCAGGATGACCTCGTGAAGGGCTACGAGTTCGCCAAGGGGCAGTACGTCCTGTTCGAGTCCGAGGAGCTGAAGGCGCTGGAAGAGGAGGCGACCCAGCGCCTGGAGATCGCCGAATTCGTCCCCCTGAAGCAGGTGGAGCGGATCTACATCGACCGCTTCTATTACCTGGGTCCGGACAAGGGCGGAGATCACGCGTACGGGCTGCTCCGCGAGGCGATGACCCGGACCGGCTGGGCGGCCCTGGCGAAGTACGCGGCCCGCGGGAAGCAGTATCTCGTCCTCATACGACCGATGGACGGCCGGCTGGTGATGGAGCAGCTCCACTACGCCGAGGAGATCCGATCGATCGAGGAGGTGCCGCTCGAGGAGTCGGAGGTGAAGAAGTCGGAGCTGGAGCTGGCCGTTCAGCTGATCGAGCAGATCGCGACGCAGGCGTTCGAGCCGCAGAAGTACGAGGACGAGGTCGGACAGCGGATGCTGGCGGCGATTCAGGAAAAGGTGGACGGCAAGGAGATCAGCGTGGCTCCGGCGGTGGAGCCCGAGACGCAGGTGATCGACCTGATGGAAGCGCTGAAGAAGAGCCTCGCCGAGGCCGGCTCCACGGGTGGCAAGTCGGCCCGGCGGAGGAAGGGCGCGCGGAAGAAGGCGGCTCGCTAGCCCCGGAGGCCGCGAAACGCCCCGGCCTCGGGCCGGCTAGTAACGCCGGCCCAGCGCGCCGCGGCCCCCGAAGACGTTGAGGACGGCCGCCGCCGGGGAGGCGCAGTTCCCCATGCCGCTCACCACGAGCGTGACGCCCTGCCTCCGGCCCCCGCGCTGCTTCTTCTTCCGGCGGCGCTCCGCCTTGCGCGCGGCCCGGCTGGCCGCTTCGAAGGAGACGTCATCGCTCACCTGTGCGGTGAGCCCGGTGTACCCCTCGGCGCTGGCCAGCACGTCCTCGACGGCGGGCGTCTCGGCGGGGAGCAGCTCCACGGTCTGAAGGGTCATCGCCGGAGAGGCCGAGGAGCTCACCCGAGGCTCGAACGCCACGGTGGCCAGGCTCTCCACCGTCTCCTCGGCGGCGGGCTCCGCCGCCTCCGCCGGAGCCCGGGCTCGGGTCCGCGTCTGGGGGAGTCGGATTCGCACGACCTCCAGAGGCCGCTGCGCCAGGTAGCGGTCTGCCGCGGCCATGCGGTTCCCGTCGTGGTCGGACGGAAAGAGGGAGACTCTCAGGCTGGCGAAGGCGAGCACGGCCCCGTGGATCCCGAGCGACAGCAACATCGCCACTCCCATCGCCCGTCGGTGCCTTCGCTCCATGCGTGGTCTTCCGCTCATCTCGCTCCTCCTGCCGGTCCACTTCGCCCCCTGTCCTTCCCCGCCGTCCGTCATCTTAAACCACGGCACCCGACCGCCGGTTCCCGTCTCCGGTTCCGGCCCGCGATCGTCCTCGAACGCCGGAATCACCGTCGGTTGCACGGCGCACCGCCGGCACGCCTTGATCGGACGGCACGCCTCCGGTACCTTGGGGGCCGAGACCGAGCGTGCTCAGCAGATGACGCGTCGCCCTTCGGGGCGTAGATCCGAGAAGTGGGCATGAATCGGTCCCGGGCGGGAGCTTCGGCGCGAGGCTCCCGCTCGCCTTTGGTGGCCCCATGGCGCTCGTAACGCGACCCGCCCTGGGTCTTCAACAGGCTTCTAGCAGCGCTCCCCCTCGACGAACCAGCACCGGGTGTACGGCGCGCTCTTCAGGAACTCCAGAAGCTGGCGGCCCACCTTCTCCTCCCCGCTTCGGGACGGGTGGGTGCCGTCCCCCTCGAAGTCCTCCCGCGTCCAGGAGAGACCGTCGGACCGGGGGGTCGTCCCCGCGGCCCACAGGTACGGTCCCCAACCGAGCCACGGCGCCGTCGAGTACCGGAGGTCCCCGGCCGCGGGGTCCGGCTGGTCGGTGTCCGCCTGGCGAGCCTGTGCCTCGACCAGCCATTTGACGGCAAAGCCCGACTCGAAGGCGTACGGCTCGGGGTTGAGCGTCGTGGTGGCGAAGCCCGCGTATACTCGGCTGGAAAGCAATACCTGCTGGAGGTTCGGATAGCGGATGGCGAGCGCCCGAACGATCTCCCCCAGCTCCTTCAGCAGGACGAACGCATCGGCGTCGGGGTCGGGAAGCGACGCGCTCGGCCGGGGGTTCGCCTGCTTGATCCAGGCGATCTGCACCTGGGCCTCGCTGAACCCCTGGGGCGCCAGCACCTGGTCCCGGACCCGGTCGTAGTTCGCCTCGTTCGGCGCGTCCCACGCGGCCGCCGGCTCGCCGCCCTTGGCGCCGTCGATCAGCACGAGACCGGTCCGCCGGACCTCCGGATCGGCCGCGGCCTGCCCCATGAACGTCCAGGGCTTGCAGGCGTTGGCGGATCCCCCGCCGCAGAACTCCTGGGTGGTGTTCGACATGCCGATCGAGAGGAGGATGTAGGCCCCCGCGGGGGCGGGATTCCCATCGACATTCAGGGGGCGGATGGCGCGCGCCCGCGCCATCCCTTCCGCCAGATGGGCTCCGCCAGGCTCGTTCCTCCCGTCCGCGTACAGGCCGCCGACGAACCCGAGATACGTCCCGTTGGCCAGCTCGGTGAGGGGTACCATCACCTCCTCCGGTTCGGGGACGGGGTCGGGCCCCGTCGGCGGTCCGGAGGAGCACGCGGAGGCCACGAGCGCCGTGGCGAGGAGCGCTCCCCTCGGACGTCGGGCCCGTTGTGCCGAATCGATGCTTCGCCTCATCACCCTTCCTCCGTTCCCTCCTGCCCCTCCTGTCGTTCCTCTCTCTCGGACAGACGATCCACGAGCCGCAGACGTTAAGCCCGCGGCGGCGGACGTTAAGCCCGCGGCGACGGCCCCCGATGCCCTCCGGCCACCGCGTGGCCGATCATGTCTCCTTACTTTCCCGGTCCACCCCGCGGGATTCCGGGATCCCGTGGCCGTCGAGCCGCGCGCGGCGGATCCGTGGCTCCGGCATGCCCGCGGAGGTGAACCCCGATCGAACGGAGAACGCCAGGCTCGGGTCCGTCCTCGTAACCGGAGCGTCCAGCGGGATCGGAGCGGCCACGGCCGACCACCTGGTTGGGCGCGGGACCCCTGGAGCTGGTTCCGCTGGCCGAGTTTCGGCGGGTGCTGGAAGTGAACCTCGTCGGGGTGCTGGCCGTCACGCAGGCGTTGCTTCCCGCCCTGCGCGCCTCCGGAGGCCGGGTGATCCTGATGAGCTCGGTCTCGGCTCGCTTGCCGATGCCATGCGCCGGGCGCTCACCGCCCGTCCGCCGCCCGTCCGCCTCCTGGTCGTGGCTCGGGGCAAGGCCATACGGCACCGCCTCCTACCGCACCTCCCGGCCCGGTGGCTGGATAGGATGATCGCTCGCCGGATCTTTTCCGACGCGCAACTCAGTCGCGATTCGCGAGCAAAGAGCGGATGAGCCCCCGGCGGAAGTCGGAGCCGGGTGCGAAGTAGCTGCCGAGTACGGCCAACCGTCGCTCGGGTCCGACGTCCGTCTGATCCAGCAGAACCTCGCCTCCCGGGTCGCGGTAGACCGTGCGCAGCGTGTCGCCGTGGATCCGGTACAGGAGCTGATCTCCGACTCGAATCCGTCGCCTTTCCAGGAAGGCGAACCAGCCGGGGAACGCCGCGGCGATCTCCTCGTACTCGGCCGCCGTCAGGTACCCGGCCGCCCGCGCGCGCCGCATGTTCTGATGGACGGCGGCCACGAAGCGGCGGAGGCTCACTCCCCGGCGAAACTCGATCCGGGCGAAGGCGTCGCGGGAGCGGGCGGCGGCCGACGCGAGGGAGTCCTCCAAAGAGTCGGACCCCTCCCCGGCCAGGAGCAGGCGTTGGATCCGAGCCGCGTCCTCGGCGCCGAGACGCACCTCGAGCGTGAGGACGTTGACCTTGAAGAGAGTCTTCTCGAGAAGCGTCCGCATGCGGGTGTGTGGAAAGGTTCCGACCGCTGCCGTGTCCAGGGGAGGCTCCTGCGGCGAGGCGGCCGCGGAGCTGAGGACCAGCAGGGTAAGGCCGGCCACCAGCTCCGTTCGAAGGCTCCCGGCCGTCGGGAAGCGCCACTTTCGCCACTCGCCTGGATGCCTCACCGCCGCTCCCTCCTTCGGCTCGCTCTCCGGGTCGCCTCGAACAGCGCGCGTGCCCGTGCCTGCGGTCCTCCGTGCGCCCGATCCCCACCGGGCGCCGAGCCGTGCCCGGGGGCACGAAACGTCGGGACGCCGGTACTAGACAGCCGGGCGGTCGTCGAGGTCACCAGCTCCTCGGGACGGCGCGCCGGGGGCGCGTTGTCCTTCCGTCCATCGGCGAATAGCTTGGCCGCCCTTCGGTCGCGTTCCCGGTCCGTCCGGCGGATCGACGCACCCACAACCTGGAGAATCGATGAGAGCGGGAATACACCCGGAATACAAGAAGACCCTCATCACCTGCGCCTGTGGGCGGGTGACGGAAACGCGCTCGACGGTCGACGAGCTGCACGTGGAGATCTGCTCGCACTGTCATCCGTTCTTCACCGGCAAGCAGAAGCTGGTGGACACGGCCGGGCGCGTCGAGCGGTTCATGGCCAAGTACGGGCTACGGGAGGCGGCCGGCGAGGCGGAGCGCGCATCGGCGGGAGGGGAGCCGGAGGCGGCGGTCCTGCCCGAGGAGACGCCCGGCACACCTCCCGGCGGCGAGCCCGAAGCCGAGGGGGCTCCCGAGCCCGCGACGGCGCCCGAGATGGAAGCGGCGCTCGCACCCGAGGAGGAGACGGAGGCGAGCGGCGGTGAGGGAGAGAAGGCGGCCGACGACGGTTCCTGAGGCTCGGTGGGCGGACGCCCTCTCCTCGCACTGAGCCTCCCACCATCTGCCGAGATCCCATGGGGGAGCGACCCGATCCGGTGAGCCGTCGCCTCCGCGAGGCGATTCGGCGACACGAGGAGCTGTCCGGTCTGCTGGCCGCTCCAGAGGTGCTGGCCGACCTCGATCGACTGGCGGAGCTCGCCCGCGAGCACGCCGAGCTGGAGACGGTCGCGCGCGAGGGTCGGGCTTTCCTTCGACTCCTGGAGGAGCTGGACCAGGCGCGGGAGGTGGCGAACACGGCGGAAGACTCGGAGCTGGTCGAGCTGGCGCGCGCCGAGGTCGATGAGCTGGAGGAGCGCCGGGCGCGGGAGGACGCGAGGATCCGCCGCCTCCTCGTGCCCCGAGATCCGCTGGACGATCGACCGGCCGTCGTCGAGATCCGGGCGGGAACGGGGGGAGACGAGGCGGCCCTGTTCGCTGCCGACCTCTTCCGCATGTACGGCCGGTACGCGGATCTTCGGGGCTGGGACGTGGAGGTGATCCACACCAGCGAGGGAGCCCTCGGAGGGCTGAAGGAGGTGGTCTTTCTCGTCCGAGGCCGCGAGGCGTACGGCCGGCTCCGCTACGAGTCGGGCGTGCACCGGGTGCAGCGGGTTCCCGAGACGGAGAGCCAGGGTCGCATCCACACCTCCGCCGCCACGGTCGCCGTCCTGCCGGAGGCGGAGGAGGTAGAGGTCGAGATCGATCCGAACGACCTGAAGGTCGACGTCTTCCGCTCCTCCGGCCCCGGCGGCCAGTCGGTGAACACGACGGACTCCGCCGTGCGGATCACGCACGCCCCGACGGGCCTCGTGGTCACCTGCCAGGACGAGAAGTCCCAGCACAAGAACAAGGCGAAGGCGCTCAAAGTCCTCCGGAGCCGCCTCCTGGATCGAAGGATCGCGGAGCAGGAGGCCGATCGGGCCAGAGAGAGGCGTCTCCAGGTCGGCACGGGGGACCGCTCGGCGAAGATCCGCACGTACAACTTCCCCCAGAGCCGGATCACCGACCATCGGATCCGTCTCACGACCCATCGGCTGACACAGGTGCTCGACGGGGAGCTCGATGAGCTCGTCGAGGCGCTGCGCATGGCGGGCATGGAAGAGCGAATGGAGACGGCCGCCGGATGACGCACGAAACCGGGCCGGAGCGCAGGCTCAGGCCCGAACCTCCGAGTCGTCGTGAAGCCGCTTCCGGCCTCGGCCGCGAGCTGGAAGCGGCCGGGGTCGAGAGCCCCCGGCTGGAGGCGGAGCGCCTGGTCGCGCATGCCGTGGGGGTGAAGCGGTCCGAGCTCCCTGCCGACTGGGATCGGCACCTCACCCTGGAGGAGGCCGGCCGCCTGGCGCGGGCGGCGGGACGGCGGTTCGCCGGCGAGCCGCTCCAACACATCGAGGGCACGGTCGAGTTCCGAAGCCTGGTGCTCCGATCGGACCCCCGCGCCCTGATTCCCCGCCCCGAAACGGAGCAGCTGGTGGAGAGGATCCTTCAGTGGGTTCGGAAACGCGCCACCGGCGCCGGCTCGTCGGGCGGCGAGGCGGCCGCGGCAAAGGGCGGAGTCGTGCGACTGCGGGGACCGGCGAGGCTCGGTGGCCGGCCCTGCCTGGGAGATGTGCTGGACATCGGGACGGGCTCGGGCGCGATCGCCCTCTCGCTGGCCGTCGAGGGGATCGCCGATCGGGTGGTGGGGATCGACCTGTCTCGAGAAGCCCTCGCCCAGGCGGAGGAGAACCGGGCGTTGGCGGGAGCGGCCGGGAGGCGGGTGGAGCTTCGGCTCACCGATGAAACCGTGTGGGGCGGGATCGCTCCCGGCGAGCGCTTCGACCTCATCGTGTCGAACCCTCCGTACGTCTCCGACGCCGAGCTGGCGATGCTGGCTCCGGAGGTGAACGAGCGGGAGCCGCGGGTCGCTCTCGAGGGAGGGCCCGCGGGGCTGAACGTGATCCGGCGCATCGCCGGGTCGGCCGCCCGCCACCTGAGGCCGGAGGGTGCCCTGTTCCTGGAGATCGGGGCGGCGCAGGGTGCGGCGGTCCGCGCGCTGTTCGCGGAGCGTGACGAGTGGCTGGAAGTAAAAGTGATGAAGGACCTTGCGGGCCGCGATCGTTTCGTGCGGGTGGAGCCGGCACCGCGGCCGGATGCCGGTTCGCGCGGCTCCTAGACGCGCGTTATACTGTCGGGTCACGCCGCGGTGGCGGTCGAGTCTCGGACGGTCCGTCGAACACTCGTGACCTGCCGAGAAGCCGCCACGGAAGCCCGCCGGGCCGGTCGCCGGGCGGTCCCGACCTGTGGAGCACGACGGAGCCGTCCATGGAGTCCAGCGACGCGCGCGAGCACATCCTCGAGAAGGCGGAGGAGTTGGGACGTCTCATCTCCCAGACCGCCGAGTACGCCTACCTCAAGGCGGCCAGCCGGGAGATCGGCGACGACCGCGAGGCGACCGAGACACTGAACCGGATGCGGGAGCTGCAGGACCGCCTCCTCGAGCATGTCGGCAAGGGGCAGGATCCTCCGGAAGAGCTCCAGCAGGAGTACGCGGAGCTGCAGGAACGCGTCCAGCAGAGCTCCCGGTACCAGTCCCTCATCGCCTCGCAGGCGAACTTCGACAAGTTGATGGAGCGAGTGCACCGCTCCATCGGGAACGGGATCCGGAAGGGAGAGGAAAGCCGGATCATCATTCCTTCATGAACGGAATCCGGCGCCTCCTCGAAGGGGCGCTCCGGGCGGCCGTGAACCCGGTCGCTTCCGCCTTCACGAGGCGGCGGATCCATCCCAACCTTTTGAGCGCCACGGGCTTCCTGATCACCTGTTCTTCGGGCTACTTCTTCCATCAACACCATGTGCGGACCGCCGGCGCGCTGATCCTCCTGGGCGGGATCTTCGACCTGTTCGACGGCACCGTGGCCCGCCGCACCGGGCTCGCTTCCTCCTTCGGCGCCTTCTACGACTCGACCCTGGATCGGCTCTCGGAGATCGTCGTCTACCTCGGCCTCCTGTCGCTGTACAACGACTATCGGCTGGAGCTCGGGGATGTGGGGATGATCTACGCCGTCCTGCTGGCCATGGCGGGCTCGCTGATGATCAGCTATACGAGGGCCCGGGCCGAGGGTCTGGGAATTCGGTGCACGGTGGGCCTGATGCAGAGGGCCGAGCGGGTCATCCTCATCGGGTTCGCCGCTCTCCTCTTCGGCGAGAGCACGCTGTTCGGGGAAAGAGGCCTCGCGCTGAAGGCCGCGATCATCCTGCTGGCGGCGCTCACCTTCCTGACCGTCGTGCAGCGGATGTGGTGGGTCTACCGGCACACCCGCCCGTCGGGCGAGCCGAGCTCCGGGGCGGAGATGCGGCCGGAACGGACACAGACACGGGAGGTCGAGGCATAGATGAGCCAGAGCGGCATGGAGGGCGAAGGGGCCCGGGAGATCCGTCGGGCGGAAGGAAAGCTGGGAGTGCTGCTGGTCGGGCTGGGAGCCGTATCCACGACGTTCGTGGCCGGCGTGGAGGCGGTACGACGCGGGCGCGCGAAGCCGTTCGGCTCCCTGACCCAGATGAACACGATTCGTCTCGGAAGGCGGCCGGAGCGTCGGACGCCGCTCATCAAGGATTTCGTTCCGCTGGCGGATCTGGAGGAGCTCGTCTTCGGCGCCTGGGATCCGATCCCGGACGACGCGCTGCGCTCGGCCGAGGTGGCCGGGGTGCTCTCGCGGGAGGATCTCGAGCCCCTGGCCGACCTCCTGCGAAGCGTCCGGCCGATGCCGGCCGTGTTCGACCGGAGGTACGTCAAGAAGCTGGACGGCCCGAACGTGAAGAGCGGCTCCGGCAAGCGAGATCTCGCCGAGCAGCTCCGGGCCGACATCCGCGGCTTCAAGGAGGAGAACGGGTGTGACCGTCTGGTGATGATCTGGTGCGCCTCGACGGAGGTGTTCCTCCGTCCCCACGAGATCCACGCGACGCTGGAGTCGTTCGAGCGAGCCCTGGAGGAGGACCACGACGCGATCGCTCCCTCCATGATCTACGCGTACGCGGCGCTCCAGGAGGGCGTACCGTTCGCCAACGGGGCGCCGAACCTGACGGTGGACATCCCGGCGATGCTGGAGCTGGCCGATCTCCGCGGTGTGCCGATCGGGGGCAAGGATTTCAAGACGGGCCAGACGCTGCTCAAGACGATCATCGCCCCGGGGCTCAAAGCGCGGATGCTGGGACTGAACGGCTGGTTCTCCACCAACATCCTCGGCAACCGGGACGGGGAGGTGCTGGACGACCCGGAAAGCTTCAAGACGAAGGAGGAATCGAAGCTCGGGGTGCTGGAGTACATTCTGCAGCCCGACATCTATCCGGAGCTGTACGGCAACGTTCACCACAAGGTCCGCATCAACTACTACCCGCCGCGGGGCGACAACAAGGAGGGCTGGGACAACATCGACATCTTCGGGTGGCTGGGCTACCCGATGCAGATCAAGGTGGACTTCCTGTGCCGGGACTCGATCCTCGCGGCCCCGATCGTCCTGGACCTCGCCCTCTTCCTGGACCTCTCCCACCGGGCCGGGCTGTCCGGAATCCAGGAGTGGCTCTCCTTCTACTTCAAGAGTCCCCAGGTGGCGCCGGAGCTTTATCCGGAGCATGACATCTTCATCCAGCACTGGAAGCTGAAGAACACCCTGCGCTGGATGATGGGGGAGGAGCAGCTCACCCACC
>JBHHYJ010000020.1:0-42511 GCA_046757485.1 Gemmatimonadota bacterium
CCAGCCGCCGACCGGCTCGCCTCACCAAACTACACAACATGAATCACCTCCTGTGGCGGGGAGAGTGATGGGGCCTGTGCCCCACTCCTTGGAAAGCCCCCCTCACGGGGCGGTTTTCCAAGCGATTAACAACTACCCTGCCCCCCCGCATCGCGCAAGGGGGCAAGGCAGTGAGGAAAAAGGGGGCAAGGCAGTGAGGAAAGAAGTGAGGAAGAAGTGAGGAATGTGGGGAGGAAAACCGGCCGAAGAGGCCCCTCAGCGCCGCTCCTCGGTACGCTGAAAGCCCCGTCGGGTCCAGATCACGATCGCCCCGCAGCCGCTGGCCGCGGCGCTCGCGAACATGGGCGGCAGCTCCGAGGCGCCCCGATACACCTCCACCGCGCCCAGATCGGTGGCGATGATCTCATCCACTTCGAACTCCGGCATGTTGATGCCATCCAGGAAGACGGCCGGCGTGCACAGGATTCCGCTCCGGCCCGAGACGATCTGTGCTTTTCCGAACTGGTTCGGACCCACCCGCAGTCCCGGGACCTGACGAAGGAGGTCACTCGTATAACGCGGCGCCCGCCGCTGGATGTCGTCCAGGTCGAAGAAGTACCCCATGCCCCGCGCCTTCCGCTCCTCGAAGCCGCTCAGGATGTTGAACGGTTTGCGCTCGACCTCGACCTTCAGATCCGCCAGGCGCACGACCGTGGGGCTCAGGAGGAGGACGACGCGCGTGATGAGGTCCGGCTCCAGGTACAGCGGCATGAAGCTGTCCTCGAACCCGATGTAGCGCACCTCGACCGTGTCCTGTCCGGCCAGGGTCTTCGGGATGGCGAAGTTCCCCGAGCTGTCCGTCACCGCGCCGAGGCCCGAGCGCTGGAGGGAGACGACGGCCCCTCCGATCGGCTTCCCGGTGAGGGCCGAGACGACCTGGCCGACGAGACGGGCCGTGTCTCCCCTGGCCGGCTCCTGGGCCGCCGAGCCGGACGGCCAGGCGAGCAGGCAGAGGATCGCTCCGACGGCCGCCCGCCCGGTCCGGTTCCGGCGGCGTGGGGCCATCTCCTGCGTTGCCGCTCCTCCCAGATGGCTCACGACATCGCGTCGGCGCGCTGCCTTGCATCTGGCTCCACGGCGCTCGTAACGCGACCCGCCGTGGTTCTGCAACAGACTTCTAAGCCCCCGTCCGCCGGACGGAAGCTCCGTGAAACGCGCACTCTTCGGGAGGATCGGGGGCACTCTCATCATCGCCGCCATCGCCCGGCAGGGCGACCCACCGGGTGTTCTCGAACCGCCAGCCGAACCTTCTCGTAACACCGACGCCTCCGAATGTTCCCGTTCCGCCTCGCCAGGGCTCCCGTTCCGCGGGCCCTCCCGAGCTCGCCCACACGGATTCCTTCAACCCCCTTCCGAAGCGGCCGGCTCCGGCACCCGAAGACGGACGTAGCTCCGTCTTCCCTTGCGGATCAGGTACGCGCCGGGCTCGAGCTGCAGGTCCGCGTCTTCCACCACCACGTCGTCCACCGCTACCGCGCCCTCCCGGAGGAGGCGCATCGCCTGCGAGGTGGAGCGGCACAGACCCGTCTCCCGCAGGGCGTACCCGATCCACACCTTTCCCGTCCGCGGGTCGGCGGCCACGGTGCGCTCGGGGACCGTCCGGGGCGCCCTTCTTTCCCGATGGACGCGGTCGAACTCCTGCCGGGCTCTCTCGGCGGCCTCGGGGCCGTGGAACTGGGCCACGACGTCGGAGGCCAGCCAGCGTTTCGCCTCGAGGGGATCCTCTCGGGCCAGGGCGAGCCTCTCCGCCTCCCCCTCGCCGGAGGCCGTCGAGGCGAGGCGGATCCACTCCTCCAGGAGCGAATCGGGGATGGACATCGTCCGACCGAACGTCTCCGCGGGCTCCATCGCCAGGCCCACGTAGTTGTCGTACGACTTGGACATCTTCCGCTCTCCGTCCGTCCCTCTGAGGAGGGGCATCACCAGGCAGACCTGCGGCTCCTGGCCCGCTCTCTCCTGCAGGGTGCGGGCGAGCAGGAGATTGAACTTCTGGTCCGTGCCCCCCAGCTCCACGTCCGCCCGCAGCTCGATGGAGTCGTACCCCTGCATCATCGGATACAGGAACTCGGTGAGGGTGATCGGCCGGCCGGCCTCGTACCGGCCCGCGAAGTCGTCGCGCTCCAGCATGCGGGCGACCGTGTAGTGGGACGTGAGCCGCAGGATCTCCTCCAGCGAGAGCCGGCTCAGCCACTCGCTGTTGCGTCGGAGCACGGTGCGTTCCGGGTCCAACACCCGTGAAACCTGCTCGCGGTACGTGGCGAGGTTCCGCTCGATCTCCTCCTCGGAGAGCATGGGTCGCGTGTCATCCCGGCCCGAGGGGTCCCCCACGCGGGCGGTGAAATCACCGATCACGAAAACGACCTGGTGGCCCAGCTCCTGGAAGGTGCGCAGCTTCCGCAGGGAGACGGCATGGCCGAGGTGGAGGTCCGGGCGCGTCGGGTCGAAGCCCTGCTTGACGAGCAGCGGGCGGCCGGCTTCCCGAGAGCGCGCCAGCTTCGCGGCCAGCTCCTCCTCCGGGAGGATCTCGACGGCGTTCTCCCGAATCCGTTCCAGCTGGGTGTCGACGGGGAGAAACATTCCCTTCCCGGTCTCGGTATAGCTACGACGCTGCGCCACCTCCACGAGTGCGGCGGCGAAGGATACGGCCGGAGCCGGAGCCGATCAAGCGAGGAGGAACCCTCTGAGCACGAAGGCGGGGACGACGCTGCGGGAGCTGGGTCTGCGGGCTCGCGGAGCCGTCCGGCGGACGTACGGACACACTCTGGGCCGCCTGAGCGAGCGGGGCCGCCGGTGGGTGGCCACCGGCGCCCTGGCGCTCCTCTCCCTGGGCGCGGGACTCGCCTGGGGAGCCTGGGTGCACCTGTGCGACGCCTGCCCCTCCATCGCCCAGATCTACGCCTTCGAGCCGAAGGAGGCGAGCAAGGTGTACGCGGCGGACGGGAGCCTCCTGGCGGAGTTCGCCGAGGAGCGCCGCACGCCGATCGAGCTCTCCGCCCTCCCGCCTCACATCTACCAGAGCTTCATCGCGGTCGAGGACCGGCGCTTCTGGAAGCATCACGGGGTGGACCTCCAGCGCACCGCGCGGGCGTTCATCGCCTTCCTTCTCCGTGGCTACGACGTCGCGGGAGGAAGCACCCTCACACAGCAGCTGGCGGGGAACATGTTCACCGCCAGCGTGAACCGGCGGGAGATCTCCGTGCGGCGGAAGCTCAGGGAGATGAAGGTGGCTCTGGCGCTGGAGCGCGCCTACACGAAGCGGGAGATTCTCGAGGCGTACCTGAACCAGATCAACTTCGACGGCGTGTACGGGATCCAGGCCGCGGCGCGCCACTACTTCGGCAAGGACGCCGCCCGCCTGAGCTTGCCCGAGGCGGCCACCCTGGCGGCGCTGCCCGTGTCACCGGCCCGCTACAACCCGATCCGCCACCCCGAGCGGGCCGTGGCGCGACGCAACCTGATCCTGCGGCTCATGGAGCGGCAGGGGATGGTGAGCCGACGCGAGATGGAGGAGGCCCGCGCGTATCCGCTCACGCTGCGCCGGCGGGCGACGGAGGGCCAGTTCGCCCCGTACTTCGTGGAGTGGGTCCGTCGGGAGATGTACCGAAGGTACGGGGCAGAGATCTACGAGAACGGGTTCCGGATCCACACGAGCCTGGACCCCTCCGTTCAGGCGGCCGCCGACTCGGCTCTCCAGCGGCAGCTGACGTGGGTGGAGCAGCAGCCCGGCTTCCGGGCGCCGACCTACGCGGAGACGCGCGAATGGGACGAGGAACGGCTGGCCGCGGCGGCCTCCGAGGGCGGGCAGACCCCGTACCTCCAGGGAATGTTCCTCGCCCTCGACCCGGCCACCGGGGACATCCTGGCGATGATCGGCGGCCGGGATTTCGCCGACTCGGAGTTCAACCGGGCGATGCAGGCGCTCCGCCAGCCCGGCTCCGTCTTCAAGCCGTTCGTGTACACGGCCGCGATCCAGAGCGGTATCCCCGCCTCGGAGGTGCTGTACGACACCCCGATCACCATCGAGCAGCGCGGGAGCCCTCTCTACTCGCCGAAGAACTTCGGGGACAAGTTCCACGGCCCGATGACCCTGCGGGAAGCCCTGTACCGGTCCATCAACGTGATCGCCGTGAAGGTAGGGCAGCGGGTGGGCATAGAGTCGGTAGCCCAGGTCGCCCGGCGTATCGGGATCACCTCTCCGATTCCGCGCGTGCCGTCGGCCGCGATCGGCTCCGCGTCCGTGACGCCTCGGGAGATCGCGCGGGCCTACACGACGTTCGCCAACCTGGGCGTGCGAACCGAGCCCCGGGCGATCCTCCGGGTGGAGGACAACGAGGGTCGGCTGCTGTGGGAGAACCCGGTGAGCCGCGAGGAGGTGCTCGACCGCCGCACGGCGTGGATCATGCTCTCCATCCTCCGCGACGTGGTCGACCGGGGAACCGGGGTCGCGGTTCGCCGCCGCCTGAACGCCGAGCGGATCCCGGCCACCTTGCCCGTGGCGGGCAAGACGGGCACCACGAACGACGCCACCGACGCCTGGTTCGTCGGCTTCACGCCGGATATCGTCACCGCGACCTGGGTGGGCTTCGATCGGCCCGCGCGCATCCACCTGGCGGCCCAGGGAGGGGTGGACGCGGCTCCCGTCAACGGAGAGGTGCTGGCGCGCTACTACCGTGACCGGCGACCCCCCGACCCGTGGCCCCGGCCGGCCGGCCTGGCGGACCGTCGCGTGGACCGGCAGAGCGGCCTCCTGGTCACTCCGTGGTGTCCGCCGCCCAACGTGTACACGGAGGTCTACCTGCCCGGAACCGAGCCCACCGAGACGTGCGACCTCCACGGCCCGTGGGGGATCCGCCAGCCGGCGGACAGCCTGGGGGTCGTACTGCCGGACACGTTCGATCTCCGGCGGCCCGAAAGGCCTCGGCCGAGGTAGGCGGTGGCCGGCCCGGGGTGGCCGGTCGCCGGCCCGGGTCCCCGGCGAGCGCCCGTGTTCCGGCCGGGTCCCGCCGGGCCGCGGCCCCGCCAAGCTCGGGCGTCCGGACGGGGCGTGCCGGCCTCAGGAAAGGGCCTCGACCCCCTCCCGAGTGATCCTGGCTCGTGCCCGCTTCTCCCAGCCCGCCGACCGCTTCGCCGCCTCGTCCCCCGCGGCCGGAGCCTCCTCCGTCAGCCGGACCGCGTCCGCCATGCGGCGCAACGCGACCCGAGCCTCTTCCTCCCGGCGGGCGTGAGCCACGACGAGCGGCTCGCCCCGCCGCACGCGGTCTCCGGGGCGGACCATCACTTCGAAGCCGACCGCCGGGTCCAGCTCCTCCCCTACCTTCCGCCGTCCTCCGCCGAGCTCGATGCAGGCCAGCCCCACGGCCCGGGCGTCCACCGCGGCCACGAAAGCGTCCCGATCGGCCTCATAGGTCCGCTGCACGGGGGCCTCCGGGAGGCGCCTCGGGTCGTCCACCACGCCCGGGTCGCCGCCCTGTCGCTCGATGAGCCGCGCGAAGCGCTCGGCCGCCTGTCCCCCGTCCAGAAGGGTCGTCAGCCTTTCGCGAGCCGACCCCCGGTCCGCCTCCACCCCGGCCGAGGCGACCAGCTCGGCCGACAGGGCAAGCGTCAGCTCCCGCAGATCGGGCGGTCCCTGGCCGGTGAGACACTCGATCGCCTCCCGGACCTCCAGGGCGTGACCCACCTTTACGCCGAGGGGAGACTCCATCTCCGTAAGCAGTGCCGTGGCCGGCACCCCTTCCTCGGCGGCGAGATCCACCAGAACTCGAGCGAGCCGGGAGGCGCGCTCGGCGTCCGTCATGAACGCGCCCCGGCCGAACTTCACATCCAGGACGAGCGCCTCGATTCCCTCGGCCACCTTCTTGGAGATGATGCTGGAGGCGATGAGCGGGATGGACGGAACGGTCCCGGTTACGTCGCGAAGGGCGTACAGCCGCCCGTCCAGAGGAGCGATCTCCGGGGTCTGGCCGATCATGGCGCACCCCACCTTCTCCAGCACATCGCGGAACTCGGCGAGCGAGAGCCCGGTTCGGAAGCCCGGGATCGACTCCAGCTTGTCCAACGTTCCGCCGGTGTGCCCCAGGCCCCGCCCCGACATCATCGGGACCCGGAGACCCGCCTCGGCGACGAGAGGGGCGAGGACGAGGGATACCTTGTCGCCCACCCCTCCCGTCGAGTGCTTGTCCACCGGGGGCGGTCCGCCGTCGGCGAAGTCGAGCCGCGCCCCGGAGTCGATGATCGTCCGCGTGAGGATCGAGAGCTCGGCGGAGGAGAGCCCCTGGAAGAAGACGGCCATGAGGAACGCCGACATCTGGTACTCCGCCACCTCTCCGCGGGCGTACCCGTCCAGGAACTCCCGGAGCTGGGGCTCGGAGAGCTCGGCTCCGTCCCGCTTCCGCTCGATGAGCTCGGAGGGCAGCACCTCAGGAATCCCTTCCCGTGAGACGAGATACGACCGCCAGCTCGCCCGGACGTCGGGCGCCGGCCCCGTCGCCCGAAGCCGGTCGGCGTGGGGCGGCCTCCCCGGCGGCGCGGCGGTGATCCGGTCCGCCACGTCGGGCCGGACCGCGCACCCGTCGATGTGGATGCCTCCGCGCCGGCGCGGCGGCCTCCCGCCGCCTCGCGGCCCCACGTTCCGGCTTCCCACCGCCGGGCGCAACCCCACGAGCCCGCTTGTACGTGTCGGGGCCGCCTCCTACCTTTCTCCGGGGAGGTCCCGCGACCCGGGCCGCATGGGCGAGCGGTCCGCTTCCCTGCCTCACCCCTCTCCGGAGTGTTTCGGACCCGATGGAGCGTGAGCCGATGCCGTTCGCCTGCCTACCCCGCCGGGCCCTGGCCAAGCTGGCCGACGAGTGCAACGCGCTGGGAGAAGGAGGCGTGCACGCCCTTCGAGAAGCCGGCCGGGTGGCCGGCGGAGCGGTTTTCGAGACGCTCGGGCCCGGCGCCGAGCGCCTGACGCCGCCCGCCTTCTGGGCGCGCGTGGAGGAGATGCTCCGCAGCCTGGAGCTCGGCACACTCCGCTTCGAGCCTCTGGACCCGGGGCTCGGCACGATCGCGTGGTACGGGTTCCCGGAGTCCGGCACGCCCGACGGCAGCGGACGCGACACGCGGGGTTGCCACCTGGCGACGGGCCTGTTGGGCGAGCTCCTCGGTCGAGCCGCCGGCCGTTCCGTGGCCGTCCTGGAGATCGGCTGCGGCGCCAGCACCCCGCACGCCTGCTGGTTCCTCATCGGCGCCAAGGAACGGCTCGACGCGGTCCACGTACGCCTGACTTCCGGGGCCTCCGTGGCGCAGGCGCTGGAGGTGGGCTGACGAGGCGCGCCAGCGGAAGGGTCGTGGCTCTCGACTACGGTCGACGACGGATCGGAGTCGCCGCCTCCGACCCGACCCGCACCATCGCCTCGCCGTGCGGGACGGTCTCCGCCTCCGGACGACCGGAGGAGCCATCCGACCGGCTCCTGGAGCTGCTGGCGGAGCTCGAACCGACCGAGCTCGTGGTGGGTATCCCCCTGCAGATGGATGGCTCGGAGGGTGAGATGGCGAGCGAAGCAAGACGCTTCGGGCAGGCGCTGGCGGAGCGCACGGGTCTCCCGGTCATCGAGTGGGACGAGCGCCTCACGACCGCGCAGGCTCGGCGGGAGCTGGCCGCGGGCGCTCGAGCCCGGCGGCGCGGAAGGGACAAGGGGCTGGCCGACCGGGTCGCCGCGGCCTTGATCCTCCGGGGCTACCTGCAACGAACCTCCTCCGGATGACAGGTGCCGCTCGCCGGGCCCGTCGCCGAGGCCGCCTCCTCTCCTGTCTGGCCCTCGCCTTCGTGTCTCTCTCGGCCTGCAGTCCCCCGCCGGAAGACCGGGAGGTGGAGGTGCGGATTCTCGAGGGAAGCGACGCGAGAAAGATCGGAACGGAGCTCGAGGGCGCGGGACTCGTGCGGCACCCGCGCCTGTTCGCCGCGTACGTGCGCCTGCGGGGGACGCAGCGGCGTCTGAAGGCCGGCAGGTACCGCATCCCGGCCCGGGCAAGCTGGGATGAGATCCTGCACCTCCTGGAGCGGGGGGAGGTCGTCACCCGGCCCCTCACGATCCCGGAAGGCTTCACCGTCCGGAAGATCGCCCCCCGGGTCGCGCGGCTCGCCGGCGTTCCGATGGACTCCGTTCTCGCCCTCGCCCGAGACTCGGCGTGGGCCCGCGAGCTCGGAGTCCCGGGGCCCGGCCTCGAGGGCTACCTGTTCCCGGACACCTACCACTTCGCGGAGGGCGCGAGGCCGAGCGAGGTGCTGGCCGCGATGGTCGAGCGCTACCGCGGCTTCTGGGGGACGGTGGAGCGGGGCCGGGCCGCCGCTCTGGGGCTCGACGAGCGCGGGGTGGTCACCCTGGCCAGCATCGTGGAGGCCGAGGCACGCCGGCCGGAGGAGCGGCCGATCATCGCGGCGGTGTATCTGAACCGTCTGGAGATGGGGATGCGGCTGCAGGCGGACCCGACGGTGCAGTTCGCCCTCGGGGAACCCCGCCCGCGCCTGCTGTATCGGGACATCGAGAGCGTGGCGGAAGACCCGTACAACACCTACACCCACCCTGGCCTTCCCCCGGGCCCGATCTGCTCCCCAGGCCCGGCCTCCCTGGAGGCGGTCCTCAACCCGGCCGAGGTTCCGTACCTCTTCTTCGTGGCCCGCCCCGATGGCTCGCACGTCTTCACGACGACCGAGCGGGAGCACATCAACGCGAAGAACCGAATTCGTCGGGGCGAGGCGGTGCCACCGCCGACGGGGGGCCTCTGACGGGGGCGGGACTCCCGCCCGAGCGAGCGTTCCCGGTGGACCGTCTCCGGGTGATGGTGGTCACCGCGCCCCGGCCGGCATGCGGGCGGCCGCTGCCCGAGATCGTCGTCGAGTGCGCCGAGGCCGGGGCCACCGCGATCCAGCTCCGAGACAAGGAGGCGAACGGCGAGGAGCTGTTCCGTCAGGCGATGGCGCTGCGCCGAGCGCTGTCTGGCCGCGCCGCGCTCCTGCTGGTCAACGATCGGCTGGACGTGGCCCTGGCGGCCGGGGCGGACGGAGTACACCTCGGTCCCGAGGACCTGCCGGTGGCCGGGGCCCGCGCCGTCGCGCCCGACGGGTTCCTCATCGGCTACTCCACCGACGACCCGGCGGCCGCCCGCGAGGCGGCGGCGGCCGGAGCGGACTATCTGGGCGTGGGGGCCGTCTTCTCCACTCGCTCCAAGGCCGGCCTGGCCGAGGAGGCGATCGGTCCGGACCGGGTCCGGGCCGCTCTGGCCGCCGCCCGGCTGCCGGGTCTCGGCATCGGCGGAATCTCCGCCGCCAACGCCGCCCGGGTGGCCGAGACCGGGGCGGGGGTCGCGGTCCTCGGCGCCGTGATGGGCGCCCCTCATCCCGGCGACGTGGTGGCCGCGATCCGGGCGGAGGTGGATCGGGCGCACGCGTCGCTCGCCGAAGGAGCCGAGATCCCGCCCGAGCAGGAGCGGTGACGAGCCGCGTGACGAAGGCGGGGACCCGGGAACGAGAAGGGCCCGTCGGCAGAAGCCTGACGGGCCCTTTCCCTGGAACGGCCGGCGACGACCTACTCTCCCACGGCGTCTCCGCCGCAGTACCATCGGCGCTGAGGGGCTTAACTGCTGGGTTCGGGATGGATCCAGGTGTTTCCCCCTCGCGAAGGCCACCGGCCAGATCGTGGCCCCTCGGCTCCGCGGGCGCGCGGAGGTCGAGGGTGCCATCTATCAACGAGGCGTGGCGAGAGCGGGCGGGCCCGAGGGGGAGGCGGCGCTTCGTATGCAAAACAAAGAGGGATCAAGCCGCACGGCCGATTAGTACGGCTCGGCTGAGGCGCTCGCACGCCTTACACCTGCCGCCTATCCACGCAGTCGTCTCCTGCGGGCCTTCAGGCACCTGACGGTGCGGGAGATCTCATCTCGGGGTGGGCTTCCCACTTAGATGCTTTCAGCGGTTATCCCTTCCTGACGTAGCTACCCTGCGGTGCCCCTGGCGGGACAACAGGTACACCAGCGGTCAGTCCACTCCGGTCCTCTCGTACTAGGAGCGGCTCCTCTCAAATCTCCAACGCCCACGGCGGATACAGACCGAACTGTCTCACGACGTTCTAAACCCAGCTCGCGTACCGCTTTAACGGGCGAACAGCCCGACCCTTGGGACCTTCTCCAGCCCCAGGATGCGATGAGCCGACATCGAGGTGCCAAACCTCCCCGTCGATGTGAACTCTTGGGGGAGATAAGCCTGTTATCCCCGGCGTACCTTTTATCCGTTGAGCGACGGCCCTTCCACTCAGAGCCGCCGGATCACTAAGGCCTGCTTTCGCACCTGCTCGACCTGTCGGTCTCACAGTCAAGCTCCCTTTTGCCTTTGCACTCTACGCGCGATTGCCGACCGCGCTGAGGGAACCTTTGCGCGCCTCCGTTACCTTTTGGGAGGCGACCGCCCCAGTCAAACTACCCGCCTGACACTGTTCCCCGACCCGCTGTAGGGCCGCAGGTTAGAATCCCAACATCACAAGGGTGGTATTTCACCGGTGGCTCCCGGAGGGCTGGCGCCCTCCGTTCACGGCCTCCCACCTATCCTACACATGCAATGCCAGAACCCAATATCAGGGTATAGTAAAGGTGCACGGGGTCTTTTTGTCCTGCCGCGGGTACTCGGTATCCTCACCGAGACTCCAATTTCGCCGAGCTCTTGGTCGAGACAGTGCCCAAGTCGTTACGCCATTCGTGCAGGTCGGAACTTACCCGACAAGGAATTTCGCTCGAGTACTCCACATGTCGCCATGCGGCTCGGACCATCTCTTCACCTCGCCTGCCGGGACGAGGTGGCTGGCGTATGGCCTCTGAGGATTCCGGAAACCGATGGTCTCGATTGGGTCCCTCCGCTCGGAAGGTCGGCGACCCACCGTTCGGTTTCACGGTCTTTCCTGCTGATTGCCCGCATCGGTCGCGTTGTCACCGCCCGGCCACGCCAGGCTGGTAGCGCCGAATACTCGGGGTTTCCAGCATATAGCCAGCTGCGCTTCGGAGGCTCGCGCCTCCGAGGGGCAGACCCGGGCAGCGTAGACCCGGGGATTCCTACCTTAGGACCGTTCAAGCTTGTTACTCGGGGCCACGACCCCCGTGGCACCGGGCATGGTCGTTTCCGCCATGCTCTGCATGTCGCCATGCAGTTCGGACTGTCTCATCCGTCCTCCGAATCGGACGGTCTGGCGTACAGTCTCTGAGGATTCTCGAACCGGGCGAGGATCGCCTCGTCCGTGTACTTCCGCTTTCCCCCATCGTTCATGTCGCGGCGAACCTCCAGGATCTGTTCGACCCCTTCCCGCGTGAGGTGCCGCTCCTCTCTCATGATCTCCGCCAGCTTCACGAACTTCGCGAAGTCCCGCTTCTTCTTCGCCGACCGAAAGCGGAAACGTTCGAAGAAGGGAATGACGTTCTGGAGGATGGCGTTGAGGCTGTTCACCTCGTAGTACCAGACTCCATCTCGACGCTGGCGCATCGTCCCGCAGCCCAGGTGTCGCTTGAACTGCGACAGGATGACGGGATCACGCTGGGAGATGTTGAAGCAGAGAGAGGTTTGCCAGGGAAAGCTGTAGTCGCTCCGCGGTCGGAAGCTTACGTTGAAGCTTCCCTCTCCGTCCGCAAAGCCGGCAAGATACCAGCCGACTTCAGGGGGAATCTGCTTGACCTTGAGCATGGATCGAGCCTTTCCTGCTGATTGCCCGTCCACGTCGGGTTTTCACTGCCACCCTATTCGGCGACGTCAACAGAGAGTCACCTAGTGGCGAGTACCGACGCCTCAACCGGGGATCCCAGCATATAGCCAGATTTGTTTACGGAACTACAGCGGTCACCATAGTTACGGCCGCCGTTTACCGGGGCTTCGTTTCGCCGCTTCACCCCCGAAGGAGCTGACGGATCCACTTAACCTTCCGGCACCGGGCAGGCGTCAGTGCCTATACGTCGTCTTCACGACTTCGCAGACACCTGTGTTTTTACTAAACAGTCGCTTGGGCCGATTCTCTGCGGCCCGCCTCGGCTCCACCCGCGAGGGGCTTCACCTACTACGGGCTCCCCTTCTCCCTAAGTTACGGGGACATTTTGCCGAGTTCCTTGACCAAGATTCACTCGAGCGCCTGAGGCTTCTCGCCTCGCCCACCTGTGTCGGTTTACGGTACGGTCGCACCAACTGCTCGTCTGCGAAGCTTTTCTCGGCAGTACGCTTAGGGTCCCTTTGCGGGGCCCGAAGGCCCCTTCGGCATCGGATCTCGGCTTCACCGGGCGGATTTCCCTACCCGGAAACGCCTACCTCCTTGCATCAGGCTCCACGTCCTGACGGACTTTTCACCCCTGCGTCCCTCCGCAGACTCGAGCGCACCTGGCACGGTACGGGAATGTTAACCCGTTTCCCATCGGCTACGCCTTTCGGCCTCACCTTAGGGGCCGACTAACCCTGAGCTGATCGACATGGCTCAGGAAACCTTGGGCTTTCGGCGACGGGGGTTCTCACCCCGTTTCTCGCGTACTCATTCCGGCATTCTCACTTGCCTGCGCTCCACGGGCTGAGGACCGTCGAGCCGAAGCCCTCCGGTCCAGGCCTTACGGCCCCGCTTCAACGCCCAGGCAACGCTCCCCTACCGCGCGTAAGCCCCCGCAGGAGCTTCCGCACCCCTAGCTTCGGTGACTGGCTTGAGTCCCGACCATTATCGGCGCAAATCCGCTTGACTGGTGAGCTATTACGCACTCTTTCAAGGATGGCTGCTTCTAAGCCAACCTCCCAGTTGTCTCCGCAAATCCACATCCTTTCTCACTTAGCCAGTACTTGGGGACCTTAGCTGAGGGTCTGGGTTGTTCCCCTCTCGCGCATGAACATTATCGCCCATGCACTGCCTCCCCGAGACCGACTGACGGGCATTCGGAGTTTAGTTGGGGTTGGTACCCGGTTCAGGGCCCTAGCCCATCCAGTGCTCTACCTCCCGCAGTCTACACTCAGAGGCGATACCTAAATATCTTTCGGGGAGAACCAGCTATCTCCAGGTTTGATTGGCCTTTCACCCCTATCCACAGCTCATCCGAGCGGTTTTCAACCCACAACGGTTCGGCCCTCCACGAGGCATTACCCTCGCTTCAGCCTGGCCATGGATAGATCACTCTGGTTTCGGGTCCTCGCCCCACCGACTACACGCCCTATTCAGACTCGCTTTCGCTGTGGCTCCGCCGCTGAACGGCTTAACCTTGCCAGTGAGGACGAACTCGCCGGATCATAATGCAAAAGGCACGCGGTCACCCGACCTCTTCTCCAAAGAGAAGCGGCGAGCTCCCACCGCTTGTAGGCACAAGGTTTCAGGGTCTATTTCACCCGCCTCTCGGCGTACTTTTCACCTTTCCCTCACGGTACTGGTTCACTATCGGTCACGGGCTCGTATTTAGCCTTGGCAGGTGGTCCTGCCAGCTTCAACCGGGATTTCACGTGTCCCGGCCTACTCAGGAAACGGTTCCGGACGTTCGGCTCGGCTTCGCCTACGGGGCTGTCACCCCCTGTGGCCCGGCTTTCCAGCCGTGTTCGGCTCCCCGAACCGCCCCTCCGGAGGACCGGCAGATCCTCACGAACCGCCCCTGCAACCCCGCGGAGGCAACGGCTGCCGCCTTCTACACCTCCGCGGTTTGGGCTCTTCCCCTTTCGCTCGCCGCTACTCGGGGAATCACGGTTGTTTTCTCTTCCTCGGGGTACTTAGATGTTTCAGTTCCCCCGGTTCGCCTCCCGCGGCCTATGGATTCAGCCACGGGATGACCGGGCATTACCCCGGTCGGGTTTCCCCATTCGGAGACCCAGGGATCAAAGCTCGCTTGCAGCTCCCCCTGGCTTTTCGCAGCTTGCCACGTCCTTCATCGCCGGCCCGTGCCAAGGCATCCACCCTGCGCCCTTATCCGCTTGATCCCTCACAGAGCTGATCAAACGCACGCCTCAAACGCCCTCGGCGCCCACACACGCTCTCTACCACTACCTAGTTGTCAAAAAGCAGCCCGCCCCTTTCCGGGCGGGCCTACTATAGTAGCGTCGGCGACTCGGCTCGTCAACAGGCGCCGGGCTCTTCAAAGTGCGGTGCGCGCCTCCCCGACGGCTTGAACCGCCGGGGCTTTCATCAGCGCCCCGGACGCCCGAACAGGAATCCTCCGCTGATCACGACCTGGTTGAAGTCGCTCGCCACCACCCCCCGGATCTCCACGAACGGCGTCACGTTGGATGAGGTGGCGAAGCGGGCTCCTCCCCCCAGATTCAGTCCCAGCTCCGTGTCGTCCAGGCTGCCGATCTCCCGATGAGCGACGTTCAGGCCGCCGCCCAGGTACGGAAGCACGGAGCGGACGTCCTTCAGGTGCACCTGGTAGAAGAGGTTCCCGTTCAGCTCCCAGGCGTCCCGGTCCACGTCCCCCTTGTCGTCGGGAAAGAACAGAATGAACGAGGCGACGAAATCGAGGTTCAGCTTCTCGAGGTTGGTGAACAGCCGGCCGCCCACGCCCACATCCGTGTCGTCCCCCCAGCTCCCCTGTACGCCGAACGCGGCCTGGCCCTCCAGGCCGGCGGACCGGACGTGGACCGCCGTCAGGACCAACGCCGCGACCCACGTCCACCGTGCGCGCTTCCCCATCTCTTCCCCCCCTCACTCGGCGCGCGGCGCCCCGCCCGTGCGGCGGCCGCGACGATCCCCACTTCGCAACGCCTCGCCGACCCGGGGTCGAGCCGGACCCCGGGCGCTACGCGGCTTCCGAGACCTCCTCGGCCAGAACGGACACCACGTTGTCCACCACCTGCAGGAAGCCCCCGGAGACGTGGAATCGCCGATCACCCTCGGCCGATCGCACGATCAGCTCGCCCGTCCCGAGAAGGACCGTCATCGGGGCATGTCCGTACAGGACGCCCAGCTTCCCGTCATGCGCCGGGGCGACCAGCGCCCGAGCCTCTCCTTCGAAGCCCACCCGCACGGGCGAGATGACGCTCACCTGAAGGAGCCGTTCGTTCACTGTTCCACTACCCGCGGTTCGAGCTCGCGATCCCACGCGCGCCGTCGCGCCGCCCGACCCGCCTCCGGCGGGTGCCCGCCGGTCCCGCGGCGCTCGTAGCGCGGCCCGCCGTGGTTCTTCGCAGGCTTCTCATCCGATGGTCGCCGATCAAGCGGCAAGCTCCTCGGCCTGCTCCACGACCTCCCCGATCCCGCCCACCATGTAGAACGCCTGCTCTGGCAGGTGGTCGAACTCCCCCTCCACCACCCGCTCGAACGATTCGATCGTCTCCTCCAGGGGTACGTACCGCCCCGGCCGGCCGGTGAACTCTTCCGCCACGAAGAACGGCTGGGAGAGGAAGCGTTGGATCCGCCGGGCCCGGCTCACGGTCACCTTGTCCTCCTCGCTCAGCTCGTCCATCCCGAGGATCGCGATGATGTCCTGCAGGTCCTTGTAGCGCTGGAGGGTCTCCTGCACGCGGCTTGCGACCCGGTAGTGGCGCTCGCCCAGGTACTGGGGATCCAGGATCCGGCTTCCGGAGTCCAGCGGATCGACGGCCGGGTAGATGCCGAGCTCGGCGATCTGCCGCGAGAGGACGGTCGTCGCGTCCAGGTGGCTGAACGCCGCGGCGGGAGCCGGGTCCGTCAGATCGTCCGCCGGAACGTAGATCGCCTGCACGCTGGTGATCGAGCCGTGCTTCGTGGAGGTGATCCGCTCCTGCAGCTCGCCCATCTCGGTCGCCAGGGTGGGCTGGTAGCCCACCGCGCTCGGCATGCGCCCGAGGAGAGCCGAAACCTCGGAGCCCGCCTGACTGAAGCGGAAGATGTTGTCGATGAACAGGAGGACGTCCTGCTTGCCGACGTCCCGGAAGTACTCGGCGATCGTCAGGCCGCCGAGACCCACCCGCAGCCTGGCCCCCGGAGGCTCGTTCATCTGCCCGTACACGAGGGCGGCCGACTGCAGCACTCCGGACTCCTTCATCTCCAGCCACAGGTCGTTCCCCTCCCGGGTCCGCTCCCCCACTCCACAGAAGACGGACCGGCCTCCGTGCTCCCTGGCGATGTTGTGGATGAGCTCCATGATGATCACCGTCTTGCCCACGCCCGCTCCCCCGAAGAGGCCCGTCTTGCCCCCCTTCACGTACGGAGCCAGCAGGTCGATCACCTTGATGCCCGTCTCGAACGTCTCCGTCTTCGGCTCCAGGGTCTCCAGCGCCGGGGCCTCCCGGTGGATCGGCCACCGCTCCTCGACCTGCACGGGACCCTGCTCGTCCACCGGCTCGCCCAGGACGTTGAGGATGCGCCCCAGAGGCGCCTCCCCCACCGGCACCGTGATCGGGCCGCCCGCGTCCACCACTTCCATCCCGCGCTGGACCCCGTCGGTGGAGTCCATGGCGACCGCGCGCACCTGGCTGCGGCCGATGTGCTGGGCGACCTCGCACACGAGCCGGTGGGTTCCTTCCTCGTCGCCCGTCCACTCGAGCTCCAGGGCATTGTAGATCTCGGGAAGGCGCTCGGGATGGAACTCCGCATCGATCACCGGGCCGATCACCTGCACGACCTTCCCCACGTTCTTCCCGTTCTCCGTCTGCTTGGCCATCTTCGTCCTCTCGATCTCCTCCGCGCGGACGGTCGGTCGCGCGCTGCTCGGAACCGGTGCCGGCGTCCCCGAACCGGGTCCTAGCCCGTTTCGCGCAGGGCCTCCGCCCCGCCCATGATCTCCGCGATCTGCTGTGTGATCTCCGCCTGGCGGGCCCGATTGTACGTCCGCCGGAGGTCGTTCAGGAACTCCTCCGCGTTGTCCGTGGCGCTCTTCATCGCGGTCCGGCGCGCTCCCTGCTCGGCGGCCGCCGTCTCCAGCAGCGCCCGAAAGGCGGCGTTCGTCACGTACAGCGGCAGGAGCCGGGACAGGATCTCTTCCGGGGAAGGGTCGAGGATGTAGTACGGCTCCGGCCCGGCCGTTCTTCCGGCCACCTCCACCGGGAGGAGCTGACGGGCCACCGGCGGCGTGCTGACCGGGCTCCGGAACTCGGCGTACACGAGGAACGCGGCATCCAGCTCTCCGGAAGCGAAGCGGTCCCGAATCGGCACGATCAGGCTCCTGGCCTCCTCCAGGGTGGGCCGATCGTCGATGTCGGTTCGGGCGGTGGCCAGCGGGACACCTCGAAAGCGGAAGAACGCCAGGCCCTTGCGCCCCACGACGTGGAGCTCGACCTCCGTGCCGGCGGCCTCCAGCTCGTCGAGGAGCTCCCGGGCCTTCCGAATCAGGTTCGTGTTGAACGCGCCGCACAGTCCGCGGTTGCTCGTCAGCAGCAAGACGGCGGCCCGCCGGTCGCGCTCTGGCCGTCGGAGCAGCGGTTGGACCTCGGCGAGCTCGGGAGTGATGAGACGGCGGATCACCTCGCCGAGCCGCTCCGCGTAAGGCCGTGCCTCGAGCACCCGGCCCTGGGCCCGGCGTAGCTTCGAGGCGGCCACCATCTCCATCGTGCGGGTGATCTTCCGCGTGTTGTCGACGGAGCGCATCCGCCGCTTGATCTCTCGGGCCTTCTGCATCGGTTCGGGTCCGTCAGTCGGCCGCGGAGGCGGCGTCCGCGGTGGCGATCCCTTCGCCTCGGTCCCCCTCGCCGGCTCCGCCGATTTCTCGGAGGCGGGCCTCCCTGGCGGCCCGGAAGATCTCGTTGTACGCCTCGATCTCCCCGCGGAGCTTCTCCTCCACCTCGTCGGTGAGATCCTTCGACTCGCGGATCGCCTCACCGACCTCGGGCGCGGAGGAGCGCATGTGCTCCAAGAACCCGGTCTCCCATCCCCGGATCTCCGACGCCTCCAGCTCATCCAGGTGCCCCCGGGTTCCGGCGAAGATCACCATCACCTGCTCCTCGACGGCCACCGGGAGGTACTGGCCCTGCTTCAGGATCTCCACCATCCGCTCTCCACGCTCCAGCTGCCCCTGCGTGGCGGGATCCAGCTCCGTGCCGAACTGGGCGAACGCCTCCAGCTCGCGGTACTGCGCCAGGTCCAGCCGCAGCCGCCCGGCCACCTTCTTCATCGCCTTGATCTGTGCCGCGCCTCCGACCCGCGAGACGGAGATCCCGACGTTGATCGCCGGACGCACGCCGGCGTAGAAGAGGTCCGGCTCCAGGTAGATCTGCCCGTCCGTGATGGAGATGACGTTGGTCGGGATGTACGCCGAAACGTCGCCTGCCTGCGTCTCGATCACCGGGAGGGCGGTGAGGGAGCCTCCCGGCCGCCGAATCTCCGGGTGGCCCTTCAGGAGCTCCGCATCCTCGGTGACCTTCGCCGCCCGCTCCAGGAGGCGGCTGTGCAGGTAGAAGATGTCGCCGGGGTACGCCTCCCGGCCGGGGGGCCTCCGGAGGACCAGGGAGAGCTCCCGGTAGGCGTTCGCCTGTTTCGACAGGTCGTCGTAGCACACGAGGACGTGCCGTCCCTCCTCGTACGTGAAGTACTCCCCCATGGCACAGCCGGCGTACGGCGCGATGTACTGGAGCGTCGCCGGGTCGGAGGCGTTCGCCGCCACCACCACGGTGTGCTCCATCGCCCCCTCCTCGCGCAGCCTCTCCACCACCGCCGCCACCGTGGACGCCTTCTGGCCGATGGCGACGTAGATGCAGAGGACGTCGCTCTCCCGCTGGTTGATGATCGTGTCGAGGAGGATGGCGGACTTGCCCGTCCGCCGGTCACCGATCAGGAGCTCCCGCTGGCCCCGCCCGATCGGGATCATGGAATCGATCGCCTTGAGCCCCGTCTGCAGGGGCTCCTTCACCGGCTGTCGGTACACGATCCCGGGGGCCTTGCGGTCCACCTTCATCCGCTTGACGGCCTGGATCGGAGGGCCTCCGTCCCGAGGCTCGCCCAGCGCGCTCACGACCCGGCCGAGAAGCCCCGGGCCCGCCGGCACGTCCAGCACACGCCCCGTGCGGCGGGCCACGTCGCCTTCCTTCAGCTCCAGATAGTTCCCCAGGATGACCGCCCCGATGTTGTCTTCCTCGAGGTTCAACGCCAGGGCGGTCACGGCGTGACCCGTCTCCGCGGCCTCGATCTCCAGCATCTCGTTGGCCACGGCGGAGGAGAGTCCCCAGATGCGGGCGATCCCGTCCTTCACCTCCAGGACCTCACCCACCTCCTCCACGTGGAGCTCCTCTTCGTACCGCTCGATGCGCTCGAGAAGCGCTTTCTTGATCTCGCTCGCGCGGAGTCCGCTATCCGTTGTCGCCATCCCGTTCCTTCCGCTCCGTTGCCGGTTCCGACCCGGGGCCGGTCCGTTTCAACTCTCTCCGCAGGCCCTCCAGCCGGCGCCGCAGAGATCCGTCCATGACCCGGTCACCCACCCGAACCCGGATCCCGCCGATCACCGCGGGATCGCGCCGGAAGTGCGTCACCACCCGCCGCTTCAGCACCTTCTCCAGGCCTGCTTCGACCTCCGCCCGCAGGTCCTCGTCCGGCTCGAAGGCCACGGAGACGGCCGTGTGTACCCTTCCCGCCCGGTCGTCCAACAGCCGCCCGTAGGCATCGTCGATCTCCGGCAGGGCCCGCTGGCGTCGCATCTCCAGCACGACGAGAAGGAAGTGAAGGAGTCGTTCGGGCGCCGAGGGCCCCAGCACCTCGCGAACGGCTTCCCGTTTCTCCTCCGGCGTCACCCGGGGCGTGTCCAGGAAAAGGCGAAACCGCTCCTCCTCCCGGTACACGGCCACCAGCGCCCCGAGGAGCTCGCCGAAGCGCTCCTCCGCGCCCTCCTTCCCCGCCAGCTCGAAGAGCGCCTCCGCGTAGTTCCGGGCGACCGCGGCGTGGCTCATTCGAGACGCGACACGTAGTCGCTGATGAGCCGCCGGTTCTCCTCGGAGTCCAGCTTGGTCCGCAGGAGCCTTTCCGCGGCGGCCAGGGAGACGTCGACCGCCTCACGGCGGACCTGCTCCACCAGCTCCTGGCGCTCCCGTTCCAGCTCGGCGCGGGTCCGCTCCACGAGCTCCTCCTGGTCGCGGCGCGCCTCCGCCAAGATCTCCTCGCGGAGCCTCTCCCCTACCTCACGCGCCTTCTCCACCAGGGCCAGGGCCTCGCGCCGGGCCGCCTCCAGCTCCTCCTGACGCTCGGCCAGGTGCCGCGCCGCCTCTTCCCGGGCTCGGTGGGCCGCGTCGATCGACTCCTGGATCTTGCGCTGCCTTTCCTCCAGCCCTCCGGCGATGAACGGAAACACCTTCCACGCCAGGATGCCCAGGGTGAGGAGGAACAGGACCCACGTCCAGATCAGCAGACCCAGGTTCAGGGAGAAGAGGGCGGACCCTCCGCCACTCGCCTCCTGCGCCGCCAGGAGAGAGGGCGACAGGAGAACGGCGACGCCGATTCCCGGGACCGATCGCGTGCGCCTCCTCGTCACGAGTCGCCGCTCCCTATTTGAGGAAGCCGGCGATGACCAGGCCGAAAAGCGCGACGCCCTCGATGAGCGCCGCCAGAATGATCGCGCCCGTCTGGATCTGGGCCCCCGCCTCCGGCTGCCGGGCCATCGCCTCGGTCATCTGGCCTCCGATCCGGCCGATCCCCAGCCCCGCGCCGATGACCACCAGGCCCGCCCCCACCACGGCGAGACCGCCTCCGAGATCGCCGCCCAGGCCGGCGGCGGTTTCCTGAAGAAACGCGAATAGGTGCACCATCATGCAGCTCCTTGTGTCGGTTCAGTGCGCGTGGCGAATCAACCCGATGAAGACGGAGGTGAGCATCGCGAAGATATACGCCTGGAGGAACGCCACGAAGATCTCCAGGAACATCACGAAGAGCCCGAGCGCTACCGCGCCCAGGATCGCCACCACCCCTGCCGCGTGGGAGAAGCTCCCCCGCGTCACGATGAGACCCAGAAGGGCCAGGATCACGAAGTGGCCGGCGGTCATGTTGGCGAACAGCCGCACCGCGAGGGCGAACGGCTTCGCCAGCTTCCCGATGAGCTCCACGGGCGTCATGATGAGCAGCATGATCGGCACCATGAACGTCGGAAGCCCCTTCGGAAGATAGAAGATCGTTCCCAGATACCCGCGAGGGCCGAGAGTTCGAAGGCCCGCCCACTCGATCACGGCCAGGGAGATCAGGGCCATGCCGGCCGTGACCATGATGTTCGAGGTCGCCGTCGCTCCGAACGGTACGAGCCCCAGGAGGTTCGCGTACAGGATGAAGAAGAAGAGGGCGATGACGTACGGCACGAAGCGCTCGCCCCCGGGCCCGATCGTGGCCATCGCCACCTCGTCCCGCAGATACAGATAGAACGCCTCGGCCGCGTTCAACACCCCTCCGGGCGCGCGCTCGCCCTGCTCCAGCCTCCGGGCCTGCCCGGCCGCGGCCCACATCGTCAGCAGGGTGAGCACGGAGGCGACGAACAGGAACAGCACGTGCCGGGTGATCGACAGGTCGATCGTGAGCGGGCCCACGTGGACCGGGGGAAGGGTCAGGGCGCTCAGGTCGATCGTGCCGAAGCCGAGCTCGATCGTCCGGCCGTCGGCGATGTGATGGATCATCGCCTCCGTATCCCAGCGCTCCGCATGCTCGCCCGCCGCCTGCAACGGCGTGGCCTGCTGAACGGCCCCCTCCCCCTGCTCCTGGAGGAGCGAGCGGGCTCGGTCCACCCACGCCCACGTCACCGGTCTCATCTATCGTATCCCGATCCGTTACGTTGCCCGATCAGGTCGTTCCCCGCCCCGTCGCCGGGGATTCCCGACCGCCAGCCAGGCCGCCTCCAGAAGAAGCAGCGCCAGGATCTCGACGCCGTATCCCAGGAGAAGCCACCGCGTCGGGAGGCTCGAGGTCGCACCCGCCGCGAAAGCCAGAACCAGCCCCCCGGCCCGGGCCCCGATCCCTCCGGCCCACACCCGGAGGAGGGAGCCGCCTCGGTACAGGACCGCCAGCAGCTTCCAGAAAGCGACCGCCTGAATCACCCAGGCGGTCGCGACCCCGGCGGCCACGGCCCCCGACGACGGGCCATCGCGACCCACGAGGACCGCCAGGCCGCCGGCGGTGAGGAGGAAGGTGGCTCCCAGGTAGGTGAAGCGGACGGCCGCCTCCGGTGCTCCGGCCCCCGGTGGCCGCCGCCTCACCTGATCTCCTCGCATCGCGGCCCCCGCCCTCACGCCTCATCCTCGCCGTCCGCGCGCTGCTCCGCCTCCTGCTGCCGGAGGACGAGACGCCAGTACATGCTGTAGAAGCCGGCCCCGAAGCCCAGAAAGGCCCCGATGACGACGAGGAGCGGCTCCGTGTGAAGCCGCTCGTCCAGCCAGGCGCCGAACCAGGCGAACGCCGCGGTGGCCAGACCGATCGTCAGTCCGTACCCGGCGTACTGGGTGAGCTGACCCGCCAGTCCCGCCGGCCCACCGCCTCCCTCGCCCTCCGGCGCTCCCGACCCTGCGGTCACGCTCGCGGCCCTCCTCCGGGCGGAAGCCGGCGCCATGATACCCGCTTGTGAAAAATTTCGCAAGCTTTGATCGGCTTGACGCTACGGCCAGATCGCATAGCTTTGCCGCACGATGAGCAAGACCGTTCCGCCTCCCCGGCGGGCCATGGCCCCAACCCCCCACCCGCCGGTCCGGCGCACCCTCGCTCGACCCTGATGGAGGCGCGCGAGCGACCCGGCGAACCGGAGCAGGACGACGTTCGCCTGCTGGCGGAGCTTGCCGCTGCCCGTGACGCCCTGGAGCGGCAGGTGAGACGCCGGGTCGTCGGTCAGCCCCACACCCTGGAGAAGCTGCTCGTGACCCTGTTCGCCGGGGGGCACGCGCTCCTGGTGGGCGTGCCGGGGCTGGCGAAGACCCTCCTCGTCTCGACCCTGGCGGAGGCGATGCGGCTGAGATTCAGTCGCATTCAGTTCACGCCCGACCTCATGCCATCGGACATCACGGGCACCGAGGTGCTCGAGGAGGACGTGCACACCGGAAGGCGGGCATTCCGGTTCGTCCACGGGCCGATCTTCGCCAACGTGATCCTGGCCGACGAGATCAACCGCACGCCTCCCAAAACCCAGGCCGCCCTCCTCCAGGCGATGCAGGAGGGTCAGGTGACGGCCGGGAACGAAACGTTTCATCTGGACCGTCCGTTCTTCGTCCTGGCGACGCAGAACCCGATCGAGCAGGAGGGCACCTACCCGCTCCCCGAGGCCCAGCTCGACCGCTTCATGTTCGAGCTGCGGATCGACTACCCGTCTCGCGAGGAGGAGGTCGAGGTGGCGGCCACCTCCTTGCCACGGGAGGAGGTCCAGGTCGAACCCTCCGTCGGCGCCGAGCAGATCCTCGCCTTCCAGGGCCTCGTTCGCCGAGTACCCGCTCCGCCGTCCCTGGTCGATTATGCCGTTCGTCTCGCGCGCGCCACCCGCCCCGACGCGCCGGAAGCTCCCGAGCTCATCCGCCGGTCCGTGAGCTGGGGAGCCGGGCCGCGCGCCTCCCAGTACATGGTCCTCGCGGCCAAGGCGCGAGCGGCGCTGGACGGGCGGCCGGTGCCGAGCCTGGAGGATGTCCGGGCCGTCGCCCCCGATGTCCTGCGCCACCGGATCGTGCCGGGATTCGAAGCCCAGGCCGACGGTCGGACGGCCGACGACCTGGTGGCGGATCTTCTCGACGCAAGCAGGGGCTGGTACCCCGGGGCCTGATGATCCCTACCCTCCTGCTCCTCCTTCTGCTCATCCTTCTCTCGGGGTTCTTCTCGGGCTCGGAGATCGCGATCTTCTCCGTCTCCCAGGCGCGGGCGCGCGCCCTCACGGAGGAGGGCAGGGCGGGCGCTCGGGCGCTTCTGGAGGCGAAATCCAACCCCGAGCGGTTTCTCATTACGATCCTGATCGGGAACAACGTGGCCAACATCGGGGCGGCCTCCGTGGCCACGTACACCGCCACGATCGCCCTCGGCTCCGCCGGCGTGGGGCTCGCCACCGGGGTGATGACGCTGTTGGTCCTCTTCTTCGGCGAGATCGGCCCCAAGAGCTTCGCCGCGGCCAAGGCGGTTCCACTCTCCCTGTTCGCCGCCCCGCTTCTCCGCGTCCTCTCGCGCGTTCTTTCCCCGCTCGTCCGGCCGGTGGAGGCGCTCACCCGGGCTCTCCTGCCCGACCGGGCGGATGGTTCCGGCGTGACGGAGCGCGAGATCCGCACGCTGACCCGCATGGGTCACCTGGCCGGAGCCATCGAGGAGCACGAACGGAACCTGATCGAACGGGCCTTCATGTTGGACAGGCGGAGGGCGTGGGAGGTGATGACCCCGCGGGTGGACATCTTCGCCTGGCCCGACGGGCAGAAGCTCTCCGAGATCGCCGCCGAGCTGCGGATCGTTCCGTACAGCCGGATCCCCGTCTTCCGCGAGTCCCTGGACGCCGTGACCGGCGTCCTCTACCTGCGGGACGCCTACCAGGCGCTCATCGCCGGCCAGCAAGAGCTGCCCCTCGGCGAGCTGGCCCGCGAGCCGTTCTTCGTTCCGGCCAGCGTCTCCCTGGTGCAGCTGCTGCAGGATTTCCAGGCTCGCCGCATGCACATGGGCCTCGTGGTGGACGAGCACGGGGGGCTCGACGGCCTCGTCACCCTGGAGGACATCCTGGAGGAGCTGGTGGGGGAGATCGTGGATGAGACGGACATCCCCGAGGAGCCGATCGTCCGGATCGGCCGCCATCAGATCCTGGTGGCGGGCTCCGTCGACGTGCGCGAGATCAATCACTTCTTCAACACGGCGCTGCCCGTCGTGGAGCACCGCACCCTGAACGGCTACCTGCTGGACGAGTTGGGGCGCGTCCCGGGACCGCACGAGGTGATCGAGCGGGAGGGCGCGCGGATCGAGGTGCTGGACGCGACGGACACGCAGGTGACCCGGGCGCGTCTCACCCGGATCCCGAGACACCCGGCGCGGGGGAGCGCCACCGAGGCCCGTCCGGGCCCGGAATCGCGTCACCCCGCCGACCCCTCGACGGCGGCGTAGCGGATCCCGCCGGCGGCGTGCAGTGACCGGCCGCGGCGTTCGAGCCCGGCCGCGCGGGGGCCCGGAGGCGCCCGACGGCCAGCGGCGACGGCTCATCCGGGGGAGACGAGTCCCGCGTACCAGGCGATCAGGGCATCCCCGAGCACGAAGGTGATCGCCGCCCCGAGGGCCAGGAAGACCCCGAACGGTACGAGCTTGCCCGTCTTCAGACTGATCGGGCCGAATATGACGGACCCGGTCAGGGCGCCGAGGAAGATGGTGAGCATGGCGCCTACCGGACCGAGGAACGCGCCCACCATCGCCATCATCTTGATGTCCCCGCCCCCCATGGACGGCTTCTTGAAGAGGCGGTCCCCGAGGAGCGCTACTCCGTACAGGACGACGAAGCCCGCCGCCGCGCCGGTCGCGGAGGCCAAGAGCCCGGGCGGCCCCGGAAGGGGCGCGAGGGCGATGCCCGCCACCAGGCCACCGAGGCTCAGCGCATCCGGGATCAGGTAGTGCCGCGCGTCGATGAGGGCGATCGTGAGGAGGAGAGCGAGGAAGACCCCACCCTGAAGGGCGTGCCACGTCGGCCCGTAGAGAACCGCCATCCCTCCCCAGATCCCCGCCGCGGCGAGCTCCACGACCGGATACTGCCACGAGATCGGCTCCCCGCACGCCCGACACCGGCCCCGTAGCAGCAGGTAGCTGAGAATCGGAATGTTGTCGTACCAGCGGAGCGGCCGGCGGCACTTCGCACAGCGGGATCGGGGGCTTACGACGCTCTGACGTTCCGGAAGGCGCGCGATGCACACGTTCAGGAACGAGCCGAGCACCGCGCCCCACAGCGTCGCGTACAGGAGAAAGAGGGGTTCGGCCGCGCCCACCCTAGAAGCCTCTCCGAGTCATGGGGCGCGCCGCGTTACGAGCGCCGTGGGGCCAGCGGGCACCCGCCGGAGGCGGGTCGGGCGGCGCGACGACGCGATGTCGTGAGCCGTCTCGGAGGAGCGCCCGCTCGAGCGCCACGCGCGTGGCGCGCCGTGGTTCTTCCACACGCTTCTAGCCTCCGAGGAGCCGGTCCATGAGGATCCCCCCGGCCACCGCCACGTTCAACGACTCCACCGCCCCCGCCATCGGGAGCGACACCTGCCGGCTCGCCCTCCCGAGCAGCTCTTTCGATACTCCCCGCGTCTCGTTCCCGAGCACGAGCGCCAGGCGCTCCGGGGCCGGCTCTCCTCGCGGCGCCGGGGGCGCACCGGGAGAGGCCGCCCACAGCGCGATCCCCCGCGCCCCCAGTCGCTCCACGGTCTCCGCCGCCCCGGCGCCGAACACGGGGAGCCGGAACGTGGAACCGGCCGCCGCCCGGATCACCTTCCCGCTCCACGGGTCCGCCGTGCCGGGCAGGCAGACCACGCCGCCCAGGCCGCACGCCTCGGCCGTACGCACGAGGGTTCCCACGTTTCCCGGATCGCCTACCCCGTCGAGCACCAGGATGCGGGGCACACTCAGATCCGGCCACCCCCAACCGGGGACCGTGGCCACCGCCAGGATCCCCTGGGAATGGACCGTGTCGGAGAGCTCGCGGAAGGCGGCTCCTCCGAGCTCCGCGACCGGGATCCCGGCCTCCGCCGCCCGCGCCAGGAGGCGGGCGATCTCCGGGGCTCTCTCCGCCGACCGCGTGTGGAGGAGCCGCACCACCGGGGTCCCCGCATCCAGGAGCTCCGCGACCACTCGGGGGCCCTCCGCCAGGCAGAGCCCGTGGCGCTCGCGCCCCTTTCGGCGACGCAGGGAACGCCAGAGCTTGCGCTGCGATCGAGTAGGCATGCCGTGGGCAAGCTAACGGACCGCGGGGAGAGAAGCCGAGGGCGGAAAGGAATGACGAGCGTCGAGCGGAACCGGCCCCCCGTCGTGCTGACCGTCGCGGGCAGCGACTCCGGGGGCGGCGCCGGCGTTCAGGCGGACCTGAAGACGTTTCATCGCTACGGGGTGTTCGGCACCTCCGTGTTGACCGCTGTCACGGCGCAGAGCACCCGCGGCGTGTTCGGGGTCCAGCGGGTGGACCCCCGGCTCGTTCGTCGCCAGATCGTGGTCGTGTGGGAGGACCTCCGCCCCGTCGCGTGCAAGACGGGCATGCTCGTCGACGAACGGATCGTCCGCGCGGTGGCCGAGACGCTGCGGGAGCTGGAGCCCTCCGCGCTCGTCGTAGACCCCGTCATGGTGGCGGCCAGCGGGTCTCCTCTCCTGGAGCAAGGGGCCGTGGCGGCCCTCCGGGAGCTGCTCGTTCCCCAGGCGCTCCTCGTCACCCCGAACCTCCCGGAGGCGGAGCGACTGGCGGGCACCCCCGTGCGGGAGCTCCGGCAGATGCGGGGGGCGGCCGAGCGGATCGCCGGGCTGGGCTGCCGGGCCGTCCTTCTCAAGGGGGGACACCTGCCCGGCGACGAGATCCTCGACCTCCTGTACGCCGACGGAGAGTTCACGGAGTGGAAGACGGCCAGGCTCACGACGCGGGCCGGCCACGGTACAGGGTGTACGCTCTCCGCCGCGGTGACGGCCGGGTTGGCGCGGGGAGACGACCTCGGGGGCGCTGTCGACCGCGCCGTTCGCTTCACGCGGCGGGCGCTCGAGACGGCCCCCGACCTGGGCGCGGGATCGGCCCCCCTGGATCACTGGGCCCCCGTCCCGGATCGGTCTCCACGGCGCTCGTGACCCGACCCGCCGTGGCTCTTCCACGGGCTTCCTAGAGCCGGCCCGCCGATGCGAACCGCTCGACGGAACGGACGACGAGGTTCTCAAACGTCCCGGCCGCTCGCTCCGTCGTCTCCAGCACCTCCTCGTGACGCAGGGGCTCGGGCGTGATACCGGCCGCCCAGTTCGTCAGGCAGCTGACCGCCACGCACCGGATGCCGAGCGCCCGGGCGCCGATCACCTCCGGTACGGTGGACATGCCCACCGCGTCCGCTCCCAGCCTCTCCAGCATCCGGATCTCGGCCGGGGTCTCGTAGCTCGGCCCCACGAGCGCGGCATACACCCCCTCGTGCAGCCGAACCCCCTGCTCCCGGGCCGCCTCTCGCACCTCTCCCCGGAGCCCCCGGTCGTACGGCTCCGACATGTCGGGGAAGCGAAGCTCTCCCGGCTCCACCGGACCTCGGAGCGGAGCCTGGAAGGCGAGATCCATGTGGTCCCTCAGGAGCATGAGGTCGCCCGGCGGATGGTTCCGGTTGAGCGTCCCCGCGGCGTTGCTCAGGAAGAGAACCGGGATTCCCAGCCGGCCCAGCACCCGCACGTAGAAGAGCACCCGGGCCGGCGCGTGCCCCTCGTACAGGTGCACGCGTCCCGCCAGCCCGAGCGCCGCCACCCCGCCGAGCGAGCCGGCGATGACCCGTCCCGCATGGCCGGCAATGCCGGGCTCCGGCCAGCCGGGCAGCTCGCCGTACGGGATCTCCACGGGGTTTTCAAAGCGCCCGGCCAGGCCTCCGAGGCCCGAGCCCATCGTCACCGCGACCCGCGGGCTCAGTCCATTCAGCCGGGCGCGCAGCGCCTCGGCGGCCTGCTCCGCGTGCGGAGCCGGCGGGTCGCTCATGCCAGGACGCCGGCCAGGGTGGCCGTCATCCAGGTGGCCGCCGTACCGCCCAGCATCGCCCGCAAGCCGAGCTTCGAGAGGTCGTGACGCCGGGAGGGCGCGATGCCCCCGATGCCGCCGATCTGGATCGCGATGGAGCTGAAGTTCGCGAAGCCGGTGAGGGCGTAGGCTGAGACGATCACAGACTTGACGGACAGGTCGCTCCCCGCGGCCATCTGGTCCGCCAGCGTCTGAAAGGCGACGAACTCGTTCGCCACCATCTTGATCCCGAAGAGGCTCCCCACGTTCACCGCGTCGCCCCACGGCACGCCGATGAGCCACGCGACGGGGGCGAAGATCCACCCGAAGATCCGCTCCAGGGTGATGCCCCGGAGGCCGGTCAAGCCCGCGTGGTCGGCCAGAAAGCCGGTGGCGACACCCAGCAGGCCGTTCGCCAGCGCGATGAGGGCGAGGAAGGCGAGCAGCATCGCGCCCACGTTGAGGGCCAGGCGAAGGCCATCCGCCGCCCCGCCCGACGCGGCATCGATGACGTTCACGTGAGGCTGTTCGAGCTCCACCTTGAGCGATCCCTTCGTAGCCGGCTCCTCGCTCTCCGGAAAGAGCATCTTGCTGAGGACGATCCCCGCCGGAGCCGCCATGATGCTCGCCGAGAGGAGGTGGCCCGCGATGGTGGGAAAGTAGCCGGAGAGCATCGCCACGTACGCCGCCATCACCCCGCCGGCGACGGTGGCGAAACCCCCGACCATCACCGTGTGGAGCTCCGACATCGTCATCTTCTCGACGAACGGCTTGATGAGCAGGGGCGCCTCCGTCTGCCCGACGAAGATGTTACCGGCCGCCGAGGTCGTCTCCGCGCCGCTCGTCCGCAGCGTGCGCTGCATCACCCAGGCGACGCCCTGGACCACCTTCTGCATGAGTCCCAGGTAGTAGGCCAGAGTCATCAGGGAGGAGAAGAAGATGATCGTGGGAAGGACGCTGAACGCGAAGTTCGCCCCGATCGCCACCACGCCCTCCCCTCCCGTGACCGCCACATCCCGGTGGACGAGCTGGCCGAAGAGAAACGAGGCCCCGTCGTTGGTGAACCCGATAAGGGCCACGAAGACGTCGTTCACCACCCGGAAAAAGCCGCGCCCCCACGACGTCTTCAGAACGAGGAGCCCGAACACGACCTGCAGGCCCACTCCCTTGGCGACGAGGCTCCAATCGATCGCCCGGCGACGTGCCGAGAACAGGTATCCGCATGACAGAAGGAACGTCAGCCCCAGCAGTCCCCGCGGGATTCGGAGCCACAGAGGCTCGGCGATCCCCGTTCCGTCCCCGAGCCGCCGGGCCGGGTCCTCCTGACGATCCTCGGAACGGCCCGCCTCGGCTCTCCCTCCCCCGGAGACCGCGCCCGCTCGCACTCTCCGGGGAACAGGCTCCGCGCTCCCCGCGCGCCCGGCAGGGCTCACCGACTCTGAATCTCCCGCCGCCGAGCGCCCCGGCACCCTCGCACCGGGGGCCTCCGCGTGGGCGACCCCCTCGACCCCCGGGGCTCCCGCCACCTCCTGGCCGGAGGCCGGGGCGGCCGGCCCCAACAGCCACACGGCCAGCGCCCCCGCGCCGACCCACCGGCCCGCCCGCGGTCTCCTCAGCGTGCAGCGCTTCATCGCTCTCCTCGCCTCAGCGGGGTCGCCGAAAGAGCCCACCGGTCACGGCGACCTGTCAGTGTCCGCCAAATCGCCCACCCCCTCCCCACCCCGATGGAGCGGCCCCGCGCCTTACCTCCACCCCCGTCCGTCTCTCGAACAGCTTCACGAGCGCCAGCCCCGACACGAACCCTCCCACGTGCGCCCAGAACGCCACCCCGCCCCCCGCCGCGGGCGCCGAGGTGCCGAGGAGGAGTTGCAGGAAGAACCAGTAGCCGAGCAGCAGCCAGGCGGGCAGCGGGATGATACGGATGAAGAGGAAGAAGAAGAAGAGGGTGTAGATCCGCACGCGGGGGTACAGGAGCAGGTAGGCGCCCATGACGCCACTGATCGCCCCCGAGGCGCCCACCGTCGGAATGCCGCTCCCCGCGGCCGAGAGGACGTGCGCAGCGGCGGCCACGGTTCCCGTGAGGAGGTAGAAGATCGCGAACTTCACGTGGCCCATGGAGTCCTCGATGTTGTTTCCGAAGACCCACAGGAACCACATGTTCCCGATCAGGTGCATCCAGCCGCCGTGCAGGAACATGGAGGTCCAGAGGGTGCTCCAAGCCGCCCCGCCCGCCTCGCAGCGGTACGGGCCCAGCCGAATCAGGGACCCCTCTCCGATGCGCCCCGTAAGCTCGCCCGGAATCGTCCCGAAGCGGCACAGGGACTCCACGAAGCGCGGCCCGACTCCCAGGTTCTGGAGGAAGAGCCACGCGGCGACGTTGGCGGCGATGATTGCGACGGTGACGATCGGGGTGAGCTCGGTGGGGTTCTCGTCCCTGAGAGGAAACATGAGCGGAGGTTAGAGGCGGGCAGCGAGCGGCGCAACGCGGGGCCTTTCGGCCCTGCCGTTCTGACACGCGGGGTGGGCGGGCTTGTCATAATGTCGGGGAATTCGGCCGTTTGACCGGCACATGCCTTGCACCCCTCCCGCCCGCCAGTATACCGACCGCCTCGCCTGGCCGACGGGACGGGACCGGAGAGCATCGAGCCAGCAAAGGATTCGAAAACATGTCGAAGATCATCGGAATCGACCTCGGCACCACGAACTCCGTGGTCGCCGTGATGGAGGGAGGCGACCCGGTCGTCATCCCCAACGCCGAGGGGTCCCGCACCACTCCGTCGGTCGTCGCGTTCACGAAGGACGGGGAGCGGCTCGTCGGACAGGTGGCCAAGCGTCAGGCGGTCACGAACCCGGAGAACACGATCTTCTCGATCAAGCGGTTCATGGGACGGAAGTGCTCCGAGGTGGAGCACGAGCGGAAGCTCGTCCCGTACAAGATCGAGTGCGACCGACAGGACCGGGTGCAGGTGACCGTGGCGAGCGCGGAGAAGACGTTCACGCCGCCCGAGATCTCCGCCATGATCCTCCAGAAGATGCGGCAGACGGCCGAGGATTACCTGGGGCAGGAGGTGAAGCGAGCCGTGATCACCGTGCCCGCGTACTTCAACGATGCCCAGCGGCAGGCCACGAAGGACGCGGGGAAGATCGCCGGCCTCGAGGTGCTCCGCATCATCAACGAGCCCACCGCGGCCTCCCTCGCGTACGGCCTCGACAAGAAGGCGGACGAGAAGATCGCCGTCTTCGACCTGGGCGGCGGCACGTACGACATCTCGATCCTGGAGCTGGGCGAGGGCGTGTTCGAGGTGAAGGCGACGAACGGCGACACGCACTTGGGAGGCGACGATTTCGACCAACGGGTCATCGACTGGCTCGTCGGCGAGTTCAAGAAGGATCAGGGGATCGATCTGTCGAAGGATCCGATGGCCCTTCAGCGCCTGAAAGAAGCCGCCGAGAAGGCGAAGTGCGAGCTGTCGAGCACGATGCAGACGGACATCAACCTCCCGTTCATCACGGCGGACCAGGCGGGGCCCAAGCACCTGAACGTCAGCCTCACGCGCGCCAAGCTCGAGCAGCTCATCGACGATCTCGTGCGGCGGACGATCTCGCCGATGGGCAAGGCCCTGGAGGATGCGGGCCTGAAGCCGGAGGAGATCGATGAGGTGATTCTCGTGGGCGGGTCCACGAGGATTCCCAAGGTCCAGGAGATCGTCCGGGAGTTCTTCGGCAAGGAGCCGCACCGGGGCGTGAACCCGGACGAGGTGGTGGGGATCGGGGCAGCGATCCAGGGAGGCGTCCTGGGCGGCGAGGTGAAGGACGTGCTCCTGCTGGACGTCACCCCGCTGTCGCTGGGGATCGAGACGCTGGGCGGGGTGATGACCACGTTGATCCCCCGGAACACGACGATCCCGACGAAGAAGACGGAGATCTTCTCCACCGCGGAGGACAGCCAGACGACGGTGGACATCCATGTGCTCCAGGGCGAGCGGAAGATGGCCCAGGACAACAAGACGATCGGCCGCTTCCAGCTCACCGGGATCCCGCCGGCCCCCCGCGGCGTGCCCCAGATCGAGGTCACGTTCGACATCGATGCGAACGGGATCCTGCACGTGAGCGCCCGGGACAAGGCGACGGGGAAGGAGCAGAAGATCCGCATCGAGGCCTCCTCCGGGCTGTCCGAGAAGGAGATCGAGCAGATGGTCACCGACGCGGAGGAGCACGCCGAGGAGGACCGGAAGCGGCGGGAGACGGTGGAGGCTCGGAACCGGCTCGACTCCCTCGTCTATCAAACGGAGAAGAACCTGGAAGACTGGAAGGACTCCCTCGACGAGGAAAACCGGGGCAAGATCGAGGAGGCCCTGGAGTCGGGGCGCAAGGCGCTCAAGGAGAACGACGAAGCGGAGATCGCCTCGGCCACCGATCGGATCCAGGGAGCGGTGCAGGAAGCCGCCCAGCAGATCTACGCGCAGGCCGGCGCCGCCGCGGAGGCGGAGAGCGCCGAGGAAGCCGGCTTCGAGACGGCTTCCGAGACGGAGGGCGCCGCGCCCGACGGCGAGGAGGAGGAGGTCGTGGAGGCGGACTACGAGATCGTGGAGGATCGCGACTAGGATCCTGTCCGAGTCATGGGGTGCAGCCGCCCAGCGAGTTACGGCGGCGCCGGCCTCCCGGCGGTCCCTCTCGGCGGTCTTCTGATCAGGCGGCGCCTCCGCGAGCGCCGCCTGACCTTTTGAGGCCGCCTCGTGTGGCGGAGCGCGGGCCCTCCGGGCAACTTGTCAGAGCTACCGAGTATCAAACGCGTGGCCGTGTCCGCTTGCCGGCTGCCGAGGGCGTACGGTGGCCACCGGCGGGTGCGGAGTACCCGTGGACATACATGAGCAGGAAGCAGAACAGGGAGGCGGGCGATGAGTGACCCTCTTCGATCGAAACTCAACTTGATCCTCGCGGCGACGCTGGCTTTCGCGCTGGGTATGGGGGCCACCTCGGCCCTGGATCTCACCCCGGCTTCCTTCGCCGCCGGCGGGAGGACGAGCCTCGAGCTGAAGGCGAGCCCGGGCCTCGAGGGCGTCGACGTGTCGACGGGATTCGGCCAGATCGTGGACCGGATCCAACCCGCCGTGGTGACGATCGCCGTGGAGCAGGAGCCGTCCAGACGGACCGGCCGGGGAGGACGCCCCGAGCTCCCCTCCCCGTTCGACCGGTTCTTCGAGCGCCCGTCGGGGCAGGAGCCCCCGCCGGAGATGGTGAGCGGCTCGGGCTTCGTGATCAGTACCGACGGGTACATCGTCACGAACAACCACGTCGTCGAGGGGGCGGCGAAGGTGACCGTCCGGTTGAACGACGGCCGGCAGCTCAGCGACGTGGAGGTCGTGGGAACGGACCCCACGACCGACGTGGCTCTGGTCAAGATCGACGCCGGGGGGCTCACCGCGGCGCCTCTGGGCTACAGCGACAGCACCCACGTGGGAGACTGGGTCCTGGCGATCGGGAGTCCGGGCTTCAGCGGTGCGGGGCAGATCCTGCCGGGTACCGTGACGGCGGGGATCGTGAGCGCCAAGGGCCGCAACATCGGGATCCTCGGCCAGCGGCTCATGGAGCGAACGGGGTCGCTGGTGAACCCCGCCATCGAGGACTTCATTCAGACCGACGCGGTGATCAACCCCGGGAACTCCGGCGGCCCGCTGGTGAACGCCCGGGCGGAGGTCGTGGGAGTGAACACGGCGATCTTCAGCACGACCGGCCGCTACCAGGGGTACGGCTTCGCGATCCCGATCGAGCTGGTGCGCGAGGTCGTAGACGACCTGATCGAGTACGGGGAGGTTCGCCGGGCGGTGATCGGGGTCACGGTGAGCGAGGTGGACTCCTACGATGCGGAGTACTACGGCCTCGACCGCGTCGCGGGGGCCAAGGTGAACGACGTGGGCCCCGAGGACGAACCGAGCCCGGCCGCCCGGGCGGGGATCGAGCCGGGGGACATCATCCTCTCGGTGGACGGCCAGCCCGTGGAAGCGGTCGGCGACCTGCAGCGAAAGATCCGGGCCCACGAGCCGGGGGAGACGGTCACCCTGGAGATCGTGAAGCGCTCCACGAAGAGGCGCGAACGGGTCAAGGTCACCCTGGCGGCCGCGGAGCAGCCCGACCGGCGCAGGGAGAACCGGACTGTGGCGACGGCCCCCTCCGATCCGCTGGGCCTGGAGGTGGAGACGCTCACGGAGGACATCCGGCGGCAGCTCGATCTTCCCTCGGACGTGAAAGGGGTCGTGATCGGTAACGTCAGCACCCACAGCCCGTTGTATCGGCAGGTGGGCCCGGGCATGATCATCTCGGATGTGAACGGGCAGGAGGTGGACAGCTCGGCCGAGTACCGGAGCACCGTCACCGGATTGCACCCCGGCGACGTGGCGAACCTCCTCGTCTTCAGCCCCCGGGCGCGGCGCTACACCGTGGTGAGCGTGCCCGTGCCGGAGCACTAGCAGGTCGCCGTTCTTCCGCAGACCGCCAGGGGCCGTTCGCGCGCTTGCTCTCGCGATTGGCCCTCTGCCCCCGCGCGCGGCAGAGGGCCACGGGAACCTCGCAGGCGCCGCGGACGCTCTTCCACCAGCGCGGGAGCTCCCGTCGGTGCCCTCCGTGGAAAGCTCCGCCGGATCGCGTTACGGAGGACGCCGGCTCTGAGACCCAGGAGATCCGATCGCATCATGGGTAGGGGCGTACTCCTTCTCTGCCTGCTCTCCCTCCCGGCGTCCGCGGCAGGGGCGGGGCGCCGGCCCCCGGGGCCTCCCGAAGCCGCGCCCGCGGGGAGCCGTTCTTCCGTGCCGCCCCCTGGACGCCCTCCCGCGGACGGAGCGACCGCGGACACTCTGATTCCGGGCCGCGTCCAGGAACGGGTCGTGGCGCGGACCGATTCCTCGCAGACGTACGCCCTTTTCCTCCCCTCGAGGTACGCTCCCGACCGCCGGTGGCCTCTTCTTCTCGTGCTGGATCCCCGCGGGCGGGCTCTCCTTCCCCTGGAGCGTTTCCGGGCGTCTGCCGAGCGCTTCGGGTGGATCGTGATGAGCTCCTACAACACGCGGAGCGACACCAGCGAGGACCCGAACGTGGCCGCCCTGACGGCGATGGTCGAGGACGCCAACGATCTTCTCACGGTAGATCCCCGTCGAGTGTATCTGGCGGGCTTTTCGGGCACGGCTCGCGTCGCGTGGGTCATCGCCCAGCAAATGGGCGACCAGGTCGCGGGGCTGCTCGGCTTCGGGGCGGGCCTGCCCGGACTCCACGTGCTCCCGTACCTCGCGGAAGGGTCCCGGGAGAGAAGGCTCGCCTACTTCGGCGGGGCGGGGCGGACGGACTTCAACTACGACGAGCTTCACGAGCTGGACGGGGCGCTCGATCGACTCCCGGTGGACCACCGGATCGTCTACTTCCCCGGCCCCCACGCCTGGCCGCCGGAAGAGGTGATGGCCATGGGCCTGGCGTACATGGAGCTGCACGCCATGCAAGCCGGGCTGCGCGGCGTGAATCCCGAGCTCGTCGAAACCTTGTACGCGGAGGACCTCGGCGCGGCCCGTCGTCTGCAGCAGGGCGGCTGGCTTCTGGAGGCCCACTCCCTTCTGGAGTCGATCGGCCGGGATTATCGGAACCTGCGTGAGATTCCCGCCGCCCGGCGCCTCGCTGCGGAGATCACCGGCTCCAGCGCCTACGTGGGAGCGGCGGAGCAGGCGACGGCTCTTCGGGAGGAGGCGGAGAGGTATCGGGTGAGCTTCGCCGGGCTGCTGGACGAGTACGATCGGAAGAAGAAGCCTCCCCGCCTGGAGAGATCCCTCGAACGGCTGAAGATCGGACAGCTCAGGGAACGGGCCTCGGGGGAGGACCCGCGGGATGCCCTGGCGGCGCGTCGCCTCCTCGCCACCGTGCTCACCCAGAGTTCGTTCTACAAGCCGGGAGACTACATGGCGAGCGGCCAGCCGGAGAAGGCGGCGGCCATGCTGGCCATCGCCCGGGCGATTCGCCCCGACAGCGGCCGGATCTGTCTGCAGCTCGCCCGGGCGCGTGCCGAGGCCGGCCAGACGGCGGAGGCGGTCAGCGCTCTCCGCTGCGCCCTCGAGAAGGGGGCTCTCACGGAGGCCGCCCTGGCGCAGGACTCTTCCTTCGACCGGATCCGCGACCTTCCCGAGGTTCGACATCTGCTGGAGGAACCGAGCCCCCCTCGCCCCTGACCGCACCGGATCCGGGTGACCCCGTGCCCGGCCGCCGCCCTTGCCACGTGACCGGCACACGCCACCGCGGGGCGAAGCTTCCGAGAAAGGAGGCCGCGGGCTATCCTTCCTGGGTCCCCGTCCGGGCGGACGCGCGGAAGGCCTCCCGGGCCGGCGACGCTCTGTTGTTCTCGCGAAAGTGGCGGAACTGGTAGACGCGCCAGCCTTAGGAGCTGGTGGCCTAACGGCCGTGGGGGTTCGAGTCCCCCCTTTCGCACTGATCTTGCGGGGATTCCCGGGGCGGCCGAGCCCCGATACTCATGGGCAGCCGGCCCCAGGGGACACTGCCCGCCAGCCGGGACGCACGCCGGAGGAACGGACGAGGAGATGGCCACCGAGACCACGCCCGAAGTGGAAGTGGCGATGGAGGAGCCCGAGGCCTGGAAGCGGCGCCTCACGATCACCGTGCCGCAGGAGCGCGTGAGGCGGGCACGCAACCGCGAACGTACCAAGCTGGCGAAGTCGGCCCGGCTGAAAGGCTTTCGGAAAGGGAAGGTGCCGGCCGGCATCATCGAGGAGCGTTTCGGGCCGCTGCTCGAGCAGCGAACGGTGCAGGTGCTGCTCGCGGAGGCGTACCACCAGGCGCTCGACCAGCGGGGACTGCAGCCGATCGGCGACCCGTCGTTCGGCGATGTGCAGTACGACCCGGACCGCAGCTTCACCTTTCAGGTCGAGCTGGAGGTCCTGCCGGAGCTGCATCTCGAGCGCCTCGGAGGCTTCCGGATTCGGCGCCCGCCGGTCGAGGTTTCCGAGGAGGAGGTGGAAGAGGCCCTCGGGCGACTGCGCAAGGAACGGGGCGTCTGGCAGCCCGTGGAGCGGTCGCCCGAAGACGGCGACCTGGTCTCGGTGCTCATCGCCCGCCTGGACGAAGAGGGAGGGGCGAAGCCTCGGCCGTACCGCTTCGAGATCGGCGCGGGGTACGCGATTCCGGAAGTCGAGGCGGCGATTCGTACCCTCTCGCCCGGCCAGGCGGGGGAGTTTCGGGTCAGCTTTCCGGCGGAGTTCGACGACCCGGAGCTGGCGGGCGCCACCCGCACACTGCGGATCGAGGTGCAGGGAGTGAAGGAGCGACGACTGCCGGAGCTCGACGACGAGCTCGCCTCCGAAGTCGGGGAGTTCGACACCCTGGAGGAGCTGCGCTCGGCCCTGCGGGAGGACCTCGCCCGCCACGCGGAATCCGCCGGCGAGGAGAAGGTTCGGGACCGTCTCATCGATTCGATCGTGGAGGCGAACCCGTTCGAGGTGCCTCCCGCGATGGTCGAGCGCTATCTTGATGGATTGATCGAGGCGCCCGAAGGGGCCGACCCGGAGCAGGTGGCGACGGCTCGCGACTCGCTCCGCCCGGCCGCCGAGCTGGGGATCAAGCGCCAGCTCATTCTCGACACGCTGGCGGAGCGGGAGGGGTTGGAAGCGACCGAGGAAGAGCTGCGCGCGCGAATCGCCGAGCTCGCGGAGCGTCGTGGCGAGCGGCCGGAGGAGCTGCGCCGACGGCTCGGTCGAGAGAAGCGCCTGCCGGGCCTTCGGCGGCAGATCACGGTGGAGAAGGTCTTCGAGCATCTCAAGAACCAGTCGACCGTAGAATGATGCGGGGTCGCGGCCGGGCCGGGACACCGACTCGCGGGCCGGGCGCCGGAGCTCGTCGTGCCGACAGCCCCGAGGCGGAAACCCACGGAAGGACCAGGGTAGGAGGAAGCGGGAGCAAACGCACGGCCGGGGCATCCGGGGGACGCCCCCGACCACAACCCGAAACGGAACGGTAGGATGCCGCTTTACGCGCCGTATGTCATCGAGCGATCGAGTCGGGGAGAGAAGGTGTACGACATCTTCTCCCGGCTCCTCATGGACCGCATCGTCTTCCTCGGAACGCCGATCAACGACGACGTGGCCAACGTGGTGATCGCGCAGCTCCTCTTCCTCCAGGCGGAGAACCCGGAGCGCGACATTCACATCTACATCAACTGCCCCGGGGGCAGCGTGTACGCCGGGCTGGCGATCTACGACACGATGCAGTTTCTGGACGCTCCGATCAACACGATCTGCATGGGGATGGCCGCCTCGATGGGCGCTTTCCTCCTGGCGGCGGGCACCGAGGGCAAGCGCTCCGCGCTGCCGAACTCCCGGATCATGATCCACCAGCCGTCCGGGGGTTCGTACGGGACGGCGGCGGACATCGAGATCCAGGCGAAGGAGATCCTGTACGCGCGGGAGCGACTCAACTCGCTCCTGGCCAAGCACACGGGCCAGTCGCTGGAGCAGATCGCCGAGGACGTGGACCGCGACCGGTTCATGTCCCCGGAGGAGGCGACGGAGTACGGACTCATCGACCGGGTGGTGGAGCGGAGCGTCGAGGTGGCCGGCGATGGGAAGCGCAAGCCCACGGTCAGCTGAGGATGCGGGGGAGGTAGGGCACGATGCCTAGCGACAAGCACCTGCGGTGCTCCTTCTGCGGAAAGTCCAAGGACACGGTCAAGAAGTTCATCTCCGGACCGAACGTCTACATCTGCAACGAGTGCATCTCCCTGTGCAACGAGATCCTGGCCGAGGAGGAGGAGAGGGAGGCCGCGGGCCGTTTCACGGAGATCCCGGCGCCCGCCGAGATCAAGGAGGTGCTGGACCAGTACGTGATCGGCCAGGAGCTGGCCAAGAAGACCCTGGCCGTCGCCGTCTACAACCACTACAAACGGATCAATCACAGCAACGTGGTGGACGACGTGGAGATCGAGAAGTCCAACATCCTCCTGCTCGGCCCCACCGGAGTCGGCAAGACCCTCCTCGCCCAGACCCTGGCCCGGATCCTCCAGGTCCCGTTCACCATCGCCGACGCCACCACGCTCACCGAGGCGGGATACGTGGGCGAGGATGTCGAGAACATCCTCGTTCGTCTCCTGCAGGCCGGGGAGTACAACGTGGCGGAATGCGAGCGGGGCATCGTCTACGTGGACGAGATCGACAAGATCGCCCGCAAGAGCGACAACCCGTCCATCACGCGCGACGTCTCGGGGGAGGGGGTCCAGCAGGCGCTGCTCAAGATCCTGGAGGGGACGGTCGCCTCCGTGCCCCCCCAGGGCGGCCGCAAGCACCCGCAGCAGGAGTACATCCAGATCGACACGAAGAACATCCTCTTCATCTGCGGCGGCGCGTTCGACGGGCTGGAGGATGTCGTGGAGGAGCGACTGGGCAAGCGGCAGATCGGGTTCGGAACGCTGCAGCGGCGGCGCTCGGGGAGCGTGGTCAGCGACGAGGAGAACGTCCTCGCCCTGGTCGAGCCCGAGGACCTCCTGCGCTACGGGCTGATTCCGGAGCTGGTCGGCCGCCTGCCGGTGCTGGTCGCGCTCCACGACCTGGATGAGGATGCCCTGGTGGAGATCCTCCAGCGGCCGAAGAACGCGCTTGTGAAGCAGTACACGAAGATGTTCGAGCTGGAGGACGTCGGTCTCACCTTCGACCCGGAGGCCCTGCGGGCGATCGCCGAGCGAACGCTTGAGCGAGGCACGGGCGCCCGAGGCCTGCGCGCGGTGCTGGAGCGCGTGATGATGGACGTGATGTTCGAGCTTCCGTCACGCCACGATGTGCGGGAGGTCGTGGTGACCCGAGAGACGATCGACGAGCAGAAGACCCCGCTTCTCATCCTCGAGCCGGAGGCCGAGCGCAAGGAGGCCTAGTGCCTCCTCAGGCCGGCCGCGTCGAGTTCGTCGGGGCCGTCGCCCACCCCGGCCAACCGGTGCCTGACGGCCTCCCCCACATCGCCATCGCGGGCCGCTCCAACGTCGGCAAGTCCACCCTCCTGAACCGGCTCGTGGGACGCAAGCGGATCGCCTACACCTCCAAGCGTCCCGGAAGGACCCGGGAGATCAACTTCTTCCGCGTCGACGACCGGTTCATCCTGGCGGACCTCCCCGGCTACGGGTTCGCGCAGGTTCCGGAGGAGCTGCGGAAAGGCTGGGCGCCGCTCATCGAGTCGTACCTGGGCGGCGCCCCGCACCTTCTCGGCATCGTTCTCCTCATCGACGCCCGGCGCGGTCCTTCCCCGGACGACGTCCGAATGCTCGAGTACCTGGCCGGCCTCGAGCTCCCCACCCTCTTCGTGCTCACCAAGGTCGACAAGCTGAGACGGAGCGAGCGCTCGGGGGCGGTCGCCCGGGCGCAGGAGGCCCTGGGGGCCGCCGATGACCAGCTCCTGGCCACCTCCGGCCGGACGGGAGAGGGCGTGGAGTCCCTGCGGGAGAGCGTGGCGGCCCTGCTGGAGGAGCCGGCGCAGCCGTAGGAGGCGACGCCGGCCCTGATCTCTTCGAACCTCAGCCCGCCGACCACCGGGCTCGGTCGCCGTGAGCGTGATCGTGTGCACGCCCACCGAGAGGTCGCTCCGGGTGAAGCTCGCCCCCGTGCCGGACAGGTTCGGGTTGTCCCAGAAGTTCGAACGACAGGCCCCCTGCCGTACCGGGCGCATGGAGACGCACACTGTACAGGAGGACGGCGCATCCACGAGAGTCGCTCCGCCGGCCTCCCTCAGCGCCGGCCCAAGAGCATCTCACCCTCCAGGCCCGCAACCCAGACGTCACCGGGGGTCATCTCCCATACGCCCGTGAGGCTTCCGCTGGCCGGGGTTCCTACCCCTCGCCACGCCGTGCCGTCGTAGTGGAGGGCAATTCCCGGTACGGCAGCCACCCAGGCGTCGTTTGGTCCGCTGCCCCAGACATCCATAAGCCGCTCCCCGGTCGGGGTCTCACCAGCGAGTGTCCAGCTCGTGCCGTCGAAGTGCAGAAACCCGGCGTCCCCCACGGCCCAGACGTCGTCGGGACCGCTGCCCCAGACGCTGAAGAGCGTGCACCCGCCGGGATTGGGCACTTCGACCCATTCAGTGCCGTCGAAATGGGCGATGTGGCTATTACCGAAGAAGCCACCCACCGCCCACACGTCGTCAGGACCGCTTCCCCAGATGGAGATGGGGCGTCCCACAGGGCTCGGCACCTCCGTCCACTCCGTGCCGTCGAAGTGAAAGAACCGGTCGAACTCCACGGCCCAGACATCGTCCGGCGCGCTGCCCCAGACGTCGGCGAAACCGAGCTCGGCCGGATTCGGCACCTCGCTCCACTCGATCCCGTCGAAATGGAGCGTTAGGCCGCCGCCTCTGAAGGAGAGCCCTCCCACCGCCCATACGTCCTCCGGGCCGCTGCCCCAGACACCTCGGAGGTCGGTATCCGTCGGGCTCTGGACTGAGCTCCACTCCGTGCCGTCGTAGTGGAGGATCACCCCTTTGAAGCCCACCGCCCACACGTCGTCGGGCGCGCTGCCCCAGAGATCCAGAAGCGTCTCCGTGGTGGGCGAGACGGGTCGGTCCCACCCCACGACGGAGCGGGGGGCGGGCTGGTTCACCGTCACGACGGCGTGGCCGGTGGCTTCGCCCAGCGCGGCCGTGATTGTTACCTGGCCGGTCGCGTGGGCCGTGGCCGTGCCGGTCCCGTCCACCGTCGCTACCACGGGGTTCGTGCTCCGCCAAGTGAAGTCGGATGGCTCAGTGGCTAGCTCCTCTCCCTCGGCGTCCCGCGCCACCGCTTCCAGCATGACCGTCTCGCCCAGATCCGGCACGACCGCTCCCGAGGGACGCACCTCCACCTCGCTCGCGATCGGCCGCGGGGGTTCGGTGGGCGGCTCGGGCGGACCGGTCGAGTCCGAGCAGGCGGCCAGCAGGGGGGCCAGCACGAGGAGAGCGAGGA
>JBHHYJ010000021.1:0-40937 GCA_046757485.1 Gemmatimonadota bacterium
CCGCCGCCCAGGTCGCCGTCAACCTCGGCGGCCCGGAAAACCTCGCCTTCTACCGCCTCAAGGGCGACGACCTCCGCCAAGTGCGCCCGGGCGAGGTCAAGCAGGCCTATGTCCCCGGAACCACGAGCCTCACGCGGCTCCCCGTCCGGAGTGACGCCATCGGTGCGATTCCCTCCGGACCCTCCTCCCCGGTGGGTCCGAAGGAGCGAAGCTGACAGGCGAATCCAACGATCGATAGAGGGCTGGGACGATGAAAAAGACACTGGGATCGGCCGGCGGTCTGTGGGTGGGGCTGTTGCTCCTCCCTGTCGCCACCGGCATGACGCTGCTGCCGGAAGACGCGACGGCGGCGGGTACGATGCTCGAGCCGGCACCGGCCGCGACGCTCCCCCACGGCCGTTTCGGCCCGGAGACCAGCGGCATGACGATCTTCAAACAGCACTGCGCCATCTGCCACGGCGAGGAGGGGCGGGGAGACGGACCCGCGGCCGCGGGGATCCGGCCGGCCCCGGCGAACTTCACGGACCCGGAGCGGGTCGCCGACCTCTCCTTCGAAGAGATGGTCCACACGGTGACCACCGGGAAGGGCTACATGCCCGCGTTCGGTTCCGTGCTTCGGCCGGAGGAGATCCGGGAGGTCGTCACCTACATCCGGACGCTCAAGCATGAGGGAGGGGGTTGAGGAGGTCCCGCTCGTCACGAGGGATCCATGGGCCGGTCCGGCCGGGGACCGGCCCTGCCATCAGGAGTGGCTCCAATCCTCGGGAAGCGTCTTGTCCCGCGGAGAGAGTCCGAGCGTCTCCCCTGCCGCGCTTCCCCCGAGGCCGAGCACCGTTCGGTTCGCGTACGCGAAGTAGGCGACGACCTGGTTCACCTCGAGAACCTCCCCGTCCTCGAGCCCGGCCTCGCGTAGCTCCTCCACGTCCTCGCGAGTGAGCCGCCCGGGCTCCAGCGTGAGCCGCTCCGCGTACCGAAAGGCGGCCGCCTCCCGCGGGTCGAAGACATCCTGCGGACGTCGGCGCTCCAGGGCCCGCCGTATCCCCCGATGCTCCTCATCCCCCACCAGCCGGCGGAGGCCCGCGAAGTGGTGCTCGACGCAGTAGTCGCAGCCGTTGAGGAGGCTGACGTACGCCCCCAGCGCCTCCAGGAGCGGGCGCGGCAGCCGGTTCCCCACATGGTGAAGGACCGCTTTGTAGAGGGCGAGGTGGCCCTCCAGAGTGTGCGGGCGAAGGCTGTGGAGCCGGAGGATCGCGTCGATCTGGCCGCCCGGCCCCCGCACGCGATCGTACAGCTCGCGGAGCCGGCCTTCCGACTCCTCGTAGCCCAGGGCCCGAATCCAGCTCACGGCCCCTCCACCGGTCGCTGGCGGAGGCCCGGAGCGATGCGCTCGATCTCCCCGCCCGGCGCCCAGATGACCAGCGCCCTCACCGGCGTCTCCGAGGCGACCCGGTGCACGACCTCGTCCCCGGGACGCACGATGCCCACCATGCCGGGCTCCAGCAGGTGGGACGTTCCGTTCACGATGTGATCCAGCCGTCCCGAGAGCACGTAAAAGATCTCGACGTGCGCGTGCCGGTGACTCCGGCGGCCGGCCCCGGCCCCCACGGGGAAGGTGATCTCCCCGATCTCCACCTCCTCGCCGCCCAGGTTCACTCCAATGCCGGCCACACCGCGACGGCCAACAGTCCGAGGCAGTCAAGGGACCTCCGCCGACCTCGAGACCGAGACCGGCGGGGGAGACCACGGAATCGAGACGGATGCTTCGGGCGCATGGCGTTCTCCTCGTCAGCGGATCGGGGCCCGAAACGCTACTCACGGCTGCCCGGCGTGGCGAGCCCCGGGGAACGCCCTGGCGGCCGGACCCCGTAGCTCCGCCCTTTCCACCGGCTCCCCGTCCCCCACCGGTGGCGGGCGGCCGAGCTCCACGTCATGAAGAGGAACAGGATCCCCACGGCCGGCAGGAGGAGCGCCCACAGGGGCGAGCGGCGGTAGAAACGGAGAATCGGCAGGTAGCCCGCCACCATCGTGACGACCCCGAGGCCAGTGAGCCACCCGATCGTTTCGATCCGCCCGAGGCCGTCCAGCGGCGGGAGCCCCACGGCCGCCGCGGCTCCGATCAGCGGGCCTCCGTGGGTGACGAGCAGGGCGACCGTGCACAGGCCGAGGAAGAGGGGGGAGTAGTGGAGCTGGGCGAACGCCGTGCGCGCGACCATGGACCAGATGCCGCTCAGGCTACCGTGCGCCCGTTGGCTGCGGACGCCGTGCGAGAGGCCGATCCAGGTGCGTGCCAGACGGCCATCCCTCTCCCCCTCTCCGCGCAGACGCTCCTTCACCCGGGCCGCGAGCGCGCAGTCGTCGATGATCCGTCCCCGAATCGCGGTCAGCCCCCCGATCTCCCGGAAGAGCCGGGTTTCCAGCAGCACGCACCCGCCGGCGGCCGCCGCCACGCGGGAGCGCGGGTCGTTGGAGAGGGCGAACGGGTAGAGGAGCTTGAAGTAGTGGACGAACGCCGGCATCAGCAGCTTCTCCCAGAAGCCGTGCATGCGGGGACTCGCCATAACGGACACCAGAGCCGCCCGCTCCCGCTCGCGGATCCGCATCAGGGCGGAGAGGAGGCCGGGCTCCAGGAGGATGTCGGCGTCCAGCAGCAGCGTGAGGGGCGTCCGGACGCGCCGCACCCCCTGCTCCAGGGCCCACACCTTCCCCGTCCAACCGGGTGGCAGCGGTTCCCCCGTTACGACCTCGAGCTCCGGTCCGGCCGCGGCTCCCGCACGGCGCGCGGCGTCCGCCGTGCCGTCGGACGAGCGGTCGTCCACCACGATCACCCGGAGCCGCCTGCCCTGCGCGGCCACCGCGCGCACGGTTCGGCCGATCAACCCCACCTCGTTCCGCGCCGGGATCACCACGGTCAGCCCCCCTCCCTCGGAGCTCTCGCCCGGGCGGCCGGGTCGGAGTGGCTCCACCGCCTCGCGGCACGACCACGGTCGCCATGGGAGGAGAAGCACGCCGATCCATACGGCCGCTCCCGCGCCCGCCAGGAGGAGCACCGCTCCGCTCACGCCTCGTCTCGCGGTTGGCGGAGCGAGCTGTGACGCGCGGCGCCCGGGACTCGTCTCTTGCACAGGAATGACCCGGATTCCGGAGAAACGCGGCTCGTCGGCGAACGCGGGGCGTCGGAGGAAGAGGGTCCGAGAGAGAATACGGTGGAGCCGAAGGCCGACCACCGGAGAGCGAGGGGGTAAGGATGCGAGCGCTGGCGGTACTCTTGGCGGCGGTGACCTTCACGGTGTCGATTCCGACCCCGGCGCCGGCCCAGTCGAGCCGCGACCCGCGGCAGGTGAGGCGCGCGGCGGAGCACGAGGGGAGAGCCGCACGGCGGGCCGGCGACAGACGGCGCGGGGCGCGTCAGGCGCGCGACAGGCACGAGAGCCGGGGGCGGGACCGGGACCACGATGGAAGACGACACCGGCGGGCGCGCCGCCACCGGCAGGCCGCTCGTCATCACGAGCGCCAGTCTCATCGGCACCGGCGGGATGCCCGCCATCATCGGCGGGACGCGCGCCATCATCGGCGGGAGGCACGGCACCACCGACGGGCCGCGCGGCACCACCGGCGCGAAGTGCGGCGCCACCGGCACCACGGGCACCGACGGCACCACCACGGGGGCCACGGTCTCGTCGCGGGCCTGATCTACGGGCTCACCGGCCATCATCATCACGACCACTATCGGTACGGCTATCCGGGCTACTCCTACCGACACTACCCTCGGCGGCACGGCCACGGCCGACATCACCACGGCTACCGGCGGCATCATAGCTACCCGGTGATCGTATTTCACGAGCTGCGCGGACCCTACGGGTACCACGCGTACCACGGAGCCCTGCACCGCGAGGCGCTGGCGGAGATCCTCGGGTACGAGATCCTGGACTATTTTTCCTACCAGGTCCTGGGGCTCGACTCGCATTACGCCGGTCGGCTCACGGGCAGGTGGTACGACGCGGGTCACGATCCGTACGACGACTCCGCCTACTACGAGCTCGGCTACCGCGGGTACGAGTACGATGACGGCCTGGCGCTCCAGCTCTTCCTGGACGGGGAGCGTCTGGCAGAGCTCACGGACTTCGACCGCGACGGCGAGGTGGACCTCGTGCTGGTCAGAAGCTGAGGGCCACCCCGGGCGGCTCGCGGATGACTCCGTGAGCCGCCCGCCCCTTTCCTGCCAGATCCGCACCGTTCGAGCGCTTGCACCGCGCCGCAGACCCCGTATTCTCCCGCTCGGCCAAGACGACACGCCCCGCCGGAAGCGCCCGAGTCGGCGTCTCCCGGGCGGGACGCTTTTCCTGCGCACAACGATGTACCATCGGCAGAACTCCAGATGAGGGAAGACCCGCCGCCGGCGTTCGACAACCCCGTAGGGAGGGTCTCGGTCAAGAAGCGGGGTTGGATTCGGCGCCTGTTCGCCTTCGCCGGACCGGCATATCTGATCAGCGTGGGCTACATGGACCCGGGGAACTGGGCCACGGACATCGAGGGTGGGGCCCGCTTCGCGTATACCCTGATCTGGGTCCTGCTGATGTCCAACCTGATGGCCGTGCTCCTGCAGACGCTGGCCGCCCGGCTCGGGATCGTCACCGGCTATGACCTCGCCCAGGGGTGCCGCCGGGAGTACCCCCCTCCTCTGAATCTTCTCCTGTGGGTGCTGGCCGAGATCGCCATCGCCGCCACGGATCTGGCCGAGGCCCTCGGCACGATCATCGGGCTCAACCTGCTCTTCGGCCTCCCGATGCTGTGGGGCTGCGTGGTCACCGCCTTCGACACCTTTCTCTTCCTGGCGATCCAGCGTCTCGGCGTCCGCAAGATGGAGGCGTTCATCGTGATGCTCGTCGCCACGGTGGGCGGCGCGTTCCTCATCGAGATCCTGCTCGCCAGGCCGGACTGGGGCGGCATAGCCGCCGGCTTCATCCCCCACCTGGAGCCCGGCGCTCTGTTCGTGGCCATCGGGATCCTCGGGGCGACCGTGATGCCCCACAACCTCTATCTCCACTCCTCGCTCGTACAGTCGAGGGCCGTCTCCGACACCTACACGGGCAAGGCGGAGGCCTGCAAGTTCAACCTGATCGACTCCGCCATCGCCCTGAACGCCGCGTTCCTGGTCAACGCGGCGATCCTGATCATGGCCGCCGCCGACTTCCACTCCCGCGGCATCGTCGTGACCGAGATCCAGCAGGCTCACAAGCTGTTGCAGCCTCTGCTGGGAACGTCGCTGGCACCGATCGCCTTCGCGCTCGCGCTGCTCGCGGCGGGCCAGAGCTCCACCCTGACGGGTACGCTCTCGGGTCAGATCGTGATGGAGGGCTTCCTGAACATTCGGCTCCGGCCCTGGCTGCGAAGGCTGGTCACGCGCGGCATCGCCCTCGTTCCGGCTGTGGTCGTGATCGCCGTCATGGGGGCCGAGGGCACGTACAGGCTGCTCATCCTGTCTCAGGTGGTGCTGAGCATGCAGCTCCCGTTCGCCACGATCCCCCTGATCCACTTCACCTCCGACCGCAGGAAGATGGGCGTCTTCTCCAATCCGCGGTGGGTGAAGACGCTCGCGTGGATCGTCGCCGGCGTGATCGTCGCCCTGAACCTGAAGCTCGTGTTCGACGCTCTCGCCACCTGGCTTCCCGGGGGGCCGGTCTGGACCTGGATCACGGTCACCCTGGTGGGGTTGCTTCTGGTGGGGAGCCTGGCCTACGTGGCACTCTCGCCCCTCTTCGGGCGCGGACGTGTGTGGGAGAGTGGCCTCGTAACGAGGAGCCAGCCGGTAGCCGCACGAATTCGGCCGGTCAAGTACCGACACATCGCGGCCGCCGTGGAGCACCGGCAGGGGGACGCCGATGTGATCTCCGCGGCTCTGGGGCTGGCCAAGGCGCACGGCGCGCGGCTGACGCTGCTTCACGTGACGGAGACTCCCGGCACCTTGGTCTACGGTGCCGAGGAGGCGAGTCTCCACGGTCGTGAGGATGAGGCGTATCTCCTGGAGCTGGCCCGGGAGGTGGAAGAGCGGGAGGTGCCGGTCGAAACCACGCTGCGCCACGGCAAGGCCGTGGAGGAGATCGTGAGGGCGGTCGACGAGGCGGGCTACGACCTGCTGGTGCTCGGGTCGCACGGACACCGCGGGCTCGGGGACGTCATCTTCGGCGAGACGGTGAGCAGCGTTCGCCACGCGGTGGAGATCCCGGTCATGGTGATTCGGACCCGGCCACCCACCCCGGAAAAGCCCCAGCGAGGGTAGCGGAGGTTGCACCGAGGACCCGTTTTGAACAGTATGTTCGACTAGCTTCGCTCACATCGGCGCCGGCTCTCACCCGGCGCCGACCCGTGAGGGTCCGGTGGAGGAGGGCAGCGAAGGCGGCTCATGAACATCCTGGACGACATCGGCAAGCTGGTGGAAGCCATTCGGTCCCTCGATCGGGCCGAGATGGAGGATGAGCTCTTGAAGCTGGTGGAGAAGCTCCGCTCCATGGACCGTTCCGAGCTCCTCGAGGAGCTCTTCGGAGTGGCCGAGCGGGTGCGCGAGCTGCTGCTCGAGAACCAGGCGCTGAAGCGACGGCTCAAGGCACGCCTGCAGCCGGCGAAGGAGGAGCTCTCCTACCCGTACGAAGGGATCTACTGGTTCGACGCGAACAGCGGCTAGCAGCCTGTGGAAGAACCACGCCGGGCCGCGCAGCGCGCCGGGCGTCGACCTCTTACCCTCCTCAGGGAAACAGCCGCACCCTGCGCCAGCCGCCGCCTTCCTCTCCTCGCGTGTAGAGCAGCCGGTCGTGCAGCCGGTTCGCCCTTCCCTGCCAGAACTCGATGCGCTCCGGAATCAACCGGTAGCCGCCCCAGAACGGCGGCAGCGGCACCTCCCGGCCCCTGAACTCCGTACGGCGTTCGGCGAAGCGACGCTTCAGCTCCGCCCGACTCTCCAGCTCCCGGCTCTGCATCGAGGCCCAGGCGCCCAACTGGCTGCCGCGGGGTCGCGTTCGGAAGTAGGCGGCCGACTCCTCCGGCGACAGCCGCGCCACGTCGCCCTCCACCCGCACCTGTCGCTGGTACACGCCCCAGTGGAAGAGGAGGGCGGCGCGCGGGTTCATCTCCAGCTCGTGGGCCTTACGGCTCTCGTAGTTCGTATAGAACAGGAACCCGCTCTCGCCCACTTCCTTGAGGAGCATCATGCGTGCCGCGGGCAGGCCGTCGGGCGTCGCCGTGGCCACGCTCATCGCCTCCGGCAACAGGATCCCCGCCCGCTTGGCTTCCTCGAACCAACGCCGAAAGAGGAGGATCGGATCGGGCTCCTCCGCGAGCTCCGGGATGCCTTGAAGTACGCCTCTGCCCAGCGTGAGCAGGGCCCGGAGTCGAGAGGAGAGCGTCACGATCCGGCTCCCGGACCCGCGCCCGGGGCGCGGATCCGAACCTCCCGAGCCCCGGGGGCCACGGGCTGCTCGGTCTCCTCGCCGCCCGGCCACCGGACCCAGACGGCCCGCGGCTCCTCCCGCAGTCCCAGCACGGGTACCCTGTCGTCCTGGGACCAGTACCCGGAGCCCGCCTTCACCTCGCGCACCGGGCCTCGACCGCCCGCGTACACCACCCGAACGGCGGCTCCGACGGCGTCCGGGTTCGCGGGCGGGCCGACGAGCCGGACCCGGAGGCCGGGGGCGGCCGTCTCGTTCCGGAACAGCTTCGCGGCCTCCCCGTTCTGCGATACGACGAGATCCACGCGGCCGTCCGCATCGAAGTCGCCCAGCGCCGCACCGCGCTGGTCGCCGTACACCCGGACCCCGCTCCGCCGGCCCGGCACGGGCTCGAGCCCTCCCCTGCCATCCCCCCGGAGCCACAGGCCACGGCCGGAGTCGTATCGGGGCGTCTCGGGATCGGTGGCGAAGAAGTTCTGGGCCAGAAAGAGATCCTCGCGCCCATCCCCGTCGAAGTCGGCTACCCCGGCGTAGAACGCCGGGGCGAGCTGCGCCTCCGGCGGCAGGGGCACCGCCTCGAAGCCGTGCCCCCGGTTCAGGAAGAGGAAGTGGGCCAGGTGGCTCGCCTCCACGATCCGCGTCCGGGAGTAGGCGGCCCCCAGCGCGGTCGCCACCGTGGCTCGAGCGTACGCCTCGAAGCTGCCCAGTCGCTCCCGCACGTACGGAAGGCCGCGGCCCAGCCGCTCGAAGCCGGCCACGGGCGCGTAGTCGCCGAGCTCCTCCTCGTACGCCGCCGGGACGAGGTCGAGCGTGCCGTCGGCGTCGAAATCGCCGTAGTAGAGGCGCAGCGGGTGGGCAGAAGTGGCGGTAAGCCCGGTGTTCTCACCCCAGGCGGTCGCGATCACGTCCAGGCGCCCGTCGCCGTTCAGGTCTCCGGTCGTCAGGCCGTTCCAGCGGCCGGTGAACGCCGCCAGGCCCCAGGCCTGTGTCGCGTCCGTGAACCGGCCCGCCTCGTTCAGGAGGAGGGTCAACGGCCCCCAGTCACGGGCCACGAGGAGATCGGGATCTCCATCTCCGTCCACGTCGGAGAAGACCGCCGCCGAGGCCAGGCCGGCGGACGCCAGGGGCCGCGAGTTCTCCACGTCCAGGAAAAAGGCGCCGCCGTCGTTGCGGAAGAAGCGCCATGCCGCGGGTTCCGGATAGGCGGCGGGCCGCACGCGCCCTCCCACGAAGAGGTCCAGGTCTCCATCCTCATCGTAGTCGGCCAGCGCCAGAGGGCCCGTCCCGCTCGCGTCGCCGGGCACGGCCGCCGCCACGGCGGCGCGCAGCTCGCCGGAGGCCGGTCCGGAGGGGTCGAGGTCGATCCGGAGCACCGAGGGAGCCTCGCGCGCCGTGCGGGGATCGGGCGCCTCATAGTTCAGCAGGCCGACCAGCAACGCGACCCCGCCGTCCTGCCGGGGGAGGCCGAGCACCGTCGTCTCGTCGAGGGGAGCCTCCGGCGCCCGCAGGATGACCCGCTGAAAACCTCCGGGCTCGTTCCTGAACAGGGCCAGCGAGCCGCCGCGGCCCGAGGCCAGGACCAGGTCCGGATCCCCGTCGGCGTCCACGTCCTGCCAGGCGACGCCCGGACCGAGCTGGCTCAGCCTGAGGGGGAGGAGCGGTTGCCGCTTGAAGTCGTCGTACGCCGTCTCCAGGTGCAGATGGTCCAGAGGTACCTCTCGGAACGCCGGGGGAGAGGTGGCGGAGCGGTCCCCTGCCCCCGCGGGAGAGGATCCCCCCGGGGACGGCGGCTCGCGAATCACGTACAGCCGGTTCGCACGGGCGTTCTCCACCCGGCTCCGACCTCCGCTACGCCAATCCACGACGAGGGTGAGCGAGTCGTTCGCTGGCGCCGCGAACGTCGCGAGCGGCTCGGAGCTCGACAGGTAGAGCCCCCCCGCCGCGATCTCCCTCCGCTGCACCGGTGCCGGTCCGCCTCCGAGACGGATCGTCGCTCCCACTCCCCGCGTGTTCGGCGGCCGCCCCTCCAGTCGGACCGCGATTCGCGGACCGGTGGCTTCGTTCCGGAGCACCAGGGCCGGGCTCTCCAGGCGGTTGGAGACGACGTCGAGGTCACCGTCGCCGTCCAGGTCGCCGGTCGCGATCCCGTGGCTGATGTCCGCCTCCGTCCCGAACCCCCACTCCTGACCCACCTCGGTAAAGCGGAGCCCCCCCTCGTTGCGAAACGCCACGTTCGGGGTGCGCAGGGGCTCGTACAGCAACCGGCCCTCGCGCCAATCTTCCAGGAACGCTCGTTGCACCCGCATCTGGGCATCGGCATCCATGTGGTCGAGAGCGTTCCCGTTGGGGATCAGGAGATCCTCGTCGCCGTCCAGATCCACATCCAGGAAGAGGGTGGACCAGGACCATTCCGAGGCCGCGATCCCCGCGTAGTGGGCCGCCTCGGCGTACGTGCCGTCTCCCCTGGCCACGAGGAGGACGTTGCGGGGAACCTGCTGCACGGTGGCGATCTCTCCCGGAAGGGAGGGGAGGAGGGGGAGGACGGGTACCTGTGTCTTCCGCCGCCTCGGATCCCGACTCAGCATGTCCACCGTAAAGATGTCCACGTCCCCGTCGAGGTCCACGTCGGCGAAGTCCACCGCCATGCTGCTCGCACTCGTCGTGCGGGCGGCCAGGGGCGACGCCTCTCGGAAGATGCCCCCCTCGTTCCACCACAGACGGTCCGGACTCTGGAGGTCGTTGTTCACGTACAGGTCGGGATCCCCGTCCCCGTCCAGGTCCTGGAAGCGGGCCGCCAGTCCCCAGTCTCGCGGCTCTCGGGAGAGAGGCGTCCCGGCGGCTCCCAGGAAGCGGCCGGAGGTGAACGGCACTTCCCGGAACGTGCCCGTTCCGTCGTTCAGGTAGAAGCGATCCGGCTCGCCGAGCTCGTACCGCTTCAGCTCCGTTCCCTGCCACGCGAGGACGTAGTGCTCCCGGAAGGCGGGTGCGACGACCACGGAGTCTCCCCGGCGGAGGACCGTCTTCGTGAACGTCCGCTCCTGCGGGGGAAACAGGTCGAGGACGGACTTCCGCTTGTAGTTCGCCACGTACAGGTCGAGATCTCCGTCTCCATCCACGTCCGCCAGGGCCGCCGTCGTGCTCCCCAGATCCGACGTGAGTCCCGCCGTCTCGGTGGCGTCCCGGAAGTGCCCCGTGCCGTCGTTCAGAAACAGACCGTTGGGTCCACCGAGAGCGGTGAGGACCAGGTCCGGATCTCCGTCCCCGTCCACGTCCGCCAGGGTCGCGCCGGTGGAGAAGCGGTCGTCGGCCGCCACGCCCGCCGCGGCTCCCACGTCCTCGAAGCGCCACCCTCCGAGGTTGCGGTACAGGGCGTTCGGCCCTTCCAGCCGGGCGAGGTAGATGTCGGGGCGACCGTCTCCATCCACATCCTCGATCGCCACGCCGGAGCCGTTCTCCAGGATCTGGTCCTCCAGGAGCTCCTCCCGGCTCACGTGGTTGGTGAACGCGATTCCGGTCCGGGAGGCAGGAAGCGCCCGAAAACCCGGTCCGCCGCCCTCCGGTACGGCGAGCTCCCTCCAGCGGTACCCCTCGCCCTCGTGCCACTCGGTCGGCTGGGGAGGTGAGACATCCCCCCCGCAGGCGCCCGTCAGCGCCAGCGCCGCGCCGAGGAGGCCGCACCGGCGCGCGCCGCTTCGCCCCACGCCCACCCCGGCCCCTACGCTCCCGTGTAGAACGCCCCCAGGGCGCCCGTCACCCGGGAGGAGAGCGTGCGGTTGAGTGCCGTCCAGCGGTCGAGGACGGTGCGGGACCACCCGGAACGGGCGATCGCCGCCAGAGAGGTGCGCGCCGGCCAGGGATGGGCGGCCGCGAAGTCGCGGACCGCTCGGTACGCCTCGAAGACGCGGTCGTCGACGCCGCCTTCCAGACCGTCGAGGAAGCGGGTCAGTCCGGCCCATTGCTGCCTCGCGTCCGCATCCAGCACGACGCGCGGAATCCTCGTTCCACCGCTCGCCGAGGCGCTCGACGAGGCCACGAGGACGGCCGCCACCTCCTGCCCCAGCTGGGCGAAGCGTCGGAACTCGGTGAGCCGGTAGGTCTGGACCAGGGTGTACTCCGCGTTCTTCTTGCAGCGCTCCTCTGCCAGCGCCACCTGCTGCCGCTGAAAACCTTCGCGCTTCGCGAGCTCCTCGAGCAGGCGATCCTCGCCTCCGGGGCCGGCGAGGCGCCGGCCCGCCAGACCGAGGGCCACGCCGAGAGCGACGAGGCCGGCGGCTGTCAGATACCTCTTCACGGAGCCTCTCCTTCCCTCGCACGTTTCGCCGGGCGGCGGGCCCGGGAACCGATCCGCGGGGCCTCCCGGATCCCGTTCACACCTCCGGCAGGGATCTCTCGCGTGTTGTACCGCTCGGCCCATTCACGGTGTGCCGGATCGGAGGGAAACTCCTCGGGGGGGCCGTACGGGTAGCGGCCCTGGGCATGGAACGGGAGGGGCGTCACACGTTCCCCCGTGGCCGTGTTCAGATCGGCGTCCTTGATCCAACCATCCGTGTACAGGAGGAACGTCCGGCTCCATCCGGGAGCGGGTTCTGTGATCCCCTCGGGCCGGAACTCGAGGATCATCTCGTCCCCCGGAGCGAGGATCGTGTACATGTCGTCGGCGGCCCCGAGCAGGGGGAGGACGTCTCCGTATCGCGTGTAGCGCCCGGGAATCGGCAGCCACCGGGGCGCCGTGGAGACCGCTTCGTAGTCGAACCACTGGGGACCGTACCGCCCGCCCTTTCGGAACTCCCGGGAGAAGCCGCGGAAGCGGAGCTCCGCCCCGGTGAGGCGAAGGGTCGCCGGCCGCAGCTCGAGGCCCGTGGCGGCCGCCAGCGCGAGGGCCACGTCCGCGGGCTTCCCGGTCAGGCGGCGGGCCACCGTGGGCTCCGTGGCGAAGAAGGCATGATCCCAGTAAACCTGCATGTTCGTGCGGATGCGCACCTTCGGGTCGGCGCGCGGCAGGAGCCCCGTGAGCTCGGCGACGACCGTCTTCTCCTTGCCGGCCGGAAACCCGAGCTCCGGGATCGCCGTCACCCAACCGCCCGTCCCATCCGGCACCTCCAGGGAAGGCGCCCTCACCCGAAGCGCGCCGGACTGGGCCAGCGCCACGTTGATGCTGGCATCGGTGGGAAAGATCCACCCCCGCAGGAAGAGGAAGACCCGCTCCGCCTCGGCCGCCACTCGCCCCAGATCCAGGATCAGGTCGTGGGGCTCCGCGATTCCCTGGTAGCGATCCAGCGAGAAGTGGGAGGCGTACCGGTCGTCCGGCGCCAGCAGGGCCGGGAGCAGGTCGTTCCCTCGCCCGTCCGTGGCCGCGACCGGCGGGCGTTCGCGGGCCACGCCGTACAGATCGACGGAGGGCGGGCCGGGCGGAACGAAGCGCTCGTCCACGAACAGCTCCAGGGAGTCGGGGTGGTCCACGGCCAGCAGCTTCACCTCATCCACGTACGCCACCTCCCACAGCTCCTCCGTGAGCCGCAGCCGGTACGCCCCATCCACCGGCCGCAGCAGGGAGCCCGGAATCCGCACGTACTCGCGCGAGGCGCCCGGGGGCGCGTACACCCGGGCCGTCGTGCCGGGTGCCGACGAGCTCATGATCCCGACCGGCATGCCCAGAGCGCTCTTCCACATGGCGTCCTTCACGAAGACGGGACGCTTTCCATCCCACCCGTAGACGAAGGCGCAGGAGCCCTTCAGCGTCTGGGACTCGATCAGGTCCTGGTCCGTGCCCGGCCAGTAGAGGTCCTGGGGCACCCCGTTCGTCCACACGACCCGAATCACGTCGGCCTTCAGCCGGTGGCCGAGCCCGAAGTGGACGACGGGGCCGGTCGCCTCCCGGCTCGCGAAGAGGTCCCCCGCCCGGAGCAGGAGCCGCGAGCCCACCCCGAAGCGGTTCACCTTGCCGCTCCCGGAGCCCCGGCCCGTGAGCCGGATCTCCACGTGATGGTTCACGTTCCCCCCGTCGTTGCGCAGCAGCCTCACCCCGCCCGACTCCAGCCCCACGAGGAGGTCCAGATCCCCATCATCGTTGTAGTCGAACACCTCCAGATCGGTCGCGGCGGGAAGGCCGGAGGGGAGCTTCTCCGACACGTCCCGGAACGTCCCCTCGCCGTCGTTGCGGAAGAGGCGAACTCCCTCTTCCTTACCCTCCTCCTCGCCCGCGTCCCCTGTCTGGCCGGCGCCGGCTCGGGGCCGACCCGCCACGGCGAGGTCCAGGTGGCCGTCATTGTCGAAGTCCAGGAAGGCGGCGTCCGCCACGGGGAGCGAAGCCAGGCCGGCGAACGTCGCGTCGGAGCGGTGGTCGGGCCGAAACTGGCCGCCGACCGAGCTCCGAAAGAGGCGGAGCTCCACGGCCCCGGGCGCCGGGTCTCCGCCGCCGGACCCGGCCACCAGCAGGTCGGTAAGACCGTCGTTGTCGTAGTCGCCCACCGCCACCACCACGGCCGGACCCGCCCCGCCGAGCCCGACCTGTCGAGAGACCTCTTCGAAGCGCCCCAGCCGGAGGTTGCGGTACAGCGCGATCCCCGCCTCGCCCCGAGCGACGACCAGGTCCACGTCCACATCCGCGTCGAAGTCCGCGTACGCGAGGACGGAGGCGGAGCCGCCTCCGTCCGCCCCGCCGGCGTCGCCCGGCGCCGGCCCGCCTCCCGCCAGGCCCATCTCCCGGGCTCGCTCCGTGAAGGTCCCGTCCATGTGGTTCCGGTACAGCCGGAGGTCCTCCCGGTTCGCGAGCAGGAGGTCCACGTCTCCGTCCGGGTCCACGTCGACGAAGACCGCGCTCCGCCCTTCGCCGGAGTCGTCCACCCGCGCCGCCTCCGACACCCCCGCGAGCCGCCCGCCCCCTTCTCCGCGGAGGAGGAGGTTCGGCCCGTCCCGCACGACGTACAGGTCCGCCCACGCGTCCCCGTCGTAGTCCCCCCACACGGCCGCTCTCACGCTCCCCAGCTCCGCCAGCTCTCCGGGAGTGACGTCCACGAAGCGGCCGAGGTCGTTGCGCAGGAGAAAGCCCCGCCCCGCCCCCCCCGGGCCTGCCGGGCTCCAGCCGAAAAGGTCCCCATCTCCGTCTCCGTCGACATCCGCCACCGCGAGCCGGGCGCCGCCCTCCGGCCGCTCGCCCTCTCCGTCGCCGGGCGCGAGCCCGCCCAGCCCGGAGAACGCCGTCGCATCGGCGAAGCGGAGGGCTTCGAGGACCGCCGCCTCGTCGGGCACCTGGAGGGTGATCTCGTGGCTGAACGCGAGGCTCAGGAAGCCCGCCGCCTCGCCCCGGGGGCCACGAAGCTCCTGGAGGTCCGCCTGATACGGTCCCGTGATGGCCAGGAGGTCCCGAAAGCGCCCGAACGGCGCCAGGGCTCCGGCCGCGTCTCCGGCCCGGCTCCTCTCCAGAGCCGCCTCGAGCTGCGGCGCCGCCCCGGCGGGGAGCCCGGGGGCCAGGCTTCGCACCTCCTCCATGTGCGCCGCCGCGGAGTCGGCCTCTCCCGCGCGGAGTAGGGATGCCGCCAGCTCGAGCCGGACCGCGAGGTTCCCCGGTGCCCGGGCCAGGATCTCCCGCAGATCTTCCTGCCGGCGATCGCGGGCCGCCGCCCGGGCTCCCGGCTCCACGCCCCGCGCGCCTTCCGTCAGCGCCTCGAGCTCGGCCAGGGCGTAGCGAGCCGCCAGATGATCGGGATCCGCTTCCAGCGCCCGCTCCAGCTCCTGGCGGGCCTCCTGCCCTCTCCCTGCCTCCTGGTGGATCCGGGCCAGGATCAGGCGGATCTCCGGGTCCCGTGGGGCCCGATCCGAGGCGCGCCGCGCCCACCTCTCCGCCCCGTCGAACTCCCCCCGACGGATCGCCACCAGTGCCAGGTGGGCGTAGCCTGCCGCCTGCCCGGGAGCGAGCTCGACGAGCTCCCGGAACGCCTCTTCCGCCTCGTCGAGGCGGTCCTGCTGGAGCATCGCGAGGCCCTGGGAGCGAGCCGCCACGATCCGCGCAGTCCGGGAGCTTTCGGGCTCCGCCCGCCGCTCGCCCCGGCAGCCCGCCATGACGAGAGCGGCCAAGAGGAGAGGGATCCTTCGCAGCGCACGCGCCTTCCTCACTCGACCCCTCTCCCGCTCGGGCGGCTCTCCTCGATCACGTGCGTCCTGCCCGCCTCCAGCGGCCCTCTCCGCTCCACCCGTCCATCCGTGGGCCACCGCACCCGGACGCTGTCCGCCCCGTCCGCCTCTCCCAGCCCGAAGAGGAGTGGGTTCAGCTCGGACTGCGAGAGGTAAGAAGAGCCCGTTCGCACCATCCGGCGCTGCGTCACGCCACCGGCATACAGAGTCACGACCGCGCCCACCGCGCGGGTGTTCGGCGCCCGACCGCGGAGCTCGAGCCGCAGCCAGTGCCCTTCCGTCGCGGGCAGCTCGTTCCGGAAGAGCATCGGCCGCCCTCCGTTCACCGTCATGAGCAGATCGAGATCCCCGTCGCGGTCGTAGTCGGAGGCGGCCACCCCGCGGGCCACGATCGGCAGCGCGAACTCGCTTCCCACCTGATCCGTGATCTCCACGAACTGGCCCCGGCCACCGTTTCGGAAGAGCTGCGGCCTCTGGGCGAAGGTGATTCCCTCCTGCACGGTGTGGATCGATGGCTCGATGTGGCCGTTCCCCACCACGAGGTCCTCGTGGCCGTCCCGGTCCAGATCCACGAACAGCAGCCCGAACGTCAGAGGGCGGAGCGTCGGCCGGGTCAGGCGGGCGGAGCCGGCCAGGTCCTGGAACAGGTCGGCGCCGATCTGCGTGTAGAGGGAGATCGGCTCGTTGGAGAAGTTCCCGATGGCGATGGAGAGCCGCCCCTGTCCGGTCACGTCCGCCACGTCCACTCCCATCCCGGCCCGGGCGCGCCCGAACTCGTCGAACGCGACGCCGGCCTGGAGCCCCACGTCGGTGAACGTCCCGTCGCCGTCGTTCAGGTAGAGGAAGTTCGGCTGGGTGTCGTTCGTGACCACGAGATCGGGCCAGCCGTCGTCGTTGAAGTCCTCCACCGCGATCCCGAGGGACTTCCCCTCGGGGTTCAGAACGCCCGCCTCCCGGGTCACATCCTCGAAGCGGCGGCCGTCCCGGTTCCGGTACAGCCTGCACGTCTCTCCCTCGTACGGTTGCGGCGTGGCGTAGGACTTGTTCTCACCGTCCAGGGTCGTGAACAGGTCGGTCTCGGGGCTCCATCGAACGTAGTTGCACACGAAGAGATCGAGCCACCCGTCCCGGTCGGCGTCGAGCCACGCCGCCCCCGTGGACCAGGCGGGTCGGTCGTCGGGGCCGCTCCCGTTGCCCGAAACGCCCGCTAGCTCCGTCACATCGGTGAAGCGGCCGCCGTCGTTCCGGAGCAGCCGGTTCGTCCCAACGGCGGTGAGGTAGATGTCCGGGTCTCCGTCCCCATCGTGGTCGGCGAAGGCGACCCCCATTCCGTACAGGCCGGAGGTGAGAGCCTCGATCCCGGTCTCCCGGCTCACGTCGCGGAAGCGTCCGTCTCCCAGGTTCCGGTACAGACGGGAGGCGCTGGAGCCCGCCCCGGCATCGTGCCCCGGCCACTCGGCGGAGTCGACGAGGAAGAGGTCCGGCCAGCCGTCCCGATCATAGTCCAGAAAGCCGCCGCCGCTGCCCATCGTCTCGGGCATGTACTTCTGCCCGAAAGCGCCGGTGTGGTGGAGGAACGCGATTCCGGCCTCCGCCGCGACGTCGGAGAGGCGGAGCGCCGTGGCCGCGTTCGACGAAGATCCCCCAGCGCGCCGGGCCGAGCTCGCGTACTCCGGTCTCTCCCGCGCGGGGGGGGGATCGGCTCCCCCGCAGCCCGCCAGAACCGTCCCCAGGGCCGCCACGCAGAGAAGGAGCGGCCGCCCGGCTCCGCGCGGTCTCCTCGCGTCGAGGAGCGCCGAGCCACCGGATCCGCGCGGCTCTCTCACGCCGAGGAACGCGGAGCTGTCGGCCCCGTGCGCCCCTTTCACCGCGGGGACCGCCGGAAGGGCGGCTCGGGATGCAGCTCGTGCGTGTGTATCCGCTGGGCCATCAGGTTGACGCCCGCGTGCCTGAGTCGGAACTCGCGCGTCACCTCCTGTGCCGACTCGTCGATCCGGTAGTACTCGTACGCCGCCTCCTCCTCCCGCGCTTCCCGCTCGCGTCCCAACGCCCGGTAGATGAGCATGCGGTGATAGTGGGCCACCCGGTCCTCGGGATCTATCCCCAGCACCTCGCCGAACGCCTCCAGGGCCTCCGGATAGCGCCGGTCCAGATACAGGGTTCGGCCCAGGTTGCGCCACGCCGCCCGGTCCGCCGGAAACGCCTCCAGCACCCGGCGATACGCCGCGGCCGCGTCCTCGTAGCGCCCGTCCTCCTGGAGCACGGTGCCCCACACCCAGGCGACGCGCGCGTTGCCCGGTTCGATCTCCTCGCACCGTTCGAGGTGCGCGTAGGCCGCTTCCAGATCGCCCTCCCGCGCCGCGCTCCGCGCCAGGTTCAGGGGGCCGTCGACCTGCTCCGGAGCCCGCCGGGCCACCTGCTGGAACGCCCGCCGGGCGAGACGGGTGTTCCCCTGGAGGAGCAGCCCGATCCCGTAGTCGTTGTACCGGACCCACTCGGGCGGCTCCGGCGGCCCCGCGGACGGGGCCGATGCCCTCGGATCGCTTCCGCTCGTCGTCCCGGAGCCGTCGTCGCCGTCCGCGAGCGTCGGGGACCCGTCCGGGGTCACGGAGAGCGTCACCTCGTCCGCGGCGATCTCCGTCACCGGAAGCTCCGGCACCTCCTCGAAGCCCGGGAAGCCGGCCGGGTTGGCCCGGAAGGCGAACTCCGTGAACGGCTGGAAGAACTTCCGCCACAGGAGCCGGGCCCGGATCGTGAGCGCGGATCCCGGGGGAAGCGGCGGCACGGTGAAGGCGTAATGCGCCACGTCCGCCGTTCCCGGTCCAATGACGTTGGAGGCCGCGGTCACGTGGATGTCGGGGGCGTTTCTCCGGTCGATCGGGGCGCCGGCGGCGTCCAGGAGAACCGACTTGTACACGTGGGCCAGCGGGTCCAGGTGGCCATCCGGGCCCAGACCGCCGCTCCGCGCCAGCACTCTCCCCTCTCCGTCGGTCAACGTCAGCTCGATCCACCCCTCGTTGGAGTCGTTCGTGCCGCCGGGGAAGGTGTGCCCCACACCCAGGTTGCGGACCACGACATCGACGACGACGCGCTCCCCCGGAGCGAGCGATGGCGGTTCCCGCCGCAGGTCCATCGCCAGGCGGTCATCCCGCGAGCCCGGGCCGCCGCCGCGGCGGACGGCGAAGAGCTCGACCCTGAGCTTCTCGTCCCGCAGGAACTCCTCGATCCGGCGCAGCGTGGCGGTGTCGCCGCGCACGAACGGCAGGGCCGTGTTCACGGCCAGGAACCGGTGCGACCGCACCTTGCCCTCCTTGGCCGACACGTCGCCCTCCACCGCCGCCTCCGCCGGCATGTGGCAGTCCTGGCAGACCCGCCGCTCGGCGGGGAGGTAGAAGGTACGGGAAGCGTTCCGGGCGATTCCGCTGTCGTGCCAGTTGTCGTACTCATCCTGGCCGCGGAGCCACCGGTAATTGTTCACCGGAGCGGTCAGGCTCACCTTGTGGCACGCCGCGCAGAACTCCGGGGTGCGGTGCAGTCCCTTCAGCATCCGACGTTTGTGGACCGCCGGCCTCGCCTTCACGGCCGCGTCGTGCAGGAACGCCCCCAGGCTGCCGGGGGCAGCGCCGGCGAACAGGTAGGGGTCTCCCTGTTCATCGGCGACGTTGTAGTTCCCGTCACCGGTCAGGTCGTGGGTCCGGTCGATGCGATGGCACGCCAGACAGGTGAGCCCCGCCTGGGCTCCGGGGCTCGCCCGCGCGACCTCCCGGCCCATGCGGCCGGTGAACAGAAGCGCGGGATCGTGGCATCCGGCGCACCACTGGCTCTTCACGTGTCCCACCTCCAGCGGCTCCGCTCCGTACTCCACCCGGTGCCGCTCGACCCACGGGTTCGAGACTCCGGCGGTCTTCCGCATCTCCTCGACCGTCGCCTCGTAGAACGGGTTGTTGAAGGAAGCGAAGCGGTGCGCCGACGCCTCCCACTGGGCGACGGTGGCCGCATGGCAGCGGGCGCATGTCTCGGCGCCGATCCTTCGCCCGACCACGAAGCCGAGCTCCTCCGCCTCCGCGGCCAGCTCCTCCTCCGACAGCCCGGCTCCCTCCCCCAGGAGGACCTCCTCTTCCACCCATCCCCCCGTCGTCGTGGTGCTCGGCGAGGGGAAGAACGGGCTGCGGGGCGGAACGTAGCCGACCGGGAGAAACGCCGTGCCCTCGAGCCCGGTCCCGGCGTACCTCCGGGCCTCGCGGTTCGCGGCCCCCGCGCCCCCTCCCGGCGCCCCGCTCGCCAGAAGACGATCGGCCCTCGCGGTCCGCTGGACCCCCCGCGGCGCGAGGGCGTGCCACACGAGGAGAACCGCGGTCACGGCGCCGATCGCCACGGCGAAGCGGCGCCAGCGGGCTCGGGGCGGGCGGGCGTAGCTCACCAGCCGGTGGAGAACGTACCCGACGGGGACGAGCGCCGCGGCGAGGACGTGCGCCCACCAGGCCCAGCGGTTCGCCTGACTGGCGGCCGCCGTCAGGATGAAGAGACCCGTGACCGCCAGGGTGAGCCCGGCTCCCACGAACACGGCCCCCGTCGCCACGCTCGCCGCATGGCGGCGCTTCCAGACGACGGGCAGGTGAGTGAGGAAAAAGCCCAGCATGAGGAGCGCCAGCAGGAGCCCGACGCCCGTGTGGGTGAGGACCATCGCCTGGAAGAGCTTGGGGAGCGATGTCTCCCCGACCGCGAAGAGAGACCAGCCGATCGCCTCGGCGAGCCGGTTGAGGAGCAGGTACAGGGTGTTCCCCAGCATGAAAGCCGCCAGCGCCAGGGCCACGGAGAGGAGCCCCCGCAGACCGGGCGGGAGGACGGACGGCAGCGTCTCGTCCCGACGATGTCTGGATCCCTGACTCACGCGCGCACTCCCGGCCTCGTGTCCCCTCCCCGCGAGGAGCCCCCCACGTCGTGCTCCCGTGAGGGAATCTAGGGTAACGCCGCGCCAGTCCGGTAGGCGGCGGGCGAGCCCACATCACCGGCCTCCCGAAACCCGCGGTGCCTGCCGAGACGATCACGCAAGCCGGAACCGGTGGAACCCCGCGGAACCCCGGCCCGCCGACGTGCCGTTTCCAGGCCGGAGGGCGGCGGGCGCGGGCCGAGAAACGGGGAGGACGTCATGAGCGAGCTCTTGCTGCAGTCTCCCGTGGGGCCGTGTGACCCCCCCGGGAGTCATCGAGGAGTGGGTGGACGAGCTTCTGGATCTGCGCCTCGAGTACGCCGACGAGACCGAGATCGTGGCCGAGGTCGACTACTATCTGCGTCAGGCGGCGGAGTGGCTCGGCGCCCGCGAGGCGGGGCAGCAGTGCGCCTGATCGCGGACGGCATCGCGCGCGATGCGCATCCTACGAGGTCCCGAGCTCGTACAGCCGCACCTGTTCCACGCCGAGCTCATCGCGCGAGAGGGCGAGCAGCGCCCGCGGCCCGCCGGCCCGGAGGTACCGAGGCAAGGGAGGCACCCGCAGGGCTGCTCGGGGCTACTCCACCGCCCCCATCAGCTTCCGGATCCCCGGGCTCGCCACCAGGGCCACCACGCCGACGCCGCCCACGATAAGCGCCACGTTCCGGAAGAGCGCCACCGGGGCCAGGGACTCCAGCGATCCCGCCACCAGGCCGGCGATCAGGTTCCCCAGCGCGGCGGCGATGAACCACACGCCCATCATCTGCCCCACCCGGCCCCGGGGCGCGAGCTTCGTCATCGACGAGAGCCCCACCGGCGAGAGGGCCAGCTCACCGCACGTGTGGAGGAAGTAGGTGACGATGAGCCACGCCGGCGAGACCGGGTTCTCCGGCGTCGCGTTCGCCGCTCCCCAGGAGAGGACGAAGAAGCCGGCGCTGAGGCCGAAGAGCCCCAGCGCGAACTTCACCGGGATCGGCGGGTTCGCTCGCCGATGGGCGAGCCACGTCCACAGCCACCCGAAGACCGGCGCAAAGACGACGATGAAGAACGGGTTCACGTTCTGGAGCCAGGTCGTCGGCATCTCCCATCCGAAGTAGGTCCGATCCGTGAGGTCCCGGGCGAACAGGTTCATCGAGGAACCCGCCTGCTCGAATCCGGACCAGAAGACGGCCGCCAGGAGGAAGAGCCAGAAGATCGTCATCAGCCGGCGCTTCTCCAGCGTGACCCGTACCCCGCCGGCCGCCAGGAAGCCGCCGTTCAGGAGGATGAAGAGCGCCAGCACGACGAGCGTGGCGTACTGCCCGGCGAGGTTCGCCCCCACGCGGGGGAGTAGGAGCGCCACGAGGAGGGCGAAGACCGCCGCGATCAGGAGCCCCCACGCCGGGCTCAGGATAAGGTAGGTGAAGAAGAGGATGGTGAGCAGCAGGATCCCGTACCCCAGCCAGGTGGCGAAGCCCTGCAACGACACACCGATCGTCCCGCCGGTGGCCAGCAGGATGAAGAGCCCCACGACCCCGGCCACCGCGGCGGCCACGAGATAGAAGTTGCGGCTCCTGCGCGCCACGACCTCCGCCGGCTCGCCCGTGTCCAGACGGCCGACGTCGCCCAGGTACTTGCCCCCGCGCCGGTACTGGATCAGCCCCAGTATCATCCCGAAGCCGGCGGCGGAGAAGCCCCAGTGCCAGTTGATGTTCTCCCCCAGGGTGCCGCAGATGAACGGCCCGAGGATCGCCCCGAGATTGATCCCCATGTAGAAGATCGAGAAGCCGGCGTCCCGGCGGGCGCCCCAGTCGCTCCCGTCGCCGGCTGCCTCGTGGCCCGCCTCGTCCGGCTTCGGGTACAGGCCGCCGACCATGGTGGAGACGTTCGGCTTCAGAAGCCCGGTCCCTATGACGATCAGGAACAGCCCCAGGTAGAAGAAAAGCTGGTCCGGAAGACCCAGCATCGGCGCGGCCATGCTGAAGTGGCCCGAGGCGATGATGCAGCCGCCCACGAAGACCGCCCGCCGCTGGCCCCAGATCTTGTCCGCCACCCACCCGCCGGGGAGGGCCAGCAGGTAGACCATGGAGGTGTAGAGGCCGTAAATCGCGGCGGCCTTCCCGACGTTGAAGTTCAGGCCGGGGTTCGCCACGGCGATCGGGGCGGTCATGAACAGGACGAGGAGCGCCCGCATCCCGTAGTAGCTGAACCGCTCCCACATCTCCGTGAAGAAGAGCGTCGCCAGCCCCCGGGGATGCCCGAACCACTTCCGGCTGCCCGGCGAGCCCGGCGTGGCTCCGGCCGCCGCGTGCGCGTACTCGGTGGGTCTCTCCGTCATGGCCTCCCCTTCCGGCGGTCAAAGGCGGATTATGTACAAAATCGTCGCAATTTGGCCCCGCGTGGGCCTCTCCACCAGCCAGGAGGAGCGCCGTGACGCCGGGAATCTCCGTCGCACTTCCGGCCCTTCTTTTCTTGACGGGCGTTCTCCTCCTCGTGTTCTGCGTGGAGCGGCTGGTGGAGAGCCTCGCGAAAGCCGCCGTGGCCGCGGGGATCTCCGCCTTCTTTCTGGCGGTCGTCTTCACCGGTCTGGACTTCGAGAACTGGGCGTTCGGGATCGCATCCGCCCTGGGGGATCTGCCGGGGATCGCGATCGGCTCGGCCTTCGGCTCGGCGCTCTTCCTGGCGGGGGTGGCCGTCCCGGCCGCCGGCTTCCTCGTCCCGTTCGAGGTCCGGGTGCCCCGGGACTACCTGGTCCTGACCGCGGCCGCCCCCCTCATCCTCGCCCCGTTCCTCCTGGACGGCGCCGTGAGCCGCCCCGAAGGGGGCGCGCTCTGTCTGATCCTGGGCGGGGCCCTCGCGTACCTGTATCGGCGCGAGAAACGGGGCGAGGCCCTCCTCAGGGACGCCGAGGTGGAGGAGGCGGAAGAGGAGGTGCTCTCCGGGGACCGGCCCGCCTGGTACTACCTCGGGATCTCGGCGCTCCTCGTTCTCGGGATGATCGTGGGCTCCGAGCTGGCCGTGCGGGGCGCCCGCGGCGTCGTCGCCGGGTTCGGCCTGGACGAGACCGCGTTCGGGATGACGTTCGTGGGACTCGTGATGTCGCTCGAGGAGGTGCTCCTCGTGGTGGAGCCCGTGCGCCGGGGGCGCGTCCCGATCGCGGCCGGCAACCTGGTGGGCAGCCTCCTCTTCTTCTCCACGGGCAACGTCGGCCTCATCGCCGCCACCCGGCGGCTTCCCCTGGATCCGGGAGTTCTGCACCTCTACTGGCCGTTCCTCTTCGGCTCGACCGCTCTCGTCACTCTCTTCCTGTGGCGCGGGCGGGTGAAGCGGCCGGAGGCGGTGCTCCTCGGGCTCGTCTACCTGGCTTACTGGGCCCTGGCGTACGCGTGATGGCGGCTCGGCTCTCTCCTCCACCCGCGGCTCGGCTCTCGCCTCCGACCGCGGCTCGGCTCTCGCCTCCGACCGCGGCTCGAACCGCGGCCGCCCCTGCCTGCCGGCACCCTACATCTCGGCTTCGTCCGCCGTCGGCCCGTAGGTCTGCGGCACGGGAACCTCCAGCAGGCGCAGATACACGGTGAGCTGCCCCCGATGATGGATCAGATGGTGGATCATCATGCGGCGGAAGACTCCGATCCGGGGCACGGAGAAGATTGTCTCGCCCCCGCGCAGGAGGCTCCACGGGCGCAGAAACGCCTCGTCGTCCGTCGCCGCCACCATCTCGCGGGCGCTGGCCGCCGACTCGTCCAGAAGCGCCAGAATCTCCTCCACGGAGCCGCAGTCGGCCGGCTCGTAGCCCCCGTCTCCCCCCGATTCCACGTCGAACGAGTCCTGCCGGAGCAGGGCTCCCGCCCATCCGGGGGTCTCCGCCACATGGCTGGCCAGGCGTCCCAGGGTCATGGACTTCTCGTGCGGGCTCCAGTCCAGCCGATCCTCCGGAACCCGCTCCAGGACCCGGCGGGTGGCGGCGATCTCCTCATCGAAATCGGGCAGCAACGACTCTGCTAGGGACATCCTCTCCTCCTCGTGACGAGCGGGGGACGAACGAAACAGACGCTCCCGACGGCCGGTCGACGCGCGCGATCACGGCCTGCCGGGCGGTGACTCGTAACCTACCCCCCGGCCGGAGCCGACCGCCAGCGACCCATGGTGGGCACCGTGTCTGTGCCGGCGACGACGGCGCCGCGCCCTGGCGCCGGGAGCCTCCCCGACCCACTCTATACGCAAGCGTCCGCAGGCGTCCGCAGGCCTCAGCCGCCCGCCACGTGTGCCCCCCGGCGAGGTTAACGAGAAACGCCGCGGCGGAGTCTCTGGAAGTATGGGATGCGGATGGCGCTCCGAGCGGGGAACTCCGAGCTACCCCGCGGGGGTTCAAGTAACAGGTCGTCGGGACAGCACCGAGAGTCGGAGAAAGGTGTCGAGGAGAATGATCGAGCGGGAGCGCAGGACAGGTTTCGTTCACTGGATGGTCGTCGTCCTCGTGGCGACGGGGCTCGCCGCCTGTCAGGGAGACGCCGGCCAGAGCACGGACGAGACGCGTTCCGAGGTGGATCGTCAGCTCGATCTCGCCCTCGCCGCTCCCGGCGGGGAGCCGGAGCTGAAGGACGTCGGGACCCCCGTTCCAGCGGAGATCACGCCGCGGCCTCAGCCGCCCGGACCCGCCGAGGCCGGACCGGAGGCGTCCGACCCGGCGCCGCCGGAGCCTCCGCGTGCCGAGCCCCCTCCCCTCGAGCCGGAGCCTGCGGCGGAGCCCGTGGAGCCGACCCCCACGCCGGACGAAGCGGCTCAGCCCGAGGTCGAGCAGCAGCCGGAGGTCCAGCCTGAGGAGCCCGAGGCTCAGCCGGAAGAGGCGGCTTCGGCGGCGGCAGCCGACGCCGAGGAGTCGGAGGCCGAGGCCGGCACCTTCACCATCCCGACCGGCACCGCCTTCCAGGTGACCCTCCGGCAGGAGCTCAACACGCACTACAGTCGGCCGGGCGATTACTTCATGACGACGCTCACCAGCCCGATCATGGATGCCGATCGGGTGGTCGTTCCCGCGGGTGCCACGGTCATCGGGCAGATCACCCGGGTGCAGCAGCCGGACGGCAGCGACCGCTACGGGGAGATCGAGATCAAGCTCGACCGCCTCTTCGTGGACGGGGAGAGCTACCCGATCGAGGCGACGATCACCCAGACGCAGCTCGAGACGAGAACCGTCAAGGGGGATGGCCCCGGGCGGGGCGGGAAGGCGGCGAGGGGCGCCCTGACCGGGGCGATCCTGGGCCGCGTGCTGGGTGGACGGGGCAAGAAGGGGGTGCTCATCGGGGCCGCGGCGGGCGCGGCCGCCAGCGCGGCGACCGCGGGCAACGGCAAGATCGGAACGGATGCCGTGCTGGCCGTGGGCTCGCAGGTCTCCTGCGTCCTAAACGCGCCCCTCACGATCCCGCGGCTCCTCGGCGGCGGGTCGACGGAGTAAGAAGAGCCTCATGCTGGCGTGACGATCGCCTTCGTCACCCGGAGCTCGGCGACGTCCTCCAGCGCTTCACCCGCCCGCTCCAGCGGGTAACGCCCGCCGATCACGTCGGCGAACGGCAGCCGGTCGGGGTGCTTGGCCAGCATGTGCAGCGCGCGGACGAGGTGGTGGAACTCGGTTCCCCATTGGCCCCGCACATCGGCGTGCTTCCGGTTGATGTCGAGGTGCGGGTTGAGGGAGATCGGGCCGGCATCCGTGTAGTGGCCGGCCACGACGTACGTTCCCCCGTTCCGCAGGAGGGAGAGCCCCTCGGGGAGCGCGGCCGGGTTCCCGCTCGCCTCGATCGCCACGTCGACCCCCCGCTGCCCCGTCAGCTCGAGCACCCGCTCCCGGCGGGCGGAGACCGGATCCTCCTCGATCGACAGCGTGACATCGGCCCCGAAGGAGCGCGCCAGCGTCAGCCGGGCGGCCGGCGCCCCGGTCACCACGACCAGGCCCGCCCCGCGCAGAACCGCGAACGCGGCGGCCGCGAGACCCACGGGGCCGGACCCTTGGACGAGCACGGAGTCCCCCATCTCCAGGGCGGAGCGCTCTACGGCCCCGAATCCGGTGAACATGCCGCATCCGCCACCGATCACCGCATCCGCCGACAGGTTCTTAGACAGTTTCAGGATCCGGACGCCGGGCTTCAGGTAGATCCGCTCCGCCCACCCTCCCAGGGGTCCTTCGGTAGCGGAGTAGGTGATCCCATAGACCCGCCGGCGAGGACAGCGGTTGGGCTGGCACGCCACGCCGCAGTAGTAACACCGGCCGCACACGCCGTGCACGTCGTAAAAGGTGACCAGGTCGCCGGGCGCGAGTGGCTCACCCCGGGCATCCCGATCGACCCCGCGGGTCTCCAGCACGCTCCCCACGCTCACGTGGCCCGGGACGATCGGGTACGGCACGCCGGCCAGCCTTCCACGATGCAGGTGCACGTCCGTGCCGCACACCTCGCTGGCCACGGTCTTCAGCAGAACGCTTCCCGGCTCGAGAGCTGGATCCTCGAGGTCCCACTGCTCCACCGCCTCGTTCGGTCCCGGGATGACGGCGGCCCGAATCGCCACGGCCGGACTCCTTGTGCAGGTCGCGCTTGTCGGCCACGGGAGGCGGGTCGCACGCCCGCCCTCGCGGCGCGGGGAGTCTGACCAAGCTACGACGGTGGCGGCCGGGGGGCAGGAGATGTGGCTCTGTCGACGACCTTCGCTCGCCCTGCCCCCACTCCCGTCAGTGGAGGGACGCCTTCAGGGTCTCGAACTCGCGTCGGATCAAGCCCACCTCCTTCGCCGTGAGCGCTTCGGGACGCATGGCCACGGACGCGAGAAGCTGCATGCGCGCGAGTCCGTGGGGGCGGGGGCTGCTTCGCGTGTCGGCAGACGGGGCGTTCAAAGTGGCCTCCCTTCGGGCGGGGGATCCGCCGGCTCTGCCCCATCGGTAGGGAAGAGGGCTCAAGGAAGGGTCAAGTGAACAGTGGGCCGACGACGGGGACGTCGGGCCATCTCCCGCGTGGATTCGCCTTCGGCTCAAGGTCTCGCGCGTGGCGCTCGACCGGCCGCTCCTCCCAGATGGCTCACGACATCGCGTCGTCGCGCCGCCTTGCATCTGGCCCCGCGGCGCTCGTACCGCGACCCGCCGGGGTTCTCGAGCAGGCTCCGTCAGTTCCGGGAGAACTCGAAGGCGAGGTCGGCCGACTCCCCCGGGGAGAGCGTGATCTCTCGCTCCCGCACCCCGAGCTCCGGGTGCCACGCCCGCACCGTGTACGTGCCGGCCGGCACCTCATCGAGGAGGAAGCGTCCGCTCTCGTCCGCGACCACCGCGTACGGGTGCTCCGCGACGTAGATCCAGCCGAGCATGAAGTCGTGGGCATCGCACTCGAGGCCGACGACCCGTCCCCGCCGCGTGCGGAGCGGCCGAACGATCGTCCCCTCCCCCGGCTGTCCGAGGTTGAAGAGGGTCCGGCGGGAGCGGCCCACCCATTCGTAACCGTGGATGTTGTGCAGGACCGGGTCGCTGTTGACGATGTGGAGCTCGGCTCCCCGGGGAACCACCTGAATCTCCGGAACGAAGTGGCACTCCCTCTGGTCCACCACATACCCGTCCGGAGCCGGAGGCCACGGTTTGCCTGTGCTGATTCCCTCGATCGTCACCACGACGCCACGTAGCGCCCCGTCCGGCCCGACGTCCACATCCCGCCGCTCGCGGTACCCGAGGCCGCACACCTCCACGTCTCGGGTGATGAGGAGGCGGGCGGGCGGGGGAGCCTCACCCCGGAAGACCACCGTCCCGCGAAGGGTGGCCCCGCGCTCCACCGGAACGGCCTCGTACGAGGGAGGAGAGCTCTGGCCCTCGAGGGCGACCGGCGCCGCGCACAGGACGACGAAGGCCGTCCGGAGACCGACGGCGGGGAGACGGCCCGGGCTCACCCTGCCCCCGTCGCGAGAGGCCGGCTCCCGGCGGACGCGGTGTCCCCCGGCGTGCCGGGCGCCCGGCTCGCCAGCGCACGGCCGGAGGCGCCCCTCGAGCCGCTGGAGCTCACCGGCGCACCGCGGCCGTCCCCAGACCCGAGGCATACTCCCCGACCTCGAGCACCTTGACGATCTCCTGCGTCCGCGTATCGATGACGACGACCGTCCCCACGTGGGCGTTGTCCCCCAGGTCGTAGCGCGGACGGTAAACGTGGGAGGCCTTCGTGTGGCCGGGGGGCATCTCCAGGTTGCGGCTCGACACGTAGACGTAGCGCCCGTCGGGCGACACGGCGCTCCCGTGGGGCTGGGCGAGACCGTTTCCCCGGATGACGTTGGCGATGCGGCGTTCCCGCGCGTCTACCACCGCCACGCTGTTGTCCCAGTTGTTCCCCACGTACACCCAGCGGCCGTCCGGCGTATACACCGGGTGCCACGGCGCCGCCGGCAGCTCGAGCGTATCCACCGGCGTGAGGTCCGGCGTCCGGTCGAGATCGAAGAAGAAGAGCCTGGAGGTCACCTCGGTCGTGCCGACCATCTCGCGGCCGTCGGGAGAGATCGCGAACTGGATGACGACGTGCGGGCGCTCGCCCCCGAGCTCGGTCAGCTCGACCTCCTCCTCCTCCGGATCCACCACCGCGATCTGGTTCACCGCCAGGCTCGAGGCGATGACGTACCGGCCGTCGGGGCTCACGGCGAGCGCGTGGGGCCGGGGAAGGAACACATCGACCTCCTCCAGGGCCAGGTCGGAACGCCGAATCACCCCGATCCGGTGGGGAGGGTTCGCCGCGACCATCGAGCGACCCACGTACAGCCGGTCGCTGTCCGGGGCCAGGGCCAGGAGGCCCGGCCGCTCGAACGCCACGCGTCCGACCAGCTCGTTCGCCCGGTTGAACTTGAGGACCGCGTTCGCGGCGATGAGCGACACGTACCAGAAGGAGCCGTCCGGCTCGACCGCGATGTGGTGGGGGAAGGCGTCCGGCCCGAACCCCAGCTCCTGGAGATCGACCGTCCGGATGACGACGTTCGTCCGCATGTCGATCACCGAGATCATCGCGGAGCCCTGGTCCGCCACGTAAAGGAGGGACCTGGCATCCTCGAACGGAACCTGGCCGGCCGCGGACCGGGCCCCCTCTCTCACCCAGGCGGCGAGGAGCTCGATCTCTTCACCGCTCAGTGGCTCTGCCCCCAGCTCGGTCGGGTGGGGGCCTCCCAGTCGCCGGGTCGCCAGCCCGATGAGCAGACTGTGGTCCGGATCGAACGGGATCACCGCCTCGCCAGCGCTCGAACCCGCGATCAGCCGTTCCCAGGAGTCGAGCTGCAGGCCCCGAGCGGCCTCGGGTCCCGTGTGGCAGCGGACGCACTTGGCGTCGAACACTCCCTGGACGGTGCCGTACGGAACCCGCTCCGACTCCGGTACGGGCTTCTCGCCCGACCCGAGCCCCGGGCTCGATCGGGAGCCGGGGGTCGCCCCCGCCACCAGCGCGGCCACCGCCAGGGTCGCCCCCAGGTGCCCGGCACCGGTGGCTCTTGTCCGCCTCTTCCGGCTCATTGCGCTCCCCTCGGATCTCCCGAGCTCATCCGCTCGGGTTCTCTCCCACCCGGCGGCCTCTCTCCCCCAGGAAACAGGTATCGGGCCACCTCAGCGCCCGGCTCACCCTGGCCTGGCCCGCGCGGACCGCAGCTTCGAGCACCTTCTACCCCTCTATTCGCCCGTCGGCTCCGGCGGCCGCAGCGCGGCCCGCGCCTCTCCCGTCACTCTCTCGAGCCCCTCGCTCGCCCGGTCGAGTCTCTCCGCCACCGGCCGGGCGACCTTCTCCGTGTAGTGCTTGGCCGCGAACTCCTTGGCGCACATCGAACGCGCGTACACGACCTTGGCCAGCCTGAGGAAGGAGAGAAGCTTGAGGTAGATCCAACCGATGTCGAGCTCCCACCAGTGGGCGGTGAACTTGGCGGATCTCGGATCCGAATGGTGGTTGTTGTGCAGCTCCTCGCCCAGGATCCAGATCCCCCACGGGTAGATGTTCCGGCTTCTGTCCCGCGTCCGGAAGTTCCGGTATCCGAGGGCGTGTCCCACCCCGTTGATGATGTTCCCCATGATCGGCATCCAGATCGCCATCGCGGCCCACACGATCGCGCCCAGGGCGAGCCCGAACAGGTAGAGGTCCAGGAGGAGCATCAGGGCGACGCCCAGGGTGCGGCGCCCGGTGTACAGATGGCGCTCGACCCAGTCCTCGGGGCACCCGGCGCCGTACTTCTCGAGCACCGCGGTGTCTCGCGCCGCCTTTCGGTAGAAGAAGACGCCACCCAGGACGATGCCCCAGAAGCCCGCCACGGCGGGCGAATGGGGATCTCCCTCCCGGTCGGCGAAGGCGTGGTGCTTCCGGTGCACGGCGACCCATTCGCGCGTCACCACCGCCGCGGTGAGCCACAGCCAGAAGCGCATCAGATGCTCCACCACGGGATGGAACTCGACCCCCTCGTGCGTCTTGGAGCGGTGCAGGTACAGGGTCGTGCAGATGTTCGTCGCGTGTCCCAGCGCGAGGATGAAGAGCACGGGCACCCACCACGGGTGGGCCAGAACGGCGTATCCGGGCATCGGCCACCTTTCGTCGGAGACCCGGCCGTGAAGCTCGAACGTAGGGGCTGCGGAAGGCCCGAGCCACCGATCGTCGCCTGGGGGCCGACGATCAGAAAGGTTCCGGGCCCTGCCCGTGCTACGGTCTGTAGTTGAAGTCGATCCGGAAGCGATTCCCGTCCTCGTCCGTGGTGAGCGCCTCCGTCAGGTAGAGTCGGGCCACCACGTTGACCGCGGCGGTGAAGGCGTGGGCCACGCGAAGCTCATGGCCCCGCATGTTGCTGGCACGGGTCTCGGTCGCCGATCCCCACCGCACCCAATCGTCCTGCGCGTAGGAGGAGTTCACGGCGAACGTTTCGATGCGGGCGTAGTAATAGGCGGCCAGCCAGCCCCCCTTCCCGCTCAGCTGGCCGGCTCGAGCGGTGATCAGGAAGCCTTCGGTCTGATCGGCCTCGGAGGCCGGGAGCGGGGCGGCGTCCGCCGCCGAGTAATCCCGGCTGTTGTGCAGGAGGTCCGCGCCGAGGAGCAGGGGCACCCCGCGCACCTTCCACCCGGCCCGGGCGCTCCCTATCCAGATCGTGTAGTCGCGACCGCCGTTGCCGTTGAGGAGCACCTCGGCATCCGGGTCTTCCGGATCCGCTTCGATCGCCAGCAGACCGGCTGCCGCCGTGAGCCCCACTTCACCGAGCTTCCTCTCGTACTTCAGCTGGCCCGCCCCCACGTTGCCGGAGAACTGCCGCATCCCGACGGGCAGGGAAAAGTAGCCGCCGCTCAGGCCCAGGCTTCCTACCCGGCCCAGTGAGGCTTCGTAACCCGCCCCGATCCCGGCCGGCGTCACGTCATCGTCCCAGAACAGCTCGTGATCCTTCCAGAACGGAAGGTTGTTCCGTCCCACCCACAGCCAGCCCCCGCCCAACTGCCCTCTGAGGTACCACTGATCGAGGTTGAAGTCGGCGTCCCCGGTGTCGTTCCCGTCGAAATCGAGCACCGTGATGTGGGGCGACTGCTGGCTGTCGTCCGAGCCGCTTCGCACGCGGATCCCGAAGGAGAACGCCCTAGCATGCCGGTAGACGAGCTTCACGCGGGCCCGGATCCGGGCTCTGGTCCGGTCGTCTCGCCTTGTGCCATTGGCGCGCTCCGAATCGAAATCGGACTCGAAGCGGATCCGGAAGTCTGCGCTCAATTCTATGGTGTCGGGGGGCGAAGCGTTAAGGGCACCCGCGCCGGGTGTGCCGAGAGCGATGGCCATGAGTAGGCCGGTGAGCGGCGTCACGCTGCCTCCCCCTCTACAGGCTCAGTCTGAGCCGTCTGGCCTCGACCTACTCTCGGCCCTTCGTCGCCGCGTACGCCCGGAGCAGCTTGTTCATCACCTCCATGTGCTGCTCGTCGCTCACGCGGGTCGGGTTCTCGTTCACCTTCCGCCACAGCTCGCGGTTCGTCATCTCCCGATGGCAGCCCGTGCAGAGTCCCGTCCGCTCGATCCCCTGCCTCATCTCCCGCGGCAGCGCTCGGGAGAGGGGCCAGTGTGTGCCCACGGTGGCCACCTGGTCGCCCGTCACCGGATCCACGATGCGGGACCAGTCGAACGTCAGCTTCTCGATCTTCGGGATCTGGACCTGGTACCTCTTCGGAATCGGCTCGCCCGTCCGCTGGTCGATCAGGTCCTCGACGATCTCCTCCGCATACCGGGTCTGGAAGACTCCCCCCTCGATGCCGTAGCCCAACGCCTTCGCGCTGTTGTGGCAGCTCTCGCACGTGCGGGCCTGCCGTTGGGCCGAGTGGGGCTGCACGGGAGACATGTCGATCGCCAGCGGCAGGCGCTCCTGTCCGATGGCTCGCGCCTCGTCGGGGGAGACGGCGATCTGGTTGACCGCCACCGGCTCACCGTCCCGTCCGATCACCGAGAAGACGACCTGACAGCCCGGCATGAGGGGGCTCACGCGACCCTCGCCGTCGATGCCCAGGACCGGCGTCTCCCAGCGCAGGTAGGAGCGGGTCTCCGCCACGTCGCCGGCGCTCGTGATCCCCTCCTCGTCGAGCCGGGATTCCGCTGTCTGTCCGTTCTCGAAGCGCTCGTCGCCCGAGGCGATCCAGTCCACGTGCTTCTTTCCCCCACTGTAGTCGACCTCCACGTGACACCCATAGCACTGCGGCGCCCACGAGGAGTGGCAGGCATAGCACTCCAGCTTCCGGGCATGCGCCTCCACCGTCTCCATCGCCACCTTGGCGAATGGGTCTTTCCAGCTGTTCTCCTCGTTGATCCTCTTGAGCAGCGGGATCTGAAAGTCGTTTCCCGTCGCCGAGTGGAGGATCGCCCGGTCTCCGTCCTTGACCACGTTGCCGAACGGGTTCCCCCGCGCGGTGAGGAGGAAGCCGTCTCTGGCGTCGTAGCGCGTCGCGTAGGTGGAGGTCTCCGGCAGGGGCGCTTCGGCCAACCCCCGCGGGGTGTTCCCGATCGGCCGCTCGAACTCCTCTCCCGTGCCCAGGGGGAGCTCCCACGGGTACTGCACCGGCGTGCCGTGACAGTCCTGACACTCGATCTCCACCTGGGCCAGGGTGGTGCCGAAGATGTTTCCGTCTCCGTGAATGTCGACCGTCGTGTGGCAGTCCTGACAGAGCAGCCCTCCGCTCGGGTTCTCGGGGCGGCTCTCGATCTGATGATGCAGGTCGTCCGAGATGAACAGGTACTGCTTGGTGTGGAGCTTGGGCTGCTTGCCGCCCTGGCTGGTGACCGGACTTCCGTACGGGAACTCCATCAGCCCCTGGTAGGTGGTCCCGATCCGCTTGCCGCGGTTGTGGCACGAGTTGCAGACCTCGACCGGGATCCCGTTTCCCGCCTCCCGGGTGCCGTGGATCCGGTGGCTCAACATGTGGCCGGGCTCGTCTTTGGGAATCGTGGGGTCGTTCCCCTCGTAGAACCCGTCGTTGCTGTACAGAATGTGGCACGCGGAGCATCCCATCCCCCGGTAGTCACCACGCGCGGAGCGGCCCCTCACGCCGACGTGGCACCGCTGGCACTGCTGGCGGAGGTAGGTGAACGCCGCCCGCTTCGGGTCCTGCTCGACCTCGGCCGGCGACACCTGGGGAAGCTGCGCCAGCTCGTCCGGGAACTGCTCCACGTGACGGGCCTTCATTGCCACCATGTACGCCTTGTAGGCCTCCGTCCCCACGCTCGGGGTCGGACCGTCGGTGTCCACCACGTGGTAGTCCGCGTACGGGACCTGGTAGTCCTGCGCTTCGGGAAGCCCGAAGGTGTGCAGGGTTCCCTGAATCTTGCCGGCTTCCGTCGCCATGAGCGCCCGCTCCATTCGGTACACGTACCCCGCATGGCACTGGCCGCAGCTGTGCTCGGCGATCCAGATGCTCCCCGGATCCGGGTAGAACGTCTGCGGTCCGCCGTTCTTCTTGAGCCCCTCGGGAGCGCCGGCGTGCGCGCCGCCCGCCGTACCGGCCGTCGGGGTCCCGCCGTGGCACACCACGCAGCCGGCCGGATCCCCGTTGGCCCTGCCCATGCCGTTGATGGCCACTGCCATCGGGCTCGACTCCTCGCGGATCGGCTCGATCCCCTCGTGGCATGAGAGGCAGCCGGCGCCGGCCGTCTCGGAGGGCGGCGTGGTCCGGTCGCCGCAGGCGCCGAGCCCGAGCGAGGCGAGAGGCGAGAGCGTGACCAAGAGCCGGAGGGAGTTCACCGCGAAGCCTCCTCGTGCGCGATGTGTCGGTGCCCGACACCGGAACCGAGCGCGGCTCTCAGGGGCCGGGTCAGACAGGCGACGCAAGCTGGTCCGCCCGGAGGCACCTGGCAAGACGGGAACAGGCGGCGAGGCGGCCGCGAGAGGCGGTCTCCGGCGACCGCCACCAACGGTGGGCGTTCGCCAGCCGAGGGGAGCGGGCGTCGCATCGCGCGCTGGTCGCGAGCTGGGGCGGCACGAGTCGAACGTGCATCTCTCGGGTAACAGCCGAGCAGGTTGCCTTTGACCCCACGCCCCAGTGTACGCCCCGCCGCGGGCCTGGACTCACGGATCTCCAGGCCCGGCGTTTGGGCGAATCGCAAAAAAAGCGCCCGCTCTCCGAAGCGGGCGCCTTCCCTCGTCTCTGGTCGCATCGGCGTCAGCCGGGCGGCGCACCTCTCCGGGGCCACGGGGCGAGCCCGTGGTCAGGATTCGCGTTCCGGTCAGTCGTCGCGCAACGCATCGTCATGCAGTCATTCGAGGCGGTTTCCGTCCAGATGTCAAGCGCGCAGGCCGCGCTATCGGGCCTCATCGGACGCCAGAAACTCTCTCGCCTCTTTCAGCTCCTGGCGGGGAGCCCCCGCGCCGGCCAGCTCCACCAGCTTCTCGTAGTACGCTCGAGCGACCTGCGGCCTCCCCGCGGTCCGAGCCGCCGTCGCCGCCCCGTAGTAGCTCCGGAAGCGCCCCGTGGCGTGCTCCAGCGACGTTTCGTACTCCCGAATGGCTTCCTCCGGTCGTCCCAGCTCCAGGAGCAGATCGCCCAGCTGTTCGTGGACGGGGAGCACGCGGCCCGGACTGAGTGAGCTCTTGTCCGTCTGGTCCTCGAGCACGGCGGCGGACCGCAGCGTCTCGAGCGCCCTCTCGGGCTCCCCTCGGGCCAGGGCGAGCCAGGCCGTGGCCTGAAGTCGCAGGACCTCCCCCGTGTTGCGGGCCCAGATCTGGGGATCCCGGGCCAGCTCGGCCGCGGCCGCCTCCAGGCGAGCCAGGTCGCGCTCCGCCTGAGCCAGACGCCCGCTCCGGGCCGCCCCCACCGCGCGGGCCCAGTACCGCACCGCGATTATCCCCCGGGTCTGATAGTTCCCCCCGGCCTCCTCCGCCTCGGTGGGAGGCGGCAGCTCGGCGGCTTCTTCCCAGCGGCGGCGTTCCAAGGCGTACCGGACAGGGACCGCGCCCGCGTTGAAGGCGACCACCCCGTTCGCCCAGTTCAGATCCTTCAGCGAGGCGATGTGCTCCACGACCTCCCTCGCCTTGGCATCCTCCGCGCGCTGGAGATAGGCGTAGACGAGGTAGTCCAGGGCGTGCATCTCGGCGAGCTGGGCCTGCGCCCGGGTGCCGAGACGTTCCCCGCGCACGGGCGCGGAGGTGGCGGAGTTCGTGTTCGCGGCGATCGAGGCGTCCCACATCCCCACCTGGGTGAAGATGTGCGAGGACATGTGGACGGCGTGGGGCAGCGAGGGCGCGATCTCCAGGTACCGGTGCGCCGCCTCCACGGCCCTGGAGGCGAGCGGCGGATAGTCGTAGCTGTGGATGATGTAGTGGACGAGGCCCGGGTGGTTCGGCCGTTCCTCGAGCATCCGCTCGAACGCCGCTCCGGTGCGCCGCTGGACGGCGTAGGTCGCGTCTGTCGGATCCGCGTTGCTCAAGACCGCCAGGTAGTAGAGGATCTCGGCCTCCGGATCCTCCGGATTCCGCTCGCGTACTCCGTCCATCCCGCGCTCGTAGGCGATCGCGCGCGTGCGGTGGTCGAGCCTCCCGTGGTCCCGGTAGAAGGCGCCGATCGCCTCCACGTAGTCCCGCTCGCGGGCCGTCGCCTCCGGCTCCCGGGCCCGCTCGACGGCCGCCGTGCCCCCCTCCAGCTCCTCCGGGGTGGGAGGCGCCCAGAGCGGGTGATAGTAGGTCATCGCCACGCCCCAGTGGGCCATCGCGCACCCGGGGTCCCGGTCGCCGATGGACCGGAACACGCCGCGCGACTCCTCGAACTCGAAGGAGTGAAGGAGCGCCACGGCCCGGTCGAAGTTGGCCTGCACCTCGGGCGCACAGGAGACGGGGAAGCTCACCTCGCCCACCCTGTCCGGGGCCTGCTGGTTCTCCCGGTCGGCGGACGGCCGGCTCTCCGCCCCCACGGCGCCCCTCAGGCGAAGGCCCACGATCCGGGCCGGCTGGCTGGCCCCCCCGAGCGGAATCGCGACGTACTGCACGCCACCCGCTTCATAGGTGAGGAAGCCCGCGCTCGCGTTTCCGGGAAGCGGGATCTCGCCCACGATCTCGCCCGTGGCCGGATCCAGGGCGCGGAGCGAGGGTTCCTGGTCCTCCGTGTCCAGGTAGATCGAGTTCCCGCGGGGCGAGAGACCGCGGATGCTGAACGGCCCCTCCTGGGCGGCGAGCAGGAGCGACGGGGTCCGAACCTCGAAGGTGCGGAACGGCCACCCGAGGTCCGGCAGATCCAGGCCCGCGAGCGTCGGATGGTCCCGCGGGCCCTTCCCCATCGGCGTCCGCCACAGGTGCTCGCCGGTGTTCAGGTCGATCGCCGTCACCCGGCCGTAGGGGGGCTTCACGAACGGAAGCCCCTGCGGTCCCCGGGGGTTCGCGTCGAAGCCCACCTCATAGGGGTAGGCCGACGGGCCCGAAGGCTCCTGGAGCCACAGGAGCGTCGGCAGCGTCACCGACGGCACGTAGAGAACCCCCGTGGCCGGATCGACGGCGGCCCCCGCCCAACTGGCACCCCCGATGAAGCCCGGCATCGTGAGGGTGCCCCGCTCGCTGAGCGGGGTGAACAGCGGCCCCCGATCCCACTGCTTCAGGATCTCCTCGGCCTCCGCCCGGAGCCCGGGCGTGAAGTCGATGAGATCCTCATCGAGCACCCCCTGATAGTCGAAGGCCGCGGGCCGGGTCGGGAACGGCTGGGTGGGCGAGAGCCGCTCGCCCGGCACGGTCGGCTCCTGCGGTACCGGCCGCTCCTCGATCGGCCACACCGGCTGGCCCGTCTCGCGGTCCAGCACGTAGGTGAACGCCTGCTTGGAGACCTGGGCGAGCGCCTTGATCGGCCGCCCGTCCACCGTGAGGTCCACCAGGACCGGAGCCGCCGGGAAATCGTAATCCCAGATCCCGTGGTGGACCCCCTGGAAGTGCCACACCTTCTCGCCCGTCTCGGCCCGCACGGCCACGACCGACTCCGCGTACAGGTTGTCGCCCGGCCGGCCCCCGCCGTAGTAGTCGCTCGAGGGGGTGCTGAACGGCAGGTAGACCATCCCGAGCTCCTCGTCGCAGCTCATGAACGTCCACACGTTCGCGTTTCCGTACCGTCGCCAGGAGCCGTCTCCCCACGACTCGTCCGCGACCAGCTCGCCCTGCGGAATGGACTCGAACGTCCAGCGCCGCTCACCGGACCGCACATCGATCCCCCGCACGTCTCCCGGCGGCGGCAGGCTGTCCGTGGTGAGATCGAAGACCGAGGACCCGACGATCAGCACGTCCCGACAGATCATCGGGGGGGAGGTCACCGCGTACTCCTCTCGTTGGATCGGGCGCCTGAGGCCGAGCGTCAGGTCGATCCGTCCGTTCTCGCCGAACTCCGGAGCGGGCGTTCCCGTCTCCGGGTCCAGGGCGATCAGATGGGCGTCCCCCGTCCCGTAGAAGAGCCGCCGCGTCCCGTCCTTCCCCTCCCAGAAGGTGAGACCGCGGTGAACGAAGCCGACGTTCGGGGGGAGGCCGGCCCGCCAGGACCCCGGGTCGTAGCTCCACAGCGTCTCGCCCGTCGCCCCGTCGATCGCCACCGCCTGGCTGAGCGAGGTCGTCGTGTACAGGATCCCGTCGATCGCCAGGGGGGTCGCCTCGTAACGGCCGGTCCACAGCGTCGTGTCCGCGTCCAGAATCGGCTGATCCGCCGTCTCCCACTCCCAGGCGATCTCGAGATCGCCGAAGTTCTCCGCCGTGATCCCGTCGAGGGGCGTGTACTTCGTGGACGCCTTGTCCGCGGCGTACGAGGACCAGTCCCCCGCCAGCCGCGGGGGCTCACGGTCGGCCCGGTCTCCGGGGGCACACCCCGCGAGCGCGGCGCAGATCCAGAAAGTGAGGGAGAACAGAGGCACACGACACCCGACGCGATCGCGGTAGCCCATGAAGATCTCCTGGTTCTCGGAACGGGGTGGACGAAGGTCGAGCCGAACGTGAAGCGCGGGTTGTCCGGCGAGTGGAGCGCCACGCCGGATTCCGACCGAACGCTCTCAAGCTATGGGCTCGGGCGCGGCCGCCGAATCCCTCCGCTGACCGTCCTGGATTACGGCTCGGCAGCGGGCAAGACCGTGTAGTGTGCCGACATCCCGGCCTTCAGATGGTCCTTCACGTGACAGTGGAAGAGCCACTTCCCCGGGTTGTCCGGAATCATGTCGGCCACCTGCATCCCCATCGTCTGGAGGTCCGTCACGTCGGTCCGCATGCGGTTCAGCACCACCGTGTTGCCGTGCCAGTGGGGGGCGTGGACCTCGAAGTTCGTGTTCGCCATCAGGTACCAGCGGACCCGCTCGCCCACCCGCATGGTGAGCCCCTGCAGGTGGCCGAACAGGAAGCCGTTCATGGACTCCATGAAGTTGCTGAACCCGAACGGGTGGAAGAACGCGCGCTCCTCCTCGCTCGCAGCTCTTTTCTCCGTGGCGTAGGTACGGAGGTTCGCCTCCAGGTAGTGGCTCTGGTTCTCGTCCACCTCGTGGAAAGAGACGATGAGCTCCCGGTCCACGTCCTTCGGCGTGCGGTCCGCCCGGGCCTCCGCCCGCCGGCTCACGATCATCGGCCCCATGAGCCCCGAGTTCACGTCGGCGTCCTCGTTCACGTGGGAGTGGTACATCCAGAGGATGGAGCTCGGGTCGCCGGCCGCGGGTCCGGCCCGCTCCGGCACGGGCCACACGTAGGTGTGGGTGCCTCCCGGCGGGACCCGGTCGTCCGCCTTGTCGGCATCGCCGGTGCCGTCGTCCGACGGCGCCCCCTCGGAGCTCTTCGTGTAGAAGACGCCGTGGGGGTGCAGGCTGGCCGGGAAGGAAGCGTTGTTCCGGAAGTGGACGACGATCGTGTCGCCGACGACCGCTCGAAGCACCGGACCCAGCATCCCCAGGTGATCCCACTCCGGGCCCCGAGGCTTGAGCTCCGTGAACGTGTCGTCGGTGTACTCCCGGAAGAGCGCCTTCTTGTACACCTTGCCGATTCTGTCCGGGCCGGCCTCGGTGAACAGCCTCGCGTGGTCGTCGAACGGTTGGCCGGTGATCTTGTCCAGTCCGCCGGGCGCGTAGTCCCACTCCACCTCGTCGGCGGCAATGTAGTAGGCCATCTTCTGCGGCCTGGGGGACGCGGCACCCAGCGTGTCGCAACCGGCCGTGGCCACCACGGAGCAGCCGAGCGCGGCGAGAAGAATCCGGGAATCCATCGGGGACCTCCTTGAAGTGGGGAGCGGCAACGATCCCGGGAGACTACCTCCGCGACGCGCACACCAGGTGCGACGGCGGACCCAACGGGACGGCGCGCGGCTCAGTCCGCGACCAGGATGACGATCAGGACGAGAAGACCTATGATCAGGGTCGTCGTGGGAATGACGATCTTGTCGTCGATCCCGCTTCGGGCCGTCTCGGCCGCCCGCGCCCGCGCCTGCGGACGGTTGATGACGGACGGGTCGAGGGTGGCGGTCGGGGTCTTCTCCCGTCGGAGGCCAAGACCCATGCCTCCCCGCCATCCGCCCGGCCTAACCCGCCCAAGAAAAGCGGGAAGCGTGGTTTCGTCAAGCTCGGCCGCCGGCGCCCGCACGGCCCCGGTCTCGCGCGGCTCCTTTGCCGCCGTGGCATCCGTCGTCTGAGCCGTTGCCGGAGCCGCGTGGACCGCGGCCGCGAGGAGGGCGACGGCCCACATCTTTCCACGGTGTGTCATTGGGGACACTCTCCTTACCTGGCGTGGTCGAACTCGCACCCGCCCGATGAACTCAGCAGCGGGACATGCGTCAGCGACAGCAGGCAATCGCACCGGACCCGCCTGGCGGCGGGCTCGTATGCCCCCAAACTGACACGGCATACGACGTGTCGATCGTTGGCGCCCGACCCCTCCCTGCGTGGCGAAACGCGTGCGCCCATGTCGTCACCAGCGACAGGTCAAGAGTATATGTCGTCGCAACCGGCATACGGCGACATATCGCCTACGAGACCTGCCGGAGGTTCGACGGACGG
>JBHHYJ010000022.1:0-40584 GCA_046757485.1 Gemmatimonadota bacterium
CCTCACGCTTATCAGGCGTGCGCTCTAACCAGGCTGAGCTACGGGCCCCTCAGGCTGTACACCCCGGAGGCGCTCCGGGGTTCTTCCACCGCACGGCCACCCCCCGAGCCGCCGCAACCCCATCGGTTTTGAGTGTGGCGAGCCGTTGTCCGTTCGGGAAGAGAAAAGGCGAGCCAGGCCGGGCACCGGCTCGCCTCGCGACGAAGGTAGAAACGGGCCCGCGGATGGATGTCAAGCCGCCGCCGCTTGGCCCGACGCTCGGCACGACGGCGGTGCTCCTACCACTCCTCCTCGTCGTCGTCGAGGTCGTCCTCGTCCCAACCCTCCTCGTCCAACTCGTCCCAGTCGTCCTCCCAGTCCTCCTCGTCCTCGTCGTCGAGATCCTCCTCGAGATCGTCGTCGAACGCTTCGTCGAGTTCCTCAGCATCCTGGGAACGGAGAACGCCGACGCCCGCCTCCTGGAGCCCTGACGGACCCCGCACCGACGTGTCGTACCACATGGCCAGTCCTTCTTCGAGAAGGCGCCCAACCCGCACGGAATGCGGCAAAGTAATCGGGCGATACCACCTGTCAAGCAACCCGCATCCGGCGGCAGGAACTGGCCCCGAGCCGGCCATGAAGAGCCGCCGGAGCGATGACCCGAACTGCTTGCGTTCTCGGCAGATGCATCCCAGGCCATGGCCCGACGGGACCGGCATCGAAGGGGTGCCTCGCCCGCCCCGTGGCTTCCCAAGTCTCCGTTGCCCGCCCCTCACCCCCCGCCTACTTTGGCAGCCATGCGGTTGCCTCGATCCCTCGTCCGGTGCCGGGCCCCTAGCGGCGTCGCCGCTTCGTGCGCGGCCCTTCTTCTCCTGGCCGCCTGCGGGAAGCCGGCGGCCTGGGGGGAGGAGAACAGCCTGATCCTGATCGCGGCGGATTCCCTGTGGGAGCCTCTCCAGGATACGACGTACGCTGCGCTGGAGCCGACGCTCTTCACCGTCCGTGACGAGAAGAAGTTCGTCGTCACCCACGTGGATCCGGCGAGCGACCAGATGGAGGATCTGCGGATCTTCAAGCAGGTGTTGGTGTTCGCCACCCCGGACGATCCGCTTCTCCGCAAGGTGGCGAAGAGGGCGGGCCAGGAGGAGTCGCTGCGGGTGCCCTCGGTCTTCCAGGCGACGGACGTGTGGGCCCGCGGGCAGACGGTGACCGCGGCGGTGCTGGACCCCCGCGAGGCCGCGGAGTCGTGGGCCGTCCAGCTCCCCGCCGTCCTGGCGATGGTGGAGAGCGCCTTCCGGGAGCGGCTGCGGAGCCGGATGTTCGTGACGGGCCCCGACACGGCCTTGGCCCGGGAGCTGAGCGACAGCTTCGGCTTCTCCCTCGTCGTGCCCGACGTGTACCGCCACGTCGTCCGGGGCGACTCCCTCGTCGTCCTGCGCAACGACAACCCGGACCCGAGCCAGCTCATCCGCTCCGTGCTCGTCACCTGGCGCGAGCCTCCGCTCGAGAGGCTGGACGCGGAGGGGGCGTACGCGTGGCGCGAGGCGGTGGACGACGTGGAGTACAACGTGCCCCAGGGCATCGACACGGCCCGCGGGAGCGAGCGGCGTTTCGTGGTGGATGGGCACGAGATCCTGGAGGCGACCGGCGTGTGGAGCGACGAGGGCGGGGCGGTCCCGGCGGCCGGCCCGTTCGTCGACTGGCTCGTCCAGTGCCCGGGGCGGACTTACTTCCTCGACGCGTGGCTGTACGCTCCCAACGAGAGCAAGTACGAGTACCTGCTCCAGCTCCGGGAGATTCTCGACTCCTTCCGGTGCGGCGCCCCCGTCTCGTAGACGGCCATGTCCTTCGTCCACCTCCACACCCACAGCGAGTACTCCCTCCTCGACGGGGCGAACCGGATCGATGCCCTCGTGGACCGGGCCGCGGAGCTCGGGATGCCCGCCCTCGCCCTCACGGATCATGGCAATCTGTTCGGCGCCTGGGCGTTCCAGGAGAAGGCCCGGAAGCGAGGCCTGCGCCCGATCATCGGGTGCGAGGTGTACATGGCGTACGGCGACCGGCGGCAGAGGGAGCGGCCGATGGGCGCGCCCGCCCCGTACAGCCACCTGATCCTCCTGGCCGCCGACCGGCGGGGTTACCAGAACCTCGTCCGTCTCACCTCGATCGGCTACCTGGAGGGCTTCTACCGCCGCCCCCGGATCGACCGGGATGCGCTCCGCGAGCACGCCGACGGGCTCATCTGTCTCTCCGCGTGTCTCTCGGGCGAGGTGGCGCGCTATCTCCGCATGGGACGCTGGGAGGAGGCGAAGAACAGCGCGGAGTGGTTCGCCCTCCTCTTCGGCCCCGACCGTTACTGGCTCGAGGTCCAGAACCACGGGATCCCCGGGCAGGCGGAGGTGAACGAGGGGGTCTTCCAGATCGCCGACGCGCTCGGCCTGGGCGTGGCGGCCACGAACGACGCCCACTACCTGCGCCGGGAGGATGCGGACGCGCACGACACGTTGCTCTGCATCGGGACGGGGAAGGACAAGGACGATCCGGACCGGCTCCGTTTCTACGGTGAGGAGAGCTACTTCAAGTCCGCCGAGGAGATGGAGGCGCTCTTCCCCGAGCACCCGGATGCCGTGGCGAACACGCTCGAGATCGCCGAGCGCTGCGAGGTGAGCTTCGACGGAACCTACAAGCTGCCCGCCTTTCCCCTCCCGGAGGAGTTCTCCGACGACGCGGCGCTCCTCCGCCACCAGGCGGAGGAGGGGGCGCGGGAGCGGTACGGAGAGCCCCTGCCCCCGGAGGTCCGGGAGCGGCTGGAGTACGAGCTCTCCGTCATCTCCGAGACCGGCTACGCGGGCTACTTCCTCATCGTGTGGGACTTCATCCGCGCCGCGAAGGAGCGGGACATCCCCGTCGGCCCGGGTCGCGGCTCGGCCGCCGGCTCGATCGTCGCCTACAGCCTGGGGATCACGGATGTGGATCCGCTCCGCTTCGACCTTCTCTTCGAGCGTTTCCTGAACCCGGAGCGGGTGTCGATGCCCGACATCGACATCGACTTCTGCTACGAGCGGCGCGGCGAGGTCATCGAGTACGTCCGGGAGAAGTACGGCCACGAATCCGTCGGCCAGATCATCACGTTCGGGACGATGAAGGCCCGGGCGGTCGTCCGGGACGTGGGCCGGGTGCTCGGCTTCACGCCGCAGCAGACCGACCGGCTGGCGAAGCTGATCCCGAGCGGACCGGGGTACTCTCCCACGGTGGAGGAGGCGGTCCGCAAGGTCCTGGAGCTCAAGGAGCTGTACGAGGGGGATGCGGAGTACCGGAAGCTCCTGGACTACGCCATGAAGATCGAGGGACTCGCCCGCCACAGCTCGGTGCACGCCGCCGGCGTGGTGATCGCCCCCGGCCCGCTGGCCGACTACGTGCCCGTCTGCGTGGACACGAAGAACGGCGGCCGCAACGGGGGGGACCCGGAGGGCACCGTCATCACCCAGTTCGACATGGTCGCTCTGGAGAAGGCGGGCATGTTGAAGATGGACTTCCTGGGGCTCCGGACCCTCACCGTGATCCACGACGCGACCCGGATGATCGAGCGGCGGCACGGGGTGCGGGTGGACTGGCAGGAGCTGGGCCTGGACGATCCCCGGACGTACGAGATGCTGGCGGAGGGGAAAACGAGCGGGGTCTTCCAGTTCGAGTCCCCCCTGGCAACGGAGAAGCTCCGCGCCCTGCGCTCCGACCGCTTCGACGACCTGGTCGCCGTCAACGCCCTCATCCGTCCGGGACCGCTGGACTCCGGGATGACGGACGTCTTCATCCAGCGGAAGCGGGGGTTCCAGGCGGTCACCTACCCCCACCCCGACCTGGAAGAGATCCTGGAGCCGACCTACGGGGTCATCGTCTACCAGGAGCAGGTGATGCGGGCCGCCAACGTGCTGGCCGGCTTCTCACTCGCCGAGGCGGACGTCCTTCGGAAGGCGGTGGGAAAAAAGGACGCCGCCCTCACCGAGAAGGTCCTCCAGGAGCTGCGAGAGCGGGCCGTCGCCCGGGGCGTGGCGCCCGCCAAGGCCCGGGAGATCGCCGATCTCATCCGGACGTTCGGCCGGTACGGCTTCAACCGGGCCCACTCCGTGGCGTACGCGATCCTCTCCTTCCGGACGGCGTGGCTCAAAGCGCACTACCCGGCGGAGTTCATGGCCGCTCTCCTCTCCTCGGAGATCGGCAACACGGACAAGGTGGTGGCGTACATCGCGGAGGCCCGCGCCGCGGGGATCGAGGTCCTGCCGCCCAGCGTGAGCGAGTCGGGCTACCGCTTCACGGTGACGGAGAAGGGCCGGATCCGCTTCGGCCTCGGGGCGATCAAGGGCGTCGGACACTCCGCCATCCGCTCGATCATCCAGGCCCGGGAGGAGAAGCCGTTCTCCTCCTTCCTGGACTTCTGCCAGCGGATCGATCTGCGCTTGAACAACAAGCGGGTGATCGAGGCCTTGATCGGCGCGGGGGCCGTCGACGAGTTCGGCTCGCGAGCCTCGCTCCTCACCGGGCTGGACGTCACCCTGACCGAAGCACAGCTCCGCAAGCGGGATGCGGAGACCGGCCAGACGTCCCTGTTCGGGGGAAAGGGTGCCTCGTCGCGGCCCGCCCCTCCCCTCCCGGAGGTCGAGGAGTGGCCCGAGGCGCGACGCCTGAAGGAGGAGAAGGAGCGGCTCGGCTTCTACATCTCCGGCCACCCCCTGGACCGGTACCGGGACCTGGTGGAGCTCTTCGCCCTGGAGGCGAACACGGGGAACCTGGCGGAGCTGCGGGAGCAGGCGGTCCAGGTCGCCTGCGTGGTCACGGAGGCGGCCGTGCGCGCCTCGCGGCGGGACGGGCGGGAGTTCGGGCGCCTCACGATCGAGGACTACCGGGGGACGGCCAGCGCCCTGGTTTTCGGCGACACGTGGCTGGAGCACAAGGAGGTCCTGACCCGCGACGCACCCGTCCTCCTCACCGGCACCGTCTCGGGCAGCTCGCGCGACGAGGAGGACCCGCCCATCTTTGTGGATTCAGCCCGGCCGCTCGCCGAGGTACGCGGCAGCGGCCAGGTGGGCATCTGTATCGAGCTGCGGGAGGGCGACGACCTTCAGGATGGCGCCTTTCATCGGGTTCGGGAGCTGCTGGAGGAGACCCCGGGCAACGGTCCGTTGCTCGTCGTCTGGAGGCGGAGCGGGGAGAACGGGGCGGCCAACCGCGCTCCGGGCCCCCGTCTGGCCTCCCGGACGCTGAGGGTGTCGCCCAACGCCTCCCTGCTGGCGGACCTCCGGGCCCTGCTGGGGAGCGACCGGGTCCACCTGGTGAGGGAATGACGGCCGCCGACGCCGAGGGACGCTGGCGCGAGCCGCGTGGCCCGATCGGAGAGCCGGGAGCGCTGACCGAGGAGCGGGATGTGGACGCGTCCGAGCAGGTCCCGGAGCGGGCAGAGGAGCGGGAGAAGAAGGAGGAGGCGTTCGAGCGCCTCTCCCGCTACGATCGGGTGAAGCTGGCGCGACACCAGGAGCGCCCGTTCACCCTGGACTACGTCGAGTGGCTCTTCGAGGAGTGGGTGGAGCTGCACGGCGACCGCGCCTTCCGTGACGATCCGGCCATCGTCGCCGGGTGGGCGAGCCTCGGTGACCGCTCCGTCATGGTGATCGGCCACCAGAAGGGCCGGGACATGAAGGAGAACCTCCGCCGGAACTTCGGCTCCCCGCATCCCGAGGGGTACCGGAAGGCGGAGCGCCTCATGCGGCTGGCCGAGAAGTTCGGCAAGCCGGTCATCACGTTCGTGGACACGCAGGGCGCCTACCCGGGGATCGGGGCCGAGGAGCGCGGACAGGCGGAGGCGATCGCCCGCAACCTCTTCGTGATGGCCGGACTCCGCGTGCCGATCCTCACCTGCATCATCGGCGAGGGAGGAAGCGGAGGCGCCCTGGGGATCGCCATGGCGGACCGCGTCCTCATGCTGGAGAACGCGATCTACTCCGTCATCTCGCCCGAGGGGTGCGCCGCCATTCTGTGGCGGAGCCGGGATCACGCCGAGCGGGCCGCCGACGCGCTGAAGCTGACGGCGGCGGACCTGGACGAGCTGGGCCTGGTGGACGAGGTGGTTCCCGAGCCGTCCGGCGGAGCCCAGGCGCGGCCCCGGGAGGCGGCGGACCGGCTCGGGGCCGCGATCCGTCGCCACCTCGAGGAGCTGGTCGCCCTCGATCCGGAAGAGCTCGTCCGGCGGAGGAGGGAGAAGTACTACGCCATGGGCGAATGGCAGGAGGCATGACGGGGCGCGGCTCGCGAGGCGAAGCGGATTCGCCGACCCGGGGCGACGGACAGGGAAACGGCCGGCCGGGGAGGCTGCCGTCCGCCCGGGAGGCGGCGGGCCCGCCCCCTGCCCGGGGGCCGCTCCCATCCCCGCCCCCGGCATCGCTCCGTCCGGCGTCGGCCCCCGCCGTCCAGACGCCGCCTCCCGCTCGCCAGGCGGGCGAGCTCCAGATCGTGGAGGTCGAGTTCAAGGGGCTGCGCACGGACTACTTCACCTTCCGGCACATCCTCCCGCTCCGGCGGCTCGAGTACGTGGTCGTGCAGGCGGACCGGGGTCAGGATCTCGGCGTCGTGAAGCGCCTGGCCGACGCGGCGAGCCACACGTGCGGCGGGGGATGCGAGGAGGCCGGAGAGCGACCCGTCGCCCCGCCGTCGAAGCGGGTTCTCCGGCGGGCCTCGCCGGCCGAGGTCGAGCGGCTGCTCGAGCTCCGGGCTCAGGAGATGGAGGTGCGGCGGCGGACGCGGGAGCTGGTCGGGAAGCACGGGCTCAAGATGAAGGTGAGCGAGGCGGAGTGGCAGTGGGACCGCAACAAGCTGATCGTCTACTTCACGGCCGAGAAGCGGGTGGACTTCCGGGCCCTGGTGCGGGACATGGCCCGGACGTTCCGTACCCGCATCGAGCTGCGGCAGATCGGGGTCCGCGACGAGGCCCGCCGGGTGGGCGGGCTGGGGCGTTGCGGCCGGGAGCTCTGCTGCCGGGCATGGCTCGATCAGATCGAGCCGGTGACCCTCCAGCTCGCCAAGGAGCAGGGACTCTCGCTGAATCCCGGCCAGATCTCAGGGGCGTGCGGACGCCTGATGAACTGCCTGCACTACGAGCGGGCCCTCTATCAGCGGGCCCGCAAGCGGTTCCCGCCGGTGGGCCGCAGGCTGCGCACCTCTCGGGGAGAGGAGGAGGTCCTGAGCTGGAACATCTTCCGGGAAACCGTGTCGCTCCGGGACGGCCAGGGAGAGATCCGCACGGTCCTCCTCGACGAGCTCAGGACCGAGTCCGAGCGGGCGCGGGGCGGCGAGGCTCACCCCGGGGCGAGCTGACGGGCGCCGCCCACCCCTCCGGCCCAACCTCTTCCGCTTTGTGATCCGACCCGTGGCCAAGTGCTACCTCACCACCGCGATCGACTACTCCAACGGCGAGCCGCACCTGGGCCACGCGTTCGAGAAGGTCGGGGCGGACGCGATCGCCCGCTATCGCCGGAGCGTGGGAGACGACGTGCACTTCGTCGTCGGGATGGACGAGAACGGCCAGAGCATCGCCCAGGAGGCGGCCCGCCGCGGGCAGACGCCCCAGGAGCTCGTGGATGCCCTCGCCGAGCGCTTCCGGGCGGCCTGGCGGCCTCTGGCGATCTCCTTCGACGACTTCATCCGCACGACGGAGCCGAGGCACGCGCGGACGGTGACCGCCCTCCTGGAGCGCATCCGGGCGGCGGGAGACCTCTACCTGGATCGGTATGCCGGGTACTACTGCACGCGCTGCGAGGCGTTCAAGAAGGAGGAGGAGCTGGTGGAGGGCAAGTGCCCCCTCCATCCGACCCGCGAGATCGAGTGGACGGAGGAGGAGAACTGGTTCTTCCGTCTCTCCCGCTACGGCCAGTCGCTCCTCGAGCACCTCGACCGGCACCCGCGGTTCGTGCGGCCGGAGAGCCGCCGCAACGAGATCCTCCGGCTGCTGGAGGGGGGACTGGAAGACATCTCGGCCTCCCGGGCCCGCATCCCGTGGGGGATCCCGTTCCCGGGCGCGGAGGCGCACACCGTGTACGTGTGGTTCGACGCGCTCTCGAACTACCTGTCGGCCGTCGGCTATCCCGAGGCGCGGTACGGCCGCTGGTGGCCGGCCGACCTCCACGTGATCGGCAAGGACATCACGCGCTTCCACTGCGTGATCTGGCCCGCCATGCTGCTCTCGGCGGGGGTGGAGCTGCCGGCCTCGGTGTGGGCCCACGGCTTCCTGACGATCGGGGGGTTCAAGCTCTCGAAGTCCGCCGGCACGGAGCTCGACCTCACCTCCCTGATCGAGCGGCACGGACCGGACGCGCTGCGCTACTTCCTGCTCCGGGAGGTGCCCTGGGACGGAGACCGGGATTTCTCCTCGGTGGAAGGGTTCCTGGAGCAGTTCGACGATCGCTACAACGGGGAGCTGGCCAACGACCTCGGCAACCTCCTGAATCGGGTCGTCTCCATGGTCGCCCGCTATCGGGACGGCGGCGTGCCCGCGGCCGAGCCGGGCGGGCTCGAGGAATCCCGCCGGCGGGCGGTGGAGGTGTACCGCCGGGCGATGGACGGGCTCCTTCTCTCGCAGGGACTGGGAGGTGTCTTCTCCCTCGTGCGGGCCTCCAACGCGTACGTCGACGAGGTGCAGCCGTGGAAGCTGGCTCGCGAGGAGCGGGAGGCCGCGGGTCCCGGAACGGCCGGGAGCGCGCTCGACACGGCCCTGGCGGACCTGGTGCGTGCCCTGGGGACCTGCGCGGCCCTCCTCGCTCCGTTCCTTCCGAACAAGGCGGGGGAGCTGTGGAAGGCGCTCGGCGGCGGCGGTGAGGCGCCCGCGCTGCAGTCGCTCACCCAGGCGCTGGCAGGCCTCAGGCAGGTGCGACCCGGGCCGATCCTCTTCCCCCGATTCGAGCAGGAGGGCTAACGGCCGGTTGAAGAGCCGCGGCGGGTCGCTGAACGGCCGCCGCCGGGCGGCGATCGAGCCTTGACAGCCGTGCGTGCCCTCTCTACTCTGCCGCGGCCTTTGATCGCCCTAGCCGTAGCAGCCCTGTCAGTGACACAACCGGAAGCGTGAAGAAGCCAGCCCACTGGACGGTGCAGTTCTTTCCGGCCGGCGGTGGCCGCGTGCATACCGTACGGCTCGGTCGTCGGGTCGCCCAGGCGGCCGCCGCGGGGGCCGGGCTGTCCCTTCTCCTGTTCCTCGGATGGCTGTTCGGCTTACTGGGCGAGCGGCACGCTCTGGGCGAGCTGGCCCACCTGCGGGCCGAGAACCGTCACCTGATCGGCAGCTTGAAGGAGGCGGAGGGGCGCACCGAGCGCCTGAGCCTCTACATGGACAGGCTGGCGGCCCGCGACCAGCAGTACCGCGTTCTGGCCGGACTCCCGCTGCTGGACCCGGAGGTGCAGGCCGTCGGCGTCGGCGGGCCCGAAAGCCCGGATGTCAACGAGGCGGAGCTCTATCGCCTGCGCCCGGAGCTCGCCACCTCCTCCCAGTCCCTGCGCCTGGACCTGGATGCGCTCCTCCGGCGGGCCGACCTCCTCTCCGCTAGCCTGCGGGAAGCCACGGACTCGATGATCTCCCAACGCGAGCTCTTCCAGGCGCGACCGTCGATCAACCCCGTCGTCAGCTCCGAGGCGTGGTTCAGCTCCGGCTTCAGCTACAGCCGGCTCCATCCGCTGCTCGGCTACCGGCGCCCCCACCAGGGCATCGACATCTCGGCCTCGCCCGGCAGTCCGGTCGTGGCGACGGCCAGGGGACGGGTCACCTTCGCGGGACGGGATGCGGGCTACGGGCGCATGGTCGAGGTGGAGCACGGATTCGGCTATCGGACCCGGTACGCTCACCTGGCACGGATCACGACCCGCGAGGGACGCGTGCTGGAGCGGGGGGACGTCATAGGGGAGGTCGGCCACTCCGGCCTCGCCACGGGGCCGAATCTCCACTACGAAGTGTGGATCGACGGCCGGGCCGTGAACCCGTGGGAGTACATCCTGGACCGCACGCCCCCGTACTGAGCCTTCCGGCACGCCTCCGCGCGCGCCGTCAGGGTGCACCTGGGCCGCTCTCATGTGCAGTGGCCCTCCTCTCGGCTCCGCGTTGAAAAAGCCCGCGAGCGTCTCTAAGTTTCGCCGGTTTCGCGACGGCTGACACACATCCGGGAGAATCCCATGCGGCACGACCGCCTTCTGTTTGCGACGCTGATCTGGAGCCCCATCGTCCTGGCCGCCTGCGGCGGGGGGACGGTAACGGTCCAGGTGCTGACGGAGGGGAGCGAGGGCGCTCAGCAGCCGCAGAAGGACCTGGTCGTCGAGTTCCTCCCGTTCGATCGAGACTCCCTGTTCGACCTGCTGGCGGCGCGAGCCACGGCACCCGAGCCCGAAGTGCCGCCGGCGCTCATCGCGATGTTCGATACGGCCGGCGACCTTCAGGAGCGGTGGCGACAGGCGGACGCCGAGTGGAGCGAGGTGCGAGACCAGCTGAAGCAGCTCTCGGACCGGCTCCAGGGCATGGACGCCCGCAGCCGCCAGTACCGGCAGCTGTACGACCGCTTCCTATCGCTGGAGCGGCGAGAGAGGGCCCTGAACCGTCAGAAGGCGCAGGCGTTCGATCGCTTCACGAGCGTGCAGAATCGGGGTCTGGCGCAGGTCGACTCCATCCGGGCCGTCCGCGAGTCCTGGGAGGCGATCGCGTTCCAGGATTACTTCAGCGTCATGGACAGCATCCTGGATGCGAGAGATGCCGAGGTCTACGAGGATACGACCGGAGCCGACGGGGCGTTGACGCGGCGGCTGCCGGGCGGCCGCTGGTGGGTCCATACGCGGATTCCCGTCGGCCTGTTCGACGAGTACTACTGGAACGTTCCGATCGCCTCCGCCGAGGTCGACACGCTCCGCCTGACCCCGGAGAACGCCGAGCGCCGACTGAGGCTGTGAACGTGGCGGCCTCCCCGTCCTCGGCGGGCGGGCCGGAGACGGTCACCCTCGAGGTAGACGGCGAGAAGATCGCGTGGCTCACCTTCGACCTTCCGGACTCGAAGGTGAACCTCCTGACGACCGACGTGATGCGAGCCCTGGATCGCCGTCTCGGCGAGCTGGAGTCCCACATCTCCACCGGCAGGCTCGTATCGGTCGTCCTGCGCAGCGGCAAGCCCGGCGCCTTCATGGCCGGCGCCGACGTCCACCAGATCGCGGCTCTGCGCGACCGCGCCGAAGCGCTCGAAAAGAGCCGAGAGGGACAGAGGATCTTCCGGCGCCTGGAGCGCCTCACCGTCCCCACGATCGCCGCGATCGACGGGCTGTGCCTGGGAGGCGGCACGGAGCTGGCCCTCTCCTGCGCGTACCGGATCGCCTCCGACCGTGACTCCACCCGGATCGGGCTTCCGGAGGTCCGCCTGGGCATCCTTCCGGGCTTCGGCGGCTGCGTTCGCCTGCCGCGGCTGTGCGGGATCCAGAACGCCCTCCGCTTGATCCTTACCGGCAAGCCTGTGCCGGCCTCCCGGGCCCGGAGAATCGGGCTCGTGGATCGGGTCGCCCGCAGCGACCGCTTCGACGCCGAGCTGCGGACGTTCGTCGCGGATGTGCTCGCCGGGCGCCAGCCCCGGGGGGGGTACAGCAAGTCCGCCACCGAGCGCCTCCTGGAGGACACGGCACCGGGGCGCAAGATCCTGTTCGCCCTGGCCCGCCGGCAGGCGGAGCGTGACGCGCGGGGAAGGTACCCGGCCCCGCTGCGCGCCCTGGAGGTGGTGGAGGAGACGTACGGCATGCCGGTGGACGAGGCCCTCGGCCGGGAGGCCGCTGCCCTCGCCGATCTTTCTCAGACGGAGGTGTCGAAGAGCCTGATCCGACTCTTCCTTCTCCAGCGGGAGGCGAAGCGGGCCCTGCCGCCCGAGGAGCTCGCGGGCCGCACGGAGGTGGGCAAGGTCGCCGTGTTGGGAGCCGGCGTCATGGGCGGCTCCATCGCGGAGCTCACCGCGGCGCACGATCTCCCTACGGTGCTGAAGGAGATCCAGCAGGATGCGCTCGATGCGGGGCTCCGACACGCCCGCGAGCTCCTCCAGAAGGGCGCGAGGCGGGGGATCTTCTCGGCGGAGGAGGCAGGACTCAAGTTCGCGCTCATCCACGGCACCTTGACGTACGAGAAGCTGGAGGGGACGGATCTCGTCATCGAGGCCGTGGTGGAGCGCATGGCCGTGAAGCAGCAGGTGCTGAGGGAGTGCGAAGAGCACATCCCCGAGAGCGCGGTGTTCGCCACGAACACCTCCGCCCTCTCCGTGAGCGAGCTGGCCTCCGCCGCGGCGCACCCGGCGCGCGTGTTGGGCCTCCACTTCTTCAACCCCGTCCATCGAATGCCCCTGGTGGAGGTCGTGCGCACGGACGCCTCCGCCTCCGAGGCCGTGGCGACCGCCTTCGGCTTCGCGCTGGACATGGGGAAGACTCCGGTCCTGGTGGCGGACGGGCCGGGGTTTCTGGTCAACCGGCTCCTGGGCCCGTACCTGAACGAGGCCGGGTTTCTCGTGGAGGAGGGGGCTTCCGTCCAACAGGTGGACGGCGTGCTCCTGCGGTTCGGGATGCCGATGGGACCCGGCCGCCTGCTGGACGAGGTCGGCTACGACGTGGCCGAGCACGTCGCCCAGGAGCTCCACCGTGGGCTGGGCCCCCGCCTGAGCTCGTCTTCGATCGTCGGGATTCTCCGCGAAGAGGGACGCCTGGGGAGGAAGAACGGCCGGGGCTTCTACCGCTACGAGAAGGGGCGGGAGAAGGGGGTGGATCGCGAGGTCGGCCGGCTGCTGGCCCGGCGCTTCGGGACGCGCACCTTCGAGGACGAGGAGATCCGGCAGCGGTGCCTGTACCCGATGGTCAACGAGGCGGCTCACGCCCTGGCCGACGGCGTCGTGGCGGGCGCCGGCGACGTGGATGTGGCGATGGTCACCGGAACCGGGTTCCCCCCGTTCCGGGGCGGCCTGCTGCGCTGGGCCGACTCCGAGGGACTCCCGCGCATCGTCGAGCGACTGGACGAGCTCGAGGCGCGGCATGGCGCTCGCTTCTCACCCGCGCCGCTCCTGCGGGAGCTGGCGGAGGAGGGCCGAAGGTTCACGGAACCGGCGTAGCGGCGCCTGCCGTGAACGCGACCCGCAGAGGGCTCCTGGGAGACGTCGTCGGTCGGTACGTTCCGTCACCCTGCCCGACGGCCCCCAACGTGGAGATCGTCTACCGCCGCCCCCCCGACCGGGTGACCCGCCACACTCAGGAGCTCCTGTACGACGGGGAGGAGGTGAAGGTGACCCTTCTCCTCCATCCTGCCGGTGGCCCCCCGCTGCCCATGGGCGGGGTCGGGGAGCTGCCCGGAGGCGCCAGCCTCCTGTGGTTCACCTTCCCCGGCCGAGAGCTGGAGATCGCGGCTCTCTACGATGCGGGAGGGCGATTCCTGGGCCACTACGTGAACTTCATCCGTCCGCCCCGGGCATCGGGCCCCGTGTGGCGCCTGGAGGACCTGGTGCTGGACGTGTGGCTTCCCGCCGATGGCGAGCCCGTGGTTCTGGATGTCGAGGAGTGGGAGGAGGCCCGCGCCGCCGGCTGGATCGACGCGGAGGAGGCGGAGAGAGTGCAGGAGAGCTGCCACGTCGTCCTTCGGGAAGCGGCCAACGGAACCTGGCCTCCGAAGGCCGTCCGACGGTGGCCCCTGGAGTCCGTACCGTACCTTCGCCTGCGCCTCGCCGAACCGGGCCGCTACCTCGCGGCCCTGCTCGCCGGGCGGGTGATCGGGTACGGGTTGTATCTGCTGGGAGCGCTCTCCCTGACCTCGCTGCTGTTCGCCGCCTGGCCGGCGATCACCGGCCGGGTTCCGGGTCACGCGGCGTGGATCGTGGGACTGGGCCTGCAAGCGGTGCTGCTCCTTCCGCCGGCTCTGGCCGGTCGCCTGCCGGCCACGAGGTGGCCCCGTCCGGTCCTTTCCGACGAGCGGACCCTGCTCCTGGGCGCGATGGCGGCGGGCCTCGCCGTCCTCGTCCTGCGCGATGCGGACGAGTGGCGGCCTCTCCTCATCGGGGTGTACGGCGCGGTCGGTCTCTTCTGTGCCCTGTTCGCGGCCTGTCGCGCGTGGTTCGATCGGAGTCTCCCGCTGTTCGCGCTCGGCGGCCTGGTGATCTGCCTCCTGGCGCTGGCCGTGCTGTTCGCCTGACACGCGAGACGCCCCGAACTCGTACGGTGCGCGGAGGAGAGTCACCCGCCGGGGGAGAAGAGGGCTGCGAATGAAGGATCGGACCCGAGGCAAGATCCGGTTCCTGGCGGGCTTCGGCGCCTACTTCGGCACCGTGTGGCTCCTGTGGAACACCCCCGTCGTCCTGCCGCTCAAGCTCTTCGTCGTGTTGCTCCACGAGGCGAGCCACGGCCTGGTCGCCCTCGCCACCGGGGGACAGATCCTGGAGATCGTCATCACGGCGGACGAGGGAGGGCGGTGTGTGTGTCCCGGAGGCAGCCGCTTCCTCACCCTCTCGGCCGGCTATCTGGGCAGCCTCGGCTGGGGGGCGCTGATCCTGTGGGCCGCGGCTCGGGGAGCCGCATGGAGTCGCTGGACCTCCGGAACGATCGGCGTGGGCCTCGGCGCCCTTTCGCTCCTTTACCTCCGGAACCCGTTCGGACTCCTCTTCGGCCTCGCCGCCGGGGGCGCGCTTCTCTTCGTCGGCTGGAAGCTCTCATCGCGGACGAACCTCATCCTGCTTACCCTTCTCGGGCTGACGAGCTGTTTGTACGCGGTCCTGGACATCAAGAGCGACATCCTGGACCGCCCGGAGGCGCTGTCCGACGCGGCGATGCTCGCCGCCTTCACCGGAATCCCCACCCTGCTGTGGGGCATCGCGTGGATCGCCGTCGCCCTGTGGGTGAGCTGGCGGCTCCTGCGCCGCGCGTACCGCAGAGCGTGAGGCCCGCCGACGCGCTCGACACGAGAACTCACGAAAGGAGAGAGCCATGGGCCGGCCCGTCGTGCACTGGGAGCTGTGGTCGGAGAACCCGTGGACTCGCAGGTAGTTGTGCAAGCTGGTCGTGGCGCACTTCATCGCCCCGATGACGATCAGGTTCGGAAGCACGTTCGGGCCTTCGAAGACGGCCTCTCCAGCTTCAGCCATCGAAACGGTACCCCGCCAGGTGAGGATGCGCTTGCATGCGAGCGCCGACCTCGGCCAGGAGAGCAGGACTCCAGCGGACGGCCTCTCGGCTCCGTCGAGGCGTGGGACGAACGGTTTTCCGGCACGCCGCCAGATAATCGGACGCCGGATCCAAGCCGAGCCAGGCGCACAGGCGGGCGAGCCCTCGGCTCGGGGCGGCGACGAACTCCTCGTGACGCAGCTCGTACAGCTCGCCTTCGTGGAGCCGGGGTCGGATTTCGTCGACCGTGGCGCAGAGCGAAAAGTAGCGCCGCATGGCCACCTCCAGGTCCGGCGAGTAGGGTCCGGCGGCCGCGCGGCGAGCGATCGTCGCGATGGTGTCGAACGGGTTGCGAATCACGTGGATCAGCCGCAGCGGGACACGGACCGTCCGGCGAAGGCGCTCCAACAGCCACGGCCGTGCGCGGAGTCTCAGGGTCGCCCCCTCGGCCTGCTTGTCGCCGATCACCAGGATCCTCCGGCTCCGCCCCTGCCACTGTCCCGGCACGGCGTACCGATACTCCCCGGACGGCCTGCCGGCAGTGGCGCTGGCCGCCGCGTTCTCCAGGAGAACCTGGTACAGGCGGAGTCGATCGTAGCGGGCCGTGAGATAGCGCAGCGCGCCCGCTTCGTGGGCCACGACAGCGTCCGGATGAGCATCGAGCAAGCCGCCGATCAGGCTGTGGCCGCTGCACGGGTGTCCCAGGAACATGACGTAGCGACGTATGCGGGCGAACCGGTCGCGGTTGGCCCGACTTCGGCCCGGCTGATCGCGACCCACGTCGTGAGGAGCCTCACCGCGTCTCGCCCCTCCCGAAGCGCCGCTCTCATGGCTCGACCCTCCCGAAGCGAAGCGCGCGCCGCAAGGCGACCAGATCGCGTCCGGCCGCTCGTCCACCGGGGAGCGCCATCCACGTAATCCCGTACATGAGGGCGAACGCCATCAGCGCGAGGAACAGCTCGAGGACGATGCCCGCGGGGAGTACGGGCCGCATCGCCAGCGTCGCAAAGGTCGCGACCGCCGAGGCGACGAGCGGTCGCCACGCGGTTCCCGCGAACGCCCGCATCGTCAGGTGCGACGTGGCGAAACAGAAGGCGAGCGCCGGTGGCGTCAGCAGCCACGAAGCGGCGGTGAAAGCGACGGCCACGCCCAGAGGACCTCGGGAGGCTCCGACCGCCACGGCGGCGATCATGAGGGGTGCGTAGATGAGGGCCCAGTGAAACTGCCGCCTCGTCTCTCCGGAGGAGAGGTAGAGCCACTTGGTGATCAAGGTCAGACTCGATGCGATGCCTGCCAGGCAGAAGAGCCGGAAGAACGGAACGGCGTCCAGCCACTGGCGGCCCAAGAGCACGAGAATCAAGCTTCGTCCCTCGGCGATGCCGAAGCCGAACGCCGGCACGACGAGGGCGAGAACGGGAAGAATCGCCTTGCGGCACGCCTGCCGGTAGGCCTCCGGCTCTCCCTGGAGCCGACTCAAGCTCGCCACGGCCACGCTCAGCAGCGGAGGATAGACAGCGCGGATCGGATATCGAGACCACCGGAAGGAGTTGTCGTACAGCCCCATCACGGGCGCGCCCGCGAGCAGGCCGACCAGCACCCGGTCCAGCCGAAACCCGATGTGGGTGAGGACGCGGTAGCCGGTGTAATGACCTCCGAAGCGGAGGAACGAGCGCACCTCCGGGCTCAGGGTCCGCAGGGCCCGCCGCGCCCCTTCCGGCCGCCAGCCGGCCGCCAACCACAGCGCCACGCTGCGCGTGAGCGCGCTGGCGACGAACTGGAGCACGAGCGCCCAGTAGCCTGCACCCCGGAGGGCGAGGCCGATCCCCGCCAGGACGCCCACCAGGACGGATCCCGCCTCGATCCCGGTGATCACGCCGAACCGCATGCGACGGACGAGCAACGATTCATGCTGCAGCGTGAGACCGAGGAGGAAGATCCCGGCGGCTATGGTCAAGGTGACGGGGATGAGTCGCGGTTCAGCGTAGAAACGGGCCACGAGCGGGGCCATGAGCGCCACGAATCCGACCGTCAGGAGGTTGAGGCGCTGCGTCACCCAGAAGAGCCCGCTGAACTGTCGGTGGTCCAGATCCTGGCGCTGGACGGCGGCCATCGGGAGCCCGAAATCTCGAAAGTTGTCCACGAACGCGGTGAGGGAGAGAACCATCGCGTACAGACCGAAGTCCTCCGGCGTGAGCAGGCGCGCCAGGAGCACGCCGGACGCGCCCAGCAGCGCCAGCTGGCCGACCTGGGCGCCGATCTTCAGGAAACCCGCGCGAACGGACCGACCGGCCAAGTCGCCCAGCAGGAAGTCCGTGCGCAGATAGCCGTCGGGATCGGCCAGACTCTTCGTGGGAGTCACGGCGGAGCGCGGAACGCGGGAGTCCCCTGGCCGGCCCTTTCCGTTATCGCTCGCCTCCATCACGCTCCCAGCCGACCGGCTCGAAGGCGCCCACCGGCCCGGGGAAGACGACGGGGCTCTCGAAGCCGTCCTCCGAGACGGAGGCCACCCCGAAGATGTAGTTGTCGATCACCACGTTCTCGAGCGTGTGTTCGGCGACGTCGCCCACGTAGACGCTCCACTGCCACCGCGGCTGGTCGGTGAGCCGCCAGTGCACCCGATAGCCTGCCAGCTCCGGCGCCCGCTCCCTGGGAATCGGCTCCCAGGAAAGCGTCGTGGACGGCCGCACGGCGCCCTGGATCCGCACCGCACGCGGCGGGGGCGGGGCCCAGGCGAGCGAGGCCAGGGTCACGGCGTTCAGCGCCGTGAGCTTGGCGGCGAAGTCGAACTCCACCTCCTCGACGACGTCCCCGTACGCCACGCCATCCTCCACCCGGACGTCCTGGTGCTGGCGCCGATAGTCCTCGTTCGCCTCCATGATGCGGACGGCCGGGTACCCGACATCGTTGAACGGCCGGTGGTGGCCGCCCCTGCCGAAGCGGTCGAGCCGGTAGACCATCATCATGTCGAGATTCGGAACGTACCGGTCGGCGATCCGGTCCACGTAGCGCGCCAGGTTCCGGGACGGAGAGTCGACCTCTCCGCCGGTGAAGCGCCGCAACCGCGCCATGCGCTCCGTCTCGTCCGCCCGGATTCCCTCGGAGAAGACGCGGGCCACCGTGTTGTCGTCCACGCCGTTCTGGCCCCGGGTGTTACCGATCATGTCGTTGTTGAGCACCGCCTCGATCCGCCACCCCGCCTCCTTCGCCACCCGGGCCATATGCTGCCCGCCGAAGAGACCCTGCTCCTCTCCGGAGAGGCCGGCAAAGACGATGGAAGCCGGGAAGCGGTAGCCCGTGAGGACGCGGGCCGCCTCCAGGACTCCGGCCATCCCCGAGGCGTTGTCGTTGGCGCCCGGCGCGTCTGTCGTGGAGTCCAGGGCACGGGACGCACGCGAGTCGATGTCGCCCGACATGACGACGTACCGGTTCGGATCCGACGTTCCCCGCAGGATCGCGATCACGTTCACCACGGCCGTCGTGTCGGGAATGCGCCGCGTGCCGCCCACGTAGGAGGTCTGGTAGGAGATCTCGAGACACCCGCCGCACGCCGCGGATATGCGGTCGAACTCCGCCCTGATCCAGCGGCGCGCCGCCCCGATCCCCCGTGTTTCCGACAGGGTGTCGGACAGGGTGTGCCGCGTGCCGAAGCCCGCCAGCCGCCGGATGTCGGCCTCGATCCGCTCGGCGGACACGGCGGCGGCGATCCGGTGGAGAACGGGCTGCTCGTCGCCGGGGGCGGGGCCCGGTGCCTGTTGGGCGACGGCGGGGCCCGGTGTCTGTTGGGCGACGGCGGCGGCGGCCCCGGCCAGCAGAAGGATCACCGCGATCGCCTCGGCCGTTCCGGCCACTCCCACCGCCGCGCGCGCTCCCGCCGCGAGCGTTCCCTCGGTGAAACGATGCCCCCGCGCTCCGATCCTCTTCATCCGGTCCTCCCTCGGTCGCTCGGTCTCCTCTCGTCAGGGCCGGGGGTCGAAATCCCGCTGGCCCGCCGGAACAGCGGCCGGCCGCGGGCGTTTCCCCGAGCCTCGGTGCCGAGTAAGCTCGGCCAAGAACCGTGAAAGTGAAAGGAGGAAGCGTGCCCCTTGGAAGCCGGTGGAAGAACCACGGCGGACCGCGTCACGAGCGCCGTGGGGCGAGACTCAAGGCGGCGCGACGGTTCGTCCCCGTCGCTCCGCTTCTTCTCATGTCCCCGCTCGGCGGGACCGGTGGCGGCCCGGTCCACTCCGGCGTCTCGCTCCACTCCGGCCGGCCGCTCCAGGAAGCGAACACGGCCGGGTTCCGAATCGTTGCCACGCTGGATGTGGGGGCCAATCCCCATCAGATCTCCTTCGGCTCCGGGGGCGAAACGGCCTACATCGCGGTCGCCGGTTCCGACCGGATCGCGGTCGTGGACGCGGTCTCCCACACGGTGCGTCGCTACGTGGAGGCGCCGGGGACACCCCTGGGGGTCATCCCGCTGCCTGACGGGCACAGCCTCGCCGTGACCCGCTTCGGCGCGGACGACATCGTCCGCTACGACCTGGAGAGCGGCACGCCCGTCGAGCGGTTGACTACGGGGGGAGCACCCTCGCTCATCGTGGGTCCGCTGCCGGGGAACCGCTACCTGATCTCGGCCGAGAAGGTGGACAGGATGTGGGTCTTGGAGGCCGACGCGTTCGCCCTCGAGCGGGGGTATCCGACCGGACGCCGGCCGTTCCCCCCCGGAGCGAGCTCCGACGGGCGGGTGGCGTTCGTCCCGGCATACGAGGACGGCAGCCTGACCGTGGTGGATCTTTGGAACGGACGGATCCTCGACACCGTCCCGGTGGGCGAGCACCCGAGCGGGGGAGCCGTCCTCCCCGAGGACATCGAGTACGTGGCCGCGGTGCGCGGCCGGAACCGGCTGGCCGTGGTGAACACCGCCTCCCACCGGGTCGTGAGGACGATCGCGGAGGGCATCGGGCCGTCCCCTTTCTCGGTCGTGGTGACGCCCGACGGCCGGCTCGCCTTCGTGAACAACACGGCCAGTCACGACATCTCCGTCCTGGAGCTCCCGGGCGGGCGGCCCCTCGTCCGCCTGCCCGTGCCCGAGGTACCGATCGTGATGGCCGTTCATCCCTCGGGAACCGAGCTGTGGGTCTCCTCGGAGGGCGAGCACCGGGTGACGGTCATCGAGATTCCGGCTGCGTGGCGCGGTCCCCCACCCGCGAAGGCCGGCCCGGAACCGGTAGCGGAGGTCGCGGTCCTCGGGATGATCCATGGCCGGCACCGAACGAGCGAGCTGTGGGGGCTGGCCCGGGTGGAGGCGACGATTCGCCGTTTCCGGCCCGATGCCGTGTGCGCCGAGATTCCCCCGGACCGATGGGAGAGGATCTGGAAGGACTGGACGGAGCGTCGGGCCATCGAAGATGATCGCGTGAAGCTGTTTCCGGAGTACACCGAGGTGCTGCTCCCGCTGGCCACCGAGCTCGGCTTCGAGGTCGTGCCTTGCGCGGGTTGGACGCGGGAGATGTCCGACCTGAGGAACGCCCGGATCCGCCAGTTCCGGTCGGACCCGGCGTTCGCCTCGCAGCGGGAGGCGTACGATCGCCGCCTCGCCGCCGTGCGGGCTCGCTACGCGACGCCGCTCGGGGAGGTGGAGGACCCACGGGCGATTCACTCCGCGGCGTACGACGAGCGTCAGCGGGAGGAGCTTTCCCTGTACGACGAGTACCTGAACGAGTGGATCGGGCCCGGCGGCTGGACGAACATCAACCGGGCCCACATGCGGCTCATCGATCGGGCGATCCGGACGCACCGCGGGCAGCGTCTGCTCATCACTTTCGGGGCGGGGCACAAGTACTGGATCCTGGACCGGCTCCGGGAACGAAAGGACGTCAAGCTCCTGGAGGTGGCCCCCTATCTACCGAGGTGACTCCGATCCCGTGCAGGCATCCCTCCCCGTCGGGCCGCTCGAGCCAGAGTACGGGAGTCCCCAGCGACGTGTCCGGCTCCACCCCTTCCAGGGCGAAGCGCCGGGCCGACTCGCCGAGGTCCCGGCTGCCCAGCAGGAAGGCGCAGGGTGACTCCCCGAACCGCTCGAGCCGCGCGGCGAGCCAGGAGCCGCCACCCGCGGGGGAGAGGAGATGCACCGGGGTGCCCGCGAAGCGGGCGGCCGTGGCGCCCAGCGCCGGAGCCGGGGCGATCTCCGGCGGATCCCAGCCGTAGGCTCGCTGAAGGGCCGCCGCGGCCGACCGCGGCTCCCGCGCCCCGAGGACGACCGCCGCCACGCCGGTGAGCTCCGTTCCGGCGAGAGCGGCCGAGGGAGACACGCGAAGGTGCCGGGACGTGAGATCCTGAATGAGAAACGGGAGGCTGGAGCCCGGTGGGCCCCTGCCGGGGAAGGCCAGCTCCCACTCGATCCGCCTCCCGTCGGGGCGCACCCTGTGCCAGGGTGCCGGACCCGACACGGGAATGCCGGCCGACCGCAGCCGCTCCGCCTCCGCACGAATCTCCTCCACCTGCACGGCCCATGCGGCGGGACCGCCGTCCCCCCGGATGTGGCGATCCCAGACGGGCGATTCCGCATCCGGACGAATCGTGGAGATCAACTCGAGGTAGGAGCCGTCGGCGAAGCCCAGCAGCGCCATGTGGGTGATGCCGTTGGAATGCGGCCCCCCGTACTCCGCCGGGAGGCCCCGATCGGCGAAACGGGCCCCGAGGCGGTTCAGATCCGAGCCCGCCACCGTCACGTGGTCGATGCGCAGCCCGCTCATTGGTCCACCCCTCCACGAGGCCGCAGCCGCAGCCTGAGGACCGAGGGGTTGACACGGGGTGTCTCACGCCCCTTCCCCCACGGTCGCGGGGATCCTCCCTCGCCTCAGCCTCGCGCGTTCCCGGCCCGTCGGCCGTCTCCCCGCCGGGCCCACGTGTCTCGCAGGGAGACGGTGCGATTGAAGAGGAGGCGCTCCGCCGTCGATTCCGGATCCCCGCGAAAATAGCCCTGTCGCTCGAACTGGTAGCGTGTCTCCGGAGGATCCCCGCCCACGCTGGGTTCCACGCGCGCCTCTCCCAGGAGCCGCAGGGAGCCCGGGTTCAGCTTCTCTCCCAACTCGCCCGGCTCCCCCTCCGGATCGGGGACCGAGAAGAGGCGGTCGTACAGGCGCACCTCGCAGGGCAGGGCGTGGGCCGCCGAGACCCAGTGGATCGTCCCCCGCACCTTCCGGCCGTCGGGGGCGGAGCCTCCGCGGGTCTCCGGATCGTAGGTGCAGCGGAGCTCCACCACCTCGCCCGCCTCGTTCTTCACCAGGTCGATGCAGCGGAGGAAGTAGGCGTGCCGTAGCCGGACCTCGCCTCCCGGCCTCAGTCGGAAGTATCCCGGGGGTGGCTCCTCTCGAAAGTCATCCCGCTCGATGAACAGCTCCCGGGAGAACGGGACTCGCCGGGAGCCTTCCCGGCCCACGTCCCGAGGGAAGTAGGGAGCGTCCAGCCATTCCGTCTCTCCCTCCGGATAGTTCTCGATCACCACCCGCAACGGGTCGAGCACGCACATCACCCGCGGCGCGCTCCGGTTCAGCGTGTCGCGGATCGTGTGCTCCAGCTTCTTGATCTGTACGCGGTTGTCGGAGCGGGCCACCCCGATCTCGTCACAGAACGTCCGGATCGCTTCGGGAGGCACGCCCCGCCGGCGAAAGCCGGCCAGGGTGGGCATGCGCGGATCGTCCCAGCCTTCCACCTTTCCTTCCTCGACCAGCCCCAGGAGCTTCCGCTTGCTCATCACGGTGTAGTCGAGGTTCAGCCGCGCGAACTCGTACTGGCGGGGACGGGGCGACCAGGCCCCCGGGTCTCCTGACGAGCCCATCCCGATCCGCGCCGGCCGCGTCTTCTCCACCACCCAGTCGTACAGCTCCCGGTTGTTCTCGAACTCCAGCGTGCACAGGGAATGGGTGATCCCCTCGATGGCATCGGACAGCGGGTGCGCCCAGTCGTACATCGGATAGATCGGCCACTCATCCCCCGACCGGTAGTGCGTGGCGTGACGGATCCGGTAGAGCAGGGGATCGCGCATCTTCATGTTGGAGGAGGCGAGATCGATCTTCGCCCGCAGGACGTGCGCGCCGTCCGAGAAAGCGCCCGCCCGCATCCCGGCGAACAGCTCCAGGCTCTCCTCCGGGGGACGCTCCCGGTGGGGGCTCGGCCGGCCGGCCTGGGTGATCGTGCCCCGGTACGCACGGATCTCCTCCTCCGTCAGGCTGTCCACGTACGCATGCCCATCCTCGATGAGACCCACGGCCAGCTCGTAGAAGCTGCCGAAGTAGTCCGACGCGTAGCGAATGGGGCCGGCCCAGCGGAACCCCAGCCACTCCACATCGCGGGCGATCGCCTCCACGTACCGGGGATCCTCCGTCTCCGGATTCGTGTCATCCATCCGCAGGTGGCAGACGCCCCCGAACTCCTCGGCCACCCCGAAGTCGAGGCAGATCGCCTTGGCGTGACCGATGTGCAGGTAGCCGTTCGGCTCGGGGGGGAACCGGGTGGCGACACGACCGCCGTGCCGGCCGGCCGCCACGTCCGCCGCCACGATCTCGCGCACGAAGTCTCTGGGTGTCTCGTCGGTCATCCGTCTATTCTACCGCCGTTTCCGGCGGGTCGCTGGAAAGCCTCGGCGATCCGTCCGCTCGTACCGTGGGGAGATCCGGGTACTCCGGGGAGGAGCGAAAGTGCTCCTCCAGGACGGCCATGGCGGCGAGGACCGCCGCCTCCTCCCACGGACGCCCCGCGAGCTGGACGCCCACGGGAAGACCCGCACTCCCGGCCTCCGCGCGCCGGGCCGCCCGCTCCACGCGGTCCCGACTCACGCCCCGGTCGCTCTCCTCGCCGCTCCGGACGCGGCCCGCGGCCACGACCCCGGCGGGGAACTCGAGCACGTTGAAGAGCATCGCGTAGCTGGCGAAGCCCGGCAGCGCCGCCGTGTCCCCGTGCGGCACGGCCGGAAGGGCCGCCGGTGGACACAGGACGAGGTCGTACCCACCCGCGTTCAGCTCCTCGAGGAACCGCCGGCGATACGCTCGCCGCGACTCCACGAGCTTCCAGTAGCCCGCCGCCGATCGCCGGCCCACACAGCGCGTCACGTCGGCGAGGCGACGCTGTCCGATCCGTGCCAGGCCGCCCGCCAGGAGATGGCGCAACGGCCGCGAGAGCTTGGTAGCCCGCATGAGGCCCGCGATCTGGGGCCGCGGCCGGTCCCCGCCGAGCGCCTCGCGGTAGGCGGCACCCCCGTCGGCGCTGAGCAGGGAGAAGAGGAGCTCGACGGCGCGCCCGACCTCCGCCGGTGCCCACCTCTCGACCACCGCACCTCGCGCCGTCAGGGCCCGCCCCGCCTCCTCGACGACCCGGCGGATGGCGGGTGAGGCGGGAAAGTAGCCATCGTCGGTGAACAGAGCGACCCGGAGACCGCCCAGCTCCACGCCGGCCGGGTCCGCCCAGGGCAGCGGGGCCAGCGCCGGGTCCTCCCGGCTGCCGCGGCCGGCCAAGAGCTCCATCCCCAGAGCCAGGTCCTCCACCCGCCGGGCCAGGAGCCCGGGCTGGGCGACCAGCTCGTGCTGCACCGGGGCGACCAGATCGTGCCGCCGGCCCAGGTCCGTGAGGCGACCGGCCGTCGGCCGCAGTCCGTGAATGCCGCAGAAGTGGGCGGGGACCCGGATGCTCCCTCCGAGGTCGGCCGCGAGCCCCAGCGCCGACCCTCCGGCGGCCAGAAGCGCCGCCTCCCCCCCGCTGCTTCCTCCCGGCGTCCGGCCGGGGTCCCAGGGGTTCGCCGTTCGCCCGTACAGCGGGTTGTCGGCTTCCAGAAAGATCAGCAGCTGGGAAACGTTCGTCTTTCCCAGAACGATCGCCCCGGCTTCCTTCAGAGCCCGCACGAGAGGGCCGTCAGCGGACGCCCGGTGCTCGGCCTCCCCGGTGATCCCGAACGTGGTGGGAGTCCCGGCGACCCGGAACTCCTCCTTGACCGTGATCGGCACGCCGTGCAGCGGCCCGAGGGCCCCCGCGCGCTCCAGCGCCGCATCGGCTTCCGCGGCGGCCGCGCGGGCCTCGGCGAAGAGAGGGACGGCGAGGGCGTTCAGCCACGGCTCCACCTCCCGGATGCGCCGGATGTGGGCTTCCACCACCTCCGCGACGCCGAGCTCCCGGTCGCGGATCCGCGCGGCGAGCTCCGCCGCCCCCGGGTTCATGGCGACACTGTGCGGCGAGCCTCTACGACGGACCTCTTCCTGGTCGCCAGGCCGCTTCCTCCTCCCCGTCCCGCGGGCCGATCCGGCCTTCCGCGGCGGCGAGCAGGGCATCCGCCGGGAAGAGCTCTCCCCCCTTCATCACCAGACGGACGTTCCGGGTGTTGCGTATCTCCTCCAACGGGTTCCCCCGCACGATGACGAGGTCGGCCCACTTGCCCGGCTCGATGGACCCGAGACGATCGGCCACCCCGAGCGCCCGCGCCCCGTTGATCGTCGCGATCCGCAGGACGTCGGCGGGCGGGATGCCGGCCAGAACCAGGGCCTGGAGCTCCCGGTGGACCCCGAACGGCGAGAAGAACTGGCCCCGGCTCGGATGGTCGGTCCCGAGGGTGATGAGAGGACCTCCCCCGGCATCGTAGAACGCCTTCACCGTGCGGAGCTTCACCCGGAAGATACGCTCGAACCGCTCGCTTACCTCTCGGGGCGGCCGGGTGGCCAGCACCCGGCGCATGTGGGGGGTGAGAAAGCGGGCCTCGATCGCGAAGTCGTCGAAGATCGCGGGATCCTGATCCCCAAAGTAGCCGTACGCGGTGAGCGTAGCATCGAAGTAGACGTGGTGGCGAACGTACAGCTCGAAGACCTCCCCCAGGCCGGGCGAGTCGGGATCCAGTCGTTCCAGGGAGGCGTAGGCCGAACGGTCCGCGGGGAGAAGATCTCCCCCCAGGAAGTGCTCCACCCGGTCGATGCCCATGCGGATCGCGTCACGCGGATTCACGCTGTTCCGGTATCCGGAGCCCAGGTGACCGGTGACCGTGAGGCCGTGACGGTGCGCTGCGCCGATGAGCGCCGCGAGCTGTTCGGGGCGGATTCCCTTGGCCTTGAAGCCGCGCACGCCTCGTTCCGCCCAGGCGTCGACCTCCTTCCGGATGAGGTCCGGCGGCGTCTCCGGGTCCCAGCCGGGTCGGGCCGTCCCGAAGTACGGCCCCGAGTTGAAGATCCGCGGGCCGGGCTGATCGCCCCGCTCGATCGCCAGCCGGAGCGCACGCATCCCCTCCGGGTTCATCTCTCCGGCCGGGAAGGTGGAGGTCACGCCGTTGGCCAGGAAGAGGATCGGATAGGCTTCCGTCTCGTCCACCCTCCCCTCGCCGAAGAGATCCATCGCGTAGTGCGCGTGGAGATCGAAGAAGCCGGGCAGCAAGTAGTCGTCGTCCGACAGGTCGAGGAGGAGCGCTCCGGAGAGATCCCGCCCCTGCAGATTCGCCCCGACCTCCAGGAGCTTTCCCGCCCGTACGACGATCCCCGGGTTGCGGACCATCTCGCCCCGGGCCACGTCGAAGACCCAACCACCGCGGATCACGCGGGCTCCGGCCAGGGTCGAGCCCTCCGGGGCGGGCTGCGCCAGGGCGCCGGAGGCGGAGAGGAGGACCGCCGCGAGGAGGAGGGAAAGGCTCCGCTTCACCCGTTTCCCCGCATCGCCTCGGGTGGCACGCTCCGGCAGCCCGTCAGGTGGTGGGGGCGAATCCGGAAGCAGGCCACCTCTCCGCCGTCCTGCCGGGCCTTCCACTCCTCGGCCAGCCACTGGGGAGCGTCGGTCCACGCCTCCGCCATGCGCCTCTCGATGACTTCGGCCTCGCGCGGTTCTTCCACCCATTCCAGCTTCCCCTCCCCGCTCACGCTCGTCCACTCCCACAGGCCGGCCTCCAGGGTGTCATCCACCTGGAAGGCGATCCGGGGATCCTCTCTCGCCAGGCGGGTCTTGCGGCCCTCGGCCATCGCCCCGCAGAGCGCGCCCCCCTGCCACGTGTACCCGAGCGGAACGAGGTAGCGCTCGGCGGCCGTGTGGAACGCGACCCGCACGATCCGCTGTCGGGCGAGGAACGTCGCGATCTCCTCCGAGGTCAACGCCTGGAGCGGCATTCCGGGTCCCGGCTCACTCCAGCTCGCTCGCCCGCTCGCCGAACACCTGCACGTCCCAGCCGCCCGAGCCACGCTCACCGCTCTCGTCGGCGGCGCGCCGGTCCGCGGTCCGTCGAAGGAAGAGCTGCACTCGATCCCGCTCGAGGATGGCGAAGGAGTACGGGGGGGTTTCGGGAAACGGGTGGGCGCGGCAGCCGAACGCCTCCTCGGACCAGGCAACGGTCGCGTCGACGTCCGGAACGCCGAAGACGGGGGTGACTGCCCAGATTCGAGGGCCTGGATCGGTCATCGTCTCTCCTCGGCTCGTCGACGCGGGGGCCTCGGCACGAGCGCCGCGGGGCTCGCGGCCGCTGCCCGTCCTCAGAGCCAGGTCTCTCTTGGCGATCGACCGAATCGGCTCCCGTATCGGAATATGCCGCCGCATCCGGAACGTGTCACGCGGCGGCCGGGACTCCCCGTGCACAGGTGGCGGAATCCCGGCACGGAGGCTACCTGTAGAGAGTGGACCCGGGCTGGCCCGCGTACCTGATCCTCTTCGGCGTCGGCGGCATCGCCGGCACCCTGAACGTCATCGCCGGGGGCGGCTCCTTCCTGACCCTCCCGCTGATGATCTTTCTCGGCCTTCCTCCCACCGTGGCCAACGGGACGAACAGGGTGGCGATCCTCGTCCAGAACGTGGGAGCGGTGTGGAGCTTCCACCGGCACCGGGTGATGAAGTGGAACTTGCTCGGCGTGGCCGCCCTGCCGGCCCTCGCCGGTGCCACCCTGGGCGCGTGGGGGGCGGTGACGATCGGGGACCGGGCGTTTCAGCGAACGCTGGCCGGTCTGATGGTGGCCGCCGCCGTGTGGACGCTGTGGGACCCTCTTCGGCGCTACTCCGCCACCGATGGTTTCTCAGGGACCGGCCGGCTCCGCTCGGTCGCGCTGGCGATCGGCTTCTTCTGCGTGGGCCTCTACGGAGGTTTCGTGCAGGCCGGCGTCGGCTTTCTCATCATCGCCGTCGTCACGCTCGGCGGGCTGGACCTGGTGGGCGGCAACGCGCTCAAGGTGCTCGTCGTGCTCACCTACACCCCCCTCACGCTGCTCTTCTTCGGCCTGAGCGGGAAGGTGGATTGGGGGATGGGGGCGGCACTCGCCTCCGGCAACCTCCTCGGGGCGCTGATCGGCGTGCGGCTCATCGTCCTGAAGGGCCACGCCTGGGTGAAGCGCGTCGTGACCGCCGCGGTGATCGCCTTCGCGATCAAGCTGTGGCTCTCGCCCTAGGAAGCCTGTGGAAGAACCACGGCGGGCCGCGTTACGAGCGCCGTGGGGCCAGGTCCAAGGCGGGCGCCGGCCGGTCTCAGCCGCGGCGCGGGGCGGACTCCCGCAGCACCTGTTCGAGGCCCGCCACGATCAGCGTCCACTGGAGCTCCATCTGGTCACCCGCCGGCATCGGCCGAAGCCCCTTCTCCCTGGCCGCGGCCCTCACTTGGACGGCGCTTTCTCCCTGGCCCCGATCCGGGGCGGAGCGCAACAGCTCCCGCCACTCCTCCACCCGCCGGCGCCATACCTCGGCGACCGGGTCGGGAGGCCCCGGCGTCTCGCCGACGCGGGGGGCGAGGAACAGGGGCATCTCCGAGACGAGCGTGAGGGGATCGCCTCCCAACCCGCGGATCGTTTCCATCGAGCTGGGGCGAAAGCGGCGGGCCGTCTCCTCCTCGCCTCGTTCCTCGAAGTACCGCCGCATGAGGCGCGAGTCCGGTCGAGTGCAGAAGCCTCTCTCGAGCCGGAAAAAGCCCTTCTCGCCGCCGCGCTCCACGTCGTGCAGAGGGTAGCCCAGCTCGGTCGCGCGCGCCGCGCACCGGGCCTTCAGGTGCCCGCAGCGCTCCACCCACGCCGGCTCGATCAGGAACCAGGCGCCGCCGGCCACGGCCATCCCGTGCAGGGAGGCGTGCAGGACGAACGGCCCGGCGGACCCACGCCACCACTCGTAGGCGGCCCGGTTCTCCGGTCGCGCTCTCTCGTCCCCCGGTCCGCGCGGAAACCCGAACTCGATGTCCTGGCCCGGGGGCTCCCGGACCGCGTGGGCCAGGTAGGCGGCCAGGTCGTACGCTTCTTCCTCTTCCGAGTACCAGGCGCGATTCCGTGCCTCGCCGTCCGGGTTGATGTGTGGCAGAACCCACCACTCCCACTCGGTGAGGAGGGGGTCCCCGGGCGGGAGACGCTCGAGATGACCGCACAGGTGCCGGAGGAGCCGCGGGCCCACGGGCTCATCCGCATGGCAGCCGCCGAGCAGGCTGATACGCCGGGCGCCGGTACCGAAGCGGAACGCGCGAACGGGGCGTCCCTCCACCGACCGCCCGATCTCGACTCCGCCGGCCGAAGCGGCCCGCGGCCCGGCGAGCAGCAGCTCCGCCGGGGGAAAGATCACGGTTCGATTCGCCTTCGCTCCGCCAGATCGAACCGATCACCTGGCGCCAGGAAGTAGAACGGATCCTGGCCGGCGGCGATGCGGGACGGATCGTAGATCGCCACGTACGACTGGCCGATCACCTCGAACGCGTCCCCCTGCACGACGATCGCGGTGTTCTCGTCCAGACCGATGCCCAGGAGTTCGGGGTGCGCTTCGATGACCTCGACGAGATCGAACTGCCGGTTCCGCCGCAGAAGATGCTGGTCGATCGCCACGCCCCGCAGGAAGGCGAATCCGTCCTGGTGATCTCCCATCATGATCGTGTTCGTCCGCGTGTCGCCCCGCACGAGCAAGGAGCCCAGGATCGTCGCTCCGGCGGACGAGCCGCCGATCACCCCGCCCCTGGCGAGCAGTTCGCGCAGTTCCTCGAGCGTGCGCGTCCCCATGTAGGCGTCGACCAGTCGCCACTGCCGGCCGCCGCTGAACCACACGCCTCGCGCCTCCCGGATCGGCCGCACGAACTCCTCCGAGTCCGCCTGTGCCCGGTCACGGGTGTGGAGGAGCGTGAGGTGTCCCGCACCCGCCTCCCGGAGGGGTTCGAGTCCCCGGAACGATCCATCGTACTCCTGGCGCTCCCCGGCGGTTGGAATCACCACGATCGGCACGTCGGGACCCCCTGCCAGCTCCAGAAACCGCTGGAAGATCGCGGGGTCTTCGGCGGCACCGCCCGCCGCGATCAGGGAGCCCGCCGCCGGCCCCACCCGCGACTGGGCCCGGCCGACCGCGGGCCATCCGAACGTCACGAGTGCGGCCAGGAGCAACCCCGAAACGGCGGAGGGCCGGAGCCGCCGAAAGTCGCACGTCGGCCCGTTCGGCCCTCCTCGCCTGAACCTCCGATGATCGCGGAGCACTCGTTCGTCTCTCACCTTTCTTCTCTCGTCGGAACCGGGTACCGCCGGGAAGGCGGTCCCCCGGACAAAGGCTCTCACCCGTCAACAGGTTCCGGCGGCCCGCTCACCCATCGCTCGATCTTCCGCGCGAGGAGGGGGAGGGGCACGGCCCCATCCTCCAACACCCGGTCGTGGAACTCCCGGATGTCGAACTCCGCGGCCTGCGCTCTCTCCGCCAGCTCTCGCAGCCGCTGGATCTCCAGACTGCCGAGCATGTAGGAGGTCGCCTGTCCCGGGACGGCGATGTACCGGTCGACCTCGGCCACCGCCGAGGCCCTGGAGAGGGCCGTGTTCTCCCGGAGGTAATCGATCGCTCGCCGACGGGTCCATCCCAGAGCGTGCATGCCGGCATCCACGACGAGCCGCGCGGCGCGCTGCGCCTCGGCGGAGAGCATGCCGAGCCGATCCACGTCCGATGAGTACAGGCCCATCTCGTCGGCGAGGCGCTCCGCGTACAGCGCCCATCCCTCCCCGAAGCCCGAGAGGAAGAAGAAGCGGGAGATCGGATGCAGGTCCGTCCGCTCCAGCGCGATCGCGCCCTGGAGGTGGTGGCCGGGGTACGTCTCGTGGAACGCGGTGGGCTCCACGTTGGCCCGGCTCTGTCGCTCGGCCTGGTACGTGTTGATGAGGTAGATGCCGGGCCGGCTTCCGTCGGCGGCCGGGGGGTTGTAGAAGCCACCCGGGGCGGACTTCTCCTGGAACGGGGGGTAGGCCTGCACGACGACCCGCGAGTGGGGGAGGCGGCCGAACCACTCCGGGACCGCTTCGGCGGACCTGTGGACGGCGCTCCGAGCGTATTCGATCATCTCGCTGCGCCCTGCGAAGAGGAAGTCGGGATCCGTGCGCAGCCTCTCGAGCGCGCCCCTCACATCGTCCGTGCCGAAGCTCCGCCTCGCCACCGTCCGCATCTCCTCCCGGATCCGGGCCATCTCTCGGAGCCCCGTCTCGTGCACCTCACGGGGATCGACCCGTACCGTGGCGTGATAGCGGATCGCGGCCCGGTAGCAGGAGTCGCCGTCCGGATTCGCGTCCACGCCCACCGCCTGTCGGGCCGCCGCGAGGTACACCTCCCGAAGGAAGTCGCGGTACCGGCCGATCGCCGGCCGCAGGGCCGACCGTTCCAGTTCTTCCATCTCGGCTCGGAACGCCGGGAAGGAGTCGGGCGCCATCCCGACGAACGGCGATTCCGAAACGGGCGCCGCCAGAAGCGCGTCCATCTGTTCGATAACCGCCCGCACGTTCGTCTTTGGAGCCGAGTAGCCGAGCCGCAGGCCCTCCCGGAGGTTGTGGATCTCCTCTTCCAGATACCGCGGAAGGCGGGCGAATCGCTCCCGGGCCGCTCGACGCTCCTCCGGCGTGGAGATCGGCTGTGTGCTGGCCAGCAGGGCGAGCTCCGACTGCCAACCGGTCCAGGTGGGGCTCACGTTCCACAGCTCCATCCGGCAGGCTCGGAACTCCACGGCCGACTCCAGCTGATGGCGCAGGAAGCCATAGGTGGTTTCCCCGGGGCTTCCCTCGAGGGCGGTCGCATCCACCTTCCGGAGGCGGGCGAGCAGATCGTCCTCCGCCGCTCGCCACTTTGCCCATCCCTCCAAAGAGTTGTCCGACAGCCGGCCGTGGTCCCCCTCCGTATACCCGGAAAGGGTGGCTTGCTGCGGAAAGTGGTCGAAGTAGGCCTCGACGTACGCATCGGCCAGCGCGTTGACCCGGGCCGCCTCGCGATCCCTCGCGCTCTCCGCACCGCCCGGAGTCCCCGAGCGGCCGCACCCGGCCAGGAGGAGGCAGGCCATTCCCCCGGCCGCGGCCCGGGCGCAAGAACGGCCAAGCGCCCGACTTCGCCACGCGGCCGGCGGGCCGGGGACCGCTCGTGCCGTCGATCGATCGTGCGTCACGGTCGGGTCAGGTAGTCGACCACGAGGTTCGCCATCGCCCGAATCCCGACCGGGATCGCGGCATCGTCCCCCATGAACGTCGGTGTGTGCAGCCCGCCCGACTCCGTCCCCGGCCGCGTCGTCCCGAGCCAGAAGTAGAAGCCCGGTACCTCGTTCGCGAAGTAGGCGAAGTCCTCACCTCCCATCGTGGGCTCCTCCTCGCGCAGGTGCCCCTCGCCGACGACCCGAGCGAGAACGGGCAGCATCCGCCGAACGAGGGCCGGGTCGTTCACCGTGGGCGGGGTCCCCCGCTCGTACTCCAGCGTATAGCTTCCACCCCCCGCCGCGGTGATCCCCTCCAGGATCTCTCCCATGCGGAGTTCCACGAGGTCGCGCGCCTCCGGGCTGTAGGTCCGGACCGTACCTTCGAGGTGAACGCGTCCGGGGATGATGTTGAACCGCTCCCCCCCGCGGATGATGCCGACCGTGACGACGCTCGGCTCCAGAGCGGGCAGGTTCCGGGAGCGGATCGTCTGCAGCCCCATCACCGCCTGGGCGGCCATCACCACCGGATCGACGCTCTCATCCGGGTAAGCGCCGTGCGCCTGCTTTCCGAGGATCTCGACCCGGAAGTGGTCTACGGCCGCCAGTGCGGGCCCCGACGTGTATCCCAGCTCGCCCACGTGGCTCGCGGGCCGCGAATGAAGCCCGAAGATCGCCTGTGGCCGCGGGCCGTCGAGAACACCCTCGCGCACCATGAGCTCGGCCCCTCCCTCCTCCCCGGGCGGGGCTCCCTCCTCGGCGGGCTGAAAGATGAACTTCACCGTCCCCGGCAGCTCCTCGCGAAACTCCGCCAGAACGGAGGCGACCCCGAGGCCGACGGCGGTGTGGATGTCGTGTCCGCAGGCGTGCATCACGCCGACCTTCTGACCCAGGTACGTGGCCTCCTTCACGGACCTGAACGGGTACGGCGTCTCCTCGGTGACCGGAAGAGCGTCCATGTCCGCCCGTATCGCCACGATGGGGCCGGGTCGTCCCCCCCGCAGGACGCCGACCACGCCTGTGTGGGCGATCGCCGTGTCCACCTCATCGAAGCCGAGGGTTCGCAGGTAATCCGCCACGAGCTTCGCGGTCTCGAACTCCCGGTTGCCGAGCTCGGGATTCGCATGGATCCGGTGGCGGAGCTCCACGATCTCCGCCGCCTGTCGCTCCACGGCCTCGTCGATGCGGGCCGGGAGAGAGGTTTCCTGGGCCGCCAGGCCCGCCGTTCCGTCGAGCCGGCCGCGGGTCGGCGAGGCCGTGGACAGCACTCCGAGCAGCAGGAGAATCGGAAACCGGTACAGCCGGACCCTTCGCACGCTGTCTCCTCCGTCGTTGGAACGTTTCAGCAAACGCCTCGCGACCTGATTCCGTACCGCACGACCTGTCACGCGTTCGTCAGGGCGCCGGTGCGCTCGGCCCAGGAGTGGCGCGAAGCAGGGCTCGCACGCGCCCGGCCTCCACCCCCGCCACCTCGATCAGCTTGTCGCGACTTCGAGCGCCCCGCCGGATGCGTACATCGGAACGGGCAACGCCCAGGCATTTCGCCAGGAAGCGAACGAGCTCCGCGTTGGCCGCCCCCTCGACGGGGGGGGAGCCCAAACGGATCCTGAGCGCCCCGCCGTGCTCGCCGGCGACTCCCGTACGCGAGGCCCGGGGCTGCACCCGAACGCGGAACCGGACTCCGCCCGGCACGCCCTCCACCTTCACCGACCTTCTTCCAGCATCTCGATCCGGTCCGGACCGTTGGGAACGATGCAGAGGAACTCGAACGGCTCCTCACCCTCCGCCCGGTAGGAGTGGGGGACCCCGGCGGGGATCAAGACCACATCTCCCTCTCGCACGCGAACCAGCTCGTCGCCGATCTCGATCGTCGCCCGGCCCCGGAGCACGTACTGCTCGTGCTCGACGGCGTTCGTATGCAGGGGCATCCCCCCGCCGGGCCGCATGAGGAAGCGGCGCATGGCGAAGTTCGGAGCCTCGCCCGGACCGATGAGGATCTGACGCGTCGTCTCGCGCCCGGCGGGGACCGGCTCGGCGGGCACCTCGGCAGCACGCTTCACGTACACGGCGGACATCCTTTCTCCCGAACGGACGGGACCGGGCTCCCTCCGGGCCCGGAGCCCATGCGACGCACAACTCGGCCTCGAGGGGCGTGTTGTCAAGCCGGCAGCGAACGGCTCTGTACGCGCAAACCCACCCGGCCGGGCGCCGTATCTCCGTCCGGCTCTCCCGGGCCCTTCCACTCCGCTGCCGTCCCCCCCCCAAGAATATCTAGGGGAACGCGCCCGGACCCGACTCGTTCAGTACCATAGACATGCTATGGAAGCATGCTTCGCACCCCCCCCCAACCGATGGAAGGAGAGTTGCCGGGAGGTACCTGAACGCCACTCACAGCTCGACGCCCCGTCGCACGGTGCTCGCCGCGGCGGCGGTTCCCGTGGCGGTGTGGCTCGCGGGCTGCTCGGAGCGGGCCTCGGCGCCCGTCGCCCCTCCGGTCTCCGAGCTCCCCGTGGTGGACCAGGCCACGATCGCTCCCGGGCGGCTCGTGATCCTCGCCCATGGACTGAGCCTGCCGAAGGGCCTCGAGGGGAAGATTCGGACGACCGGAGGCGAGGTCGAGGCGATTCCGGGAGGCTGGACCTGGTCCGTGGGCACCAGCTTCGCCGCTCCGCACGCCGCGGGCCTGGCCGCTCTCATCAACCTGGTGCGCTGAGGGCGCTCACCCGGGGCGGCGCTTCATGAACTCGAACACGGTGCGGCAGCGGTGACAGTAATACTGGCTGGTGGACAGCGCCGAGCCGAAGGCGGAAAACTGGTCCGTCTCATAGCCCCCGCAGAACGGACACCGGACCGAGGAGGGGAGCTCCGAGCTGTGCAGTGAGCGATCTAGCTCCTCGGCCCCTTCTCCCGGGGGGCGGCGGGAGTCACCGCCCCCCCCGGAGCCCGCGGGACCGCCGGAGTCCGACGGGTTCTTCAACAGGCTTCCTAGTCCATCAGGAGGGCGCGGTTCCGGTCCCCCCGCACCCGGGCCAGCGTGTCCGGATCCGGCCCCGAGCCTCCGGAGCCGCGGCGGGCCTCCGGCCGCCAGCCCTCCCAAACCGGCTCCCTCCGGCTCTCCCAACCCTCGGCCCCTTTCTCCGCGAGCCCCAGACCGGCCCCCTCCACCACGGGGCCGACGCGGAGAAGCCACCGGGCTCGTAGCTCCCGCGGGCTCGCGTTCGTGACGCCGGCCTCCGCCAGGGCGAGCCCCAGCGCGTCGTCCGGCGGACCGAACCAGCGCAGGCACACGTCCCAGGCGGGATCGAACGCCGCCCGCAGGGCGTTCCTCCCCTCCTCCGTACGACCCAGCCGGCGGGTCCACCCTCTTCCGTGCTCGAAGTGGAAACGTTCCTCGTCGAGCAGCTTGGAGACCTTGTAGTGGATCGGCTGGAAGCGGCTCTCCCGCATCGCCTCGAACTGGACGGAGAGCGCGCTGTCCAGGAGAAGATTCAGCGCCAGTAGCTCCGGCCAGCCCGCTGCCGCCTCGTCCAGAAGCTCCACGTTCCGATACTCGGGCGGCTCGCGCTCGTGCTCCAGCCGCTCCGGATCCCGGCCGAAGTCCCGCAGCATGGCGTACAGGATCCGGCCGTGTCCCCATTCGTCCTGGGCCATCGCCGAGCAGGAGATCCCCGCCTCCAGGGCCGGCGCGCCCAGGATCCAGTCCGCGTACCGGATGCCCAAGAGCCGCTTGTTGTCGGCCAGGATCAGCAGCAGGTCTCCCAGTGCCTCCCGCGCCTCCTCCGCCATCTCATCGGGCGACTTGTAGCCGCGTGCTTCGTCCTCGCTCATATCCTCCCGCGCTGCCTCGACCTCCGTCATTCCGGGCGCGTCGGCTTCGCCGCCGACCGCGAGCCGGCGTCGGCCCCCGGGGGCGAGAGGCGGACCGCTCCCCCGGTGGGAGCGGGAATGTAGGGGCGATCCTGAAGCCGAGGAAGCCGCCCTCCCAGGAGCGCCCTCCCAGCGCCCTCGCCGGAGGGCCCTCCCCGCCCCGCCGCACTCAACGCCCGCCGGCCGCAGGCGCCAGAGGCACCGCATCGTGAGTCACCAGCCCGTAGTACCCCCGAATCTCGCCCCTTCCATACGCCTCCTCCAGCCTCTCGATCCCCTGCAGGAGCTGGGCGCTGGCGTACCCGGGGCGCTGCGCGGGATGGGGTCGGCCGAACGCCCCGCCGAAGTAGCTGCGGATGATCACCGAGCGGGCGTCGTGGGGGAGGCCCGCCAGGTTCTGCACGAACGCATCGAAGCTCCCCTGGCGCACGAGATAGAACTCGACGTTGGAAGTGTAGAAGGCGGAAACCATCTCCCCCCGCTCGGCGAGCAGCCGCCCGATCTGCGCCAGCGCGTGGCGGTCTGCCAGGTCCCCGACCACGGGCACGATCCGGTTCTCGTCCGACATCCGCTTCACGAAGCGGAACGCCTGCTCCGCACCAAGGTACCCGGCCGGCCTCCCTTCCAGGTCCCGCTCCAGCAGCAGCTGGCGGAGCGTGGGGTAGTAGAAGCGCGGCGCCCGCCCGTGGCTCGCGAATCGGAGGTCCAGCCCCTGACCGATGAAGGCATCATGGAACCGGGCGACGGTGGCCCGATCTTCCTCGCTCAGCGGGATCCCGAACCGCCCCACCCGGGAAAGGACGGCCTCCCGGGCGGCGGCGGCCGCGGCGGGGTCCTCCGGCACGCCATCCAGGTACTCCACCAGCTCCTCGATGCCGCCTGACTCCCACCCCGCGAGATCTTCCGGGCAGCGTCGGCCGACCCAGAGGCACAGGTACTCCATGCGGCTCCGGGAGGCGGCGAACAGCGCCTTGAACATGAGTTGCTCGAGCAGATTGTCCCGCCGGAGGTCGACGATGAACGCGACGTCGGGCCGCACCGCCGCCAGGTAGGAGAAGTTCTGGTCGGGCCCCACGCCGATGTACGCGCCGCCCCGGACCCCGAGCCGGCGAAGCGCTCCCACGACGTGCAGGTACGACCGCTCGTTGGAGATCAGGTTGTCCGTGTCGAAGTAGCCGCCCGGCTCGGAGAGCCGAGCGACGAGCCGGCCGAAGGCGGAATCGGGGCGCAAGAGGCGCGCCCAGCTCCGGGCCCGGGCCTCGGCCACCGGCCGGCCGGTCTCCTCCGGCGCTTCCCGCAGCGGGGCCCGACAGGCTCCGCTCGTCAGCACAAGAGTCAAGGACAGCGCGAGAAGAGCGGCCTGGCGCTCCCCGGCCGGCGAGCCACCCGGCCGGCTGGCTGGGAGAGGCGGGCGGCGGGTGAGGGAAGGCAAGGGAACCTCGGCGGACGGCAAGCCAGTCAAGCTGGCCTCGGCGGACGGCAAGTCAGTCAAGCTGGCCTCGGCGGACGGCCGACCTCAAGTGGACGCCGGCGTGCCGTATCCCGGAGCCTCCTCGTAGTCCGCCTCGGAGCCTTCCCCCTTCGGAGGGGGTCCTCCCAGGGTGAACGGGGCCTCCCGACGGTTGACCTTCACAAACGCCTCTCGGGGAGCCACCGTCATCTCGAACCACTTCTGCTCGTCGTACGTCTGCCACGCGTATACGCGGGCGAGCTCCGGAGTCGGAGCCTGCACCGTCCCCACGTGCTGGAACCGATCGGCTCGATCCTTCCTGGCGAAGACCTCGAAGACACGGTCATCGATCTCCAGGGGACTCCTGCCGGCCGCGCTCCGCCTCTTCATCCGTACACCCCTCAGAGGGAGACGCCGGCCCGGGCCAGGGCCCGGCGGCCCCGGTCGCTGATCCGCTCCGTGGTCCAGGGCGGATCCCACACCACCTCGATTCCCACCGTCTCGACGCCCGGCTCCCTGAGCAGCCGCTCCCGTACGTCCCACCGGATGAAGTCCATACAGGGGCAGGCGGTGGCCGTGAAGGAAAGGCGGACGGTCACCCGGCCGGTCGCCTCCTCCGCGTGGATGCCGTACACGAGGCCCAGGTCCAGCACCGAGATCGGAAACTCCGGGTCGGGAACCTCGTACAGGGCCCTCCTCGCCCGCTCTGCCAAGCTGGCGGGAGGAGAGTCGAACGCCGGCGGGGGCAGGAGGTCCCGCCGCTCTCCCAGGGTCACCCCCATGACCGCGGACCAGTTCATTCCCTCCTCGTGCGGCGCCCGCCCGGCCGCCGCACGGTGGGTGGCGGCGGCGGACCGCCCGATCTCCACCGGCCGGGCGCTCACGCGGCCAGCATCCGCTCCACGTCGAAGCGGCTCTTGCGGACCGACTCCACGTAGATCTCGTTCATCGGGCCCCGACCCTTCCAACGCTCGAAGACCTGCTCCCAGGTGATCGGGTCCTCGAAAAGCCACCGCCTTGCCTCGGCATTGTACTGACACGGTAGCTCGTACTCGAGCTCGACCGACTCCGTCTCCGAGTCCAGGTGCGCAGGGACCTTGTAGCCCAGCTCCTCGCAGAGCGGGACGACCGCCTTCAGCCACGTCTGGCGGAGCTGATCGTTCGTCATCCCCTTCAGCTTGAAGTCGAGCTGGGCGCTGTGGTGCTTGAGGTGGTCCGGCATCCCGAACCACTCGACCCCCATCGGAAACATCCAGTCCAGCGTTCGCTGAACGGCCTCCTTCGCATCGCCCCCCGCCTCGGCGAACCGACGGATCCACACCTCTCCGTGCCGGAGATGGAAGTTCTCCTCCATGTCCACCTTGACGAGAGCCCGCTTGAGCGGTCCGTAGCTCGTGTTCCGGTAAACGTCGCCCAGGAGCGTGATCCCGGCCCGATCGTACAGCGCGTTCGCCGTCACCAGCTCCGCCCAGTTCTCCAGCGGTTGGTCGAAGCCGTACGGGTGCTTGAACTTCTCGGGTGGCCGCTCGTACAGCAGCCAGTGGCGGTCGATCCCCAGGTCCTCCAGCAGCCGATACGCGATGTTCGCGTGCCCCATTTCGTCCTGGATGATCGCGGTGGCCGAGACCATCGTGTTGGTCGAAGGGGCGTCCCGGGCCGCCATGAAGTAGGCGGGCGCGCTGATGAGCTCCGTGTCTCCCTGGACGGTGAGCTGGGTGATGAGCCCCCGCTTGTACGTCTCGGTCATGTCGGCTTCCGACTCGACGATGAAGCCTTCCTGGACCTTGCGCTTGAGCTCCTCGTCCGTGAAGCGCGGCATGCGTGGCTCGTCTCCTTCCTCGCGCGTGGAACCGACTCCGGGGCGCTCGAACGTGGTGGGCCACGAGGCTCCCCTCGCGGCCCGGCGGCGTGAGCGTCCCACCGGGCGCGCGACGCGAATCTAGCATCGGCGCCAAACTCCGACAAAGAAGCCGATACCCTGCCGACTCGATCCCCGGTTCCCGAGGCGGGTATCCAGGTTCCGGGAGGAGATATGGGCCGCAGCCAGGCAGCATCGGAGAACGCCGGACATGGGGGAACGGGGCGGTGCCGCGCTCGCGGCCGGTCCCACCCTCGCGGCCGGTCCCACCCTCGCGGCCGATCCCACCCTCGCGGCCGATCCCACCCTCGCGGCCGATCCCACCCTCGCTTCATTGGTCGGTCCCCGTTCATGCCGCTCGTTACCTGCCTGGTTGGGTGGGGAATCGCGGGGGCTCCGGAAGGCGCCGGAACCTCGGAGCCGGAGCGCTCGGCGGCCGTTCAGGACGGACTCGAAGGCGCCGGCCCCGCGACGCTCACGGACTTGGGGACGCTCGGAGGACGGAACAGCGGCGCGGCGGCGATCGACCGGCACGGACGCGTGGTGGGCTGGGCGGAGAGCGCCGACGGAAGCGTGCGCGCGTTCGTGTGGGCCGCGGGCCACGGCATGCGGAGTCTCGGGACGCTGGGGGGCGGAGAGAGCGTCGCCGTGGCGATCAACGACGGCGGCCAGGTCGCCGGCAACAGCCTGGCGAGAGATGGAAGGCGGCGCGCCTTTCTGTGGACGGAGCGGGACGGAATGCGCGACCTCGGCACCCTGGGAGGGACCGAGAGCGTAGCCCGCGACCTGAACGAGCACGGCGAAGTCGTCGGGCAGAGCCTCACGGCTTCCGGCCAGCTCCGCGCCTTCCGGTGGACCCCGACCGGCGGCCTCCGGGACCTCGGCACGCTGGGAGGC
>JBHHYJ010000023.1:0-38144 GCA_046757485.1 Gemmatimonadota bacterium
CGGCGGGTGCCTCGGCGGCGGGCTCTGCCGCGGGCTGCTCGGCAGCGAGCGTTTCCGGGGCCGACGCTTCCGGGGTCGGCCCTTCGTCACGGGGTTCCGGCGCCGCCTCCTCCCACAGAGAGGGCTGAGCGACCGGCTCTGCCTTCTGCGCCGGGGTCTCCGCCGCCGGAGCGTCAGAGGGCCCGGCGACACCTCGCTCCTCCGTCGCTTCCCGCCGGCCCGCCTTCGCGGGCCCCACGGGGAGCCACGGTTGCCAGGCGCCTTCCTCCTCGGCGAGCGGACCCCACCCAGCGGCCGGAGCGGCCAGGCCACCCCTCGCCGCACCCATGGAGTCTTCCGCCGGGGAGATCGGACGCGCGCGCACGCCTTCGCGCGGTGTCCAGTAGTTCTCCCAGTCCACGACGGACTCGAGCGGCCCCCAGCCTCCCGTCCCGTCCTCTTCCACGACCTCGTAGAACGGGACGAGCTCCACACCGGGGTACTGGTCGGCGTCGCGGCGCTGCAGAAAGCCGCCCGCGGGTCGTCGGGGATGGGGCACGATCAGAAGAGCGCACTGCCAGGGCTCGGGGAAGAACCGTGAGTGGAGGCGCAGATCGTGGTCGCTCAGCCTGACCCCCATGAGGGTGGAGTGGTTGTGAAACCAGCCCATGACGACCTTGCCCAGGCGCTTCGCCTCCTGCCTCGCGCTCAGGAGGGCCGCCTCGAAATGCCCCGAGCCGTAGCGCTCGGAGAGAGGATGGGGGGCGAGCCACGTGGCGTCGACGAGCTGATAGGCATCCCCCGTGGCGGGGCACCGGAGCCGGTTTCCCAGGAGGAAACCGAAGCGTTGCTCGCCGGGCACGGTCGGCAGATGGCGAAGGATGTGCACGAAGACGGATTGGGAGACGAAGAGCTCGTCGGAGCCCCCATCCACCGTCCGCCCGGCGCCCACCCCGGCGGCTCCTTCCGGGCGCACCACGGGTCGCCATGGAATGGAAAGGGCGGCCGGACGCGGCCGGAGGTCCGCGCGTATCGACGAGCCGCCGGACGAGCCGGGCGCGCCGCCCTGGCGGAATCGGCCCCGCAGCCGATCCAGCACGTCCGAGATGCCCGAAAGGACAGTCGAAAGGGTCACGCTCGGCGAGCTTCAGGCATAGACACTTCCCGAGGACCTCCTGAGCCAATATCGCCTACGGCTTCCGTGCGGTCCAGCGGGTGTGGCAAGAGAGGTGCCGCGAGGGGCCCCGACGTCGTCACCAGGCGGGCCGCGCCCACCCAGCGCTGCCGGGGTCGAGCCGGCCCGTGTGGGAGAGCTCCATGCGAAGCGCCCCGCCCGCGGCCGGCCGCGAGCGGGGCCAGGTAAGGTCAGCCGGTCGCCGCCCCCGGGGCGGGTCCGGTGGCAGCCCTACGGCACGAGCTCGGGCTCCGCCTTCTTCACCATGAACAGGCCCTCCCTCTGGCTCGTCACGACGATCGTGCCGCTCTCGAAGAACGGGTAGTTGCTCCACGAGCCGTCGAAGCTCGGCTCCTCGCTCCACGGTACGGTGTCGAAGAAGCCCACCTCGCGCGGGGCCTCCGGATCGCTGATGTCCAGGATCCGAAGCCCGCTCACGTAGTTGGACTGATAGGCGTAGTTCCCCTTCACGTACAGGTTGTGGTCGCTCGTAAAGGTCGTTCCGTAGTACTCCTTCACCAGCACGGGGTCGTCCAGGTCCTCCACGTTCCACACCAGCGTGCGGGTTCCGGGGAACTTGTTGTTGAACTCGTCGCCCTCGTCGTCCATGTAGAAGTACCGCTGGTCCTCCGTAAGCCACCCCTGGTGGGCGTAGCCCACGTTCGGGTACGTGGCCACCGCGAGGGCAATCGGGTTCTGCTTGTCGGTCACATCCGAGATGGAGAGGGCCGTTTCGTTGGACCCGAAGCAGATCTCCTTGCCCCGGTGCTCCTCGTCCGGCCCGTGGTAGATCAGGCACTGAGCGTCGTGCGTGTAGCCCGTCTTCTGGCGCCCGGTGGCCGGATCCGCGAAGCATCCGGCGAAGGTCGGCCGAGTCGGTTCACGGATGTCGATCATGTGGAGCCCCCCGCCACACGTCTCTCCTCCGCCGTTGCTGCCCACCGAGTACGCGAAGCCCGACTCCGTGTCGAGGACGATGTTGTGGGCCGAGTGAATCCGATCGTAGTGGGCGTTCTCGGTGAACGTCACCGGGAGGTCCCGCGCGCTCCGCAGCCGCGTCAGATCGAAGACCTGCATCCCGTGACTGCCGGCGTTGTCCGAGACGATGTACGCGTGATCCTTGTAGACCTTGATGTCGCGCCACGAGCTCCCCCGCGAGCCCTCCGTCTTCAGGAGCCACCCGACCACGGTGGGCTGTAGAGGATCGGTGACGTCCACGAACGTCGTGCGGTCGGAGACCCCTACGAGAGCGTATTCCCGCCCCGTCTCCGGATCCGTCCAACCCCAGATGTCGTTCGCCTCGGCGCCCCGGGTTCCTCCGAGAGCGGAGATGGGGACGAAGGAGAGCAGGTTGACGTTCCGGCAGTCGAACAGGGCGGCCGAGCCATCGGAGCACTCCACCTCTCCACCCGCGATCGGATCCAGCCCGTCCGGTTCGCTCCACACTCTGGCCGCCTCTCGCCAGCCGTCCGTCGAGCGCTCGAGGATCGCCACGGTTGCCAGCCCGTAATCATCGCCGGCGATGGCGACCGCGGAGAGCCCGTCCGCCAGGGCGGCCAGGGACCCGAAGCCGTCTCCTGTCTCCAGCCCTTCGGTCCCGACCTTGGCGGCGCCGGTCCAGTTTCCCGCCTCGTCGCGTTCGAAGCGATACATCCGGCCCTCGAAGCGATCCGCCCCCGGGGCGCCGACCCACACGTCCCGGCCGTCCACGGCCAGGGTCGTGCCGAACCGGGCGAAGCGGGATTGGTCGAACGGGAGCAGTCGGGAGCCCTCCTCCCACTCTCCCGTCTCCTCATCCCGCTCGAAGGTGTAGACGACCCCGGTGTTCCGGGCGAACCCCGGTGCCGCGATCAGAACGAGGCCGTCCACGATCGCCACCGCCTCTCCGAAGCGCGCGTTCTCCTCCAGATCCTCGGGTGCCAGCCGTGTCTCCTGTCGCCAGGCGCCCGTGGCGTCCCGTCGGAAGATGTAGGCCGCGCCGGTCTGTTTGGCGTGGCTCAGAGCGCCGATGACCGCGAGATCGCCCCGGACCGCCAACCCGGTCCCGAACCAGTCTCCCGGCTCCCCCTCCTCCGCCGCCAGCTTCGCCACGGTCCATCCACCAGAGGCGTCCGGCGAGAGGGCGTACACGGCTCCCCGGGCCTCGTCCTTGGCCCAAGCGGCGAACAGGGCCACCTTCCCGTCCGAGCCCGCCTCGCGACCGAAGTACTCGTTGGGCGAGAGATCCTCGGGCTGGACCTTGCCCGCGGGCTCCCAGTTCCCCGAGGCGTTCTTCTGGAACACGTAGACCGCGCCGCGCCCCTCGTCCACGCTCGTGGCGCCGACGAGCAGCGTGGGGCCGGCCGGTACGATCGCCCGCCCGAAATGATCGTTGTCGTATCCGTCAGGAGCGGTGAGCTGCGCGGCTTCCCGCCACTCGCCGTCGCTCTTCCGGTACACGTACACGATTCCCGGCCTGCGCTCGTTCAGAGGCTCCCCGACGAAGATCTCGCCCTGCCCGATCGCGACGGTCTGCCCGTAGCCTTGAGCCTCGAGGGGCGCGGGAACGAACGGCAGCAGGAACGGGAGCACGAGAGGGAGGAGGGGAGCGCGTTTGCGATGGGGCGAAAGCCGTTTCTGCATCGGTACCTCCTGAAGTGGGGCCTTGGCAGCTCGCTGAGAGACTCCAGCGGGCGCGACCCACTGGAGCGTCTCAGCGATCTGCTTACGCTCGTTCCGGTCGCGGACGGCCTCCCGCGCCCGATGGCGGAGGTCCCGCGGCGCCAGCCGGCGGAAAACCCCGTCGTCCGCGAGCCCGCAGCGGATCTCTCTGGTCAGTTGGATCCTCCAACCCTCCAAAACGTTGGCTCGAGCGAGCCGGTTTCGCGAACTCCTCCCCGGGCGGGGCCCGGCTCACGAGTCGGGGCGGTCGGGAGGGGCGGGAGGAGGGTCTCGCAGGAGCCTCTCCAGCTCCGCCTCGAGGCGAGCTTTCAGCTCGCGATGGGTCCGCGTGGGAGGATGGAGGGACCCCTGGGTCACTCCGCTCCGGTTGTAGGCGCCGGCCAGGGCGGCGAGACGGCGATCGACGCTCGCCAGGCGACCGAGCAGGATCGTTGCGTCCTCCGGGGCATCGCCCCTCTCTCGCGCTTCCCCGAGCCGGCGTCTCATCTCCCGGATCCGTCTCCGGAGGCCCCGTACCTCGAGGAGGAACGCCTCCCTCTCCCGATACTCCGCGTCCGTGATCGGCATCTCCGGGTCCCCGATGACCCGGACGGTCTGCACGGACCGGCGGCCGTTGGCCACCAGGGTCACCTCGTACGTTCCGGGCGAGACGAACGGCCCGGCTGGCTCCACCGGGTAGGGAAGACGCGGCAGGGCGTTCTCGCTCCGCACCAGGCCGGGGGGGGTGGGCCGCGGCTCCGCCTCGGAGACGGGAGGCGGCTCGTGGCGCAGGTCCCACACGGCGCGGTGGATCCTGCCCGCGCTCCCATCCACGGAAAGCTCGCGCACGGGCTCTCCTCCGGCGCGGCTGATGCGGATGTGGGCGGCGGAGTCCGGCCGCGCGAGATAGTAGTGGATGAGGGCTCCGAACGGCGGGTTTTCCCCCGCGTACGCCGCCTGTCCCCGGTAGGAGGTCGACTTCCAGGGATGGAAGAAGACGGCGTCCCGGACCGGGAAGAGGTGGGCGGGGGCGGCCGCCACCTCCGCCGACCAGCGCTCCAGTGGCGTGAGGTCATCCAGGATCCACAGGCTGCGTCCATGGGTCGCCACGACGAGGGCGTTCTCCCGCTCGTGGATCGCCAGGTCGTCGTACAACGTCGTGGGGAGACCGCCGCCCGCCCGCGCCCAGCTCTCGCCCCCGTCGGCCGAGACGTACAGGTGGTGCTCGGTTCCGAGGAAGAGAAGGCGGGGATTCCGCGGGTGTTCGACGAGCGCGTTCACGGAGCCCGCGCCGGGGGGCAGCGCTCCGTGGAGGGGCTCCCAGCTGCGGCCGAAGTCCCTCGTCCGGTACAGGTAGGGGGCGAAGTCCCCGTCCCGGTGTGCGTCGAACGCGACGTAGGCGGCGCCGGGCCCGGCCCGCGAGGCTACGACCCGGCTTACGTACGTCGTGTGAGGAACGCCGGGGACGTTCCGGCCGACCTCTCTCCACCGCCTCCCGCCATCCCGGGAGAGCTGCACGTTTCCGTCGTCGGTGCCGAGCCACAGGATCCCCGACTTCAGGGGGGACTCGGCGATCGTGGTGATCTCGCCGAAGGAGGCCGTGCCGTCGTTCCGGGAGAGCATCGGCTCGGCTCCCCGGACGCCCATCAGGGTGAGCGTGTCGCGGTCGATCTTCTTGGACAGATCCTTCGTCGAGCTCCAGCTCTCTCCCCGGTCGTGAGAGATGAACAGGCGGTTGCCGCCCAGGTAGATCGTGGCCGGATCGTGGCGGGAGAGGAGGCTCGGGGTCACCCAGTCGAAGCGGTACGCTTCCCCCCGCGGGGCGACGGGACGGATCGCCAGGCGGTCTCCGGTCCGTGCGTCGAAGCGGGTGAACTCGCCGTTCTGGGCCCCCACGTAGACATAGCGGAGGTTGTGCGGATCGGGCTGCTGGTACATGCCGTCTCCGAAGCCGATCTGCGACCAGTCGTCGTTGATGATGCCGATGAAGCGTCGGGTCGCGCTGGGTCCCATCCAGGAGTGGTTGTCCTGCATCCCGCCGTAGATCCAGAACGGATCCCGGTCGTCCAGCCCGACGGCGTAGAACTGGCCGATCGGCAGGTTGTTGATGCGGCGAAACGTCTCGCCGCGGTCGAACGTCTCGTGCAGCCCGGCATCCCCGGCGAGGTAGAAATGCTCCGTGTCGTTCGGGTCGATCCACATCGTGTGGTGGTCCGAGTGCACCCCGACGTCGTAAGTGGGCCGCGTGGGGAGCTGGCGGAACGTCCGGCCCCCGTCGGCGCTCATGTACGCCTCTGTGGCCAGAAGGTAGAGCCGCCGCGGTTCCCACGGATCCACGAAGATGTGGCTGTAGTACATGGGACGGGGATTCAGGGCGTTCACTCTCTCCCAGCTCTCGCCCGCGTCGTTCGAGCGGTAGACGCCGCCCGCCCGGGCGTGCTCGACGACCGCGTAGATCCGGTCCGGGTCGGAGGGAGCCAACGCGAGGCCGATGCGCCCCCGGTCACCCTCGGGCAGGCCGTTCGTCAGCTCGCGCCACGTCTCTCCGCCGTCGGTGCTCTTCCAGATGCCGCTGCCCGGGCCTCCGCCGTTGAAGCCCCAGGCCCGCCGGAGACGCTGGTAGGTGGCCGCGTACAGCACGCCCGGGTCTCGGGGATCCATCGCGAGATCCACCGCCCCGGTGAGCGTGTCCACGTACAGCACCTTCTTCCAGGTGCGTCCGCCATCGCGGGTCCGAAACACCCCGCGCTCCTCTCCGGGCCGCCACAGGTTCCCGAGCGCCGCGACGAAGGCCACGTCGGGGTCGCGTGGGTGGACGCGGATGCGGCCGATGTGACGCGTCTCCACCAGCCCCACGTGTGTCCAGGTGGCGCCCCCGTCGGCGGACCTGTAGACCCCGTTCCCCCAGGAGGTGCTCTGGCGGTTCTGCTGCCCTCCGGTGCCTGCCCACAGGATCTCCGGGTCCGAAGGAGCGATCGCCAGGTCCCCGAACGTGCTCACCGCCTGATCGTCGAAGATCGGCGTCCAGGTCGTGCCGTGGTTGGTGGATTTCCACAGGCCTCCCGAGGCGGCGGCGACGTACACGGTGGATGGGTCTCGCGGCAGGGCCTCGACGTCGTGCACCCGTCCCCCCGTCACCGCCGGTCCGATGGAGCGGAACGGGATCTCCGCGATGGTCCGTGCGGGAAGCGTGACCGGGCGCGCGGCGGCAAGACCCCGCTGGGCCGATGCCGTTTGGGGGAACAGGAAGCCGAGGGATGTCAGCAGGAGAAGGAACGCTCGCGGGGACCGCGCGCGGCCACGGGCGCACACCACCATGGAGATGCCTCCTTTGGCCGGCCGCCGGCACCGTCCACCGGCCGATCCGGGCGTTTCCGAGGTTCCGGCCGGAGCGTCGGCCCGTTGTTTCCGGCGACGGAACGGCCGACGCCGTGCCCCGGCACGGCGAGGTTGCGGAGAGGAATATGCGGCAGGAGGAGGCGCGTTTCGAGAGCCTTCCGCGGGCCGTGGCTTCGCGGCCGGCCTTACGGCCTCTCCCACACCCGGGTACGGGGACGGAAGGTGGACCAGGCGAACCAGAAGTAGTCGCCGTGCGGGATCGGCTCCAGTCGCTCGCCCGCCAACTCGCCCGAAGTCGCCCGGCCGGCCAGGTCCCAGATCGAGCCGGTCTCCCGGTCCCGGAACGTCTCCCCTTCCGCCGGCTCCAGCGTGAGGGTGCGTCCGTTCAGCCGGCGATCGTACACGGCGGTCTGGCCCACATCCCGGCTCTGGGCGATGCGCGCCCGGTCGAGGGCGCTCGCGGTCCCGGGGGCCCACAGCGCGACGAACGGTCGACCCTCCACCTCCTCGTTGATGGCCCGGGCCTTCTCGAGCGACGAGAAGGGGGCCGCCCAGCCCGCCCCGAGATCCACGGCCACGACCCGCTCCATCGCCGGCAGCCGCGGGTCCCGCCGGCCGGAGAAGAACTGGCTGTACGGTGCGTTCCGGGAGTCGTACCCCTCGTACGGATTGATGCCGTACCGGCGGGACTGTCCCGTGCGGCGCGACAGCACGCGCACCCCGGGGTACAGGCGCCGGGCGGTGGCCCACGCGAACGTGTTCGCAGGGTAGAACTTGAGCAAGGTGCCGGTGAACGTACCGACGATCCCCTCGCCGGAGGCCTGCTGCCACCAGCTTTCCGTCTGACGGTCGTACATGACGAGGTCGGAGTGGCGCAGCCGCCCCGTGGTGCCGAAGTCCAGGATGCGTCCCTCCACCTCCCGTTCGAACACCAGGGCCGTGTTGCACAGCGGGCAGAAGGTGATCGTCAGAGGCTTTCCACCCACCTCGTCGTTGACGATCTCGTGCCAGATCAGGATCTGAAGAGGGTAGGCTTTCGTCTCGCCCGCGTGCTCCACCACGATCACCGGCTCCCGGTCCGCCAGCCACCGGTCCGCCTCGTCCAGGGACTCGAACCGGGGCCGATCCACGGCCGGGATTCCGTCCTTCGGCGGACCGCCCGAGCGGATCTCACGGGGGTCGATGGAGATGCGGGAAAAGTCCGTCTTCCATCGTTCGCCGCCCCCCAGCATGCGGGCCACGCGCGCGGCATCGGCGGAAGCGTTTCCGTCGTCTCGCTGCTGGGCGCACGCCGGAAACACGCCCAGCAGGAGGGCCAGAGCTCCCGTCACCAGGCTCCGAGCCGTCGTCTCGTTGCGAGTCATCTGTGGTCTCCCGCAGGGGTTGGGCGGCTGTCGACCCGGTCCGGGCCGACCTCCAAGGGAACACCGCGACCGTGCCGCCAGGTTCCTGAACCGGAGCGCCCTTCCCGACCGGGGGAACTCGGCGGGCCCCGAGGGGATTCTTTGACAGACCCGGGATGGCCCCGGGGGATAGGATTCCGTACGGCCGGCCGGTACGGGCCGCCAGCACAGGAGGGGAGCATGGAGCCACACTCCAAGTGGACGATGCCGTTGCTTCGACTCGGGATGGGCCTCTTCCTCGCGCTGTGGGGCATCGACAAGCTCGCGGCGACGGAGAGCTCCCGCGGCATCTTCTCCCATTTCTACGGAGTGGAGGCCGGGACCTTGCTCCTGCAGTTCGCGGGGATCGCCGAGCTGCTGCTGGGCCTCGCGTTGGCCGTGGGGCTCTTCCGGGTGCCGGTGGCGTGGATCGCCCTGGCGGTGAACGGGGTCTCCACCTTCGCCAGCTGGCGGCAGATTCTGGATCCATGGGGGTGGCTCGGGCTCACCAAGGGAGGCACCCACCTCTTCCTGGCCTCGATCGTGATTCTGGCGACGAACGTCGTACTCGTCCTGAACGCCCGAGACGACCGCTGCACGCTTGACGCACGCTTGCGTCGCCGAGAGGCTGTGGGATAGGTGCGGCGAAAACGGTGGATCCGTGGCGGCGCGGGACCGGACACGGCGCGGACAGGGAGCGGCGCGTGAGCACCGGATGGTAGGAAGGTCGAAGAAGGCCGAGTTCGAGGCCGAGGCGATGGTCCACCTGGACGCCCTCTACGGACTGGCGCTCCGGCTGACGGGAGGCAACGAGGCGCGGGCCGAGGACCTCGTGCAGGAAGCCGTCCTGAAGGCGTACCGCGCGTGGGACGACTTCGAGCTGGGGACGAACTGCCGGGCCTGGCTGATGACGATCCTGCGGAACACGTTCATCAACGAGTTCCGCCGGGCTCAGCGCCGGCCGTCCGCGGTGGATTACGACGACGTGGCCGAGCGATCCATCTTCGAGACCCTGCGCGAGGAGGATCCGGAGGGGCAGTTCTTCCAGCGGATCATCGACGACGAGGTGATCCGGGCCATCGATGAGCTGCCGGACGAGTTCCGCATCACGGTCGTGCTCTCCGATCTCGAGGGCCTGAGCTACCAGGAGATTTCCGAGATCATGGAGATCCCGGTGGGTACGGTGAAGTCGAGGCTCTTCCGGGCTCGCAAGCGCCTCCAGGAGCGGCTATACGCCTACGCGCGGGAGATGGGGTACCTGACATGAACGAGCGACCTGAGGGCGAGAGGCCCGGGACGCCGGGGGGGCCGGATCCGATCACCTGCGAGCAGGCGGTCGAGCGGGTGTACGAGTATCTGGACGGCGAGCTGGATGCGGTGAGCACGGAGCAGGTCCGGCGGCACATAGAGATGTGCAAGAGGTGCTACCCGCACTTCAACTTCGAGCGCATCTTCCTGGACCATATCCGCAGCTCGGCGCTGAAGGCGAGCTGCAGCGAGGAGCTGGAGGAGAGGATCCTCCGCGTCCTCAGGGAGGCGCAGTGAGGCGCTTCGTCGCGTAACGCCGCTCGCCCTCCTCCCCCACTCGGACGAGCTTCTCGTCTAGCTCGCCGCGTGCGCGGAACGCGGCTCGCGGTGGGATCGTTTCTCCTGCCGCCGGCTCGCCCTCAGGCCCCACTCCACCTCCCCGACGCGTCGCTTCACGGGCACGATGCTGTCGGGGTTCAGCGACATCGAGTCGATGCCCGCCGCCACGAGGAACGCCGCGAACTCGGGATAATCGCTCGGGGCCTGACCACAGATTCCCACCTTCCGGCCCCGGGAGTGGGCCCGCGCGATCAGGTCCGAGACCACGCGCTTGACCGCCTCGTTGCGCTCGTCGAAAAGGGAGGCGAGGTCGGAGGAGTCCCGATCCACGCCCAGAACGAGCTGGGTGAGGTCGTTGCTTCCGATGGAGAAGCCGTCGAACCGGTCGGCGAACTCCTCGGCGAGGATCACGTTGGACGGGATCTCGGCCATCACGTAAACCTCGAGCCCGTTGTCGCCCCGCCGCAGACCGTTCTCGGCCAGCACCTCCAGCACCCGGTCCGCCTCCTCCAGGGTGCGGCAGAACGGGATCATGATGAGGACGTTGGTGAGGCCGAGCTCCTCTCGAACCCGCCGAATCGCCCGGCATTCCAGCGCGAACCCCTCCCGGTACCGTTCGCTGTAGTACCGGGAGGCGCCCCGGAAGCCCAGCATCGGATTGCTCTCGACAGGCTCGAACGCCTCTCCGCCGACGAGGTCGGCGTACTCGTTCGTCTTGAAATCGCTCATCCGGACGATGACCGGGTGCGGGTAGCGAGAGGCGGCGATCTTGGCGATCCCCCGCGCCAGATGGTCCACGAAGTAGTCCACCTTGTCGGCCCAGCCGCGCGTGAGCCGCTCGATCTCGCGTCGGGCCCCGGCGTCCTCCAGTCGATCGAAGTGCACGAGGGCCATCGGGTGAATCTGGATATGGTTGTTGATGATGAACTCCATGCGGGCCAGACCCACCCCCTGACACGGGAGCCGCCAGTAGCGGAAGGCGGCCGCCGGGCTGCCGATGTTCAACATGATCTGGCAGCGGGTCTCCGGGACCTCCAGGCTCAGCTCCTCCACCCGGAACGGGAGGATCCCCTCGTAGACGATCCCCTCGTCCCCTTCGGCGCACGAAAGCGTGAGAGGCTGCCCCGTCCGAAGCAGCCGGGTCGCGTGGCCCGTGCCCACGACGGCGGGGACTCCCAGCTCGCGGCTGACGATCGCCGCGTGACACGTCCGACCGCCCAGGTCCGTGATGATCCCGGCGGCGCGCTCCATGATCGGCACCCAGTCGGGGTCGGTCATGCGAGTCACGAGAATCGTGCCGGTCTCGAACCGGTCGATGTCGCGAGCGTCCTCGATCACGCACGCCTTGCCGGCGGCGACCGCCTGGCCGACGCTGAGACCACGTACCAGCTCCGTACCCGTCTCCTCGAGCGTGTACGACTCCATGGCTGCGACGGGCCGTCGCGACTGGACGGTCTCCGGTCGCGCCTGGACGATGAAGATCTCTCCGCTGACGCCGTCCCGGGCCCACTCCACGTCCACCGGACATCCGTAATGCCGTTCGATCTCGCGCGTACAGCGCGCGAGACGGAGGATCTCCGTCTCGTCCAGGACGAAGCGGTTGCGCTCCTCCTCCGACGTGGCGACGCGCACGGTGCCGTTTCCCGGTCTCTCGTCGTATACGAGCTTCGCCTCCTTACCGCCCAGCACCCGCTCGATGATCGGGACGCAGCCGGGACGGTCGAGCAGGGGCTTGAACACGGTGTACTCGTCCGGGGTCACGCTGCCCTGAACGACGCTCTCGCCCAGGCCCCAGGCGGCGTTGATGAGCACGACGTCGGGGAAGCCCGACTCGGTATCGAGGGAGAAGCAGACGCCGGCGGAGCCGAGATCCGAGCGAACCATCCGCTGTACGCCCACGGAGAGCGCCACCTCGAGGTGATCGAAGCGTTGCCGCTCCCGGTAGCTGATGGCCCGGTCCGTGAAGAGGGAGGCGTAGCAGCGGCGACACGCCTGGAGGAGCTGCTCGCAGCCGGCGACGTTGAGAAACGTCTCCTGTTGCCCGGCGAAGCTCGCCTCCGGAAGGTCCTCCGCGGTCGCGCTGCTCCGCACCGCCACGTCGGGACGCGCGTCTCCCGCAAGGGCCGCCAGATCCGCGTACGCCGAGCGGATCTCGCGAGCGATCGGGTCGGGGAACGGAGCGCCGAGGACGAGAGCCCGCAGGGAGGCTCCGACCTCGGCGAGCGGTCGGACACCCCTGGCGAGGTCGTCCAGGTAGGGAGCGAGAGCGTCCGCCAGCTCGCTCGCCTCCAGGAATCGCCGATATGCCGCGGCGGTGACCGCGAAGCCGTCTGGAACCCGGATCCCGCGGCCGGACAGCGTCCCCATCATCTCGCCCAGGCTGGCGTTCTTTCCCCCCACCTGAGCGACGTCCTCCGCGGTGAGCTCGCGGAACCAGCGGATGTACTTCATGAATGTCGCCCCTCGACCTGTCGGGAATGTCGCGGACCACGGTGAAGAACCGCCGTCCGCCTGGCCGTCATCACGCGCCCCCGAAATCCGACCGACCGAGCGGATCGCCTCGTTTCTGCCACCATGCGGCGGCAAACGGCATTCCGGTCCAGCCGTAAGCCGGCAAGACTCGGTACATCAATGGGTTCTGGACTCCCTCGCGCGTCTTCACGGGCCTCCGTGTCGCGACGGCGCCATACGACACCCGGGGCGCGGAGAATATTTCGGACACAGAGGGCGGTTATACGCGCAAGTGGCGCATAGTAGAGCGTCCTTCGGCGTACCTTTACCGGAGAAAAGCGGACCGTTATACTTACGGTCGAGGATCGTTCCCCAACTACTGACTCCATTCATGAGGGAAGGGTGCATGGCTGCTACGAACCAGAAAGTCATGGAGATGGTCCGGGAGGCGCTGAAGAAGAACCCCAAGGTCTCCGCGGAGGAGCTGTACAAGAAGGCCCAGAAGATCGACCGGTCTGTTAAGGGCCTGACGCTGCGGCAGTTCCACGCCCGCTATCCCTTGCAGGTGAAGCGTAAGCTGGCCGCTGCATCGGGGCGTCCGCGGCGTCGCAAGGTGAAGCGGGCCGGACGTCGGACCCCGCGGAGCGAGCTGGACCGGGCCGCCATCCGGGAAGGTCTGCTGTCCTTTGCCCGGGATATGTCGGCTGCCCAGGCGAAGGGAACCGCCGAGGTGATCGACGTGCTTACGGGCGTCGACAAGTACGTGGACGGCATCACGCAGGCGCTGGGGAAAGCCCGCGGCTGAGGCCTCGGGGCGGCGGCTTTCGGCCGCCGGAGTGATCCCTGCGGAGGCGGGCGTCCGGCCCGCCTCCGTTTTTTTATTCGACGGGCGTTCCGGGGTCGTCCGTCAGGCGGTCGAGGCGGAAGCGGCGGAGCTCGGGGGCTGAGCTTCCCGTGGCGAGCGTCTCCGCCAGCAGCTCGCCCAGGATGCTGGCGAACTTGAAACCGTGACCGGAGCAGGCGCTGACGAAGAAGACGCCGGCATGCTCGGGATGGGCGTCGATCAGGAAGTGGTGGTCGGGCGTGTTCGTGTACAGGCACACCTCCGCTTCTCGGAGCGGACCGGCGGCGGCCGGGAGGTAGAGGTCCAGCACGGCCCGCATGCGCTCCACTTCCACGTCCCGCACCGTGCGCCCGACCGCGTCCGGATCCACGGTCCGGTCGCCGTAGTGGAATCCGACCTTGACGCCCCGGGGCTGAGCGGGAAACCCGTACCAGATGTGACCCGGCCGCGGCTCCCAGGCGTACACGGGGCAGCGCTCCGGGACAAGGTCTCGATGCGCCCCGGCCGAGGGCTCGAACCAGAACTGGACGGCTCGCTCCACCGTGAGCGGGAGCGCGAGCCGCGGCAGGAGCGCGGGGATCCACGAACCGGCGGCGACGAGCAGACGGTCGCAGGAGTACTCCCCGCCCGGCGTCCGGAGAGCGAGGCCACCGTCGGCGGCCCGCCATTCCGTGAGCGGTTCGTCGAACCGGAGGTCGGCGCCGGCCGCGGCGGCGAGGTCGAGAAACGCCTTCACGCAGCCCTCCGGGTGCAGATAGCCGGCCCGGGGCTCCAGGATTCCGACCATCCCGTCGGCGGGATGCAGGGCCGGGAACCGCCGGCGAATCTCTCCGGCCGAGAGCTCTTCACAGGGAAGGTCGTGTCTCCGGGCGCTCTCCCGACTCCCCGCGACCAGATCGCACTCGGGCGGCCCGATCATGATTCCGGCCGTCTGTCGCAGGAGGGAACGGCCGCTGCGCTCTTCCAGCCGCCGCCATGCCTCGAGAGCGCGCTGAACGAGCGGGACGTAGAACGGTGCCTCGAAGTACGCTTCCCGGATCATGCGGGTCTCGCCGTGCGTGGAGCCCAGGGCGTGAGGAGGAGCGTGGCGGTCCAGCCCGAGCACGCTGAGGCCGCGGCGGGCGAGCGCCTCGGCGGTGGCGGACCCGACGGCCCCGAGGCCGGCCACCGCCACGTCGTAGCTGCGGGTTCGAGGCACGCCTGGCCGCGCGACCTGCCCTACAGCAGGTCGAGCTGCTGAGGTTCGCTCTCGCCGGCCGGCTCGGGTTCCGCGCCCGCGTCGCCGTCCGCGGGGCGGCCGGGCGCCGGTACGAGCGGCTCGATGCAGGAGGGGTCGTCGACCTCGGTTCGGTTCACGACCCGGCTCACGGGGTGGACGACCAGCCGTTCCGCCGCCACGGGGCGCAGCAGCGGCTCCAGCTCCCGGTAGGAGCGGAGCTTCGGGTCGAGCCACCGGGCCTGCCCTCCGACGTCCAGCATCACGGGCATGCGGTCGTGGAGGGGCCGCAGGAGCGAGTTCGCGTCCGTCGTCACGATCGTGCACGAGGCCAGCGTCTCCCCGCTCGCGTCGGTTCGCTCCTCCCACAGCCCGGCGAACGCCAGCAGGGAGCCGTCCCGGGCTCGGACGTAGTAGGGCTGCTTGCCGCCCCGCTCCCGCCGCCACTCGTAGAAGCCATCCGCCGGGACGAGGCAACGACGGCCCCGGACGGCGTCCTCGAACGCCGGCTTCCGATCCAGCGTCTCGGCGCGTGCGTTGATCAGGGTGGGCCACTCCGCCGGATCCTTGACCCACGCCGGCAGCAGCCCCCAGCGCAGAAGCGCCAGCTCCCGCTCCCCGGACGAGCCACGGAGGCGGACGGCGACCACGGGCTGGGTGGGAGCGATGTTGTATCGGGGCGGCAGATCCACCTCCGGAGGGACGTCGGCCTCGAACAGCCTCGCCACCTCGGCCACCGGTGTCTTCAGGGTGAATCGACCGCACATGTCGTTAAACTAAAGGCCCCGCGCCGCGGCGCCGAGGCCCCTGGTCCACGTTGGTTTCCCGGATCGGCCCCGCGTGGCAAGATACAGGATGCGAATCGCCCTCATTCAGCAGGCCGCCGGTCTGGATCGTCACGCGAACCTGGAGCGTGCCTTGGAAGCCATGGGCCGGGCCAGGGAAGCCGGAGCGGAGCTCGTCGCGTTCCCCGAGCTTGCCGCCCTCCGCTTTTTTCCGCAGGAGGAGCAGAGCGATATGGCTCGGAAGGTGGCGGAGCCGGTGCCCGGTCCGACCACCGAGAGGATCAGCGCGCGGGCACGGGATCTGGGTCTGGTCACCGTCTTCAACCTGTACGAGCGAGAGGAAGACTCGGGGCGCTGCTTCGACAGCTCGCCGGTCATCGAGCGGGACGGTCGGCTCCTCGGGGTGACCCGGATGGTGCACATCACCGACTACGACCGTTTTCACGAGAAGGCCTACTACCACCCCGGGGATCGGGGCGCGCCCGTGTACGCGACGAGCGCCGGCCGGGTCGGGGTGGCGATCTGCTATGACCGCCACTACCCGGAGTACATGCGGGCCCTGGGCAGCGCGGGCGCCGAGCTCGTGGTGATCCCGCAGGCGGGGGCCCACGGCGAGTGGCCGGACGGGCTCTTCGAGGCGGAGGTTCGGGTGGCCGCCTTTCAGAACGGCTACTTTGCCGCGCTGTGCAATCGGGTGGGGGAGGAGGAGCGGCTCACCTTCGCGGGCGAGTCGTTCGTCACGGACCCGGAGGGGCGGGTGATCGCCCGTGCGAAGAGCCTGGAGGAAGAGGTGCTGGTCGCCGACCTGGCGCTGGAGAGGTGCGCGCGCTCGACGGCCCGGCGCCTGTTCTGGCGGGATCGTCGTCCGCAGGAGTACCCGCGGTGGGAGCGGTGAAGCGGAGGCGGGGTTCGGGGGCGTGTCCGGACACCGGCCGGGCGCTGCCCGTTCCGTAGGGAGGCGCGTGCGCACCCTCCTTCTCCTCTCCCTGGCCGTCCTGGCCGGTCTCATGGGGATTCGTCTCCTTCTCCCGCACGTCGTTCGCTTCTTCATCTACCACCCGGAGCCGCTGAAGCCCCTGGAGAGCGACCCGGCCCTGTGGGGCTTCCCGCAGGCCGAGGAGGTGCGCTTCGCGGCGCAGGACGGGGTGCGCCTACACGCCTGGTGGTTCCCGGCCTCGGGGCGCGGCGATGGCGGGGGCTGGCGGGCCGGGGCAGCGGGAGGGGAATCCGGGGCCGCGAAAGGGGGGATCGGGGCCGCGGGAGCGGGAGCCGGGGCCGCGGGAGCGGGAGCCGGGGCCGCGGGAGCGGGAGCCGGGGGCGCGAAGGGGGAAGCAGGGGTCTCCTCGACTCCCCGCGGCGTGGCTCTCTACCTGCACGGCAACGCCGGCCACCTGGCGTACCGGGGCGAGATCGCCGCTGGGCTGGCGGATCTGGACCTCGACATCCTTTTGCCGGACTACCGGGGCTACGGGCTCAGCCAGGGTCGGCCCGATGAGGAAGGGCTGTACCGGGATGCCGAGGCGGCCTACGACGTGGCTCTGGAGCGAGCCGGCGTCGGCCCGGAGCGGCTCGTCGTGGTGGGAAACTCGCTCGGAAGCGCGGTGGCGGTGGAGCTCGCCCGACGCCGCCCCGTGGCGGGGCTCGTGCTCCTCGGGGCCTTCACGAGCACCGTGGCCGTGGCCCGCAACGCCTTCCGATGGCTTCCGGCGTCGGCGCTTCACTGGAGCGCTCACCGATTCGATCTCCTGTCGCGCCTCTCCGATGCGGGGGCTCCTCTCCTCGTCGCGGTCGGTGAAGAGGACCGGCTCGTACCCGTGGAGGAGGCGCGCCGGGTGTTTGATGCAGCCCCGAGCCCCAAGCGGTGGTACGTGGCGCGGGGGGTGGGTCACGACGACCTTCTCACCCATCCGGGCGTGTGGCGGGAGATCCGGCGCCTGGTGGACGAGGCTGTGGGGGAGCGCTCGGGAACCGGCGGGAGGCAGCGCCGACCGGAGGCCCGAGGCTCGAAGTGAGAGGCCCGACGGTACCGGTGGACGGAGCCGCCCGCGCTCGGGAGCTAAACCTCTCCGACCCCGATGGCGTCTAGAAGCCTGTGAAGAAGCCCTGGAGAGGCGCCCGACGGTACCGGCTGCGTGGGGCCATCTCCCGCGGGGCGCACGGGGCGGCACGTTCGCGCCTCGCCGCCGGCCGGGGCAGCCTCGAGCCCACCCACCGAACGAGGGAGGCGATCCATGCGGCTCGCGCTGCGCTTTCTCGGCCGGGCGTTTCTGTGGACGTCCGGCTTCATGGCTCTGGTGCTGCTGTCGGCCCTGTTGAGCGGCGAGGAAGGGGATGTGCTCGTCCTGCACGTGACGCGCTGGGTGGCGGGCGCCCTGATCTTCTCCGCCTTCCCGGCGGGGATCGCCGTGGCGGAGCAGGTGGTTCGGTGGACGAGACCCCGCCTCGGCCCACCGGCCGGCCTGATGCTGGGAGCGGGCATCCTGGCGCTGCTCGTTTTCCTCATCCGGGGGTACGTGGGCCCCGCGGTCGTACGTGACGAAGTCGGGACCGCTCCGGAGGAGAGGGCGGCCGCCGCTCTCGGCGGGGCGGGGAGGATCGGTCCGATCGCCGAACAGGAGGCCGCATCCCTCTACTTTCACGAGCGGCCTCGGGTTCTCCGCCTGGCCCTCGAGGCCGTGGAGGCGAGGGGAGACCGGAGCGTGGAAGCGTGGCGGCCGGTCAACCGGATCGCCTGGGAGATGGACGGCACGGTGGTGGGCTCCCTCCTCGCCCTCGTCCTCGCGGGGATCGGGGTGCTGGCCGGGGCGTGGGCGAGGTGGACCGCTCGGCGAGAGCTACGCCAGGCTCAGTACTGGGCGCTGGGGCTCTTTCTGCTGGTCACCACGTACCTGATGGGAGAGAACAGCTACGAGCTGTTGCTGCTCCACATGGCTGCCCCCGCCTTCTTCGCCGCGTGGCTTCCGCTCATCGCACCGACGATGCTCCTCATGGGCCTGGCCCTCGCCACGGCGGCCCGCCTGCTGGGGGCGTCGGTGACCGTGGGGTCCCGGGCCGAGGGAGCGGGGTGAGCGGGTGTCGGGGCCCGCCGCCGCATGACCGACGAGGAGCTGGCCCGCTTCCACGCGGGGGAGGAGCGCTTCTTCCGCGAGCTCGTGGTCGCCCACTCTCCGCGACTGCTGGTGGTGACCCGGTCGTTCGCCACGGCCGCCCAGGAGGCCCATGATCTCCTGCAGGAAACGTGGCTCCGGGCCTGGGCGCGTCGCCGGACGTACAGCGGAACGGGTCCGATCCTCGGCTGGCTGTACGCGGTGTGCCGCAGCGTGTGCATCTCCCGAACGCGGAAGGCAGGGGCCCGCATGGGCTCGCTGGAGCTCTCCGTGGGCTCCGGCGGTCGTTCGGCGAGCCCGAGCGGTGCGGGGTTCGTGGAACGGCAGCCCGCCGGTCCCGAGCCTCCGGATGCGGCGTTGGCCCGGATGGAAGCGCGCCGCGCCGTGCGCTTCGCGCTGCTGGAGCTACCGGAGCGCCAGCGGGCCGTGGTCCTGTTGCGCATCCTGGAGGGCCGTAGCACCCGGGAGGCCGCCGAAGCGCTGGGGTGCGCGGAAGGCACGGTCAAGGCAGCGCTCCATCATGCGTTGAGAAGGCTGGAGCCGTTGCTGTGTGAGTGGGGCCCCGAGAGGTAGCGGCACGGATCGGACACCATTGGACGCCTAGAAGCCTGTGGAAAAACCACGGTGGGCCGTGCGCGTGGGTCTCGCCGAGGGCAGACCAGGAACGAGGAGGAAGCGGAAGCGATGAGCAGACTCGGCTGTCCCGACACGGACGCGCTGGTCACCCTGAGCGCGGCCCTCGGATGGAGTCCCCTGGAGCGGCTTGCCCATCTGGCCACCTGCCCCGAGTGCCGCGTGACCCTGAGCAAGCTGGAGGAGCTCCACGGGATCCTGGCCGAGGAAGCGGAGCCCGCACCGGGGCTGCCCGAAGAGGTGCTCGCGTCCCTGACGGGAGCGGTCTCCGAGGGCCTCTCTGCTCGCCGCGGGGAGGACCCGGAGCCGCGAGGCGGTTGGCGGCCGACGGCGGTGGAGCTCTTGAACGGCGTGTTCGCCGCTCTCGTCGCGCTCGGCGCCCTCGCGTTCGAGGCCACGGCGGCGCCGCTCCGGCTCGGAACCGCCGGGATTCTCCTTTCGACCCTGGCGGGTGTCGGGGTGCTGGTATGGAATCGGGTCCAGCGACCCGCCCGGCAGAGCTCGGGCCCTTGAGTCGGATCGAACAAAGCCGCGTGCCGGGACGTCCAAAGGGAGCGTGTACGAGAAGCGAGGTGCTTGGGCATGGGTAGTGCGCGAACGCGGCGATTCGGTACGGACGGCAGGGCGCGGGTCCTCGGCTAGCCGACCCGGTGGGCGAGGCGCGGGATCGCGAGGAGAGCCGAGCGTCCGGGCCGGAGCCGGAGAAGCTCGTGCAGCGGGCGCAGCGAGGGGACGAGGCGGCCTTCGACGCGCTGTACAGAGAGCATGTGGGGCGGGTGTACGCGACCTGTCTGAGGCTCTCCGCCGACCGTCGGCGAGCCGAGGAGCTGACGCAGGATGTGTTCGTACGCTGCTGGGAGAAGCTGTCCACCTTTCGAGGCGAAAGCCGCTTTTCCACCTGGCTCTACCGGCTGGCCGCAAACCTCGCGCTCGATGAACGTCGGGCCCGGGGGAGGGAGGGGCGCCTGGCGCAGGCGGCGGCCGAGGAACGTCTCTCGGCCCGCTCCCAGGAGCCGCCCTACGGCGAGCGCCTCGACCTGGAGCGGGCGGTCGCGGCGCTTCCTCGGGGCGCCCGCATCGTGGTCGTGCTGCACGACATCGAAGGCTACCGTTATGAGGAGATCGCGGAGATGACCGGCGTCGCCCTCGGAACCGTGAAGTCGCAGATCCACCGGGGGCGGCGGCTGCTTCGGGAGATGTTGGAGCGATGAGCTCGCACCTGACGCCCGACGCCCTGAACGGCTACGTGGACGGACTCCTTGCCCCTGAAGCGGCCCGTCGAGTGGAAGCCCACCTGGCCGAGTGCCGGAGCTGTCGTCTGGAAGCGGAGGCGACCCGCTCCCTGCTCTCGGACCTGGCCGACCTACCGAAGAGCCTCGTTCCGGAGCGGAATCTGCGGCCGGGGATCCGGGCACGGATTCGAGCTGGAAGCGGGGCCGAAGAACGTGCGTCGAGCCGCGAGAAGGAGATCGAACGGCGAGACAGCGGTGGGGTGGCTCCGAGCCCCGGTCGGGTGCTGTGGTCCCTGCGCTATCCGCTGGCGGCGGCGGCCGTGCTCCTGGTGCTCGTCTCCTCGCTGCTGACCACGGCGGTGGTGGGGAAGAAGGCGACCTCGTCCGGCGGGCCCACCGCCGAGGCGGGGAGCTCGACGAGCCCGGCCGACGGTGGGGGCCAGGGAGCGTTGCGCGCCGCCTACCGGGAGGTGGAAGAGGAGTACACGGCCGCGATACAGGCGCTGGAGGCTTCCCTGGCGGAGCGTCGAGCGCAGCTCACCCCGGCCACCGTGCGCCTGGTCGAGGAGAATCTCCGGATCATCGACCGGGCGATCTCGGAGGCGAGGGTCGCGTTGGAGGCCGACCCGGAGAGTCCCGTGCTGCGAGGGATCGTGGAGGCCGCGTACGTGCGGAAGGTAGACCTGCTGTTGCAGGCCGCGAGGACCCGGAGGCAGGGCTGAGCCGATGAAGGAGAGGGCGTGAGGACTCGACGGCCGAAGCGGGCAGCGGAGGCGCCGACTCTTCGAGGAGGGAGGAGCGCGTTCCGCGGCCGGCCCGGCCGCGTCACTCCGCTGCTCCTGGCCGCCGTCGCGGCCGCCGCCGGCTCCGCCGCCCGCGGCCAGGCCCAGGAGCGGGTGGAGCGGGAACGCGCGACGGGTCCCGAGCCGTACGTCAAAGTGCTCGTCTCCGGCGGCTCGGTTCGGGTCACCGGGTGGGACCGGGAGACGATCGCCGTGAGCGGATCGGTGAGCCGCTCGGATCGCTTCTTCCTCGCCGGTGGTGAGGGGAGCGCCAAGCTGGGCGCGTGGGGAGAGGAGCAAGAGGTTGTCACCGCGGACCTGGAAGTCCGGGTGCCTCGCCGGAGCACCGTGTGGGTGAAGACGGAGAGCGCGCGGGTGCACGTCAGCGGGGTGACCGGAGGGGTGGACGCCTACTCCGTGACGGGGGCCGTGCGCATCGAGGGCGAGGCACGCCACATCTACGCCGAGTCGATGGGCGGCCCGGTGGAGCTCTTCGCCACCGCCCGATCGGTGAGGGCGAAGACGGCGAACGGTCCGATCCTCTTCCAGGGAGAGACACCCGACATCACCCTGACCACGGTCGCCGGCAACATCTCCGTGACCGCGCCGCCTCTGGAGCTGGGCCGCTTCGAGACCGTTACAGGAGAGGTCCGCTTCGAAGGTGGGGTGCACCAGGGGGGGTCGCTGGATTTCCAGACGCACAGCGGTACCGTACGCCTGATCCTTCCCGCCGACCAGGGAGCTGACATCTCCATCACCTCCGTCGAAGGGGAGGTCCACCTCGAGGGAGATCTCCCGTTTCGCCATCGGGAGAGCTACCAAGACCTCCGGGGACGGGAGCTCAGCTTCCTCGCCGGTTCGGGCGGGGCCTCGGTGATCGTTCGGACTTTCAACGGGTCCATCACGCTGCAGGCCCGGTAAGAGCTTCCACGATCTTTGGCTATCGCGCGGGCGCCGCAGCCCCGGGAGCCCCACGGCCTGTTGCTCCGGGGCGCCGCGGCCGCGGCGAGGGCGTATCCGTCTCGAACAATCGGGAGCCGGACGGCGTCTCAATTCGGAGAGCTCGGGGCGCGCCGCAGCTCCCCGGGGCCGCTTCCACGACGGCCCGAGCCCGTGCCCTCGGATCGAAGGAGTCGAAGATGAAGATCACAACGCCGTTCGGGACCGGCCGCCGCTCCCGCCGACGCGGATGGGTCCTGTTCTCGATGCTGGCGATGAGCCTGGGCGTACCGGCCGTCGTCTTCGGAGGCCCGCCGTGGATCACGGTGGAGTATCCTCCCAACCCCCACGACCCCGCGAGCCGGGGCGCCCTCGTCGTCGTCCACACCTACCACCACGCCTCCTCAGTGGGCACCGAGCTTGCAGCGGTGGCGGAGGGAATCGTGGCGGGCCAGCGTCGTTCTCTGGATCTCGAAGTGAGCCCCACCTCCCGCCCGGGGGTGTACGCGGTGCGTGGGGGGCTCCCCGCGGAGGGAGCCTGGGTGCTCGTTCTCACGATGACCCGAGGAAACTCAAAGGCCTCGGCGCTGGTCGCGATGCAGCCAGGCGGGGAGCTGACGGCGATCCGCGTCCCTCACCGGATGCAGGGACGGTGGGCCATCCCGCACGCGGCCACGCCGGAGGAGGTGGAGGCCCTGCTGAGCCGGGCGCAGGCGGTCGCCCGGGTGGCCCCGGAGGAGAGGGTCGGAGTCCGACCCGCGTCGATCGGCGCGCTGCTCCTCGCCGGCCTGGGGGCCGCGGCGCTCCTCCCGCTTCGGATCTCTCGCCGCCGCTGAATCGCCGGCTCGGCGTGGGGCGGGTCGGTCGCCTCGAGGATCCACCGCCGCTGAATCGCCGGCTCGGCCTGTCGGCGGGTCGGTCGCCTCGAGGATCCGCCGCCGCTGACCCGGGGTGAGCATGTCCTCGCGGAGAACCTCGGCCACGATGCGGGCCACGAAGGAGTAGCCGCGGGGCTCCACGACGAGCCAGCGCTTCCACTCGAGCTCATCCAGGGCGTGGGTCACGGCCTCGTTCGAGAGACCCGTGGCTCGCTCCAGGACGGCCGGCTCGACCCGCTCGCCGAGGACGGCCGCCGAGGCCAGCACCTCCTGGGCTTCTCCGCTCAACCGCCGGAAGCCGATGCGTGTGGCCGAGGTGACGGCGTCGGGGAGCTCACCCGGGAGCGTCTGGTCGAGGGTCCTCTGAGACTCGGGCCACACGGCAGGCCCTTCCTCGAGCTCCAGCCCCAGGCGGATGGCGTGGAGAAGCTCGGTGGCCAGGAGCGGGAGCCCGGCGGAGTCCGCCTCCACCCGACGGACGACCCGCTCCAGCTCCGCGGCGTCATACTCCGGAAGAAGGTGAGCGGCCAGCTCCGCCAGCTTCTCGCGCTCCAGCGGTCGCAAGGTCAACACCGCCCCGTCGATCTCCCGGCCGAGATGGGCCCGCAGCTCGTCCAGCTCCTCCCGGGGCGGATGGGCCGCGTTGGCCAGGGCGAGAAAAAGTGGGAGCTTCTCCAGATCACGCACGACGGCCCGGAGCGCCATCGCGGACTCCTTGTCCAGCCATTCGGCATCGTCCACGAAGAGGACGACGGGCTGCTCCGCGGCGGACGCGCGGAGGATCTCCGAGAACGCCCGGGCAAGGGAAGCGGGGGTAGCCCCCTCGATCTCCTCGGCGAACTGCTCGCCCCACTCCGGGACTTCCGCCGCCACGGCGGCCAACGCACCCGGGGCCGCCGCCACGAGGCCCGGCGCCTCCACCAGGTCGCCACGGCACAGGGCCAACAGGCCACTCCACGGAGACGCGAGGTCCGAGGGGACCGCCCGGATGCTGGCCAGCGTCCCGCCCTCCAGGCGGATACGGGCCAGGATCTCCTCGGCGAGCCGGGTCTTCCCCACACCGGGTTCTCCCTCGAGAATGAGCACGCCCGCTCTCTTCTCCGCGGCGCAACGGCGCCACGCTTCGAGCGCCTCCCGCAGCTCCTCCTGCCGGCCGATCAGCGGAAGCCGCCGGCCGGCCGCCGCCTCTTCGCGGATCACCTCCGGTAGACGCCAGGTCCGCTCCCGGCGTATGCGGTCCGCCAGCCGTATCGTCTCCGGCTCCGGTTCCACCTGGAACTCCCGGTCGAGCCGCTCCGTGAAGTCCTCGTATAGATCCAGCGCCCGGGCGCGTTCGCCCTCGAGGGCGGCCGCCCGCATGACGGCCCGGGCCGCGGCGTTGGAGAATGCGTCCAGGCCCCGGGCCCTCTCCGCCGCCTCGATCCCGCCCGCCACGTCGCCGCGCGAGAGTCGGGCCTCCGCGGCGACCGCCAGTGCGTCCACGGAGCGCCGACGCCAGTAGGCGCGCTCCGCTCCCAACCAGTCCTCGAAGGCGGAGGAGTCCGGTACCTCGAAACCCTCCAGGAACTCGCCTCGGATCAAGGACGCGGCGTCGTCCCACTCCTCGGCCGCCAGCCGGGCTTCGAAGAGCTGCGTGTCCAGCTCCACTCCGTCCTCCGCGAGAGCGACAAGCTCTCCCTGCGTGCACAGTAGCTCATCCGAAGCCAGCCTCCGGAGCACGCGGAGCGCCTCGTTCAGAGAGTGGCGGGCGGCGGACTCGGGCTTGTCGGCCCACAGCAGCCCCAGAAGGTGCGAGCGACTCCGGCGTCGTCCGGGAGAGCGGGCCAGGTAGAGGAGGAGAGCGAGGTTTTTGCGCCACAGGAGCTCCCGGGGGGCGGGCTCCCCGTCGAGGATGGCCTCCACGGGGCCCAGGGTTCGGCAGACGATCACGACGGAACCTTTCGCCGCCCTCGGAGCCCATGGAGGGTCAGGTCGGCAGGGCAGCTCCGACGCTGCCGGGCTCGGGCCTCCTCCGCGGCGTTCAGCACACCGGGTTCCGCTTCGTGCCATACGCGGGCGACCTCGGCGAGGAGACGGCAGGCCTCGGGGGCTCGGTCGAGTCGGAAGAGGAGCGTGGCCCGACGGACCCGCATGGAGGTGGAGAGCGCCCAGTCCACCTCACCCGCGCGCGGGAGCGTGCTCCACTCGTCGCTCACCTCCAGGTGCCAGACGCCGCCCACGTCCATGTGTTCGTGCCACGCCCACTCCTCCTCCGCCCGCGTGTCCTCCCCCAGGCTCTCCCACCATTCGCCGCGTCTCACGTGGACGGCCGCCTGCAGGAATGGACGCAGCTCCCGTCCCGCCGAGTCGTACGCCAGGAGAGGAGCGCTGCGCTGAAGGGCCGCCCGGGCCTCCCCGGCCCGGCCCGCGGCGAGGGCGTCGAGAAAGGTCAGCAGCCGGGCGGCACCGGCCTCCTCGCCCAGCTCTCTTGCCCGGCGGATCCATCGCTCGCTCTCCGAGTCCGTTCCCCGCGCCAGGGCCAACGCCCAGGCCGCCCGGCTGCGCAGAGAAACGGGCTTCGTCACGTCCTCGGCGATCGCGTCCAGGGACGCGCGTCCCCGGGCCACCTGGGAATTCGGCATGCCGGGGAAGCCGAGCGAGGGCGGCACCACTCTCCATTGGGCCGCCTGGAGCCGGGCCTGTTCGCCCCCTTCGTTGAGAGCCGCCGAATCGAACTGGGCGAGGGCGCTCTCGGGGCGTCCCAGAGCCATGAGCGCCAGCCCGCTCGCCACGTGGCCGCTCGTTCGCTGGGCGAGGCCGGAGGGGGAAGCGGACAGGAGCATGCGAGCCAGGGCGAGCTCGGTGTGCGGGAGATTCAGGGCCAGCGGATAGCGGACGGCCAGGATGAGGAGCCCGGTGCCTCGGGGGCCCCCGAAAAGAATCTCGCGGCTCGCCGCGGCTCGCGGGGGGTCGAACCGCTCCAGGTACGCCTGCTCCCACAGGGCAGGGTAGTAGATGTGGACGGCGGACGGATCGGCCGCCACCGCCTTCAGCCGATCCAGCGTGGCCCGCGACTCCGCACGCCCCCTGCGAAGCTGCGCCTGAAAGAGGTGGTCGAACGCCGGGGCGAGAAACGAGTCCTTGCGAGTCGCCAGCTCGAGCACGTGGAGCGCGCTGTCGGGGGGAACCCTCCACAGCGGGCCCCGATGGAGCAGCTCGTCGCCGTACAGAAGCGTCACGTAGGCATCGTTCGGGTAGGCCTGGATGATCCGCCGGTAGCGCTCGAACTGCCGGGGACCGGGCGGCGTGACCCGGGCCTCGAGCAGCAGAGCGTCGCGACCGGGCAGGTCGGCGACGTGGTCGCGCAGCAGCGCGGCCAGGTCCGCGCCCGGGGGGCTGGCGAGCCACCGTCGCATGTCCGCCAGGCGCCAGCGGGCCAGCGTGAAGGTGGGATCGATGCGGACGGCGTTTTCGAAGTGCGTCTCGGCCGGCTTCCGGGCGTCCACCTCCCAGGCTCGCTCTCCCCGGAAGAACGCCTTGACGGCCTGGAGATCGTGGGCCTCCAGCACGTGGTCCAGCTCGCGCTCTCGAGGCTGGAGATGTCGAAGGAGGCTTCGGGCGAGCTGGGCTCCGAGCTCGAGCGACTGAGCGGCACCCGTGATTCGGTCGTCGTAGGCGGCCGTTCCGCCCGCTCGCCGGAGATCCAGCCACAGCTCCATGGAGTCCGGCGTCGCCCGCACGAGTCGGCAGTCGGCCACCGACCTGGCGCGCAGCGCTTCGGCGGCCCCCGTCGGATCTCCCCCGGAAGCGTCCCACCAGCGAGAGGCCGTGCGAAGCGGCGCGACCTCGAGGCCCGGGACGCCGTCCAGGCTGTAGTACGCCACGCGTGCCACCTCCCGGCCCAACGTGCTGTCGTCGGGGGAGACGGTGCGGCAGGGGAGGATCGCCAGGTCGGCCGGAGCCAGGGACGGCGACGCGGAACGATCGGCCGCGCCGTTTCCCCCACCTCCCACCACATAGCTGCCAATCAGGAAAAGGAGCCCCGCAGCACCAACGATGCCCGCGAGCCGGACCCGCGAGCCTCTTCCCGTCCCCGCCCTCTCCAGGGCGGCCCGAAAGGTCCCGGCATCGGGCCACCGCTGGTCCGGCCGTCGAGCCAGCGCCCGTTGAAGGACGTGGGCCACCCGAGCGGGGACGTTCGACCAGTCGCCCGCCCCGGGCTCGTCCAGAGCCGACCACCGGCGCCCCGTCAGCGCCTCGTAGACGAGCGCCGCGGCCGCGTAGAGATCCGTCCGGGGAGTCACCGCTTCCCCCAACCCTTGCTCGGGCGCCATGTAGCCCGGGGTGCCCACGCGCCGGTCCGGAACCGTGAGGGGCTCCTCCGTCTCCTCCAGCTTGGCGATCCCGAAATCGGCCAGGACGCCTCGGTCGTCGACCAGAAAGAGGTTCTCGGGCTTGATGTCCCGGTGTATGACGCCGGCGTCGTGCGCCGCCTTGAGGGCGGCCAGCAGGTCGAGCCCGACGGCCAGCGCCTCCCTCTCCGGCAACGGACCCTGGCGCAGGCGCTCGCGCAGCGTGTCGCCCGACAGGAGATCCATCACGTAGTAGTAGAGGCCGCCCGCCTCGCCGACCTCGTGCACCGCGATCACGTTCGGGTGTCCGAGGCGTGCGAGGATGCGGGCCTCCCTCAGGAACCGCGCCGAGCCGCGCGCGGTGGCGAACTGTGGACGGAGCACCTTGACGGCCACCGGTCGGTCCAGAGAAGGGTCGTGCGCCTCGAAGACGAGAGCCGTCCCCCCGCTGCCGATCTCCCGCTCCACGAGGATGCGGGGAGCCAGCGCTGCTCGCAGCCGATCGCCCAACGGTGAGATGGAGAGCATGACCGCCTCGGCGTCTCAGAGTTGTCCCGAGGCCCGAGCCCGGTTCCGAGGAGGGCTCACCGACAGGCTCCCCGTGCCCGACGGTGCCCCGCGGTGAGCCTGCGGTGCCGGGAACATCATAGGGAAAGCGGCCCGGTGGAGCCACCGGCACACCCGCCACGGGTCCACCACGCGCTCGGTGCCCGCCGAAGCCGGCGGCCGCGCCCGATCACTCGGACAGGCTTCTGGCTGTGCGCCGCACTTCGCCACCGGGCCGGGCGTCGGACCGGACCGCGCGGTGGCCCAACAGGTTCAGCTTGAACGTCCGTACGACCTCCGGGGTCACGATTTCGCCCTCGGGTCCTTCGAAGCGCAGGGCGTCGAACGGGCACTGCACGACGCACGCCCCGCACTGCACGCAGCCCTGGGCTCCCGGCAGGGTCGCCAGTCGGCGCGCCTCGTCCACCCGGAAGACCTCGACCGGGCATACCTGCTCACAGAAGGCGGCGCCCCGGCAGCGATCCGGCTCGAGGACGATCCGGAGCCGGCGGTCCGCGTGCAGCCCGCTCTTGAAGACCGGGGTGCTGCCCGCCAGGTCGAGGCTCAGGGTGAGGACGGCGGCGAGCGAGACGAAGCCCCAACGGAGCGTCGTGCCCCAGGAGAACGCCCCGCCGCCCAGCTGCCAGGTGAGAAGCCCGGCGACGAAGAGGAGCCACACCAGGAGAGGTCCCCCGTGCTCTCCGACGTCGAAGAAGACGAAGCCCGCCCTCCGCCCGCGCGTCTTCAGCCGTCCCGCGTACAGGGGAAAGCCAAGGAAGATGAGGAGGGCGAGGCCCCACACGAGACCCACGGTCGGCCCGATGCCCGCCGGCCACCAGGGCGCGACGAGGAGGGCGAATACGAGCGAGATCGGGAACGCCCAGGCGACGGCCATCTCCAGTCGCTGCGGCCAGGGGAAGCGTGCCCGGCGCATGGCGGCGGTCTTCCGGCGTCCGCCGCCCAGGTAGGCGGGCAGGTCGGCCGCGTAGACCGGTCCCCACTCCACCCGCCAGCCGGCCTTGTGGAGGATCTCCTTGCCCTGGATCCCGGTCCCCGCGAGCTGCGGCAGAATGACCCGCCGGTGGTCCACGTGCCGTTCCACGTCGCTCGTCTTGAGGACCGAGAGGACGTCGTGGTTCGTGAGATGGCCTCCCGTGGCGGCGCACCACACGTTCAGGCCGTGGCTGTTCGCGACGAGGAGGTAGGCGTCGAGACCGCGCAGGGCGCGCCGCACCCTCTCCACCGTGACGCGGAAGTTTCCGGTGAGAAGAACGGGGGCGTCTCTTCCCGGGTGTCCGATTCGAAACAGGCCGGTGCGGCACGGGAACGGGAGCACCCGAAAGAGCGTCCCGATGACCTCCACCCACAGGGATCTGAGACGACTCACCGAACGCGCCTCATGGGCCGCGGCCGTGGGCGGGCGGTCTGGCGGCCCCTCGCCGCTTGGCGGCCGTCGGGACCGGCCTGGCGGCCCTTCACCCTTCGCCGGCCGTCGGCTTGCGGGCCACGAGCTCGATCAGGCCGCCCCTTGATCCCGACCGCACGGACACGGGTAGCAAGCCGGCCCGCCTCACCCGTCCCGGGAGATCTGCCACGGGGCGAGTCGTCTGCTGGGTGAGGAGGTAGGTGACCGCGACCAGGGGCGCGCGGAGGAGACGGTGCCACGCCCGACGCCAACGGCCTCGGGGCCGCGCCTCGTCCACCACGAGAAGCAGCCCGCCGGGGGCGAGGAGGCGGCTCGCCTGGTCGAGAGCGTACCGGAGCTCATCCTCGCTCAGCTCGGAGAAGCAGAGGCCGCTGAGGACGGCGTCGTAGCTCTCCGGCTCCTCCTCTCCGAGCTCCGCCACACCCACCTCGGCCCACTCCGTGCGCCGTTCGAGTCCGGCCTCGAACGCGCGCTCGCGGGCGATCTCCAGCATCTCGGGGTTCCGGTCGATCCCCTTCACCCGGGCCCCGCGGCGGGCGGCGCGGAGCGCCAGGGCGCCGGTGCCGCACCCGATGTCCAGCACCCGCTGGCCGTCCTGCACGTGGCTCGCCAGGCGGTCGTAGGCTCCCTCCAGGCGGCCGAGCGTGAGGAGACGGATCCCCCGGTCGTAGCGGCGGGGGGCCGACTCGAGGATCCGCATGAGGATGTAGGTGCTCATGTCGCCTGCCCGCCGAGCCTCGGCTCGGGCGCGCTCCGGACCGGCGCCGGCTCAGGCCGGGATGCCGTGCCTCGCCGCGCGCTCCAGCGCCTCCACGAAGCGGTCCAGCTCCTCGAGCGTCGTGTAGACACTGGGAGAGATGCGGAGCCCGCGGAACTCCGCATGCGTGATCGGTGTGGTGACGATCCGGTGCTCCGTCCACAGCCACTCGTTCAGCGGTCCCGGGTCGATTCCCTCGATCTCCACCGTGGCGATTCCGCACGCGAAGCCCGGCTCGAGGCTCGTGTGGAGCCGCACCCGATCCAGGGCCAGCAGCCGCTTCGCCCAGTAGTCGCGGAGGTGGATGAGTCGCGCCTCCTTGCGCTTCGGGCCGATCGCCTGGTGGAAGCTCAACGCCTCGGCCACGGCCAGGAAGTTGGCCTCCGGATGCGTCCCGATCTCCTCGAACTTCCGGATGTCCTCGCGCTTCGCTTCCGGGGCGGCCATCAGGGGCCAGATCTCGGGGATCCTCTCCCGCCTGACGTAGAGCAGGCCGTTCCCGATCGGGGTGAAGAGCCACTTGTGCAGGCTCGTCGAGTAGTTGTCGCACCCGAGGTCGGAGATCTTGAAGTCGAAGTGGGCCAGCGCATGGGCGCCGTCCACGATCACCGGGATCCCGTGGCTCCGGGCCATCGCTACGACCTCCTTCACCGGGAGGATCTGGCCCGTGAGGTTGATCATGTGACACATGAGGAGAAGACGGGTGCGGGGCGTGATCGCCTGCTCGAAAAGTCTGACCACCTCGGTCGGATCCTCGGCCGGCACGGGCAGGGAGATCTGACGCAGGACGACGCCCTCGCGCTCCTCCCGCTGCCGGAAGGTGTTGATCATGCGAGGGTAGTCCTGGTTCGTGGTCAGGATCTCGTCGCCGGGAGCCAGGTCGTGGCCGAACTGGAGGATCTGGAGGCTCTCGGAAGCGTTGCGCGTGATCGCCACCTCCTCCGGCCCCACGCCCCACTGGCGGGCCAGCCGCTGCCGCACCCCCTCTCGCTGAGGCTCCAGGATCCGCCAGCCGTAGTAGACGGGCAGCTGATTCGCCGTGTCCAGGTCCCGCTTCATGGCCTCGAGAACGTGGCCGGGCGTGGGGCTCACCCCCCCGTTGTTCAGGTTCACGAGCGAGCGGTCCACGGTGAACGCCTTCTGGACCTCGACCCAGAACTCCTCCTGCCGGGCGATCGCCCCGGGGCTTCCCGGCGTCCGGGCGAGGTCGCGAAGACGGTCGGCGAGGCTCTCGGCGGCGCGGGTGCCGCGGGTCGAGTTCCACGTTTCGGGGCCGAGGGCGCGGAGGCGGGCGGGAAAGAGCGGGGCACCGGCCGCCACGGCGGCCGGGATGCCGATGGCGCCCAGGAAGCGGCGGCGCGTGTACATCGGACTCCTCCTGTGGCGATTCTGTGCCGAACCTCACGGAGAGAATCTCGGCCGGACACCCGCCTCCCGAAAGGGCGCCGCTCTCCTCGGCGCGGCGGTCGCCGGGTCCGGGCTCCTCGCGGGAGCGGGAGGAACCGAACGTGGCGGAGGAACGGAGCCGCCCGTAGCATGAGGCGCTGTCCGTGGGAAGCCTGCGGTTCTTCGGCGGGCTTCTCGGCCGCGCGCGACGCGGCACACCGGATCATCCCGCTGGACAGAAGAGGGCAGAGCCATGTCCACCCGACGCGCTTTTCTGGGGGCCTCCGCCGCCGCCGTGGCCGGAACGACCGCCCGGGCGTTCGCGCCGCCCGCCCTGCTCGGCCTGCCGCCCGAGCTTGCCCCTCCCCTCGAGGGGGCGCTCCCGCCGACCGGGCAGGACCAGGAGCTCCCCCCCTCGATCGCGGCTCTCGAGTCGCTCGAGGAGGAGGCGGATCCGATCACCGCGGAGGAGCGAAGAGGCAGGCTGGTGAAGGCTCGCCGCCTGATGGGGGAGCGCCGCCTCGGGGCGCTCTTCCTCACCGGCGGCACCTCGCTCAACTACTTCACGGGCGTCCGTTGGGGGCTCAGCGAGCGGCTGTTCGCCCTCGTCCTGCCGGCGCGCGGTGCGGCGTTCGTCGTCACACCGGCGTTCGAGGAGGATCGCACGCGGGAGCAGCTGGCCGGGGGGCCGCTGGGGGAGGAGACCTCCGTCCGCACGTGGCAGGAGCATGAGAGCCCGTACGACCTCGTGGCCGACGGGCTTCGGCAGCTCGGCCTCGCCACCGGCCGGCTGGGGATCGAGGAGACGGTGCGCTTCGTCTTCTCCGACGGCATCGCCCGAGCGGCCCCGGCGCTCGAGCTGACGAGCGGGACCCCCGTCACGGCGGGATGCCGGGGCGTGAAGGACGCTCACGAGATCGAGCTCATGCGGTTGGCCTCCCGGGTCACGCTCGCGGCGTACGAGGCCGCGTACCTCGCTCTGGAGGAGGGGATGACGCAGAGCGACTTTCGGCGGCTGGTCTCCCTGGCCCACCAGCGGCTCGGCTTCAACGGGGGGGCAGGGGTGCAGGTCGGAGAGTACTCCGCGCTTCCGCACGGCTCGGTGACGCCGCAGGTGATCCGCGAGGGGACGATCCTCCTCATCGACGGCGGCTGCGCGGTGGAAGGCTATCGGTCGGACATCAGCCGAACCTTCGTCCTGGGGCGGGCCACGGAGAAGATGAAGCGCGTCTTCGAGATCGAGCGACGGGCACAGGACGCCGCCCTGGCGGCCGCCCGGCCGGGGGTGGAGTGTCAGGCGGTGGACGCGGCCGCCCGCCGGGTGATCGAGGAGGCGGGCTACGGGCCCGGGTACACGCACTTCACCCACCGCGTCGGGCACGGGATCGGGATGGACGGGCACGAGTGGCCCTACCTGGTCAAGGGGAACACCCTCGCCCTGGCGCCGGGCATGACGTTCAGCGACGAGCCGGGGATCTATCTGCGGGGTGAGTTCGGGATCCGCCTGGAGGACGACATGTTGATCACCGAGGATGGGGCGGAGCTCCTCACCCCGCAGAGCCCGTCGCTCGAGGATCCGTTCGGGGCTCCTTGAGCGGGGGTCCTCCGCGTGCCGGGGCACGTCGGCCGTGCAACGCGCTTCCCCCCGCGGGTGTTACTATGATGCTCCGCCCCGTCCAAACCCACGTGGGCAGCGAGAACGCAGGCCAGCCGTCAACCGCTACAGGAGTCGTGAACGGAATGCCAGCCGAAACGGTGCCGGCGCCGCTCGCTCGCTTCCGCCGGCCCCACGGGGTCGGTCGAGCCGGCTGCCGATCTTCCAGGAAGCGACTACCCTGTCTCCTGGTCTCCCTTCCGCTCCTTCTTCCCGCCGGCCTATCGGCCCAGCGACCATCGGACACTCCCGAGCCTCCCCCGTACTACGCGATCCGCAACGCGCGCATCGTGACCGTGTCGGGTCCGGTGATCGAGAGCGGGACGGTGGTCGTCGCGGACGGACTCGTCCGGGCGGTGGGGACCGACGTGCCGATTCCCCCCGAGGCGTGGGTGATCGACGGCCATGGGCTCACCGTCTACCCGGGCCTGATGGACGGGTTGTCCAACCTGGGCCTCCAGGCGGGCGACGGCGGGAGCGGTGGATCGCCGCGGGCCGGGGGAGGCGGCAGTCCGCTGGACAGGCCCACCGCCGCGACGGAGCCGGCGGAGGGGCCGGAAGACCGCCCCGCCACGACCCCCTGGAAGTCGGCGGCGGATGAGCTGACCGATGCGGACGACCGGCTGGAGCGGTGGCGGGAGGGGGGCTTCACGACGGCTCTCAGCGTACCCTCCGAGGGGATCGTCACGGGCCAGGGCGCGGTAATCAACCTGGGCGGAGAGCCCGAGGAGATGGTCGTGAAGGCACCGGCCGCTCTCCGGATCAACCTGCGGCCGGTGGGGAGCCTCCTGCGGGGCTACCCCGGCTCCCTGTTCGGCGTCATCTCCTACGTGGAGCAGCTCTTCCTGGACGCCGACAACTACACGCGTGCCACCGCGACGTACGAGGCCCAGCCGGCCGGCCGGCCGCGTCCCCGCTACGACCGGACGCTGCACCCCGTGCAGCGGTCCGTGGCCGAGGGATGGGCCGTGCTCATCCCCGGCGATGAGCCACGGGAGATCCGGCGCGCCGTGGAGCTGGGCGAGCAGCTGGGCGTCCGCACCGTCGTGTACGGGGGTCATGGGGGCTACGCGGTGGCCGACGAGCTCGCCGCGAAGGGGGTCTCCGTCCTCGTGAACCTGAAGTGGCCCGAGCGGACCACCGATGCGGACCCGGAAGCCGAGGAGTCGCTCCGCACGCTGGAGATGCGGGCGAACGCCGCCTCGACGCCCGCGGCCCTCCACGAGGCGGGGGTCCCGTTCGCCTTCTACTCCGGGGGCCTGGCCACTCCCCGCCAGACGCTCAGGAACGCGAGGAAGGCGATCGATGCGGGCCTGACCGAGGAGGTGGCCGTGCGGGCGCTGACCCTGGGGGCCGCCGAGATCTACGGGGTGGCCGACCGGCTGGGCTCCGTGGAGCCGGGCAAGATCGCCGACCTGCTCGTGGCCGACGGAGGCCTGTTCGACGAGGGGACGAAGGTGAAGATGGTCTTCGTGGACGGCCGCAAGTACGAGGTCCAGGAGGCCAGTCGCCCCACCGAGCCGCCCGCCGTGGAGCTGGGCGGCAAGTGGAGCCTCACGGTCCAGACGCCGCGGGGCGTCCAGGAGTCGACCCTCGACCTCGCCCAGGCCGAGGACGGGAGCCTCTCGGGCACGCTCGTCGGCTCCCGGGGCGAGGCGGAGGTGACCGATGGATGGGTGAGCGGGAAGAAGTTCAGCTTCACAGTGACGTTCTCCCGGGGCGGTCGCTCCTTCGAGAGCACCTACACGGGAGCCCTGGAGGGCGAGAGGATGAAAGGCACGGTCTCCTTCGGCCGCTTCTCGGCGGAGTTCACCGGGGAGCGGCCCGAGGAAGGCGAAGGAGGTGGTCGATGAGCGGCAGGCAGGCCCCGGGTTCCGGCCGGGGAATCGTGGCGAAATCGCGCCATCCGTTCCCCGGCAGGCCGGGGCGGCCGGCGGTCCGCGCGCTCCCGCCGACCCTACTGGTCGCGGCGATCGCGGCCGGCGGAGCGTGGCCCCGGATCGCGGAGGCACAGGGGGTGGAGCCCGCCTGGTCACCCGTGGATTGGAGCGCCCCCGCGCCGACGCTCGTGATCCGGAACGCGACGATCCTCACCGTGACGAACGGACGAATCGACAACGGCTCCATCCTGCTGCGGGACGGAAAGATCGTCCGGGTGGGCCGCAACGTGAACGCTCCGGCGGGTGCCCGGACCATCGATGCGGAGGGCCGCTACGTGACCCCGGGGATCATCGACGCCCACTCCCACATCGCGGCGGATGCGATCAACGAGGGAAGCGTCGCGGTCTCCTCCATGGTGCGCATCCAGGATGTGCTGGATCCGACCGACATCAACATCTACCGGGAGGCGGCCGGCGGGGTGACGACCTCCCACGTCATGCACGGGAGCGCGAACCCGATCGGCGGACAGAACGCCATCATCAAACACCGCTGGGGGGCGGACGCCGAGGGACTCCGGTTCCGGGGCGCCCCGCCCACGATCAAGTTCGCCCTGGGGGAGAACCCGAAGCGCTCGAACTTCGCCCCGCCGAGGGGCACGCCGCGCCGCTATCCCGCGACGCGGATGGGGGTGATGGACGTGATCCGTCAGGCGTTCGTCCAGGCGCGCGCGTACCAGAAGGAGTGGCAGGAGTACGAACGGCGGCGGGCGGCGGGGGAGCGCAACCTCGTTCCGCCGAGGCGGGACCTGAAGCTCGAGCCGCTGGTGGAGATCCTGGAAGGGAAGCGCTTCGTGCACGCGCACTCCTATCGCGAGGATGAGATCCTCCAGCTCATGCGGCTGGCCGAGGAGTTCGGCTTCCGCATCGCCGTCTTCCAGCACGTGCTGGAGGGTTACAAAGTGGCCGACGAGCTCGCCGCGCACGGCGCGGGGGCCTCCACCTTCTCCGACTGGTGGGCGTACAAGGTGGAGGCGTACGACGCGATCCCCTACAACGCGGCGCTCATGACGCAGCGGGGCGTCGTCGTCTCCATCAACTCCGACAGCCCGGAGGAGGGCCGCCACCTCAACCAGGAGGCGGGCAAGTCGATGAAGTGGGGCGGGCTCACGGAGGACCAGGCCCTCGCCCTGGTGACGATCAACCCGGCCCGGCAGCTCCGCATCGACGACCGGGTGGGCTCCATCGAGGAGGGGAAGGACGCGGATCTGGTGGTCTGGGAGAACCACCCCCTGTCGGCGTACGCCAAGGCCCTCACCACGATCGTGGACGGCCGGATCGTGTTCGACGTGGAGCGGGACCGGCAGCGGCAGGAGTGGCTGGCGAAGCGCAAGGAGGAGCTGAAGGAGAGCCTGGGCGAGAGCGGGGAAGGAGGCGGCCGATGAGCGCGGGGACCGAGGGACGGCGGCACCGGGCGACGAGGCGGACCGCGCACCGGATCTCGGCGGCGGGGCGATTCGCCCTCTTCGGCATCCTGGTCCTGGCCGGGGGGGCCACGGCGCAACACGATCCGCGGCTCCAACCGGCTCGTACGTACGCGATTCGAGGGGCCACCGTGCACACGCTGGCGGGGCAGACGATCCAGAACGGCACGGTCGTGGTGCGAGACGGGCTCATCCGGGCGGTGGGCGCCGACGTCTCCCTGCCCCAGGGCGCCACGCTCATCGACGGCAGCGGGCTCCACGTCTACCCGGGGATGGTGGATGCGTTCAGCCGCCTCGGCCTCACCGAGATCGGCTCGGTCTCCGCCACCCAGGACCTGAACGAGCTGGGCTCCTTCAACCCCCACCTGATGGCCTACACGGCGATCCACCCGGCCAGCGAGCTGATCCCGGTGGCTCGGGCGAACGGCGTGACCCATGCCCTCTCGGCGCCGGGAAGCGGCGGAGGAGGATTCCGGGGCGGCGGGGGAAGCGGCGGGATCGCGGGCCAGGCGACGCTCCTCCACCTGGACGGGTGGACGGTCGAGGAGATGGCGATCGAGCCGTCCGCCGCGATGGTCGTACAGTGGCCCACGATCCAGACCCGGACGTTCGACTTCACCACCTTCTCCGTGCGGGAGAAGCCGTACACGGAGGCGAAGAAGGAGTACGACAAGCGGGTGGCGGAGATGGAGGAGTGGTTTCAGTCGGCGGCCCACTACCGGCAGGCCGTCGAGCGGGGGGACCCGTCCAAGGTCGAGCGGAACCTGCAGCTCGAGCAGCTCGCCCGGACGATCGGGGGAGACCTCCCGGTCCTCGTCGTCGCCAACGACAAGCGGAGCATCGAGGGGGCGGTGGAGTTCGCGGAGAGGCACGACCTGAAGCTCATCATCGGCGGTGGCGCCGAGGCCCGCGAAGTGAAGGAGATGCTGGCCGAGAAGGGGATTCCCGTCATCCTGGGGGCGACCCAATCGATGCCCCGGCACGAGGACGATCCGTACTACTACCCGTTCTCTCTCCCCGGCGAGCTGCACGACGCGGGGGTGAAGATCGCCTTCGCCACCTTCAACGCCTCCGACTCCCGCACCCTGCCGTACGAGGCGGCGAACGCGGTGCCGTTCGGCCTCTCCCACGACGAGGCGCTGAAGGCGGTGACCCTCGCCCCGGCGGAGATCCTGGGGGTGAGCGACCGGCTCGGGACGATCGAGGCGGGAAAGGTGGGCAACCTCATCGTCACCACCGGCGATCCGCTGGAGATCCAGACCCGGGTCGAGTACGTGTTCATCAAAGGGATGCCGGTCGACACGGACAACAAGCACCGCCGGCTGTGGGAGAAGTATCGGAAGCGGCCGGAGCGGCTGGAGACGGGCCGGGCCACACAGGACGGCGGCGGCCGGCTCGAGCGGTAGCCGTTCCCCGGCCTGCCGAGGACTCCCCGGCACTGGAGGGGCGGCGGCACGCCGCCCCTCCGACCGGCCCCCGGGCCCGGCCGTCGGGCCCCACCCCCCCCCTTACACCCACTCCGGGAAGTAGCCGTACTCCGTGGTACAGCGGCGGAAGATGATCCATACCCGCTTGCAGGTCGTGTACTGGTAGCACAGCGTTCCGTCCGTGCCGCCGCAGCCGGCCGCCTCCACCCGCCGGGGGGCCGGTCCCGTGAGGAAGACCCCCGCCAGGAGCGCCGCGGCGAGGATCGCTCCGATCCCCCGTCGGAACCT
>JBHHYJ010000024.1:0-37604 GCA_046757485.1 Gemmatimonadota bacterium
CTAGCGTCCGGTTCCGGAGGAATCCGAGGCGCTCGAACACGAGGGAAGGATGGGGCCGGAGTGTAACGGCCCGTGCGGCCGCATTGTAACGGTCAGGCAACGGAACCGGGGGAGGGAATCAGTCCGTTCGCGGGCCTCCGGAGTCTGCCTCCTCGGTGGAGGTCGGCCGGGGCGCGAGGCTCGGGAGAGTGAACCAGATCCTCGTTCCCCGGCCCAGCTCGCTCGCCGCCCCCACCTCTCCACCGTGGGCGGTCACGAGATGCTTCACGATCGCCAGCCCGAGGCCCGTGCCTCCCGCCGCCCGGGAACGCGCGGGATCCACCCGGTAGAAGCGCTCGAAGATGCGCGGGAGGTGGGCCGAGGAGATCCCGGGCCCGGAGTCCGACACCGCCACACGAACCCAGCCTCGCTCCGGCGTCGCCTCGACCCGAACCTCGGTGTCCCGCGGTGCGTAGCGAAGAGCGTTGTCGAACAGGTTGAGAAGGATCTGTCGCACGGCGGCAGGATCCGCGTGCACGGCGGGGGCGTCGGTCACCACCCGGAGGCCCACGGCGCCGCGCCGCGCCGCGGGCTCCAGCGAGCCCCATGCCGCCCGGGCCACCTCCGCCAGAAGGACCGGCTCGGGGGAGGGCTCCCAGCGCCCGGACTCGATCCGGGCCAGGTCGAGAAGGTCCTCCACCAGGCGGCGCATGCGGCGCGCGTTGGCCAGGATCCGGTCGGCGAACTCCTGACGCCGCTCCGCGGGGAGCTCCGCCTCCGCGACCGCCTCGGCGAACCCCACGATGCTCGTGAGGGGAGTCTTGAGCTCGTGGGACACGTTCGCCACGAAGTCGCGCCGTACCCCTTCCAGCTGCCTCAGCCGGGTTAGATCCCGGAGGACCACCAGCGCACCGTCCCCGTGAGGACGAGCCGAGACGAGCACGCTCCGCTCGCCGAGAGCCGCCTCCCGACTCTCCTCCCTCCCCGAGAGGCCGTTCTCGACGACCTCCGCCAGCTCCGGCGCCCGAAACAGCGTTGTGATCCGCTCTCCGGCGGGATCGGAGCGGCCCGCCCACGCCTTGAACGTGTCGTTCGCCCGGAGCACGTAGCCCTCCCCATCCACGAGGACCAGGCCCCCGTCCAATCCGTCGCACATCTCCTGCCAATCCCGCCGCTCGGATTCGCGCCTGCGCGCTCCCTCCGAGACGCGCTCCGCCATCCGCCCGATGGAGGCGGCCAGCGCTTCCAGCTCCCCTCCGACGGCCGCGCGTGCTCCGCGCGGTCGCCGTCCGTGCAGCGGCGTCGCGGCCGGTGACCGAGGAGCCGGAACGTCGGGCCGACCTCGGGCCCCCGTGGAAACGCCACGTCCTCCCTCCTCCGGCACCGAGTCCACCCGTGCCCGCAGCCTCCGAAGCCGGACGGCGAGCGCTCCCCGGATGGCTCCGCTCGCCACGTAGGCCAGAAGGAACGCCAGGGCCGCCGCGACGAGGACCGCCTGGCGAGCCCTGAGGAGGTGCGCATCCACCTCTTCGCTGGATCGGGCCAGGCGGACGACCCCTTCCGGATGGGGAACGGCGACGTACTGGAGCGACCGGGAGACGGTTTCGCTCGGCCGGCGATCCACGCCGACGCGACCCTCCAGGGCCGCCCTCACCTCCGGCCGATCCGCGTGGTTCTCCACTGCCGGAAGGCGAGCTGTCGGGACCTCGGAGTCCCCCCGCACCCGGCCGGCGGAGTCGATCAGCGTTACCCGGAGGCCGACGATGCCGCCGAGGAGATCGGCCAGCGAATCCGAGAACGGCAGGTGACCCACCTCCTCGGCCACCAGCCGTGCGCTCCGCTCCATGTCCGTCTGCGAGAGCGCGAGCAGCCGGGCGCGGAGACCCGTTTCCACCCACCACAGGAGGCCTCCGAAGGAGAGGAGGAGGCTGGCCGACAGGCCGAGAAGGATTCGGCTTCGGAGACGAATCGGCACCTACCCGTCCGGGGCCCGAAAGCGATACCCGAGCCCCCGTACCGTCTCGATCAGCTCGCCGGCCTCACCGAGCTTCGAGCGGAGCCGGGCGACGTGCATGTCGACGGTCCGGGTCTCGATCGACGCGTGCGTATCCCAGACGGCCTGGAGGAGCTGCCGGCGCGATTGGACGCGCCCCCGCCGCTCGAGCAGCACCTCCAGCAGTCGGTACTCCAGAGGGGTGAGCGCCACCTCCTCGCCGGCCGAGAACGCCCGGTGCGCACCACGGTCGAGCTCCACCGGTCCGACGGCGATCCGCCGTGACGGCGACACCGGCTCCGAGGCGGCACGACGCAGAACCGCCCCGACTCGCAGCACGAGCTCGCGAGCGCTGAACGGCTTCGTGATGTAGTCATCCGCGCCGACCTCGAAGCCCCGAACGCGTTCCTCTTCCTCCCGGCGGGCGGTGAGCAGCACGATCGGGATCTCCGCCGTTCGATCTCGGCTACGGAGCCGCCGCAGGACCTCATAGCCGTCGATGCCGGGGAGCATCAGATCCAGGACGATGAGGTCGGGGAGCTCCGACTCGGCCGCCGACAGCGCCCCGGGGCCGTTGACGGCCGTGCTGACCCGATACCCCGCGCGCGACAGCTGATAGACGAGCACGCTCAGGATATCCGGCTCGTCGTCGACGACCAGGATTCGTGCCTCCTCCATGCCTCCTCCGCGAGCCGACCCCACCGCGCTCGAGCCGCCGCACCGAAGCGATGTCGGGGACCATCAGCCGCGATCTACCGGACCTCAGAAGCTCATCTGGGTGAGGAGCGCGAACTGCCCGTCGATGAGCCCCGGGCCGGCCGGCGAGCCATCCAACCCCACCGCGTACTGTACCCCGATCTTGGCGTGAAAGCCCGGGAGGACGTTGAGGCCCACGAGGAGGAAGTCACGGTCCGGGCCCCCGAGCGGGACCAGGGAGTCGTAGCGCACGACGGCCTCCACGGCTCCGCGGACGGTGTACAGGCCCTCCACGTACGCCCCCCAGGCGACGAGATCCTCCCCTTCCTCACCCGGGGGCGACAGCTCGCCCCGCTGGTACTCTCCGTTCACCTCCCAGCCGTGATAGCTGGCGTGCAGATCCAGCCCCAGGAGGAAGCGGTCTCCCCGGAAGCTCGCGAAGCTCACCCCGGCGGGAAGGCCGGGGGAGCCCGGCGTCGACCCGTCGAGCCCCCTTCCCAGCTCCACGGCGCTGTCGCGGGAGAAGGCGAGGCTCGCGCCCACCTGCACGACCAGCTCCTCGTAGAACTCGATCGGACCCACCGTGTTGTACTGGACGCGGCCGGCGTACAGAAAGGAGTTGTTGTCGTTGTCCAGCGTGCGGCCGTTCCCGTTGAAGACACCCGCACGGTACGTCAGCCGTCCCTCCAGCGTCTCTCCGAACAGCTCCATCCCGACCTGGCGGTTCGGGGCCAGGGCCCGGTTCACGAGAGAGCGCTCCACGAAGCGGATCTTCCCCTTGTCGAGGAGCGTCTCATGCCCGAACGGGGCCTTGAACTGGCCGAAGCTCAGGTTCAGCTCCGGCCGGATCGGTAGGGTCAGGCGAGCATCGAGCAGCCGAAGATCGCGGTCCGTGTCCTCGTCCGGGCCGTCCTCGAACTCGCCCTGCAGGAAGTAGTCGAACACGATGCCGATCCGCCCCGCCAGGCTGAGGCGCGCGTCGAACAGGTCGAACGCGTCGCGGCGCTCGGAGTCCCCCGGCTCGAATCGCACCCCCGTCCGGAGGAGACCTCCGATCGTCACCGGGGGAGCCGTCGTCTGCGCGTCGGCGGGATGGGCGAGCGCGGTGAGCAGGAGCAGACCGCAAGCGAGCGGGCGTGACGCGTGCCCGCCGTACCCGAGATCCGGCACCCGGGCCGCGGCCAGATCCCTCGGGCGCACCTCCCGCACGCCAGCGTGCGCGGCGCCAACCTCCCTCACGCGCTCTCCTCTTCCCGCACGGCGATCAACCAGCGCCACGCGCCCAGGCCGATCACCGCGTTGATCCAGAAGTGCGCCTCGATCGCCGGCAGCAGGCTGCCCGTGAAGACGACGGGGAGCGCCATCAGGAGGCCGAGAAGGGTCGCGCGCAAGGCGCCGAGCAGCTTCTGGTAACCGTGCGCCAGACCGAACGAGGCCGACGTGACCCCGACCCCGACCCACACGTTGCCGGACCAGCCGGTCACCACATGTAGCAGGAACCCCCGGTACACGTACTCCTCGCACAGTGCGCCGATGCCCGCCAGCACGAGAAAGGCCCGCTTCTCCCGCGCGTTTCGTGGCATGAGCAGGTGTGCGAGCCTCCCTTCCGACAGGCCGAACCGCTGGCCCATCAGGGTGAGCGCCCAGGCCATGAAGAGGCCCGTCAGCGCCACCCCGGTGGCCCATCCGAGCGCCCTCCCCGCGGGCACGGCCCGCCAGCCGACCGCCTCGCCCGAGAGCCCCTGCCAGCGGGCGATCGCGAAGGTGACCGCCGCGATGAGGAAAAGGGAGAAGGCGATGGAGATGTAGATCGGCCGCCTGAACTCCGCCGCCCGCTCCACCCCGCTCACGCGTCCCGCGTCCCGTGCGGCCAGCGCGGGAAGCCCGAGCAGCAGGAGGAGCGCGTAGCCCTGTAGGATCAGGTTCGGTTCCATGGCCGTTCCGTCGTGTGGCCGACCCGGGACGACCCCCGGCGACCCGCTAAGGTACACGGTCCCGCCACCGGCCGAGAGACCCCGCACGGATCCCGTCGCGGCGCGCCTCGGGGCGGGGGCGGCCGTCGGGGGCGGCCGTCTCCGCGGTCCGTTGACAGCCGGGCGCCCGTCCCGGACGTTCTCCCCGTGAACACGACGCTGGACGTGGCGATCGCGCAGTTCCGGCCCACGAAGGGCGACGTCTCGGCAAGCCTCGACGCCGTACAGGCGGTCCTGGCCGAGGCCGTGCGCCTCACGCCGAGGCCCGGCCTGGTCGTCTTTCCGGAGAGCGCCCTGACAGGGTACTTCCTGGAAGGTGGCGTGCGCGAGCACGCCCGACCGGCCGGCCGTCTCCTGGAGGAGCTGAGGGAGCGCTACGCCCGGGTCGCCGAGCCCTCCGAACCGCTCGATGTGGCGATCGGGTTCTACGAGGTGCACGAGCAGCGCATCTACAACGCGGCGCTGTACGCGGAGCTCGGCGGCCAGGCCCCCCGCATCCTCCACATCCACCGCAAGGTTTTCCTGCCCACGTACGGCGTGTTTCAGGAGGAGCGCTTCGTGGAGGCCGGCTCCGGCGTCCAGGCGTTCGACACGCGGTGGGGGCGGGCCGCGCTCCTCATCTGCGAAGACGCGTTCCACTCCGTCACCCCGACGCTGGCGGCGCTCGACGGAGCCGAGCTCATTCTCGTGCCCAGCGCCTCCCCCGCGCGCGGAACGCGACCGGGATCCGGCCTCCCGGGCAACCTGGAGCGCTGGGACCGGCTGGCGAGCGCCATCGCGGCGGAGCACGGGGTCCACGTGATCGTGGCGCAGCTCGTAGGCTTCGAGGGGGGCAAGGGGTTCCCGGGCGGCTCGACCGCCTGGGCTCCGCGGCGTCGATTGCTCCGCGGGCCGCTCTGGAAGGAGGCGATCCTCCCCGTGCCCCTGGAGAAAGAAGAGCTGTTCGCCGCCCGCGTGGAAGAGCCTCTGCTCGCCGACCTCGAGGCGGCCTGGCCCCGGCTCCTGGAAGGGAGCCCGGGAGCCGCGAGCCCCCGGGGAGAGGAGGAGGCCGAGCCGGTCGCCCCACGGTTCCGGCCGGGCCCGCCCCTGCCGGAGGCGGGCGCGGGAGCGAAGTCGGAGAAGGGTCGGGTGCCGACGGGGCGCTCCGCGACGGCCGGCACCGCCGCGGCGGACGAGCCGGCCGCTCCGGATCCGGAGGACCTCACCCCCCTGGCGATCGACACGGCGCTGGTGGAGGAGTGGCTGCTCGAGTTCCTGCGGGACGAGATCCGACGGAGGCGGGGCTTCGAGCGGGTCGTCGTCGGTGTCTCCGGGGGCGTCGACTCCGCCCTCACGGCCACCCTGTGTGCCCGGGCCCTGGGGCCGGACGCGGTGACCGGGTTCCTCCTGCCCTACCGTACCTCCAGCGAGGAGAGCGGCGCGCACGCCCGGCTGGTGGCGCAGGGACTGGGGATCGAAGCGGTGACGGTGGAGATCACCGACGCGGTGGACGGCTACCTGGAACGATACGATCCGCAGGCGAGCGATCACCGACGGGGCAACGTCGCGGCCCGGCAGCGCATGATCGTCCTCTTCGACCAGGCCGCCCGGCTGAACGCCCTCCCCGTGGGAACGGGCAACAAGTCCGAGCGGCTCCTGGGATACTTCACCTGGCACGCGGACGACTCTCCGCCGATCAATCCCCTGGGAGACCTCTTCAAGACGCAGGTGTGGGAGCTGGCCCGCGCGCTGGAACTGCCCCGCGAGATCGTGGAAAAGCCGGCCACGGCCGACCTCATCCGCGGACAGACCGACGAGGAGGATCTGGGGATCTCCTACCCCGAGGCGGACCTCATCCTCCACTGGCTGCTCGCGGGATACACGCCGGAGCGCCTCGCGCGCCGGGGATTCCGAAAGGAGAAGATCGAGATCGTCCGCCGGCGGCTGGAGGGCACCCACTGGAAGCGGCATCTGCCCACGGTGGCGATGCTCTCCTCCACGGCGATCGGCGAATGGTACCTGCGGCCGGTGGACTACTAGCAGCCTGTTGAAGAACGAGAAGCCTCCTTCGGAGAGGGAATCTGCCATGGCACCGGACCTCGCTCCCGCTTCCGGGGGCCCGCGGGCGGCCCGTCCACATCGGGGTCGCCCACCAGGGCCGGCTCCCGCCCGCCGGCGCCGGCGGGCCATCCGGATCGGGGCGACGCTCCCCCTGGGAATTGCCCCGGCGCTGGCCGCGTGCGGGGAGTCGGGAACCGCGCTCGCGCACGTCACCCGGGTCGACTCGGCAGGCATCGAGATCATCACAAGCGTGCCGAAGGGGGCGCCGGCCACCGACGGATGGGTCCTCTCCGAGGCCCCGGCGGTGGAGATCGGAGGGAGCGAGGGGGACAGGATCACCGGACTCCGGGGGGCGGCCCGCCTGTCGGATCACCGCATCCTGCTGGCGGACGCGGGCACGAACGAGCTCCGCTACTACGACCCCGCGGGCCGGCTCCTGAGCACCGCGGGAGGCACGGGGGATGGACCGGGAGAGTTCGGGAGCCTGACCCGGATCGAGGTCTCGCGGGAGGACTCGGTCTTCGCCTGGGACGAGAGGCTCCGCCGGCTGACCGTCTTCGACGCGGGCGGAACTCCGGTGCGTTCCGTGACCCTCCGCCGGGCCGGCGAAGGGATGCGGGCGACGTTCGCGGGTCGTTTCTCCGACGGCTCCCTTCTGGTCACCCACCGGCGCGTCATGAGCCCGAGCGAGCTGACCGACGGCCAGCGGCTGGAGGGGACGACCGCCTTCCTCCGCTACGCTCCCGACGGAACCCCCGGAGACACGATCGGACGCTTCCCCTGGCGTCCGAGCTACATTCAGATCCCCGCGAGAGGGGCGTTCACCGTGTACTCCATCCCGTTCGAGACGGGCACGCTCTACAAGGTGCACGGAGACGGGCTATACACGGCGTCCGCAGAGGCTTTCGAGGTGAGGGTCTTCGCCCCCGACGGAACCCTGCGCCGCATCGTCAGGAAGGAGCACCTGCGTCCGTTGCTCTCCCGGAGCATGGTCGAGACGTTCGTCCAGGCGGTCCTCCAGCGGATCGCGGATCCGGACGGCCGCCGACTCGCGGGTCTGGCGTATGAAGCGATGCCGTACCCCTCCCACGTGCCCGCCCTGGAGGGAATCCTCATCGGAGAGGACGGGAGCCTGTGGGTGAAGGAGTTCCGGCTCCCGGGCCAGAGCAGAGAGACGTGGAGCGTCTTCGATGCCGCGGGCGCGCTGCGCCGCCGGGTGGAGCTCGCGGAGAGCTTCCTGCCGACCCAGGCGGGCGAGGATTGGATCCTCGGCACGTGGCGGAACCCGGACGGCCCGCCGACCGTCCGGCTGTACGGGGTTCAGAGGCGCGGCACGCGCCACACGGAGTGAGCGTAGAAAAGCAGCGTCCCCACCACCAGGCCAACCAGGAACCCGTACGGCAGGGCGAGCGCGCTCAGGCCGACGAGGAGGACCAGGCTGAGCTCGAAACGGTCCCCCGCCATGTCCCCGATGAGCCGCAGAAGCGCCAGCCCCTCGAACAGCAGGATCACGCCCAACACGGGGAGCGGAAAGAGGTGCACGACGTCGTCGAAGCCCCGGCTGAGGAAGAGCCCGAAGAGCAGGTACAGAGCCCCGTACAGTAGCGGGGCGCCTCCCGTCCGTCCGCCGAACGCGTGGTGCCCGGCCAGACCCCCCGATCCATGGCAGGTAGGCACGCCGGAGAAGAACGGACTCAGAAGGTTCATGAGCGAGTAGGTGAGGGCGATCTTGCGCGCGGGCACCTTCCGGCCCGGAAACAGGTCCTGGACGAGCTGCCGAGTCGCGAAGACGGAGTTCCCCAGGGAGAGAGGAAGCTGCGCCAGCCCGAGGACGAGGAATCCCTCGAGCACGTCTCGCGAGCGGGGAAGGTGGGGCCGCGGCAGGTCGAACCCGAGGGCGGAGCCCAGCCGGCCGGCATCCGCCTCGAACAGGAGCGCGTACGCCACCCCCAGGGCGATGACCGGGATGGCGGGGGGCAGCCTCCGGCTGCCGCTCAGCAGAACGATGAGCAGGAAGGAGAGTCCGGCCAGGGCGTAGCCCCCTGCGCCTCCCGCCGGCACGTAGCCTCCCAGGGCGAGCTGGGCCAGCTTGAGGCCGAGCCCGACCTGGATTCCCCGAATCACCGCCTTCGGCAGGATCCGGTCGAGCCACGACAGCAGACCCGTGAGCGCCAGGAAAAGCATCGCCAGGCCGATCGCCAGCCCACCGCCGTACAGGACCTCCGGAGAGACGCCGCCGGCGATGACGAGGACCGCCACCGCCTTCAGCGGCTGGGCCGGGACCGGCAGCCCGTAGAGGAGACCGGAGAGGATCTGCATGACGCCGAACATCACCAGGACGCTGGCGGGGTCGAGGCCGCCGGCAAGGATCATCCCGGCGATGAGGGGAAAGTCCGTCCCGATGTCCCCGAACGAGCCCGCCAGCTCGTGCCGATCGAAGCGCACTCGTCTCCACATGGCCGAAGGCTACAGCGTGGCGCGCTCCCCGACGAGAGCGCTCGCGTCACCGCGGGTTGTTTTCCTCCCGCCCGGCCCACGGTAGTTCTTCCACAGGCTTCGACGTACGACGAGACGCGAACCGAACTTGGAGAGCCGACGATGAGCGAGCTACCGAAGCCGCCGTCCACGTACCGCGAGTTCGTGGAAAAGTATCCGCGGCTCGGTCAGGCGTGGGGCCTGATCGGCGAGGCGGGAAAGCAAGGACCTTTGGACGAGCGCACGGCGCGGCTCGTGAAGCTGGGGATCTCGATCGGGGCCCGGCAGGAGGGCTCCGTCCACTCCAGCGTTCGCAAGGCGCTCGCCCTCGGCATCGAGCCCGCCGAGCTGGAGCAGGTCGTGGCGCTGGCGGCCGGCACGGTAGGCATGCCGAGCGCCGTGGCGGCGTTCACCTGGATCCGGGACGAGCTTCCGGAGTGAGCCGGACGGATGCGGGGAGCGGCCGCCACGCCGCGTGGCTCCTCCACAGGCTTCCCAGTACCCCCTAGGGGAATCGAACCCCTGTCTCCTGGCTGAGAACCAGGTATCCTGGGCCACTAGACGAAGGGGGCACGGCTCGATCCAGGGCGCCCATTCTAGGGCCGCCCGCGCACCTGTCAACCCTCTTCCCCGGGGGAGGTTCCGGTCCCGCGCCGGCGCGAGGCTCCGGCGGGCGGGGTCTTCCCGGAACGGAGCCCGGCGTGCAGAATCCCCGAGGGCCGCCCGCGAGCCACCGGGCGGATCTGTGACCCACGCGAGGCGAGCACAGGTGACCTGGGAGTACCTTCACCTCATCAGTCATTCCTTTCCGATCGTCCTCTCGGCGACCGCGGTTCTCGTCGGGATCACGGGGTGGGTGTTGGGCCGGGAGGAGCTGGAGCGCTGGGCTCTCATCGCGCTGCTCGTGGCCGGAGCGTTCGCGCTGCCCGCCTATCTCACCGGACTGGCCGCCGCGGACGTCGTGGGAGAGCGGACGTTCGTGCAGCCGTCCATGGTGCAGCGCCACCGCACCTACGCCACCTGGGCCACCGTTCCGCTCGTCATGGCGGCCATCCTCGCGGGCTTTTCCCTGGCGGAGCCGGGGGACCGCCGCCTGCGCCGCTTCGTCCTTCTGGTGGGAGTGCTGGCGGCGGGGATGACGGGGTTCGCCGCTTACCTGGGCGCTAGGATCGAGCACAGCGAGGAGGGAGCGGGAGCCTCGACGCCCTGGAGCCCCCCGGCGTGATCCCAACGAAAGGTGATGCTACGGACGATGAAGCGCTCTACGACGAAACGAAGACCCGCGGAGGCCGTCGGGTTCCCGCTGGCGCTGGCTTGCCTGGCGCTGGTGGCCCTGCGCGGCGCTGAGCTCGAAGCGCAACAGGAGGAGACTGTGGGGCAGCGCGCGCGCCAGCTCCATCGGGCCGCGACTCTGGTGGACGGCCACAACGATCTCCCGTGGCGCATCCGGGAAACGTGGGGGCTGGACCTTTCACCGGTGCACCTCGACCGCCGCCTGCCCGACGGGCATACGGACATCCCGCGACTCCGGGACGGAGGGGTGGACGTCCAGTTCTGGGCGGCCTACGTCCCGGTCCGGTTCATCGGGCCACGGGCGACGGTCGTGGCCCTGGAGCAGATCGACCTCATCAAGCGCTTCACGGCCCGGTATCCCGACGCCCTGGAGATGGCATACGGTTCCGCCGACATCGATCGTATCGTGGGGCAGGGGAAGATCGCCTCGATGATCGGGATCGAGGGCGGACACGCCATCGCCAACTCCCTCCCGGTGCTCCGCGAGCTGTACGGGGCGGGCGCCCGCTACATGACCCTGACCCACTCCGGCACGCTGGCCTGGGCGGACGCGGCGGGGGACACCGTCGTCCACCACGGCCTCACCCCGTTCGGGCGCAAGGTCGTCCGGGAGATGAACCGGCTCGGGATGCTGGTGGACATCTCCCACGTGACGGCGGAGGTGATGCGCGACGTTCTGCAGGTGACGCGCGCCCCGGTCATCTTCTCCCACTCCTCCGCCCGCGCGCTGGCCGACCATCCCCGCAACGTGCCGGACGACGTGCTGCGCCGGCTGCGGGAGAACGGCGGCGTGGTGATGGTCAACTTCTACTCCGGCTTCCTCGTCGAGGAGGGCGCGCGGAACATCCGGGACCTCTTCCGGGAAGAGGCGCGCCTGCGGCGCGAGAACCCGGATCCGGCGAAGCTTCAGAGCGCGATGGAGCAGTGGAGGCGCGAGCATCCCACCCCGCCGGGCGACGTGGGAACGATCGCGGACCACATCGACCACATCGTGGAGGTCGCCGGGGTGGACCACATCGGCCTCGGCTCCGACTTCGACGGCGTCACCCAGCTCCCGCGCGGCATGGAGGACGTGTCCCGGTTTCCCGCCCTCACCGTGGAGCTCCTCCGGCGCGGATACTCGGACGAGGAGGTGACCAAGGTCCTGGGCGGGAACCTCCTTCGCGTTCTCCGGCGTGTCGAGGAGGTGGCTCGCCGGCTCCAGCGTACCGAAGCTCCCGCGGCGGACGCGCTTCCGTTCCCGGGCCTGGAGCCGGGCCGCCGGAGCGGCGGCGGCCGCTAGGCCAGGAGAGCCGGCTGCCGTCGGGAGACGCGGACGCTGGGAGAGGCGGCCGGTGGGAGAGGCGGGCCCTCCTACCACCCGCTCAGAGCAGCGACACCAGCCCGTAGAAGATGAGGGCGCCCGCGAACATCGCCGCCGTCTGGGCGGCCAGTTCCCGGGCTGGCAGCCTGGCCAGCCTCCCCACCAGCAGCGAGACGGCCAGGGCGGCCACGAGCAGGGGCACGAGGACGGTCATTCTCTCACCTCTCCAATCCCTCAGTTCGGTCCCAGCCGGGGAGAGCCCTCCCCCCGGGTGATTCCCTTCTTCTGGAGCCGCACGAGTCCGGGCATTCCGGCCCGCGCCGCGATCTCCTGGCCCGTCGGGCTGGCCGCCAGGCCGCCGAGGGCCGTCTCGCGGAAGCGCACGTCCATCTTACGGCCCACCTCCCCCATCACGTCGATCACCTCGTCGGCCGGGATCGGGAACTCCAGTCCGGCCAGAGCCATCTCGGCGGCGGCCACCGCCTGAACCCCCGCCGTGGCGTTCCGGTAGGCGCAGGGAATCTCCACCAGCCCGGCCACCGGGTCGCAGATCAGGCCCAGCATTCCCTGGAGGGTGAGCGCCACCGCCTGGCTCACCTGCCGTGGGGATCCTCCCTCCAGATGCACGATCGCCGCGGCTGACATGGCGGCGGCGCTTCCCGTCTCCGCCTGACATCCCCCTCCCGCGCCGGAGATCGAGGCCCGCTCGGCGATCACCGCCCCCACCCCACCCGCGACGAGCATCGCGTCCACGAGCCGCTCGGCGGACCACCCCCGTGAGGCCCGTAGGGTGAGGAGCACGCCGGGAAGCACCCCGGCGGCACCCGCCGTGGGGGCCGCCACGATGAGTCCCATGCGCGCGTTCACCTCCAGGGTGGCGATCGCCCTGGCGAGCACCTCGGTGAACGTCTCGGAGAAGAGCCGGGGCCCCTCCGCGACGAGGTGGAGAGCCCGCCCTCCGGTCAGACCGCTGGGGCTCGGCTCCCGGGAAGAGAGACCTTCCGCCACCGTTTCCTCCATCACCCGCAGCGTCTCCCGAATCCGGGCTCGGATCTCCTCGGGCCCCGTACCCGTCTCCCGCACCTCACGCCGCACGACGGCTTCCGCCAGATCGATCCCGGCCGTCTCGCTCTCCCCGATCCAGTCCGCCAGCGAGCGGAACACGGTGTTCCTAGTCCAGCTGACGGACGGTGCGGATCCAGTGGACCCATGGCTGCTCGCGCAGGGCCGGGAGAAGCTCCTCCGGGATCCGGTCGTCCACCTCGATCGTCATGAGCGCCTTCTCTCCGCGTCCCGTGCGGTCCACGTGCATGGTGGCCAGGTTCAGCTCCTTCTCGGCGAAGATTCCGGCGATCCGGGCGATCGTGCCGGGGACATCGTCCGCGTACACGACGACCGTCGGCAGGGAGCCCGTCAGGGAGACCGGGAAGTCGTCGATCCGCGTCACCCGTATGCGCCCGCCGCCGATCGAGGCGCCGACCACGGACGTCTCCTCGCCTGCCCGCCAGACTCGGAGCCGAGCGGTGTTCGGGTGTGCCTCCTCCCCGAGGTCCACCGCCTCGAACTCGAGCGCCAGCCCCTTCGACCCGGCCCGGTCCAGGCTGTCCCGCAGACGGGGGTCGTCCGGACGATAGCCCAGAAGCCCGCCCACGATCGCCTGTTTCGTCCCGTGGCCTTCCCCCGTCATCGCGAAGCTGCCGTGCAGCCCGATCCGAGCGCGTTCCGGTGTCCCTCCGAGGATCGCCCGGGTCACGTATCCGAGCCGACAGGCCCCGGCCGTGTGCGAGCTGGACGGCCCGACCATCTTCGGTCCGAGTATGTCGAACAGATGGGTCACGGGCGCCTCATCGGCGCACGGCTCCTCCCACGTCGCCCGCCGGCCGGAGCCCCGCCTCCGGCGCCCCTGCCCCCGCCTCCCGAGCCCCTGCCTGTCGAGCCCCCGCCTCCACGGTCTCCGCCTCCACGGCCCCCATCTCCAGGGCCGGCTTCTCCAGAGGCGCCAGGGCACGCGCCACGGCCGGCCCTCCAACCTCCGAGACCCGCTCCCAGCGCACCCACTCGACGGGGCACTCGAACGCGAGGGCGAAGCCCGCCAGCACGGCCTCCCGGAGGCGAGGGCTCTCGACTCCCCGTTCGACGCGCACCCCCTCCGACTCCAGGCTCGTCATCCGTACGCCGGGCAGGCCACACGGCACGATGAGATCGAACCTCTCGAGCGACGCCTCGCTCACGTTGAGAGCGAAGCCGTGCCACGTCACCCAACGGCTCACGTGGACGCCGATCGAGGCCAGCTTGCGCGGCGCGGCCGGGTCGAGCGGCGAACGCAGCTCTTCGCCCCCGGGCTCGCGCTCGCTCGGGGCCCGTCTCCCGAGATGGCTCGACGCTCCGCGCACCCACACCCCCGTGCGGCCGGGAACCCGCAACGCGGGGAGCCCCAGGCGACCGAGGCCTCGAATCAACGCCTCCTCCAGTCGCCGCACGTACCAGTGGAGGTCCCGCCGGAACCGCCCCAGGTCCAGGATCGGGTACCCGACGAGCTGCCCCGGGCCGTGGTAGGTGACGTCGCCGCCCCGCTCGATCTCCACACACTCGATGCCCAGCTCCGCGAGTCGGGCGGGCGAGGCGACGACGTGACCCCGGGGAGCGGCCCGGCCGAGCGTCACCACCGGCTGGTGCTCGAGGAGAACGAGCCAGTCCGTATCGATCCCTCCGTCGATTCTCGCCCGAGCCAGCGCACGCTGGGCGTCCCACGCGGTTCCGTATCGGCTTCGCCCGGGAACCCGGGTGGCGAGGATCCTTCGTCTCATCGACCCGTTCCGTCAGCGGCGCACATGCGGCTCATATGTGGATCCCCCGTCCCGTGGCGGCCATCGCGGCCTCCATCACCGCCTCCGCCATGCTCGGATGCGCGTGGGCGTGCGCCGCGATCTCCTCGACGGTCACCTCGAGCGCCCGTCCAAGGCCGGCCTCCGCGATCAGCTCGCTCACGTTGTGACCGATCATGTGGACGCCGAGCACCTCTCCGTAGGCGGCTTCCGCCACGATCTTCACGAAGCCTTCGGGGTGGCCGGCCGTCAGGGCCCGGCCGTGGGCGGCGAGCGGGTACTTGCCCACCTTCACCTCGTGGCCCGCGTCCCGCGCGGCCGCCTCCGTCAACCCGATGCTGGCCACCTCCGGATGGCAGTACCCCACGCTCGGGATGTTGTCGTACCGCACCGGATGCTCCGCCACGCCGGCGATGCGCTCGGCCGCCACGATCCCCTCGTGGGAGCCCTTGTGCGCCAGCATCGGCGGTCCCGCCACATCCCCGATCGCGTACACGCCGTCGGCGGTCGTCCGGCACCACTCGTCCGTCCGGATGAAGCCCTCTTCTCCTAAGCGGACCCCCACCTCCTCCAGTCCCAGACCCTCCGTCACGGGCCGGCGGCCGACCGCCATCAGGATCAGCTCCGTCTTCTCGATCCCCTCCGTGCCGTCGGGGTTCTCCACCGTGAGCACCATCGGGCTCACGGACCGGTCCAGCTCCCGGACCTTCGTGCCGGTTCGGATCGTCATCCCCCGCTTCTTGAACGAGCGGGCCAGCGCCTGGCCGATCTCCGGATCCTCGAGCGGCACCAGGGTCTCCAGCGCCTCGACAAGGGTGACCTGCACGCCGAACGAGGCGAACAGGTCGGCGAACTCCACTCCCACGTAGCCGGCCCCGACGACCGTTATTCTCGCCGGAGGGCGCTCGAGCGCCAGAGCCTCCCGGCTTCCGATCACCCTCTCTCCATCGAACTCGAAGCCGGGGAAGCTCTTCATCGCCCCCCCGGTGGCGATCACCACGCTGTTCGCCTCCAGCTCCCGTTCCTCCCGCCCCTGCTGCCCCTCGAGCTCGACCCGAACCCGACGCCTCCCGCCCAGGCGCCCGCGCCCCTCGACCTGCTCCACTCCGTTCTTCTTCAGCAGGTAGCGAACCCCCCCGGTGAGCTTCTCGGTGATCCGCCGGCTTCGGCGGACGGCGGCCCCGAGATCGTACTCCACCTGGACCGGGCTCACGCCCATCTCTGCACCGTGGCTCCTCACCTGCTCCGCGAGCGAGGCGCTCTCCAGCAGCGCCTTGGCCGGGATGCAGCCCCAGTTCAGGCAGGTCCCCCCGAATCCCCCTTCGTACGATCCGCTCTCCACGCACGCCGTCCTCAGACCCAGCTGCGCGGCCCGGATCGCGCACACATAGCCGGCGGGGCCGGCGCCGATCACGACTACGTCGAAGCTGTCTGCCATCGGAGCGCCTCGTTTCGCGTGTCTCGCCTCTCTGCTCGCTCGCGATCCCGACGCCCGCGGGGGGGCGGCCGGTAATCCCTTTGCGGCATCGTAAAGTGCCTGCCGGAAGAAGGAATTGCGGGGACTGCGCACCCGACGGCAACGGAGACCGGCGTGCCCGACCCAGGGATCAGAGGAGCATCTCCAGGGGGTTCTCCAGCATCGCCTTGAAGGTGCCGAGGAACTCGGCCCCCATCGCCCCGTCGATGACCCGATGGTCACACGACATCGTCACCCGCATCCGCCGGCGGACGAGCACCTCGCCCTCCACCACCACGGGCTTCTCGGCGGTCCGCCCGACCGCCAGGATCCCGGCCTCCGGGGGGTTGATCACCGCGGTGAACTCGTCGATCGGGTACATGCCGAGGTTGCTGACGGAGAAGGTGGCTCCCTGGTATTCCTCCGGGGCCAGCTTCCGGGCCCGAGCCCGCTGGATCAGCTCCCGGGCTTCCCGGGAGATCTGTCGGAGGCCCTTCCGCTCCGCCGCCCGGAGCACCGGCGTGATGAGCCCTTGGTGCACGGCGACCGCGATTCCCAGATCGACGCTGCCGTGATAGCGGACGCATCCGTCCTCCCAGGAGGCGTTGACCTCGGGGTGGCGGGCGATCGCCTCCGCCGTCCCCTTCAGGAGAAGGTCGTTCACCCCGATCTTCCCCTCGGGCCAGCGCTCGTTCAGCTCCACCCGCAGCTCGAGCAGGCGATCCATCTCCACTTCCGTCGTCAGGAAGAAGTGGGGAACGGGCCCGATGGACTGCACCAGCCGGCGGGCGATCGCCTTTCGCATCTGGCTGGCCTCCTCCACGCGCTCCTCCAGTCGCGGACCGGAAGGAGTCGCCGCGGGCTCCCGGGTCGGGCGCGCCCCGGCGGCGGGGGCGACCACCGCCGCCTCCGCCGGAGCCTCCTCCCCCATCTCCCCTCCCTCTCGGGCCGCCGCCTCCACGTCCGCCCTCACCACGCGTCCCGCCGGTCCGGATCCTCGAACGGAGGAGAGATCCACCCCCAGCTCGCGGGCCAGCTTGCGGGCGACCGGCGAGGCCCTGACCCGGCCATCCCGCTCGGCGGGAGCCACGCCCGGTCCTCCCACGCCCGCGTCGGACGGGGCGACCTCCGTCGAGCGGGGAGCGGCTTCATCTCCGGGCCCGCCGGCGATGGCCTCACCGGACGCACCGGACGGAGCCGCATCCCGGGGAGGGCCCGAGGGTCGTGGGGCGCTCGCCGCCTCTTCGAGGATCGAGGAGATCTCCTCGTCCGGCTCCGCGATCACGCCGATCAGGGCGCCCACCGGAGCGGTCTCGCCCGGCTGCACCAGGATCCTGCGGAGGACCCCGCCCCCCATCGCCTCCACATCCATGTTCGCCTTGTCCGTCTCGATCTCGGCCACGATGTCGCCCTGGGAGACCCGCTCCCCCTCGGCGACCTTCCACTCCACCAGCTTCCCCTCCTCCATGGTGGGACTGAGCTGGGCCATGACGACCTTGGTAGCCATCGATCTCCTCGGAGCCGGTCCGTTGCAGCCTACCGTGGAACGGGTGGCTACTCAACGTAGCAGACGTGCTTCACGGCGCGCACGACGTGCTCCGCGTTCGGAAATACGAGCTTCTCCAGATTCCGCGCGTACGGCATCGGCACATCCAGGCCGGAGACGCGCGTCACGGGCGCGTCCAGCCAATCGAACGCCTCCCGCTGGATGTCGTCCACCACCTGCGCCCCGATGTTGCAGACAGGCCAACCCTCCTCGACGACGACGGCCCGGTTCGTTTTCCGCACCGAGCTCAGGACGGTCTCCAGGTCGAGGGGGCGCAGGGTTCGAAGGTCCACGACCTCCGCCTCGATTCCCGTCTCGGCCGCCAGCCGTTCCGCCGCATCCAGCGCCTGGAGCACCATCTTCGAATGGGCCACGACCGTGACGTCGCCACCCGCCCGTTTCACCTCCGCCCGGCCGATCGGGACGAGGTACTCCTCCTCCGGGACCTCGCCCTTCGTGTTGTACAGCAGCTCGCCCTCGAGGAACACGACCGGGTCCTCGTCACGAATCGCGCTTTTCAGCAGGCCTTTGGCGTCGCGGGGCGTGGCCGGAGCGCACACCTTGAGCCCCGGCACGTAGGCGTACCACGGATCCGGGACCTGGGAGTGCTGAGAGGCCAGCATGAGGGCCGCGCCCCCCGGTCCGCGGAAGACGATCGGGCAGGAGTACTGCCCGCCGGACATCTGGTGAAGCTTGGCCGCGTTGTTCACCACCTGGTCGAACGCCAGGAGCGCGAAGTTCCACGTCATGAACTCGACGATCGGCCGCAGGCCTACCATCGCGGCCCCCACCCCCAGCCCCGCGAACGAGAGCTCCGCGATCGGCGCGTCCCGGACTCTCCACTCCCCGAACTCGTCCAGGAGCCCTTTCGAGATCTTGTACGCCCCGTTGTAGACGCCGACCTCCTCGCCGATGAGGAAGACCGTCTCGTCGCGAGCCATCTCCTCTCGCAGGGCCCGGTTCAACGCCTCTCGATACGTGATCACCGGCATCGGGGCGTCACTCGAGCTCGGGGCGCCATCGGTCCCGCCGCGCGATCTCCGGGTACGGTCCGGCGTACACGTCCTCGTAGAGCGCGGAGGGCTCGGGCCGCGGGCTCTCGTCGGCGAAGCGGGCCGCTTCCTCCACCTCCTGGATCAGCTCCTCGTCCATGGCGGCGTACTCCTCCTCCGTCACCAGCCCCGCTTCCCGCAGCCGTCGGAAGAAGGTGACGATCGGGTCGTGCTCGCGCTCCCGCTCCACCTCCTCTTTCGTCCGATACGTCCCGTGGGAGGGATCGGCCATCGAATGCCCCAGATACCGATAACAGCGGGCCTCGATGAGCGCCGGACGTTGCTCCTCCCGGGCGATGTGGATCGCCTCCCGCATCGCCTTCAGCATGGCGAGCACATCCATACCGTCCACGCTGGCCGCATGCATCCCCTCGTAGGAGCACGCCCGGTCGACGAGCTCCTTCACCGCGGCCACCCGATGGTATTCCGTGCCCATTCCGTACTCGTTGTTCTCACACAGGAAGATGACCGGGAGTCGCCACTTCGCCGCCATGTTCAGGGACTCGTGGAAGGAGCCGATGTTCACGGCCGAGTCGCCGAACAGGCACAGGCAGACGCGGTCCTCGTTCCGGTAGCGGATCGCGTAGCCCACCCCCGTGGCCAGCGGGATGTGCCCCCCCACGATCGCGTGGCCTCCGAGGAAGTTGATCCGCCGGTCGAAGAGGTGCATCGAGCCCCCCTTCCCCTTGGAGCAGCCGTCCACGCGGCCGTACAGCTCGGCCATCGCCACCTTCGGATCCATGCCGCGCACGAGCGCCTGGGCATGCTCGCGGTAGGCGGAGATCACGTAGTCGTCAGGCCGAAGCGCCGTGATCGATCCCGCCGCGACGGCCTCCTGGCCGATGTACAGGTGCAGGAAGCCTCCGATCTTGCCGAGCTGGTACGCCTCGGCGGCCTTCTCCTCGAAGCGCCGGGAGAGGAGCATGAGCCTGAGCACGTGGATGAGCTCCTCCCGGCCCAGGCCGAGGAGCCCGCCGACCTCCGTCCTTGCGTCCCCGGTCGCCTCGCCGCGCCCCGCCGAACCCGGGGCGTCCGTCGGACTCCCGGCCTCCATCGTCGGCTCCGCCGCGGAGCCGTCGGCCGGGCCGGCGGCGGAGCGGTCTCCGTTCACGACGCGCTCCCTGGCCCCCGCCGGATCTCCCGAATCAGCCACGTCTCTCCCTCTGGTGCGCGCCCGGACGGCTCTCAGGCCAGCGCCCGAGCGCGAAGCTCAAGGACCTGCTCGCGCGCGTGGTAGCTGCTTCGCACCAGGGGTCCGCTCTCCACGTGGAGGAACCCGAGCCCTTCCCCGCGCCTCTTCCACTCCGCGAACTCCGCGGGGCTCACGTAGCGGGCGATCGGCAGGTGATCCGCGGTCGGGCGGAGGTACTGGCCGACGGTGAGGATCTGGACGCCCACCTCGAGAGCGTCCTCCATGAACTGCTCGATCTCCTCCGCAGTCTCTCCGAGGCCGAGCATGATCCCGGTCTTGACGAGCACCTCCGGATCGCATTTCCGGGCGGCCGCCAGCACCGCCAGCGAACGCCCGTAGCGCCCCCCGGGTCGCGCCGTCGGATGCAGGCGGCGGACCGTCTCCATGTTGTGGTTGAAGATCTCGGGGCGGGCCGAGATGACGGTATGGACCGCCGCCGAATCCCCTCGAAAGTCCGGCGTCAGCACCTCGACCGAGCAGTTCGGGCGCCGCAGGCGGATCTCGCGGATCGTCTCGGCGAAGATGCGCGCGCCGCCGTCCGGAAGATCGTCCCGATCCACCGAGGTGACGACACAGTGGTTGAGCTGCAGCTCCTCCACCGCCCGCCCGACCCGCCGGGGCTCGTCCTCGTCCAGCTCGACCGGACGCCCGTGGGCGATCGCGCAGTAGGGGCAGTTGCGCGTGCAGATCTCCCCCAGGATGAGGAAGGTGGCCGTCCCCGCTTCCCAGCATTCTCCGATGTTGGGACACCGGGCCTCCTCGCACACCGAGTGGAGCTGCCGCCCTCGCATGAGGGACTTGAGGCGGCGGTAGTTCGTCCCCCCGGGGGCCCTCACCTTGAGCCAGCGGGGCTTCATCTGAGGCCACTCGGAGGCCGCCGTGCCCGGGGTCGACCCGCCGGGCGACGGAGCACGGAGGCTCCCGGCCGCAGCGTCGACCTCCCCGGGCTTCAGCACCGACAGCTTGCGCATGTTCGCAGCCGATGATCTCGTCGTTCTCGCCTGGCTCGGACCCCCGTCGGCCCCCGTGGCCGCGAGCGATCACGAGCTTCGGAACTTACCCGCGGGGTACGGCCGCGTCTACCGGATGGCCGGCCCTTTTCGTTGCCTCCTCCGGTGGCCCCGCCTATCTTGATCGCCCGGGCGACCCTACCGGCAAGGAACGTCATCGGAGCCCTATGACCTACATCATCGTTCAGCCGTGCATCGACACGAAGGACGCGTCCTGCGTGGATGTCTGTCCGGTCGACTGCATCTACGAGGGGGCGGATCAGTTCTACATTCATCCCGAGGAGTGCATCGACTGCGGAGCCTGCGTCCCGGAGTGTCCCGTGGAGGCGATCTTTCCGGACGACGAAGTGCCCGAGCAGTGGAAGGAGTTCATCGCCAAGAACTACACCTACTTCAACGTTCCGGCCCCCGGTTGAGGCGACCGGAACCGTGGGACGGGCCGGGTCGACCCATCCGGCCCTTTCTCCCTGCCCGGGGCGGCGATGGAACGAATCCTGGAGATCGAAGGTTGTAAGTGGCGGGTCCTTCCGCTCCGCCAGGGAGGTCGGGGCGAAGAGTCGGAGCCCTGGCACTTCGTCCGGGTGCGCTTCGAACCGCTGCCGCCCTCCTCCTGGACGCCCAGGGAGGCGTGGCTGCGGGTCGAGGAGGAAGCTCCGCGGGAGGAGGTCCTGAGCCGGTACGGGGACGAGGAGCTCCGGGAAGCGTTCCTGGTGGCCGAGGAGGTGCGGCTCCCCGGCTCCGGGGCCGAATCGTAGCGCCGGGATCCGGCGGCCCGCGGGCCCGAGGAAGGAAGGAACGGGACGGTCACGTGGAGGAGGGAACGGAAGTGAACGCATCCGCAAGAAGCCGCACCCGGCGAACCGCCGCCGCGAGAAGCCGCACCCGACCGAGCCGGGCCCGCCCGGCGATGCCGGGGCTGCTCCTCCCGCTCCTGGCCTTCCCCGTGTCTCTCCGCGGGCAGCCCGCCGAGCCCCCACCTCTGCCGGCCGAGAGCCCGCTCGCGCGGATCGTCAACGACGTGGAGAATCGAGCGTTCGAGATCGTCGTGGGCCCCGTGGAGCTGCCGACCGGCATGCCCCATCTCAGGCTCCCGATCCAGATGGTCAGCTTCCCGATCGGAGGCTGGCTGCACGGCTTCGAATGGGAGCTGCAAGACGCGCGGGGCCGGAAGCTTCCGGAATCCCTCCTGCACCACGTGGACCTGATCGACCCGGATCAACGCGAGCTGTTCGCCCCGATCCCGCGCCGCATCCTGGCCGCCGGCCGGGAGACGCAGCGTCAGGAGATGCCCCGGCTGCTCGGCTACCCGTTCGAGGCGGGCACCCGGGCCCTGGTCGTCGCCATGTTCGCCAACCCCACGGAGCGCTCGTACGAGGGCGCCTTCCTCCACGTCCGCCTCTTCTACAGCGGAGAGGAGAACGGACTCGTGCGTCCCCGCGACGTCTATCCGTTCTACCTGGACGTGATGGGGCCCGTCGGGCCGAAAGGGTTCGACCTGCCGCCGGGGCGCACGGTGCGCGCCTGGGAGGGAAGCCCGGCGATCGACGGCCGCATCATGGCCGTGGGCGGACATCTCCACGACTACGCCCGCCAGATTCGCCTGATCGACGTGACGGACGGGGACGTGATCTACGAGACGGAGCCGGAACTCGGGGAAGGCGGCCGGGTCGTCTCGGTGCCGACCGCGCATCTGTGGTGGCGGGGCGGTATCAAGATCTCCCGGGACCACGTCTACCGGGTTGAAGTGGAGTACGTGAATCCGCTGAATCACGTGGCGCCCGACGGTGGCATGGGAGCGCTCGGCGGGATCGTCCTGGCGACCGGGGAGCAGGAATGGCCTCCCCTGGATCGCTCGAACCTCGCCTACGTGACGGACCTCACGAACACGCTCGAGGCCCCACGCCGGATGCAGGGGCACGGCCACGGCGGGTCGGGCGGGGAGCAGGGCCACGGGGAGGGCCGGGGAGCTCGGGAGAGCGGCGCGCCCCGCTAAGCAGGTCTCGCGGCGCGATGGGGGGCGGTCGCGCGCCGGGGTCTCGCGGCCCCCTGTAGCTCTTCAACGGGCTTCCCTTGCTCGGCCTTCCCCTCCCCGACCTGCTCCTCTTCATCGCGGTGTCCCTGGTCATCTGCGTGACCCTGTGCGCGCTGGCGATGGAGGCGTCCGTGCTCTTCACGCCCGCCTTTCTGTTTCTCTTTCCTCACATCGTCCGGGGCTTTCCCATCCTCTCCACGAACGAGGCGATCGGTCTCGCCCTGGTTGTCGAGTTCTTCGGTTACACGAGCAGCGTTACGGGGTACTGGCTCCGTCATCAGGTGAGCTTCGCGGTCGCCGGCCGCATACTGGCGGTCACCGTGCCGCTGGCCGTCGTCGGGCGGGTCGGCTCTTACTTCCTGCCCGCGACCGGGCTTCTGCTCCTCTTCGGCCTCATCCTGCTGCTCCTGGCGGGGATCATTCACCGGGCGTATCGCCAGGGCCTCCGTCATACCTGCCTCCTGTGCGGCGACTCCGTGGCCCGCATGCGGATGGGGGAACCGGCGACCGGGGTCCGCCTGGCCTCCGCCGGGGCCGGCTCGCGGCGAACCGTCTCCCGCCCGCCGGGGACCGACGGCCCCACGCGCAACCTGTCAGGCCTCTCCCTGGGAGCGTTCGACCGGACCCTCGTCGGGAGCGGGGGGCTCCTCGCCGGGCTGGTGGGGATCGCGATCGGCGAGGTGACCAACACGTTTCTCACCGTACGCAAGCGTGTCCCGATCAAGATCTCCACCGGGACGAGCGCGCTCGTTCTCCACCTGACGATCCTCTCCGCCCTGGCCACGAACGTCCTTCTCCTGGTCGCCGGCCCGCCGGCGCTGCACGCGACCGCTATCACGATCCCGTGGGGAATCGGGTTCATCCTGGCTCCCGTCGTGATGGTCGGGGGCCAGATCGGCTCGTTCCTGAACAGCCGGCTCCCGGACGCGGCCCTCCTGCACGCGCTGACGGGGACGTACGTCCTGGTGGGGTTCTTCGTGCTGGGCAACGCGACCCGCGGGCTGTTGGGGTAGCGTCGAGGCGCCGCGGGGCGGCCCGCAACGCAGGCTTCTAGTAGGCGGCCAGCTCGGCGAGAGCCGCGGCGATCTCCTCCACCTGCGGCAGGATCGCGTCCTCCAGGCTGGGAGCGTAGCCCACGAACGTGTTCGCCGAAGCGAGGCGCCGCACGGGGGCGTCGAGCCACTCGAAGAGGTCGTCGGCGATGCGGGCGGAGATCTCCGCCCCGAACCCCCACCACTCGGCGTCCTCATACGCCACCAGTACCCGGTTCGTCCGCTTCACGGAGGCCGCGATCGCCTCCATGTCCAACGGGTTCAGGGTACGCAGGTCCAGGATCTCGGCGTCGACCGGCCGGCCCTCCTTCTCCAGCTGACGGACCGCCTTACTCGCGCGTTCCACCAGCGCCCCGTAGGTGACGACCGTCAGCTCGTCCCCTTCCCGGACGACGTTCGCCCGGCCGAACGGGATCATGTAGTTCGGGCCCGGATAGCGCCCCTTGTTGTACGTCTGGCGGTACAGGTGCTTGTGCTCCAGGAAGAGCACCGGATCGTCGCACCGGATCGCCGTCCGCAGGAGACCGTTGGCGTCCTCGGCGTTCGACGGACACACGACCCACAGGCCCGGCGTGTGGGTGAAGAGGCTGGCCCCCGTCTGCGAGTGATACAGGGCGCCTCCCTGCAGGTAGCCCCCGTACGTGGTGCGGATCACGGCCGGCGCCTCGAACGCCCCGTTCGAGCGCCAGCGCATGGTGGCCAGCTCGCTGCGGATCTGATGGAACGCGGGCCAGATGTAGTCGAAGAACTGGATCTCGGCCACCGGCCGCATCCCGCGCACCGCGAGGCCGACCGCTCGCCCCACGATGTTCGCCTCCGCGAGCGGGGAGTTGTAGACCCGCTCGGCGCCGAAGCGCCGCTGGAGCCCGTGGGTGACCTTGAACACGCCCCCCTTCCCCTTGCACTCCTCCAGCACCGCCTCGCGGCTCGCGTCGGCGACGTCCTCCCCGAAGACGACGATGCGCGGATCCCGCTCCATCTCATCCCGCAGGCACGCGTTCAGGAGGTCCACGACCGTCGTCGGCTCCCCCTCCGCTTCCGGCGCGGTGGCGAACGCATCCGAGGTCGGGTCCACCTCGTCCGAGTACACGTGCGCGTAGACCGTCTCCGGCCCCGGCTGTGGCCGGGCCTCGGCCCTGTCCGCCGCCTCGGCCACCTCCGCGTCGACCGCCTGGTGCAGCTCCGAGAGCTCCTCCTGGGTCGCGAGCCGGTTTCGCACGAGCCACGCGGCGAAGTTCGGGATCGGGTCGCGGCGCGCCTCCTCCTCCCGCTCGCGGGCCGACTTGTACGCCCGCTCGTCGTCCGACATGGAGTGACTGTACGGGCGGGTCACGTGGGCGTGCACGAGAGCGGGCCCGCGGCGCGCCCGGCAGTGGGCCACCGCCTGCTTCAACACGCGGTAGCTGAGCAGCGGGTTCGTGCCGTCCACCTCGCGGATGAACAGGTCGGGGAAGCCGCGCACGAGCTTCGAGATGCTCCCCCCGGCCGTGTTCACCTCCACCGGAACGGAGATCGCGTATCCGTTGTCCTCCACGAGGTAGAGTACGGGGAGCCGCAGGTTGGAGGCCGTGTTCAGCGACTCCCAGAACTCGCCTTCTGAGGTCGTGCCGTCCCCGGCACAGCACAGGACGACCTCGTCCTCCTGGAACGGGACGCCCGAGCCACCCTGCCGCTCCAGTCCCAGCCGGGCGGCTCTCATCCCCGCCTCGGCGCAGCCCACGGCCTGGAGGAACTGGCTCCCCGTGGGGCTGGAGGCGCTGACGATGTTGTACGCCGGGTGGCCGAAGTGGGAGGGCATCTGGCGGCCCCCGCTGGCCGGGTCATCGGCCGCGCCCACCGCTTCCAGGAACATCTCGTACGGGCTCACGCCGAGCTGCAGGCAGAGCGCCCGGTCGCGGTAGTAGGTGAAGAACCAGTCGTGCCCCGGGCGAAGAAGCAGTCCGGCGGCCGCCAGGACCGCCTCGTGCCCCGCCCCGCTGATCTGAAAGAAGATCTTTCCCTGCCGCTTCATGGCGATCTCGCGGTCGTCCATGGAGCGAGAGGTGTACATGGTGCGGTAGATCGAGAGGAGCTCCGACGGGCTCAGCCCGTGCGTTTCTTCCCCTCTGATCCTCGTTGGGAGCTGCTCGAGTGGCGTCGCCATCCCCTCGTTCGTCGCTTCGCTCGCTCAGGCCGGTCCGTGCGCCCGGTTGCCGGGCAGGACCAGGGGCTGCCGCTCCGTCCCGCAGGTGGCGGAGCGGTGTCTAAGATAAACCGGGAATCGAGCCCCGACCACACGGGGCGCGGGACCGTTCAGCCTCGCTCGTCCGCTTCGGGGCCGGTTCCGAGTCCCACCGCCATCCGCGTCCGCAGACGCGCGACCGGTGAGGCGGCGTGCGCGGCGATCGGATCCCCCCGGCCCGCCGGAGGCATCAACAGCCCGAGCGCATGAAGCATGCCCACGCAGTACCGGCTGAACGTTTCGTACTCCGGCTCGTGCTCGAAGCCCCATGCCGACAGCGGGAGAAAGAGGATCCACCGGAGGTCCGCGGCGAACTCCAGAATCTGCTCCTCGGAGATCTCGCCGCCAGCCGCTCCCGTCGCGTAACGCGCCAGCGTACCCACGAAGAGGGCCGATGCCTCCGGTGACAGGAGCGCCAGATCCGGCAGCGTGGCCTGCAGCCGCCCCGCCAGGGAGCCCGGCTCCGGACCCCCCGAACCCTCCGCCAGCTCCGCGATCCGCCGACCCAGCTCCGAGGGCTCGCCCTCGCCCAGCAGGAGCCACTCCAGCCGGAGCTCCGGGAACGCCCGCTTCAGGGCGGCGAGAAAATCGGCTCGCGGGCCGGCACCCGTCCCTCCCGTCCCCGGTGGCCGCTCGTAGTTCGCCACCGTTCCCAGACTCACCCGCCGGGCGGGCGGAAGCTCACCGTTCACCGCCTCCCGGAGTTCCCTGAGGGAGAGACCTTTCACCGCCTTCCGCCACTCGCGCAGCCGATCTTGGACAGTGTTCATGTTGCTGTACGACTCCCGCCGATGTTCCGGGCCGGCCTCCGCCTGAGCCCATTCTTGCACACAATATAAGCCGCTGGACAGACGCCGCCAGGCGGCGGGGCGCGGCGGGGTCAGGTTGGCCGCAGCCGGAGTTCCAGGCGGGAAACCGGCTCCGAAGAGGCGCTTTGCGCGCTTCCTTTGCGCGCTTTCTACGCGGGAGCCTCCACCGGCAGGTTCAGCATCGTCTCGCCCCAGTGAAACCTGAGCACGGCCCGGCGCCGGTCCACGAGGGGGAAGTAGAACGCCAGAGTCTCCATGTGCGGCCCCGGTTCCGGGAGCAGGGTGAGGCGCAGGGCGTCGTCGCCTTCCGGGTACGGGACGTGGTAGACGTCCCACGCCCTGCTGAAGATCACCGTCCAGCGTTCCGGCTCCGGGACCATCCAGACGCTGTACTTGCCCGCCGGGAGCTGTCGTCCCCCCACCAGTAGCTCCCCGTCGAGCTCGATCCGGGTGGCCTTGTCGGCGCCCGGATTCCACACCTCACCGAACGGTACGATCCCTCCGAACAGCTTCCGGCCGCGGGCTACGGGCCGGTTGTACACGATCCGGACATCGACTCCCGCGATCCGCTGGCTGACCGTTCCCGGCTGGCTCAGAGGCACCTGCTGCGATGCCTTCCCCCCGTCCGCGGCCCGCAGCAGCAGCACGATGAGCAGGGCAGGCACGAGGGGCGCGGTTCGCCCGACCGTACGTTTCGACAGTCTCCCCAACCTCTCCTCCCGCGGTCGCGTCCGGAAAAGGGGCGTGCCGATGCACCGGGTCGCCCCACGGCGGGCATCGCCCTCCCTGTTGAGAACCGCGGGGAACGCCTCCTCGTTCCCGGGGCTCCTCCGGCCACGCAGTACACGACCCGCCGCGCCTGTCCCGCCCTCGCGAGGAGCGTCCGCCCCCGCCTCGCGGACGACCGTGACCCCTCCTCGGAGAGCCCGCATATTGAGCCTCGACGATTCCCGATGACCCGCTCCCCCGCGGAGGCACGATGAGCCGTTCAGAAAAGCTTTATCGGCAGCGATCCGTCGGAGACCACCAGCTCCGGCCCGAAACGCTCATGATGTCGTACGGCTACGACCCGCACCTGTCGGAGGGGGCGGTGAAGTGCCCGATCTACCAGACCTCGACCTTCGTCTTCGCGACGGCGGAGGAGGGAAAGGCGTTCTTCGAGCTCGCCTACGGGCTGCGCGAAAAGCGTCCGGCCGAGGAGCCGGGCCTCATCTACTCCCGCATAAACAACCCGGATCTGGAGATCCTCGAGGACCGCCTCACGCTCTGGGACGAGGCGGAGGCCGGGCTCGCCTTCAGCAGCGGTATGGCCGCCATCTCCACGGCGATCCTGACGTTTCTGCGGCCCGGGGACGCGATCCTCCACAGCGAGCCGATCTACGGAGGAACGGAGTTCCTCGTCCACAACGTCCTGCCCCGGTTCGGGATCCGACGCCTGGGCTTCGCGGCCGGGGACCGGGAAGCGGCCCGGGTGGCCGCCCGGGAGGCCCTGGCGCTGGGACCCGTCGGGATGATCTACGTGGAGACCCCCGCGAACCCCACGAATGCGCTGGTGGACATCGGCCACTGCGCGGAGGTGGCGAGGTCCCTGGAGAAGAACGGCAGACGACCTCTGGTCGCGGTGGACAACACGTTCCTCGGCCCCCTGTGGCAGAAGCCGATCGCCCACGGCGCCGACCTCGTGCTCTACTCCCTGACGAAGTACGTGGGCGGGCACAGCGACGTGATCGCCGGAGCGTGCCTGGGGTCCGAGGACCTCATCTCGGCGGTCCGCGGCATGCGGACGATCCTGGGCACGATGGCGGACCCGTACACCGGTTGGCTGCTGATGCGGAGCCTGGAGACGGTGAAGCTCCGCATGACGAGTCAGATGAAGAACGCGCGCTACGTGGCCGAGTGGCTGGCCGACCACCCGAAGGTGCGGGACGTCCACTATCTGGGCTTTCTGAAGGAAGCCGACCCCCAGCGGGAGGTCTACCGCCGCCAGTGTGAAGCGCCCGGAGCGACCTTCTCCTTCGAGATTCACGGGGGGGAGGCGGAGGCGTTCCGGATGCTGAACCGGCTGAAGCTGGTGAAGCTGGCGGTCAGCCTCGGGGGAACCGAGAGCCTCGCCGAGCACCCGGCCACGATGACCCACGCGGACGTACCCGCGGAGCAGCAGGCGGGCATGGGGATCACTCCGGGGCTCATCCGGCTCTCCGTCGGCATCGAGTGGCCAATGGACGTGATCGCGGACCTGGAGCAGGCGCTGGAGGCCGTGTGACCCCGGCGTCCGCCGTGATCCTGGCGGGGGGCCGGAGCCGTCGGCTGGGCCGGGAGAAGGCGTTCGCCGAGGTCGGGAGGCGCGAGCTTCTCCAGCGCGTGTTGGACGCCGCCCGCGGTTTCGACCCGCTCATCCTCGTGGCGAACGACCGGCCCGCGTACGAGCGGGCGCTCCAGCGCTACGGGTGGCGGCCCGCGGCGGCCTCGAACGCCGAGCGGCGCGAGTACCGCCGAGCGGCCGAGACCCTGCTGCTGATTCCCGACCGGCGACCGGGGCTCGGCCCTCTGGCGGGGATCGAGGCCGGGCTGGAGGCGACCTTCCGAGAGCTGTCCTGGGTCGTCGGCTGCGACCAGCCGTTCCTCACTCCGGAGCTGGGCCGGCATCTCGTCGCCGGTCTGGCCACCGAGCGGAGGGGACCGCACCCGCCCCCCGAACCTCCGTTCGCTCTGGTGCCCGTGCTGCGGGGCCGGCCACAGCCCCTGTGCGCCGCCTACGAGCGGGCGGCGGGTGAGGTCGCCGGCGCGTGTCTCGACGCCGGACTCCGTTCGGTGAGCGACTTGCTGGCTCGCCTCCGCGTACGCGAGCTCCCCGCCCGACTCCTCGTCGAGCTGGGAGATCCGGCGAGCCTCCTGTTCAACGTGAACCGCGGGGCTGATCTGGAAGAGGCCCGGCGGCGAGCGGGGCGCGCGCGCACCGAGGGGCGCGCACCGCCCTGAGGGGCCCGCCCCCGAGCCTCACCCGCTGATCCAGGTGGTTCGGGGCGGGACCCGGTAGGGCGCTCCGCCCTACTGACTCTGGCGGCTGATCGGCTTCCCGCCGACGACGCGCGAGAAGATCTGCCGCGGCTGTCGCTTTCGGCTCCAGCGTGAGCGAAACATGTATCCCTCCATCCTTTCCGTGCTCCGTTTCCGACCTGCGACTCTTCCGTGTGGCAGGGCCCCCGGCCGGCTCGCTGCCTGGGTGAGCCCCGCTCCTCCCTCAGGACGAGAGTCGGCCGCGGATGGTTTCAGCGGGCCGCCTCCTTGCCATCGGCCGCTCGGTGGCTTATCAAAAGCGCCGGAGCGACCGGGCCTCCTCTCAGCCGCCGGCTGAAGAGGCATGAATCTGGCACACGGGTCGTCGTAGGCGCGCGGGAAGAAGCGCCGCCGGCCGTGGCGGCGCGAACCTGGGGACGCATGGGACAGGAAGGCGGATGAGCGCACGGCCCGTGATCGGCGTACCCACGCAGACGTTGCAGGTCATCGACGGGGTCCCGGGCCATCTGCCCGACTCCTGGGTGATGAGCCAGCGCTACTTCCTCGCGGTGAGCTCCCTGGGGGGGATTCCCTGGATGATTCCCCTGCTCGACAGGGACCCCGCCACGTTGAGGGAGATCTACGACAGGCTGGACGGACTCTTTCTGCCCGGGGGCGTGGACCTCCATCCGGAGAGCTACGGCCACGACCTCGAGGTGCTCACCGGGAAGACCGACCCCGCCCGGGACTCGGTGGAGCTCGACCTGACCCGCTGGGCGGTCGCCGACGGCAAGCCCGTGCTCGGAGCCTGCCGGGGAATGCAGACCCTGAACGTGGCGGTGGGCGGGACGCTCTTCCAGGACGTCCACGAGGAGCGCGCCGAGGCTATCAAGCACGACTACTATCCGACCCAGGGATACGCGCGCGATCATCTCGCCCACCCGGTGGAGCTGGAGGAGGGCTCGCGGCTGCGATCCATCTACGGTCTGGACGCGGCCACCGTGAACAGCATGCACCATCAGGGCGTGCGGGATGCCGGACCCGGCGTCGTGGTGTCCGCCCGCGCCCCCGACGGTCTCGTTGAAGGGATCGAGCTGCCGGATGGTGCTTTCGGGGTGGGGGTGCAGTGGCATCCCGAGATGCTCCTCGAGCGCGACGCGGGCACACGGTGCCTCTTCGAATCGTTTCTCGATGCGGCCCGCGCGTTTCAGCGGGGAAGGCTCGTGACCCGGCAGGGTACCGTCTCGCAGGTACGGTGGACGCCGAACGGGTCCAGGAAGCCTGTTGAAGAACCACGGCGAAGCTCGAGAGGCGACGAATGGCGACGGGAGGAAAAGGAGACGTAGCTCCGCCCGGCAACTCCGCTCCCCCGGCGACCACTCCGATCCTGCTCCACCTGTCGGGTCCCCGTCAGGGCGCCACCGAACCGCTCACGGCACCCCGGCTCCTTCTGGGGACCTCGGCCGAGGCGGACATCCACTTCCCCGAGGATTGGGGGCCGCAGGTCGCCCCCCGGCATGCCACTCTCTCCCGGCAGGGCGATTCCTACCTCCTGCGGACGGAGCCTCCCGCCCGGGTACGGATCAACGGACGGCCGGTGGAATCCCGCCTCCTTTCCCCCGGCGACCTCGTGGAGCTCGGGCCCGGTGGTCCCATCCTGCGCTTCCGGGTCCGCTCGGCAGCCACGATGCCGCACAAGTCCCTATCCGATGCGTTCGCCGACTGCGTGGACTGCGCCCGCTACGGAAGCGACACGCTCCGGGGCCGCGCGGGCATCCTACTCGCCTCCATGCCCCGGGAGCTGCTTACCCGGACCGCACCCCGAGTCAGGGGGGTACTGCTCGCACTGCTCGTGGCGCTGGGGGCGGCCACGGCGTTTCTCGGCATCCGCACGGTCCGACTCGAGCGGAGACTGGCGGCGGAGGGCGCCCGGCTCCAGTCCGCCGCCGAGCTGCTCGAGAAAGCGGAACAGAACCGCCTCACGGCCGCCGAGGTCGAACGGATTCGGCGTGAGCTGACGGCGGGCCTCGGGGAGCGGGTGGAGGCGCTGGAGGCCCGTGGGGAGGTGCTGCCCGCCCTCATCGCCTCCGCCTCACGCGCGGTCATCTTCCTCCAGGGCGCGTACGGTTTCCGGGACCCCGCGAGCGGCCGCTACCTTCGGACGGCGACCGGTCCCGGTGGCCGGCTCCCGTCCGACCCGTCCGGACGCCCCGTGATCACCGCAGAGGGGGAGGGCCCCGTCCTCGAGATGAGGTTCACCGGAACCGCCTTCTTCGTATCGCCCGACGGGCTGCTGCTCACGAACCGCCACGTGGCACGGCCGTGGGAGTTCGACGAGACGGCCATGGGAGCGGTGCGGAGGGGCCTGATTCCACACATGCGGCGCCTCATCGGGTATCTCCCCGGCCGGCCGGATCCGTTCGACGTGGAGATGGTGTCGACCAGCGACTCCGCCGACCTGGCTCTCCTCCGCTGGGCGGACGCGCGACGGGTCGCCAGCTCGCTGCAGCTCAGTCCGGAGCCCGCTCGCCCGGGCCAGGAGGTGGTGGTGCTCGGGTATCCCACCGGGATCCGAGCGCTTCTCGCCCGTACGAATCAGAGGCTCGTCGACTCGATCTTCCGGCAGCCGGCGGTGGACTTCTGGGGCGTCGCCCGCGAGCTCTCCGACGGAGGGCACATCGCGCCGCTGGCGACCCGTGGCATCGTGGGCCAGGTGACCCCGGACATGATCGCGTACGACGCCGAGACGACCCGCGGGGGGAGCGGCGGCCCCGTCCTGGCGGTGGACGGAACGGTGGTGGCGGTCACGGTGGGTATCCTTCCGGAGTTCGGCGGCTCGAACCTGGGGGTCCCGGCGGCCCAGGCCCGCGTTCTACTGGAGCCGTTCCTCGCCCCTCGGGAGGAGGCACGACAGGGATCGGTCCCGTGAGCGAGCGAAGCCCCGACCCCCTCCGGCTTCAGCTTTCCCCGGTGGCCGGGATCCGCTCGGCCAGCGCCGCGAGGGCGGCCAGCTGCTCCTTGCCCAGCCTGCCTTTCGTCGACCCGATCCGATAGTCCACGCGCTTCGCGGCGGCGATGCTCAAGAACTCGTCGGTCGGGGGCTCGCACACGATGTACTCGTTCATGCCTCGGTACATGCCGCGGGCGGCCTTCTCCAGGTGCCGGGCGTTCAGGTCGCGGATCTCCGTCTCCTTGTCGAGAACCAGGGTCACCTCATGGTTCGCGCGGTATCGCGGCCGCCGATTCCAGCTCGCGAACACCAGCTGAATCGCGGCCGGAACGCAGAGCTCCTCTCCCGGGCACTCGAAGGAGGCCTTGAGGGTGAAGGCGTCCCTGCCGGTACCCACCGGGGGGATGCTGACGGTCGTGACCCCGGCATCGGCGTCGTACTGCACGTCGACCTGCGCGAGAAGCGGGGAGGCGAGGAGGAGAAGCGCGACGGGAAAGAGAGAGACGTTACGCATGGTGACCCCCGGGGAAAAAGAGGCGGTGCCACACGGCGAGCGCCGTACGGAGAACCGGGCCGCCGACGGCCACCTTCGGAAGCGCTACAGGGAGAATCCCAAACCGCCACCGCCCGTCGAGTCAGCGGCGGGGAGATGGGGCGGCGAACCGTACTCTACCGACTATAGTCGCAGCCCGGGCCGCATGCGTCAACGTCCGCGTGCCCGGCTCGCGGCGGGCCGGCGAGAGCGACGGTCCCACCGGAGTCAAAGCGGCGGCGTCTTCTTCCGGTTCCGGTCTTTGTGCCGCCAGATCTGGAAGCGCCCGCGCTCCCACGCGGGCTCGAAGCGCAACCGGATGTGAGCCGCCAGCGGGGCCGCGGGAGGCACCACCGGTCGGCCCCGGACCGCCGCACCTGTCGGCCCGCGATCCCGTGCCGCAGCGGCGCGACCCGGGCCTGCCATCCGGCCCCGGTCGGCTGCCGCTTCCCACCGCCGGGGATCTCCCCATACGACGCAGGGGCGCTCGTGCCCCGCCAGAGCTTCGATCGTCTCCCGCTGCTCCCGCTCGTTCAGGAGCCCCTCCCAGCGGGTAGCGTTGAAGGCCGTCGGCGGCTCGAGGCGCGTCCAGAAGTAGAAGCTCGACCGGGTTTGGCGGCCGAAGACGAAGGTATCGCAGTCCGATCGCAGGGTGGAGACGACCCACCGGTACTCCTCGACGACCGCCTCCGGCAGACGGAGACGGGACGCCCCCGGAAGGCCCAGCGGCACGAGAGTGTCATACCGCAGGGAAACGTGGATGGCCCGGATCATCAGGGACCCCAGAGTCAGGAAAAGCAGCAGGCCGGCCGCCCCGACGCCGGAGGATGGCGCCGGGGTGCGTGCGGGAAGGTCGAGCCGCACGAAATCGGAGGCCGCCACCGTCCCCACCAGGAGGAGAGGAAAGGAGCCCATCGCCAGCTGCGATCCCGGGATCGGGTAGGCCGTGAGCGGGAGCGAGACGGCCACCAGAACGAGGAGCCGTCGGCCGAACGGAGGGCGGATCGCCCTCCCCCGCCCCTGGCCTGCCGACATCCCCACCTGACCGAACAGGAGAACCCAGGCCAGGAGAGGCGCGACGCTCACGATGAGGGCGGGGTAGCCCCGATCCTGGAACGCATCGCCGAGCGGCACCGTGGTCGGTTTCGCGTACCCGACCACCACCGCGGTGATCAGCATGAGCAGCAGGACGCGGCCGACGACGACGGGGCCCGGCCGGCCCCGGCCCGCGGCGAGGGCGAGCGGCAACGGAAGCAGGGCGCAGGGCAGGACGAGCGGCACGAGCGCGGCCGGTCGGTAGAGCGCCTGATTCAGGCGCAGCGGGCGAAGGAGGAGCCCCTCGGCCAGGCCTGCCGCCGAAGTGCCCTGCCACAGGATGAGCGCGGTGAGGAGTGCGAGGATGAGAACGGAGCCGGCGGCGAACGCTCCCGCTCCGGCGACCTTCCCCCTCGAAGGACGAACGCTCCGGCCGACGTGGACGCCCGTCGCCCGCGGCCCGCCGACCCCGCTCCCCACCAACCCGGCCGCGACCACGCCGGCCAGCCCTCCGGTGGCGACGGCGGGCAAGAGCAACCCCCGTAGGCTCCACCCCGACGCGAGGGCGACGGCCGCCGCGTACCCGAGGAGTCCCAGCAGCGCGACCACGGCCAGGCTTCCGCGCAAGACCGCGAGCGGCCCCTCGCCGACGGCATCGGCGCCCGTGCCCGACGAGGAATCCATGCGGCCCCCGACCGGCACACCGGTCGCGGCGATCGCGGCGGCGGCCGCCAGCAGCACGAGAACCCCGGCATTGATCTTGGTGAGCAGGAGGATCCCCACCACGGCACCCAGGGCGAACCCGGGCCGGCGCCGGGCCCCCGGTCGCTCCGCCGTTCCCAGCAGGAGAAGGGCCGTCACGAGGAGCGCCGTGAGTCCCTGCGGGTGCCCGGGCTCGAGCGACAGGCGGTCCACATGCAGGAAGACGAGCGTGAAGGCGACACCTCCGAACAGCCAGGAGCCCGTCAGGCGGCGAACGATGAGGAGCCCGCCGAGGGAGATGGCCAGCCACTCCGCGAGCGTCATGAAACGCACGACGTCGTGGGTGATCGGGAGACCCACCAGCTCGTGCAGGCCGGAGTACAGCAGATAGTAGGCGGGGCCGTACTGGGAGTACGTCGCGTCGTACAGGGGCAGCCCTCGCATGAAGGAGCGCAGCGAGACCATCAGGTACCCCTCGTCGTCCCACCACGCAAAGCTGCCGAAGAGCTGGTGGTAGCCGGCGTGGGAGGCCACGGCCAGGAGCAGGAGGAGCGCCGCGACCGGTCCGAGGAACCGGAGGCGTCGGGCGCTCGTCCCTGAGAAGAGCTTCCCGGCGACCCGGCCCGCGCCGCCGGATCCGGTACCAGGCGCCTGACTCATACCGGGTAAGCTGGCACGCGCGCGACCACGGCGCACGGTGCCTGATCCGCGGCGAAGCCCTCCTGGCACCTCACTTGCGGCCCGAGGCCGTCCGGGCAGCGTGGGTGAGAGCCCGCGGAAGAACCAAGGCGGGAGGGAGCTTCAGGGTGAAGATCACATGAGCCCGGCGCGCCGGGAGGCGGCGAGGGGCCGAGCGGCGGCTCCGTTCGGGCCGGAGCTGGCGCTCTTCTGGGTCAGTGCCCTGGCGCTCTTCCTGGAGTTGCTCCTCATACGGTGGGTCAGCACGGAGATCCGCATCTTCGCGTATCTCCAGAACACCGTGCTCGTGGTCTGCTTCCTCGGCCTGGGTGCGGGTCTTTTCTCCGCCCGACGTCCGGTGTGGATCGGCCGGGCGATGTGGTCGCTGGTCGTTCTCATGGCGCTGTTGGCGATTCCCTTCTCCCGCCGTCTGGTTCACCGGACGAGCGAGCTTCTCAGCGTGCTCGGTGGCCTGTCGATCTGGAACGAGGGGTTCGGGAGCGACCCCCTCGACACCGCTCTGCGGGTCCTCCTCGGACTCACGCTCACGTTCGCCGTCATGGCCCTCATCCTGCCGCCGTTCCTTCCGATCGGCCGCCTGCTCGGTCGGCTGCTCGACGCGCATCCGCGGCCTATCCTCGCGTACTCCCTCAATCTCCTCGGCAGCCTGACCGGGGTGTGGCTCTTCGTCCTGCTGAGTTGGCTCCAGCTGTCGCCCGTGTGGTGGTTCGCCGTCTTCGGCCTCATCTCGCTGCCGCTCGCCGCAGCTCGAGGTCCGCGGGGTTGGATTCCCGCGCTTCCCCTCCTCCTCGTGGTGATCCTCTCACGCTTCACGACGGAGGCGCCCCACGCACGGGAGACCGTCTGGTCGCCGTACCAGAAGCTTGCCCTCTACGGGCCGGATTCCGGTGGCGTCGGGCCCCTCGGCTACACGATCGAGGTGAACAACGTCGGCTACCAGGCGATTCTGGACCTGAGGCCGGAGACCGTAGCCACCACACCCGACATCCACCCGGCCGAACAGGCGGGCTACTCGCAGTACGACATCCCTCTGCGCACCCATCCCGCTCCCTCCAGGGTGCTCATCGTGGGGGCAGGGGCCGGCAACGATGCCGCCGGCGCTCTCCGGCAAGGAGCGGAACGCGTCACGGCCGTGGAGATCGATCCCGCCATCCTCGACTTCGGCCGCCGGTACCACCCCGAACGGCCCTATGAGTCCGAGCGGGTACGAGTGGTGACCGATGATGCCCGTTCCTTCTTCGCGCGCGAGGACGAGGCGTACGACCTGATCATCTTCGGACTCCTGGACTCGCACACGACGACGGCGATGACGAACGCCCGCCTCGATCACTACGTGTACACGCGGGAGAGCATCGAGCGGGCGCGCGACCTGCTGGCCGAGGGAGGCGTCCTCGCCCTCGGCTTCGAGGCCGCGAAGCCGTTCATCGCGGATCGGATGGCGGGGGTGCTGAGGGAGGCGTTCGGGGAGGAGCCGATCGTGTTCCGGGTGCCGCGCAACGGCTACGGGTGGGGCGGCGTCCTTTTCCTGGCGGGTGACCTCGACGGCGTCCGGACGCAGATTGCCGGCGATCCGCGCCTCGCCTCGCTCATCGCCACCTGGAAGCGGCAGCACCCGGTCGAGCTGAGCTACTCCACCGCCCCGACCACGGACGACTGGCCGTACGTCTATCTGGAGCGGCGCCGCGTTCCGGCCCTCTACTTCCTGCTGGGCGGACTCATGGTGCTTCTCTTCCTGTACGTTC
>JBHHYJ010000025.1:0-35997 GCA_046757485.1 Gemmatimonadota bacterium
TGGGATCTGGACCGACTGGAGCGGGAGTACATTCTGGTCACGCTGGAAGAGACGGGAGGTCACCAGAGCCGGGCGGCCGAGATCCTCGGGATCGATCGGCGAACCCTGTACCGGAAGCTGAAGCGGTACCGGGCGGAAGGCTTGGGCGTTCCGACGGCCGGCTGAGCCACCGCTCCCGGCAGGAAGCACGAGCGAAGGGGCGATGCTGAAGATCGACAGGATTCTGTATCCGACGGATTTCTCGGACAGCGCGGCGTACGCGCTCCCGCGCGCCGTGCAGTTCGCCGAGGAGCACGAAGCCGAGCTCCACCTCCTGCATGCCGTGGTTCTACATGGCGGGGACGAGGCGGCTCTCGAGAGCCATTACCAGGAGGTCGCCGAGGCGGCGCGGGAGCAGCTCGAAGCGATGGCCCGCGACGGACCGGCACCCCACCTGCGCCTCGTGCCCGTCGTCCGCCGGGGCATCTCGCCCGGCCCCGTCATCCTCGACTACGCCGAGGGGGAGGAGATCGACCTCATCGTCATGGGGTCGCACGGACGCCGGGGCCTGCGCCGCCTCCTGCTGGGGAGCGTGGCGGCGGAGGTGCTCCGTCTGGCCGGGATTCCGGTTCTTACCGTGCGTCAGCCGCGGCACGCCGAGCCGCGCCCGCCGGGACCGATCGAGCGCATCGTGATCCCGATGGACTTCTCGAGCCACTCGAACGTCGCGCTGGAGTACGCCGCGGAACTGGCCGGGACGTTCGGCTCGCGTCTCCATCTGCTGCACGTGATCGACCGGCTCGTCTACCCCGACTTCTACCTGCCGGTCGTTTTCCCCGACGCGAACCTCCCGGAGCTGCGCCGGCGGGCACGGGAGCGGCTGGAGGAGCTGGCGGCAGAGTTCCGGCGGGGCCGCGGCGCGGGGCTCGTGGTGGAGACGGAGGTGAGGGTCGAGCGCGCGGCCCACACGATCGCCGAGTACGCGGAAGAGATCGAGGCGGACCTTATCGTGATGGCGAGCCACGGGCTCCGGGGCCTCGAGCGGGTCCTGCTGGGCAGCGTGGCCGAGGGCGTGATGACCCACGCGCCCTGCTCCCTGCTCACCGTGAGGGCGTTCGGCAAGTCCCTTCTGACCTCCTGAGGTGGAGCCGTCCCGGCCCGGCTGTCGCCCGGCGGCCGGGAGTGGCATCTTTCGCCGCGGAGAGCCGGTGGGCCGCGGGCGTTTCTCGTACGGCTCCCGGCGGGGATCAGACCACGAAGAGGGAGCCGCGCCACGCGATGGCCGAGTCCACGTCTCCCCATGGAGGATCGTTCGGGACCCTGAGCCTGATCGAGACGCCGACCGGGCCCGTTGCGCTGCACAGCCTGGCCGTTCTGGAGAAGGCGGCTGAGCTCTCCCTCGCCCACCTGCCGTTCGCCGTCCGGATCCTCCTTGAGAACCTGCTCCGCCACGAGGATGGCGCGCTCGTGACGAGGGACGACGTTCGGGCTCTGGCGGAATGGGACCCGGAGCGAACCCCCGGCCGGGAGATCGCCTTCCGGCCTGCCCGGGTGCTGCTCCAGGACTTCACCGGCGTGCCGGCCGTCGTGGACCTGGCGGCGATGCGGGACGCCATGGCGGAGCTGGGCGGCGATCCGGCGCAGATCAATCCGCGGTTGCCCGCCGAGCTCGTCATCGACCACTCGGTGCAGGTCGACTCCTTCGGGAGCGCGGCCTCCTTCCGCATCAACGCCGAGCGGGAGCTGGAGCGGAACCGCGAGCGATACGCCTTCCTCCGCTGGGGCCAGCAGGCGTTCGACAACCTCCGGGTGGTGCCGCCCGACACGGGGATCGTACATCAGGTGAATCTCGAGTACCTGGCTCGGGTCGTGTTCGACGCGGAGGGGCCGGAGGGACGGCTCGCCTACCCCGACACTCTGGTGGGCACGGACAGTCACACCACCATGATCAACGGCCTCGGGGTTCTCGGCTGGGGGGTCGGAGGGATCGAGGCGGAGGCGGCCCTGCTGGGGCAGCCGCTCAGCCTGCTGGTCCCCCGGGTGCTCGGTTTTCGGTTGGAGGGCACGCTGCCCGAGGGGGCGACGGCGACGGACCTCGTTCTGCGGGTGACGGAGATTCTCCGTGAGACCGGCGTGGTCGGAAAGTTCGTCGAGTTCCACGGCCCGGGAATCTCGACCCTGTCCGTGGCCGACCGGGCGACGCTGGGGAACATGTCACCGGAGTACGGAGCCACCTGCGCGATCTTCCCGATCGACGCGGAGACGCTCGACTACCTGCGTTTCACCGGCCGGCCGGAGGAGCAGGTGGCGCTCGTCGAGGCGTACGCGCGCGCCCAGGGTCTCTTCCACGCCCCGGACGCTCCCACCGCCGCTTACTCGGAGGTCGTGGCGCTGGACCTGGCGAGCGTGGAGCCGAGCATCGCGGGGCCGAAGCTTCCCCAGCAGCGGATTCTCCTCTCGCGGGCCAAGAGCGCGTTCGAGGAGACGCTTCGGAAGCTCGGCCGGAGCTCGGACGGCTCCCGGGAGGAGCTGTCGGAGGAAAGCCCCGAAAGAGCCCTCGGGCGGTGGGAGGGCGAAGGGGGGGACGGAAGCGCGACCGCCGTCGCGGCGGCGTCCCGGGCGGGCGTCGCCGTCTGTCTGGAGAGCTCGGAGGCCGACCGGGGCGAGGTCGAGTTCCAGCTCCGCGACGGCTCCGTGGTGATCGCCGCGATCACGAGCTGCACGAACACCTCCAACCCCTCGGTGATGCTCGGGGCCGGCCTGCTGGCCCGGAACGCGGTCGAGGCGGGGCTGGAGCGCCGGCCCTGGGTAAAGACGAGCCTGGCACCGGGCTCCATGGTCGTGACCGAGTACCTGAAGGCGGCCGGCCTCACGCCGTACCTGGAGGCGCTCGGCTTCCATCTCGTGGGCTACGGCTGCACCACCTGTATCGGAAACAGCGGCCCGCTGCCGGAGCCGATCACGCGGGCCATCGGGGAGAACGACCTCGTGGCCTGTTCCGTGCTCTCCGGAAACCGGAACTTCGAGGGGCGCATCAACCCGGATACGCGGGCGAACTACCTCGCGTCGCCCCCGCTCGTGGTGGCGTATGCCCTGGCGGGGCGTATGGACATCGACCTGACCTCGGAGCCGCTCGCCGAGACGCCGGAGGGACGGCCGGTCTTTCTCCGGGAGATCTGGCCCTCGGCCGAGGAGATCCGGGCCACCGTCCGCCGGGCCGTGCGACCGGAGATGTTCCTGGACAAGTACGCCGGCGTGTTCGAGGGGGACGAGCGCTGGAGGGCTCTGCCCGTTCCGGCCGGCGACCGCTTCGAGTGGGCGCCGGACTCCACCTACGTGCGGCAGCCGCCGTTCTTCGTCGGGATGTCACCGTGCGTGGAGGCGCCGGGAGAGATTCGGGAGGCCCGTGTGCTGGCCCTGCTCGGCGACGCGGTCACCACGGATCACATCTCGCCCGCCGGCTCCATCGCCGAGGATTCCCCGGCGGGCGAGTACCTGCGCCGGCGCGGGGTGTCGCGGAGCGAGTTCAACTCGTACGGGTCGCGACGGGGGAACCACGAGGTGATGATGCGGGGAACGTTCGCCAACATCCGGCTCCGCAACCTCATGGTTCCGGGGATCGAGGGGGGATACACGCGCCTCCTTCCCGAGGGGACCCGGATGACGATCTACGAGGCGGCCATGCGGTACGCCGAGCGCGGGGTGCCCCTCATCGTGATCGCCGGGCGGGAGTACGGGACGGGCTCCTCGCGGGACTGGGCGGCGAAAGGACCGCAGCTTCTCGGCGTGAAGGCCGTCCTGGCGGAGGGGTACGAGCGGATCCACCGCAGCAATCTCATCGGCATGGGCGTCCTTCCCCTCCAGTTTCAGTCGGGGGAGGGGCGTGAGTCTCTGGGGCTGGACGGGACGGAGACGTTCGATCTGCTGGGGATCGCCGAGGGACTTGCCGTCGGGTGCACCGTCACCGTCCGGGCCCGCCGGGAATCCGGCGAGACCGTCGAGTTCGTGGCCCGGGCGCGCCTCGACACGGACGTCGAGCTGGAGTACTACCGCAACGGCGGGATCCTGCAGACGGTCCTCCGCCAGTCGCTCTAGGCAGCGGTGGCCGGGCCGGGCTCGCGCCGGGGCTTACGGGGCCGGCCGGCTCCGGCCTCCTCACCCGGGTCCAGGATCCGTCGCCCGAACGCCTTCACGGTGAGCACGGGACAGCCGGCCCGGCTCACGACCCCCTCGGCCACGCTCCCCAACAACATCCGCTCGAGCCCGGTTCGCCCGTGGCTGGCCACGACGACGAGGTCCGAGCGGCGGGCTTCGGCGAAGTTGACGATCTGACGAACGGCCCGGCCCGTGGTGACGTGCACGTCCACTTCCGCCGGATCGCCCCCCTGTGCCCGGACCCACTCCTCCGCCCTGAGATGCACTTCCTGGCGCAGCTCGGTCGTGAGGCTCCGGGGAGCCCGCAGGACGGGGTAGTAGAAGTCGGGGTACAGCGCCTCCTCCACCACGTGCACGACGAGAAGCCGTCCCCCGAAGCTGTCGGCCAGCGCCCGACCGTGCGCGAGCGCCAGGGCGGAATGCTCCGAGAAGTCGACGGGAACGAGGATCTTCTGAGGCGCGAACGGAGGTCGGGTGGGCCCGTGCTCGCGTACGGTGAGCACCGGGCAGTCGGCCAACCGCACGACCTCGCGGGCGACGCTCCCGAGCAGCAGCCGACCCAGAGCGCCACGCCCGTGGGTGCCCATGACGACGAGGTCGATCCGCTCCTCCTCCGAGTACTCCACGATCGCCTTCAGGGGCGAGACGGAGCGCCGCTGCACCCGGTGCACGATCACCGAGCGATGCCGTTCCCGTTCCAACGCCTCCTGCATCTTCCTCTCGCCGAGCTTCCGCAGCTCGCTCTCCACCTGCTCCGGATCGGGAAAGCGATGCCAGGGGGAGTGGGGATCGTCCCCCAGGAGCACGAGGGCGTGCAGGAGGTGCAGCTCGGCGGCGTGCCCCTCGGCCAGGGAAAGGGCGGGCCCGAGCGCCTCCTGGGCGCAGGGAGAGAAGTCGGTGGGATAGAGCATGTGGCGGACGTTGAGCATAGGGCTCTCCTTCGAGCCGGGCTTCTCGAGCGAAGCTCTGCCGGGACGCTGTGGCTGACGGCTATCGCGTCGGCTTCCGAAAAACCGGGCTCGCTGCGTGACGCTGCCCGGACGGATCGACCCGCACCGTTCGTTCCACCTCGTGCCTATTGGGTAACGGACAGTGGTGCAAGGTGTTAATGAGTGACTATGGGTGCGGGATGCCTGCCGACGCCGGTCAGGGAATGTGTCGAAACGTCCCGTCACGGGTCTCCCTGACCCGGAGGAGGTCGTGGTGGTGCCATGTGCCGTACCGGGCTACAGTGGGCAGTATCGGCGACCATGCGAGCTTCTCAAGGCGAGGCGACGCTTTCGACAGTCGAGAAACAGGCGTGAAGAAGCGCTCCAGCATACGTAACGCGCGGCGCCGAGCGGGCCGGGAAGGCGTGCGGTGTGCATGCCTCATCCTTCTCACCGGCTGCGCGATGGACGGGGACTCCCGGGCTGAGAGCGGGGTGGACACCGTCGACGCCGCCCCGTCGGCCGTCGGCGACCCGGTGGCCGTCGCCCCGGAACCCGGAGAGACCCGCTTCCGTAGCCTCCGCATGCTCACGTTCGGGGGAGAGAACGCCGAGGCGTACTTCTCGGCCGACGGCCGGCGGCTCATCTTCCAGTCCACCCGCCCCAGCGGTGCGCCCTGCGATCAGATCTACGTGATGAACGCCGCCGGGGGCGCTCCCCACATGGTCTCCACGGGCCGGGGCCGAACGACGTGCAGCTACTTCTTCCCCTCGGGGGACCGGATCCTGTACAGCTCCACACACCTCGCGGGTGAGACGTGCCCGCCGCCGCCGGACTACTCCCGGGGCTACGTGTGGCCGCTGTACGACTACGACATCTTCACCGCCCGTCCGGATGGCTCGGACCTCGAGCTCCTCTTTCGCTCCCCCGGCTACGACGCGGAGGCGACGATCTCGAGCGACGGCAGCCGGATCGTCTTCACCTCCGTGCGGGACGGGGATCTGGAGATCTACAGCATGAACCCGGACGCCTCCGACCTCCGCCGCCTGACGCACGAGCCGGGGTACGATGGAGGCGCGTTCTTCTCGGCGGACGGTACGAAGATCGTCTACCGGGCGTACCACCCGCGGAGCGAGGCGGAGCTTGCCGACTATCGCGCGCTTCTCGCCGATGGCCTCGTCAGGCCGGGCATCCTGGAGATCTTCGTCATGGACGCGGACGGCTCGCACAAGCGTCAGCTCACCCACAACGGGGCGGCGAACTTCGGGCCGTTCTTCCATCCCGACGGGCGCCGGGTGATCTTCAGCTCGAACCTTCATGATCCGGAGGGCCGGAACTTCGACCTGTACATGATCAACGTGGACGGCACGGGCCTGGAGCGGGTGACGACCCACCCGTCCTTCGACGGCTTTCCGATGTTCACGCCGGACGGCAAGCACCTCGTCTTCGCTTCGAACCGCCACAACCGGAAGCCCGGCGACACGAACCTCTTCGTCGCCGAGTGGGCCGAACCATGAGGATCCGCCTCCCGCGGCGAAGGTACCGCCCGGGGTGGCTGCTCCTCGCCCTGGCCGCGGTACCGGTTCCCCTCACGGCGCAGCAGCGGGAGTGGGCGGACCGGATCGGGGAGCCCGGGTGTCCGGCTCCCACCGAGGTCGTCGGAGAGGGGGACCTCGCCTTCGCCACGGTCCGCTACCTGGCCGACGACGCGCTCGAGGGCCGCCTGGCCGGAAGCCCCGGCGCCCGGTGCGCGGGCGCGTTCATCGCGGCCCAGTTTCGCCATCTCGGCCTGGATCCCGGCGGCGACGGCGGCACCTACTTCCAGGCCGTCCCGTTGGCCGGGCAGAGGCACGTGCGGGTGGCGGGCGGTACCGGCCGGAACGTCGTCGGGTTGCTCCGCGGCGGCGACCCTCGCCTGGCGGGAGAGGCCGTGGTGGTCGGCGCTCACTACGACCACCTGGGCCGGGGCGGCTTCGGCTCCCTGGCTCCGGGCGCGGAGGAGATTCACAACGGGGCGGATGACAACGCCTCCGGCGTGGCCGCCCTCCTCACCGTCGCCCGGGCCCTGGCCGCGGGACCCTGGCCGGCCCGCACGGTCGTCTTCGTGGCGTTCACGGGGGAGGAGCTGGGCCTTCTGGGCTCCTCGCGCTACGTGCAGGCCCCGGCCCTGCCGATCGACTCCACGGTGGCGATGTTGAATCTGGACATGGTCGGCCGGCTCGACGGCCGACCCCTCATCGTCTACGGGCTCGGCACGGCGGAGGAGTGGAACGCCATCCTGGCCGACGCGAACAGGGGGCCCGGGCTCGAGCTGGCGTACGAGGCGTCGGGTTTCGGGCCCAGCGACCACACCTCCTTTTATGCCGCGGAGGTGCCGGTCCTCCACTTTTTCACCAACGCGCACGCGGACTACCACAGGCCGAGCGACGACTGGGAGAAGGTGGACGTGCCCGGGGTGGAGCGGGTGGCCCGCCTGGTGGCGGGGGTGGCGCTCCGGATGGCCCGCCGGCCCGGTCGGCTGACGGTGCGCACGGGAGTGGGCGAGCCGCGCGGCGGCGAGGGGGAGGGCTACGGCGCCTACCTGGGCACGGTGCCGGATTTCACGCCCGTCGAGCGCGGCGTGCGGCTCAGCGCGGTGACGGCCGGGTCTCCGGCGGCGGTCGCCGGGCTGCTGGGCGGGGACATCATCGTGGGGCTCGGCCGGTTCCCGGTCGACGACCTGTACGGCATGACCGACGCCCTGAGGTCGTACAGCCCCGGGGACACGGTCGAGGTTCGGTTCCTGCGGGAAGGCGCTCCGGTGGCGGTGCACGCCGTGCTCGGGAGCCGGTCGGAGCGCCCTCGGCAGCCGTAGCGGCGCTCCTGATGATTCGGATCCGGCCGTTCGGCTCCGCCCGCTGAAGCGTTCGAGGAATCTGCCAGGAGAGGCGTGTGCGCTGCCCGAAGTGCGGAAGCGAGGAGAGCGGAAGGTACTGCGCCCGCTGCGGCGAGGAGCTGGGAAGCGCGCCGCTCCGCTGCGGGGGATGCGGAGCGGCCCTCGCCCCGGGAGCCCGGTACTGCGGGGCATGCGGAACGGCGGTCGGTTCCTGGCCCGGAAAGCCGCTGTCGGCCCGACTTCCCTGGATCCTCTCGGCCGTCGCGTTGGCCGCGTTCGCCCTGGCGATCGCGGTCCTCGTGCAGCGGGCGAGCGCCCCGCGCACGCCGGGAGGCTCCATCACGGGCGGGATCCCCGGTGCCTCCCCCCAGGGGGGCGAGCCGAGCGCGGCCGGCGGGAGGATCACGGCCGAAGAGCTGGCGGCGATGACTCCTCGGCAGGCGGCCGACCGACTGTTCGACCGGGCGATGACCGAGGCGGAGCAGGGGAACGCGGAGCGGGCACGCTTCTTCGCCCAGATGGGACGGGAGGCGTACGGGCAGATGGATCCCGGGGAGCTCGACGGGGATGCCCGCTTCCACATCGGCCTGCTCGCCCTGGTGACGGGCGATACAACGGGGGCCCGGGCCCAGGCGGAGGAGATCCTCGCCGGGAGACCCACGCACCTTCTGGGTCTCATCCTGGCCGCCCGCACGGCGCAGGCGGCCGGGGACGAGGAGGGCGCCCGACGCTTCTACGACCGGCTGGGCGCCGCCATCGCCGGCGGGGAGTCGCCGGACGACCCGGAGTACGCCTCGCATGGGCGGCTCATAGAGCAGGAAGCGGAGAGGGCGTCCCGCTGACCGGGAGGGAGACGTCGGGGGTGGGCCGGGATGCAGGGGTCCGTCGGCCTTGAGCGCTCGGGTGGCGAAGAGGATCCTGCTCCATCTCGCCGAACGGCGCTCGGCGATGGTGGCCCTCGCCGAGGAGCTCATCCGGTGCGAGTCCCCTTCGACAGATCCGGAGTCCCTGGGCCCGATCCTGGCGCTTCTCGGCCGGGAGCTGAGGGCACGCGGCCTGAGCGTCCGCCGGCTGGCCGGCCACGGGACGCGGGGCCACCTGTGTGCGCGGCCCGCCGAGCGGACCCGACGCGGTCCGTATCAGCTTCTTCTCGGCCACTGTGACACGGTGTGGCCGAGGGGCACGCTCGCCACGATGCCGGTGGAGCGGGACGGCGATCGGTTGCGCGGCCCCGGGGCGTTCGACATGAAAGGGGGGCTCGTCCAGCTACTCTTCGCCCTGGAGGCCGTGCGGGATCTGGGCCTTAGACCCGCGGTGCTGCCCGTCGTCTTCATCAACTCGGACGAGGAGTCCGGCAGCCCCGATTCCACCCGCCACATCATCCGGCTGGCGCGTGGTGCCGACCGGGCGCTCGTGCTGGAGCCGGCCCTGGGTCCCACCGGGGCGCTGAAGACGGCTCGCAAGGGGGTGGGAAGCTTCGTGGTTCGGGTCCACGGCCGGAGGGCGCACGGCGGCCTGGACCCGGAGGCGGGGGCCAGCGCGGTTCGGGAGCTGGCCCACGTGATACAGTCCTTGTATGCGCTGGCGGACCCGGCGCGGGAGATATCGGTGAACGTGGGACGGGTCGAGGGCGGGACGGCGGCCAACGTGGTGGCCCGGGACGGCCTGGCCGTGGTCGACGTGCGCGTCCCCACCCGGGAGGAGGGCCGCCGGCTGGAGCGGCTCATCCACGGGCTCCGGCCCCGGACCCCCGGCACGCGGCTGGAGATCGAGGGCGAGGTGGGCCGACCTCCCCTGGAGAGGACGCCCCGCAACCGGGCCCTGTGGGAGGCGGCCCGATCCGCCGCCGCGGCCCTGGGAGTGGAGCTCGAGGAGGGGAAGTCGGGCGGGGCATCGGACGGCAACACGACGAGTCAGTACACGGCCACTCTGGATGGGCTCGGGGCGGTGGGGGATGGCGCGCACGCGGACCACGAGTTCATCTGCGTGGACAGGATGGTCGAGCGGAGCGCTCTGGTCGCCCTCCTCCTGTTGCTCCCACCGCTGGAGACAGGGCGGACGTAGGCGGATCGCGGACGCCGTACGGTGCGACCTGTCGGCCCGCCTGCCGTGGAATCATCTTCGGGTCCTGACCTACGCCGGGGAGACGCGATGCTCTTGCGCCAGATCTACGACGACAAGCTCTCGCAGTACGCCTACCTGATCGGCTGCCAGCAGACGGGCGAGGCTCTGCTCATCGATCCCGAACGCGACGTCGATCGGTACACCGCGGTCGCGGCCTCCGAGGGGCTCGACATCGTGGCCGTCGCCGAGACCCACATCCACGCGGACTTCCTCTCCGGAGCCCGGGAGCTCGCCGAGCTCCGCGGCTCGCGGCTCTACCTGTCCGACGAGGGGGACGCCGACTGGAAGTACGAGTGGGCGAAGGACGGCGCCTACGACGCGGTCCTCCTCAGGGACGGGGACACGTTCGAGATCGGGAAGATCTCGATCCAGGCCGTGCACACGCCGGGCCACACGCCGGAGCACCTCGCCTACCTGATCACCGACCGGGGCGGGGGAGCCACGGAGCCGATGGGCCTGGCCTCGGGCGACTTCGTGTTCGTCGGCGACCTGGGTCGGCCGGATCTCCTGGAGACGGCGGCGAACGTGAAGGGAGCGATGGAGCCCTCCGCGCGCCGACTCTACGCTTCCGTGCAGGGCTTCCTCGGTCTGCCGGACTACCTCCAGGTGTGGCCGGCCCACGGAGCCGGCTCCGCGTGCGGCAAGGCGCTGGGCGCCGTGCCGGAGACGACGGTCGGGTACGAGAAGAGGTTCAGCCCCGCTCTGCACGCCGCGGCCGGGGGCGAGGAGGCGTTCGTCTCCTTCATCCTGGAGGGGCAGCCCGAACCGCCCCTCTACTTCGCCCGCATGAAGCGGGACAATCGGCGAGGGCCGCCGCTGCTCGGGGCGTTGCCCCGTCCGGAGCGGCTGGGCGCCGAGGGGCTGGCAGACCTGGCCACCGAGAGGCCGGGCGAGGTGGCCACCGGGGAGGGCCGGGTGGTGATCGACACGCGAACGGACCGCTCCGCGTTCATGGCCGGGCACCTCCGGGGCTCCCTGTACGCCCCCCTGGACCGCGCCTTCAACACGGCGGTCGGCTCGGTACTCGAGGACGAGACCCTTCCCGTGGTGCTGATCGTCGAGGAGGCCCGACTCGAGGAGGCGGTTCGGGACCTGGTTCGCATCGGGTACGACCGGATCGAGGCGTGGGCCGAGCCCGGGACGCTGGAAACCTACTTGCTCGGGGGCGGAGAGGCGGCGTCGATCGAGGCGATCGACTTTCGGGAGGTGCGGCGCCGGATCGGGGCGGACGGCTCACTCCTCCTGGACGTACGCTTCGCGGCCGAGTTCGCGGCCGGGCACGTGCCGGAGGCCGTCCATCTCCCGTATACGCGGCTCCCGACGCGAGTCGGCGAGCTACCGCGGGATCGGACGTTGCTGGTCCACTGCGCCAGCGGCGCCCGGGCGGCGGTCGCCGCGGCGTATCTCGCCCGGGAGGGCTTCGAAGTGAGCTACGTGGACGACGCCTTCGCCGCCTTCCGGGAGATCGGCCGCGAGGAGAGCGCGGCGACCGCTTCCTCCGGCTGACGAGGCCCGGCACCGGGGGCGGTGCGCGACAGGCTGCAGCGAGGGCCGGTGACGGGCGCCCGCCGCTCGAGGAAGGCGCGATCCAGCGGGGCCAGGTGGTCGAGGAAGAGGATCCCGTCCAGGTGTTCCACCTTGTGCTGAAGGATGCGGGCCAGGAGCCCGCCCGCCTCCAGGCGCACGATCTGTCCCGTGCGGGCGAGTCCCGTGATGCGGATCCGCTCGGGGCGGGCGACCTTGGCGACGAGGCCGGGGAGGCTGAGGCAGCCCTCCAGGTCCACCGAGCGCTCGGCGGAGACGGCCGACACGACCGGGTTGACGAGGACGACGGGGCTCCGCCCCGTCCGGGAGAGATCCACCGCCACCGCCCGCCTCAGGACGCCTACCTGGGGCGCGGCCACGGCCGGATACCCCGTGCGATGCAGGAGGCGGAGCATGTCGTCGATGGCGGACTGGAGCTCCGCGTCGAGCCGCTCCACCCGCTCGGCGGGCCGGCGGAGCTCCTCCTCGGGCAGGTGCAGGAAGGAAGGCGTGTCGTCTTGGCTGAGGCCCGATTTGCCGGTCATGGTGTCTCCCTCTCCCTGGCTCGATCCGGGAGGAGAACATCTCCGACCGGGTGATCGGTTCCCCGGGTGCCGGAGGGGCACCCTTGGACGGCGCCCGCCGCTTGAGTATGTGTAGTACCGTCGTGACCGTGCGGCTCCCTCGCCGCTGCCGGCTGAAATCCCGACCGGAGGCTCCCATGGAGACGGAACTCACGCGCCGCCGCTCCCTCGTGGAACGCATGCAGGGTGCGGCCCTGCTTCACATCGACGTGTACGAGGAGGTGGAGGCGGATACGACGGCCACCTCCCAGGCGGCGGTCGTGGTGGGGATCGTGGCGGTGGCCGCGGCGGTCGGCGGGCTCTCCGCGGGTGGGCAGGGGTTCTTCTCGGGCCTGCTGGGAGCGTACGTCGGCTGGCTCGTGTGGTCCGGGCTCACGTATCTCATCGGCGACCGAATCTTCGGCGGCACGGCCACCTGGGGCGAGCTGCTGCGGACGATCGGCTTCGCCCAGGCTCCCGGCGTCTTGCTGGTGCTGGCGCTCGTGCCGGTCCTGGGGGGGATCGCGGTCGTCGGGGTGCGGCTCTGGATGCTGGTCACCGGAATCGTGGCGATCCGGCAGGCGCTCGACTTCGACACGGGCAGGGCGATCCTCACCGCCTTGCTGGGCTGGCTCGCGGCCGTGCTGGTCGCACTGGTGGCGGCCCTGGTGGCCGGGGTGCCGATCGCGCCGTAGGCTCGAGGAGACGGGCGCTTCGACGGTCTCGATACGACACCGTACTTGTGTCCGGATGTACTAGTGAGCCGGTGCCCCGAGATCCATCGGGTACCCTTCTCGGATCAGCGCCTCCGCCTCGCCGGGCAACACCGCCCCGGAGAAGAAGAATCCTTGGGCCTGCTGGCAGCCGAGGCTGCGGAGCTGGTGAAACTGCTCCCGGCTCTCCACGCCCTCGGCGATCACCTCGAGCCCGAGGATCTTCGCGAGCTCGATGATCGTCTGCGCCACGTCCCACTCGCGTAGCTTCGCCGTCTCTCCGCTGATGAACCAGCGATCGATCTTCAGGGAGCTGACGGAGAAACGGTGGAGCAGGCTGATCGAGGAGTAGCCGCTGCCGAAATCGTCGATGGCCACCCGGATCCCCCGAGCCTTGAGCGCGGTGAGGATCTGTGTCGCCCGCGCCGGGTCCTTCATGAAGATGTCCTCGGCCACGTCGAAGCGGAGTCGGCTGAACTCCAGGCCCGTTCCCTTGAGGATGCCGGTCGTGGTGGAGATCAGGCTCGGATCGTAGAACTGCCGTTCCGAGATGTTCACGGCGAGGGTGGGAGGGAAGTCGAGCGACAGGCGCTCATCCCACTCCTTCATCTGCCGGCAGGCCCGGTTCAGGACCCAGTAGCCGATCTCCTCGATGAGTCCGCTCTCCTCCGCCACCGGAAGGAAGTGCTCCGGCGAGATCAGTCCCTTGTGGGGATGCCGCCAGCGCAGCAGCGTCTCCAGTCCCGTGATGCGCCCGTCGTCCAGGGAGACGATCGGCTGATACTCGAGGAAGAACTCATCCCGCGAGAACGCGGCCCGAAGGTCACCCTCCAGCTCCGTCGCGGCCCCGGCGGCCGCCCGCGCGTCCTCGTCGAAGAGCTGAACTCCGACGGCCCGCTTGTGCGCCCGTCGCAGGGCCAGCGCCGCGTCCAACAGGAGCGTCTCCGGCTTCTCGTACCCGGGGTGGAAGAGGGCCACGCCCACGTGGGGCACGAGACGCACATCCCCCTCCTCCAGCGGGAAAGTGCGGCCGAGAGCTTTGTGGATGCGTTCCGCCACGCGAAGCGCCCCCCCCTCCCCGTCCACCTCCTCCAGCAGGACGGCGAACGGGAAATCCGCCGCGTGTCCCACGGAGTCGCCCGGTCGGAGCACGCCGGAGAGACGGCGGCTCACGGACAGGACCAGCTCCTCGCGCGCCTGGGAACCGAGTCCCCGGGTAGTGCCCTCGAGCCCTTCGAGCTCCACGGCGACGACGGCCACCGACGCTTCCGGGCGCCGGCTGCGGCGGTTCACCGCGTGCCGCAACCGGTCGGCGAACAGGGGGGCCCTGGGGAATCCGGTGACCGGGTGATACAGCAGCTCCTGGGACGCCCGCTCATCGAGCATCTTCAGATCGCTGATGTCCGTCAGGGAGCCCGCCACGCGGACGACCTTACCCCCCTCGTCTCGCAGGGCGAGGGCCCGCACCATGACCCACCGATGCTTCCCGTCGGTGTGCAGGACCCGGTGCCGACTCTCGAAGCGCTCGCCGCCGCCTTCCAGATACTCCTGCAGCTCCAGGGCCACGCGCTCCCGGTCCTCGGGATGGACCCGGTCGATCCACTCGGAGATCCCCTCTTCCAGGCGTACCTTGGACAGGCCGAAGATCTCCCTCCAGCGGGGCGAGAACCGTGCATGGTCAGCACGCGGATCCCACTCCCACAGACCGTCGTTGGCCACCTGACGGATGAGGGCATACCCTTCGTCGCCGGACGGCGTGGCCTCGGCTTTCCGTTCTCGCTCCTCCTTCAATCCCCGCACCTTGAGGGCTGCGACCCGAACGGCGCGCCGGGCGCGGTCGCAGCTGGCCATCAGGTCGAGGATGCGGCTGACGGAGGCCACCTGCTCCCGGATCGCTTCCGGCACCTCCTCGGCGTCCGGGCGGAGAAGCTCGACGGCCGCTACCGGCTTGCCCTCGGCGAGGACCGGAAAGGCACAGCCGGCCTTCAGCCCCGCCCGAGCTGCCGCCTTGCGCCGCCCGGAGGCCAGGCCCGCCAGGCTGTGGCTCCAGACCGGGGAGCCGGAGGCGATGACACGGGCCAGCCAATCATCCGTCTTCTCGACACCTCGACGAAGCCGGTCGTCCCGTCGCTCCGTGGCGAGCCGGAACGCGGCGAATCGCTTCTCCTCCTCCAGGTACCAGACGCAACCGCAGTTGCGGGGCGCTTCTCTTCCTTCGAGATCGCTCAGCAGAAGAGCGTGGCCCACCGGCCACCCGGTGCGGTCACACAGCTCGCGGACCGCCACGCCGAGAGCCTTCGTCAGATCCCCGCTGCCGGCCACCGCCTTCAGCAGGCCGGGCCCGGAAGGCACCTGGCTCGTCGGGGACCCACCGTGGGGTCTCGAGGCCGTCACAGGTCGGACTCCGGGAGCCGGGAGCGCGAGCGCCCCGCCTCCCGTTGCGTGGCGAATCGCGATTCGCCGGGGTCTTTTGCTGACACCACGCCCCCTTCGTAGATCTCGAGAGTAGGTGAGTAGAACATCTACAAACGATGATTGTACAGTTCTTTATACATGTATCACGTTTTGCGGCTTGCGGCGGTCGCGCCTCCTTCTCGTCCTTCACCGGCCGTTCATCTTGCAACGGAGAAGCCAGTGTCCCGACTTTGCACGCGTCGGCGACCCGAACGGAAGGACTCCGATGCCGAAGCCTGTAGAGCCGCAGCCGTCCCGAACGCTGATCGACGAGGCCGCGCTCCGACGCCGGGTGGCGGAGCTGGCGGAACGGATCTCCCGTGACTACGGAGAGGCGGACGAGCTCGTGCTCGTCGGGGTCCTCAAGGGCGCGTTCATCTTTCTCGCCGACCTCGCTCGGCAGCTCACGATCCCGCGTCGTATCGAGTTCATGGGCCTGTCCAGCTACCGAAGCGGAGATCGGCGGGGAGCCGTGCGGCTGATCCTGGACCTTCGGAGCGGAATCGCGGGGAAGCACGTGCTGGTGGTGGAGGACATCGTGGACTCGGGCCACACGCTCCACTATCTGTTCGAGACGCTCGCCGCGCGCCATCCGGCTTCCCTGGAGGCCTGCGTCCTCGTGCAGAAGCAGGAGAGGCTGGAGGTGGATCTGGAGGTCCGCTACGTGGGGTTCACGATACCGGACGTGTGGGTGGTCGGCTACGGACTGGACTACGGAGAGCGGTACCGGACCCTGCCGTACATCGGGGTCCTGGAGGCGAGATCGCCGCCCGGCCCACCGGAGGTCGCCGAGCGGCGGGCGGCGGCCCCCCCGGTGCGGGCGGAGGAGGATGAGGGATCGTGAGCCGTCTCGGCTCCGGCCTCAACGTGCTGATCGGGGGGCTCTGGCTCCTCCATCCCACTGGATCCCCGGAGTCGCCGCCGTCGCCCTATTATCCGGGTCCGGGGGAGGAGTGGGCGCGCCGCCCCCCGGCGGAAGTGGGCATGGAGGCGGAACGGGTCGCGGAGGCGGTGTCGTTCGCCCTGTCGAACCCGAGCTCCTTCGGTCCGGATCTCCGTGCGGCGCTGGAGGCCCGGCTCACGGAAGAGCCGTACGGCGAGATCCTGGGACCGATGAAGCCTCGCGGGGCGCCCAACGGCATGATCCTGCGCGGCGGGTACATCATCGCCGAGTGGGGCGACACTCGCCGGGTGGATATGACGTTCAGCGTCAGCAAGAGCTTCCTTTCCATGCTCGCCGGACTCGCGTGGGACCGAGGCCTGATCGCCCTGGATCGGCCTCTCGCCCGATCCCTGGACGGGACGTCCGCGGCGGAGCTCTTCGCCTCTCCCCACAACCGGCCGATCACCTGGCGCCACCTCCTCACGCAGACGAGTGAATGGGAGGGCACGCTGTGGGGGAAGCCGGACGTGGCGGACCGGCGCCGGGGGCGCGACCGGTCGCTTCGGGCGCCTGGCACCTTCTGGGAGTACAACGACGTCCGGGTCAACCTGACCGCCCTCGCGCTCCTTCACGTGTGGGGTCGCCCGCTGCCGGAGGTGCTGGCCGAGCATCTGATGCGGCCGATGGACGCCTCGGAGAGCTGGGAGTGGCACGGCTACCGGAACTCCTGGATCTTGGTGAACGGCCGCCGCGTGCAGTCGGTAAGCGGCGGCGGGCACTGGGGTGGAGGGGTGTGGATCAGCACCCGCGACCAGGCGCGCTTCCGCTATCTCCTGCTCCGCGAGGGGCGGTGGAGGGAGCGACAGCTCCTCTCCCCGGAGTGGGTGGCGCGGGCCACGCGACCCTCGGGGTTGAAACCGGAGTACGGTTACATGATGTGGCTCAACACGGAGGAACGGCTGTGGCCGGGGGTCTCCGAGAGGAGCTTCGCCGCCCTCGGCGGCGGGACGAACGCGATCTGGATCTCTCCCGAGGAGGAGCTGGTCGTCGTCGTCCGCTGGATCGAAAGGTCGCAGCTCGGCGAGCTTCTACGCCGGGTCGAGTCGGCCGTCGTGGCGCCCCTGCCGAGCGGCTCGGGCCCCGACCCGGAGGGCACTCGATGAGCGGCTCCCGGCCGACGCTGACCGTCGTGCAGGCGGCCGATGCGTTCGCCTCCGTGTGGGGCGAGCTGGCGAGCGGACTCGGGTGCGAGCTGCGGGTCGAGGCAGAGCCCGTGCCCGTCCGGGGGAGCGACTCCGTGGGGGTGATCCTCGCCTGCGGCGGAGAGGAGTCACGGGCGGTCGAGCTCCTGCATGCGGCCCATCGGGTGGGGCTTCAGGCCCCCCTCGTGGTCGGGGCGGAGCCCGATCATCGTCTGGCGGTCGAACTGATGCGGCGGGGGGCCGGCGGGTACTTCGCCCTGCCCGCCGATGGTTCTCGGCTGGAGGCGGAGCTCCAACAGCGATCGGCCGCCCTGGCCGCCTCGCCCGAAAAGGCCGGCCTCCGGGAGCTGGAGCGCCAGGCGTACGATTTCAGCGCGATCCTGGGCGAGGACCCGGCCCTGCACGCGGCGCTCGACCGGGCGGCGAAGGTGATCCCCGGCGGCCGCACCACGGTGCTCATCACGGGGGAGACCGGCACGGGCAAGGAGCTCGTGGCGCGGGCGATCCACTACAACGGCCCGCGGTCCGGGGAGCCGTTCGTGGCCGTGAACTGCTCGGCGATTCCGGGCTCTCTCCTCGAGTCGGAGCTGTTCGGCCACGAGAAGGGGGCCTTCACGGACGCCCGAGCCGCCAAGCCGGGGCTGTTCGAGGTCGCCGACGGCGGGACGCTCTTCCTGGACGAGGTGGCCACGCTCCTCCTGGAGCTCCAGGCCAAGCTCCTGCGCTTCCTCGAGACCCGGGAAGTGCGGCGCCTGGGAGGCGTCCGCGAGAAGAGGGTGGACGTGCGGATCCTCGCGGCGACGAACGAGGAGCTCGGGACGCTCGTGGCGCGGGGGGCGTTCAGGGAGGATCTCTTCTACCGCCTGGCCGTCGTCCCGATTCGTCTCCCCCCGCTGCGAGCCCGGGGGGCCGACGTGCGCCTGTTGGCGCGCCGTTTCCTGGCGGAGCTGGCCGAGAGCTACGAGCTGGACGTTCCGGAGCTGACCCGCCGGGCCCTGGCCGCGCTGGAGCGGCACCCGTGGCCGGGCAACGTGCGGGAGCTGCGAAACGCGATCGAGCGGTCTCTCCTCCTCTCGGCCGGCGATCCGATCTCGCCGGAGCACCTGGCCCTTGGCGTGGGCTCGGGCGATCGGGTCCGGGGGGGTGGGCCGAGGGAGCCGGGGGAGGGGTCCTCGCCCTCCCCTCTGCCGTTCCCCGCCACTCTCGAGGAGCTGGAAGCGGTCGCTGTCCGGGAGACGATGCGGCTATGTGGGGGAAACAAGAGCGAAGCCGCACGCCTCCTGGGGATCGCCCGTTCCCGCCTGTACCGGATGCTGGAGCGGGCGGGAGAGTGAAGCGGGACGCGTCCGGCACCCGGGGCGTCGGGCGGGTGCCCGGAGGCGGGGCCGTACCGGAACGCTACACGCTGTCCCGGCGGGGGACACCGATCGGCCCGGTTTCGCCGCCCGTGAAGCGGCTCCGGGGCGGAACGCCCCTTGCACCTGGTTCTTCTAGCGGATGGACGCGAGCGAATCGCCGCACGAGAACGGGTCGGCGGGTCACTGACGAACCCCGGCGGCCGGGCGCGGGGGTCTTGCGAGGGCGAGACACCTGCCGGAGCCGAGCCCCCGGCCCTTGAGAGTGAGGTGGAGATGAGGATGGAGATGTCACCCGTTTCGGACACTCGGAAAGAGGTTTCGCCCCGCCGCGGACTCCGGCCCCCCGAGGGCCGGTGGCGGGTTGGCACCGCGCGCCTCCGGCGGCGCCGGCGTTCCGTTCCGGGGCTTCTCGGGGCGGGCCTGTTCCTCCTTCTCGGCCCGTCGGGATGCGGGGACGGCGGAACGGAACCTCCCGACGGCAACCCGAACGTGAAGTCGGAGGCGGAGCTCATCTTCCTGCGCCAGGCCTCCACCGCTCCCCCCCTCCTCACCCGGGACACGTCTCTGATCGCCACCCGGGGGGAGGACTTCGAGCTGGAGATCTTCTACGCGCCGGAGGCCGGTAGCGGCTCGGAGCAGGGAGACCTGTTCCTCGAGCTGGAGATCGACCAGGATGCCCTCCTCCGCTACCCGGAGGGACACCCCCGCGCGGGAGCCGGGTTTCTGCCCGGAGATACCGTCACGATCCGGGTGAGCATCGACCCGGACGACCTGATCGCGACCCTCGAGCCATCGGGCCTGCAGTTCGATCCCGATCGGCCCGCCGAGCTCGAGATCCGGTACTCCAACGCCGACGATGACTTCGACGAGGACGGAGATCCGGATCCGGAGGAGGAAACGAAGATCGACCTGTGGCGCCAGGAGCGCCTCGGCGATCCCTGGGTCCGCATCGGGGAGATCAAGGATCGCGAGCTGGACCGCGTCCGGGCCCGACTCACGAGCTTCTCGAGGTACGCTCTGGCGATATGACCCTCGCCCCCCTCCGGTCGCAGGCGGAGCAGCTCGCCACCGGCGGCGAGTGGACGGCTCTGTACGGCCTCCTGCGCGAGGAGGCTCCGGAGTCGCTGGCCACCGATTCGGCCCTGGCGTACCGGTTCGGGGAAGCCCTGTACCACACGGGAAGGATGGAGGAGCTCGCCTCGTTCGCGGAGGTGTACGAGCGGCGGTCGCGAGAGTCGGCCGATCCGCTCGGGACGCAGCATGCGCTGAACCTGGCCGGCATCGCCGCGTTCGAGCTCGGGCGAATCATCACGGCGCAGGAGAAGTTCGACGCCCTGATGGAGCTGGCCGAGGCGGAGGGCGACGAGGAGATGCTCGCCCGGGCGGCCAACAACCTGGGCGCGATCGCGAACCTCCGCGGTCGGAGGCACGAGGCGCTCGCCTACTACCACCTGGCGATCCCCCTGTACCAGAAGCTGGGACAGGCCCGCGGCCTCGCCCAGACGCACCACAACCTGGGGCTCTCCTACCGCGACCTCCGCCGCCTGGAGGACGCGGTCACCTCCTACATCCAGGCCGCGGCGCTCGCCGAGGGCCTCCGCTATCGCCCGCTGGTGGCGATGGCCACCGTGGGACGGGCGGAGGCGGAGCTGCTGCGCGGGGATGCGGAGCTCGCGGGCGAGCTCGCGGCGCGAGGGCTCGCGGCCGCGCGGGCGGTGCCCGATCCGGTCTCTGAGGCGGAGGGGCTGCGGGTGCAGGGGCTGGCGAAGGCGGAGGGGGGTGGCCTCTCGGCCGTGGGTGAGCCCGCGACGCGCTCGGAGGGTGAGCAGCGGGAATCGGGAGAGGGGCTACGGGCGGCGATGGAGGACCTGGCGGCGGCTCTGCGCCTCGCCCGCCGGGTGGGCCACACCCTGATCGAGGCGGAGGCGCTACGGGATCTGGGGCGGGTCGCCGGCCGACTGGGCCAAACGAAGGAAGCCCGCCGCCGCCTGGAGCAGGCGGCGGCGGGCTTCGAGAGCCTCGGGGCGATCGCCGAGGCGAGAGCCGTTCGGGAGGAGCTGGGGAGCGCGAGCTGAGACTCGCGGGCCGACCACCCGCCGTGCGCGTGGCCGCCCAGGAAGCCGGCAGGCCGCCGAGATGGTGCTCCGGCGAGCCGGCCCCGCGGGTCAGTCGTCGTGCTCGCCGTCCTTGTCCTCGTCCTCGAACCCTTCGATCGAGTTGCGGATGTTGTCCCGCACGAGGTTCTCGTTCTCCCCGCCCTTGTTCGCCGTGGCGGGATCGATGAGCGAGTTGCCCGGCGCCAGGAACCAGGTGCCCACGTCCAGGACGAGGGTCACGTTCGTCGTGTTGGGCGTCTCGCCGACGATCAGGGGCGGCACGAGGTCCACCTCCTGCTCCTCGTTCAGGTCGGTGAGGAAGACGAACGGCTCGCCGTTGAACGTTCCTTCCACGCGGATGCTGACGTCGCGGAAGTCCGGGTTCTCCTGAAGGAACGCCATGTCCTCTCCGCCGTCGTCCTCCGGCTTGTGGATGTCGAACTCGAGCTCGTCGTACACCCCGGGGTCCACGTCGTCGAGGGTGACGAGCGTCTCCACGCTGCCGTCCATCGGCAGCTCGAGCAGGAACGGACCGACCTCGAACTCCTCGCAGTCGTCGTTGTCGGTCCCGCCGGAGGAGTCCTCGCACTGATCCTCCTCCTGCTTCTTCAGCTCCACCTCCCGCAGGACCATCGCCACGCGGGTGATCGTGAGGTTGTCCCCTCCCTGGTCGAACACGAGGTCGAAGTGGACCGGGGATCCCGCTCCCACGGAAAAGTTCCCGCCGCTCGTCGGTACGCTGATGGACAGCGAAACATCCTCGCCGCCACCAGGGCCCGGGTTCGGGCCCGTCGTTCCGTCGCCGCTGCAGGCGGCGAGGAGGAACGTGCCGCTGGCGATCGCCGCCAGAAACGCTTGGTGTCTCGACATGGCTCTCGTCTCCCTTGCGCTGTTGCCGCTTCTCCCGCCGGCCATCCAGCGCCGGCGGGGATCCCGCGCGGCCCGGATGCTCCGGCACCTCGAACCCGTCGGGCGTCACCGGCCCCCCGAGGCGCCGGAGCCCGACTGCCGCCCAGGCAAGGCAAGGGGCTTGCCACAAGGGGTGAAACTGTATCTATAAACCATACAGAGCGTTATGCAGTTGGCCGGTTTCGTGCCAGGCAGATTCCGGTGTCCCGTTGCAAGACAGTCGTGCAAAAAGTGGAGCCGATCGGTGCACCCCGGGGGCGAGCGGGGGCTCCGAGAGCGATGCGGGAGCGCTCGGGCGACGGCCCGGCGGCGGTCAGGGAGGGGTCGTCCGGAGCTCCGGGGGGATCCACCAGCGGTACAGCCCGGCCAGGAATCCGGTGACGTCCACCTCGACGTCCCGCACGCGCGGGCCCACGGCGATCGGGAGGTCGAAGAACCACAGAAAGGCGTACGGATAGTCGGCCGCGATCCGCTCCCCGGCCCGGCGCCAGTACGGGGCGGCGAGCCGGGCCGTCGGTTGCGCGCGGGCGCTGTCGATCGCGCCCCGGACCTCCGGGCTGTCGTAGCCCACGACGTTGAACGGTCCTTCCGGATCGTACCAGAACGGGGAGATGTCCGGGTCCAGCCCCACCTGCCAGCCGAGGAGAGCCGCCTCGTAGCGCCGGCCGATCACCCGATCGAGGAGCGCCCCGAACTCCTCCAGGCGGATGCGCGCCCGAGCCCCGATCGCGGCCCAGGCGTCCTGGAGGATCTGTGCCGCCGACTCCCGGCGCTCATCGCCCGCCGTCGTCGCCAGCTCGAACTGGAGGACGAGGCCGTCGCGCTCCCGCACGCCGTCCCCGTCCCGATCCTGCCATCCGGCCTCCTCCAGCAGGCGACGCGCCCGCTCGGGGTCGAAGGCCGGCCGATCGGGCGAGGAGGTCGCCAGGTCGGGGAAGAGCGAGCCGTACGGTCCGCCGGCCGGCTCGCCGAACCGGGACATCTCCAGCGCCTCCAGGATGCGGTCGCGATCGAGGCCGAGGGAGAGGGCATGGCGCACGCGCACGTCGCGAAAGGCCGGATGGCCGCCGGGGTTCCAGGCGACGTAGTCGAAGCCCCGCTGACGGACCCGGAGCAGCCGAATGCCCTGGGTCTCCTCCAGCCGCCTCGCCTCCCGGAAAGAGGTGATCCGCGCCACGTCCAGGCGGCCGCTCCGAAGCTCGGCGACCCGCGTCTGTTCGTCCGGGATGATGCGGATCACGACCCGGTCCAGCCGCGGCGTGACGCGGCCATCCGGGTTGCGGGTCAGGACGATCCGGTCGGCCGGCCTCCACTCCGCCAGCCGGAACGGGCCGCTCACCACCAGACCCGCGGCACCCGTCTCCTGGAAGCGCGGCAGGCCGACGAGCTGCTCCCCGGGCAGCCGGCCGTACACGTGCTCGGGAATGATCCCCACCCCGGTGTCGAACAGGCGGCCGGGATACGCCGTGCGGAAGTGGAAGACGACCGTCGTGTCGTCCGGCGTGCTCACGGAGTCCAGCTTCTCCGCGGCGGCGGAGAGCGGCAGACCCAGGGCAGGGTCCGCCAGGAGGCGGTAGGTGAAGGCGACGTCGGCGGCCCGCAGCCGCCGTCCGTCCGACCACCTCCAGCGACCGTCCAGCGAATACGTGAGCCGAGTTCCCCCCGCGTCCAGCTTCCGACTCCGCGCCAGGGCGAGCGGGTGGGACTCCGGGTAGGTCAGGCCGCCGTCTCCCCAGATCGCGTGGTTCAGGGCGGGGAACAGGGAACCGGAGATCTCCTGGTCCAGTGCCGCCCGGGCCAAGGGCGGAAGAAGGGTCGTCGCACCGGCCGGTACGCCGACCACCGCCGTACCCCCGGGAGCGGGCTCTTGGGCCGGCGCCCGCCGGGCGGTTCTCTCCCCCCGGCACCCCCCGACGAGGAGAGAAGCCGCCGCCGCCAGGAAGAGGACGCCCCCGCCGACCCGCGAGCGGCTCAGCGCTCCACCTGCACTCCCCGCCAGAACGCCACGTGCCCCCTGATGTGCGTGGTCGCCGGGCTGGGCTCCGCCGCGATCACCGCTCCGTTCCAGGTTGCCCGTGCCATCTCTCCCTCTTCGGCTCCGGTCGTCCGACCTCGGCTGGATCGCCGTCCGCGCCGTCCAAGCTCGGTTCTGCGGCCCGTGGCCGCCAGGGCGGACTCGCCGTTCGGAAGGGGCCGGCGAGCGCTATCTTCATCGGACGACGAGTCGATCTTCGGAAGGAACACCCACGCACACGGGAGGCACACCATGCAGACCAGGTCCTTGCGCCTCGGCACGGTCGCGGCGGGCGTCGTCGCCGCCCTGCTGCTGATCGTCGTGGCCTTCGGCTTCAACCGGGTGGACGAGTTCCAGGTGGCCGTGAAGCGGAACCCGCTGACGGGCTCCGTCGACTCGCGCCCGCACGGCCAGGGCTTGTACCACTCCATCCTGCGCTCGTGGACGAACTACCCCCTGCGGGAGATCCAGTACCCGACCCAGGGGCAGAGCGAACGGCTCACGGCACTCACCTCGGACCAGCTTCAGATCGGCGTGGACGCGGCGTTCCGCTACCGACTGGCCGCCGACAGCGTCGTTCACCTCTTCCTGACGGTCGGGGAGCCGAGGGCCGTCCAGGCGTACGTGTACAACACGTACCGGTCGTCGGTGCGGGACGCGATCGCCCAGATGGCGGCGGCCGACGTCCTCTCCGAGGAACGGGCCTCGATCGGGGACCGGATCGAGGAGATCATGACGGAACGTCTCGGCCCCCGTGGGATCGTGGTGACGGACTTCTTCGTCCGGGAGATCGAGCCTCCCGAGACGATCCGCCAGGCGATCGAGGGCAAGCTGGCCCGAGAGCAGCAGGTGGCGGCCGAGCGCTTCCAGACCCAGGTCGTCGAGGAGCAGGCGAACCAGAAGCGAGCGGAGGCGGAGGGGATCCGCGACGCCCAGCAGGTCATCGCCTCGAGCCTGGAGGGAGTGAGGGGACAGCGGTACCTCTACTGGCGCTACCTGGAGATGCTCGGCGAGGTGGGCAGGGGCAACAACAACATGGTGATCGCGCCCACGGAGGGGGGGATTCCCCTCTTCTTCACGCCCAACCGCTGACGCCGGGCAACCCTCGCCGATGGCCGATCGTCCAAGAACCGGAAGGCGGGGCGGCCGCGTCACGGAAGACACGGGGCACGAGCCGCCCCCGGCCGCCCGCGGCCGGTAGGATCCCGGATGGATGAGTGACGCTCGGGGAGGCCAGGTATGAAGCGCGTACAGGGAGCGAGACACAGGCTGGGAGCGTGGCTGGGCCTGGGGGCCCTCTTGGGCCTCTCGGTCGGCCACGCCGTGGCCCAGGAGAAGCAGGAAGAGGAGGAGGCGGAACGGACTCTTCGGCGCGAGATCGTCGTCACCTCCGGCGTCGGGAGCGGAGGATACCTCGGCGTTCGAATCGGCGATGTGAACGAGGAGGTCGTCGGCCGGCTCGGCCTGCCCGAGGAGCGCGGTGCCCTGATCCTGGAGGTGGTGGACGACTCACCGGCCCAGGAGGCGGGGCTGCGCGCCGACGACGTGGTCCAGAGCTGGAACGGGGCGCGAGTGGAGAGCGCGGCCCAGCTCGGCCGGCTGGCGCGGGAGACGCCGCCGGGACGCTCCGTGCGCCTGGGGGTCTTTCGGGACGGCCGCGAGCAGGTGCTCTCCGTCGAGCTCGGGGACCGGTCGGGCCCGCGGGTCTTCCGCGTCGGGCCGGATCGAAAGCTCCGACTCGAACGCCTCCGGGAACGGGGCGAAGAGGGGCCCGGCCTGCGGTTCTCGTACGCCTTCTCCTTCCGCGGCCGCCTCGGCGTGCGCGTGGAGGGTCTGAGCGACCAGCTCGCCGAGTACTTCGGTGTGGAGGGAGGAGCCTTGATCACCGAGGTCGTGGAGGATTCCCCGGCCGAGAAGGCCGGTCTCAAGGCGGGAGATGTGATCCTCTCCGTGGCGGGCGAGGAGGTGGAGGATCGGTCCGACCTTGTCCGCGCCCTGCGGGATCAGGAGGCCGGCCCGGTGGAAGTGCGGGTGATGCGCGATCGCCGGGAGCTGACGGTGACCGTCGAGCTCGAGGAGGAGACGGGCGATGGGGCGTTCCTCCTCCCCGGAGGAGGGGTTCGGTTCGCCCCCGTCGGGCCTCGCGAGTTTCGTTTCCGGATGCCGCGCCTGCCGGTCATCGATCTGGACCTGTTGGGCCTTCCACGGCGGGAGTGGCGGTTCCGGATGCCCGAGCTGCAGTGGTGGATGCGCGCGCCCGGGGACGGGAGGATCGTGACCACGGGTGGTGCCCCCTCCGCGGGCTGACGCTACCCGCCGGCCGCGGTCACCAGGGCCGTGAGCCGCTCGCGGATCTCGCCGGCCGACAGCCACCGTCCGCGCGTCATGACGCCGGCGATGCGCGACATGGCGGCGATCTCCTCCAGAGGGTTCCCCTCCAGGAGCACGAGGTCGGCCACCTTTCCCTCCTCCAGGGTGCCGTACTCCTCCTGGTCCCCGAAGTACTCCGCCACGTTCCGGGTCCCGGCGACGAGCGCCTGGTACGGCGTGAGCCCGGCCGCCACCGCCATCTGGAGCTCCGCCTGGATCGAGAAGCCCGGCACCTGGAAGATCTGGGGGGCGTCGGAGCCCAGGAGGAGCTTGGCGCCGGCCTCCTGGAGTCCCCCGATGATGTGCCGCCGGATCTCGATGAAGCGGCGCGCCCGCTCCGGCGTGTACGTGGGGTGCTGCATCAAACGTCTCTTCTGCTGGACCCACCCCTCCACCATCTGGGGCGGCATGTAGCGCATCTCCGGCCGCGAGGCGAGCTCCTCGGGCGAAAGGTCGGGATCCAGGATGTGCTCGATGAGGCTCTGCGTGGGCACGTTCCACACGCCGGCTTCCCGCGTCGCCTCCGCCACCCTCGGGATGAGCGACTCGTCCACGACATCCACGAGGTGGACTCCGAAGAAGAGAGGCTGCAGACCGCTCGCCTCCGCTCCCTCCGGCACGAGGGCCTCCATGTATTGATCCAGGTGGTCCACGCTCGCCTGTCCGGCCTCCAGGGCCCGGGCCAGCCCCACGTCGGCGGGAACGTGACCGGCCCAGCGGATCCCCACGCTGTCCGCGGTGCGCGCGATGGCGTCGTACGAGGCCCGCGAGAGGCCGGGGTGGATCTTCAGGAAGTCGTACCCCGCCTCCGCCTGGTGAAGGACGGCCCGCCGGGCGGAGTCCGGATCCGGGATGCTGTTCCCGTTCAGCGACGGGCCGGAGGTATAGATGCGGGGACCGAGGAGCTCGCCGCGGGCCACCTCCTCCTTCAGCTCCAGGTGGGCCGGCTGCCCCAGCATCCCGCGGACGGTCGTGATCCCGTTCGACAGGTAGAGAAAGAGGACGCGTTCCATGAACTCCCGGCCGCCCTGGGAGGGCACGTGCGCGTGCATCTCTCCAAGACCCGGGATCAGGTACTGGCCGCTCGCCTCCACCCGGCGAGCCTGCTCGGGGACGCGAACCTCTCCGGCCGGCCCGATCCGCACGATCCGGTCGCCGCGGACGAGGACCGTCTGGTCTGCCAGGATCCGCTCCCGGTCCATCGGGAGCACGTGGACGCCGACGAAAGCGGTCACCGTCTCCTGGCCTCGGCTCCCTCCCTGCTCCCGAGCCACGGCGCGCGAACTCTCAGTGCAGCCGGTGCCGGCCGTCGCGAGAAGGCAGGCCAGGCTCGCCGAAACGACCGATGCCGACCCCCTGCCCCGTGCGCGGACACGGGAAGACGAGCTCGTGAACCGCTTACGGTGGATCATGGTTCTCGCCTCTTCCTCTTGGCAGACTCGTGGGCCCGGAGGCCGGTGAACGGGGCGCCCAACATAGCGCCCCGGCCTGCCCCGAACCAACGAAGGAGGGTGTGCCGTGGTCTCTTCTCTCGTTCTCCTGCTGGCGCTGAGCCTGCATGAGCTGGTCGCCTGGCGCACGAACCTCAGCTTCACGCGCCGGGCCGGCGCGGCCCGGGATCTGTTCACGGTGGGAGCGTATCGCGATCTTCAGGAGTTCGCCGCACGTTCGCCGCTGATCGCGGGACCACGACACGCTCGCGACGCGGGCGGCGCTCCAGCCGACGGAGGAGGAATGAGCACGGGCACACACCCCTGGCACGACATCCCCAACGGCCCGAGTGCGCCGGAGGAGGTCGCGGCGGCGATCGAGATCCCGAAGGGCAGCAAGGTCAAGTACGAGCTGGACAAGCCGAGCGGGTTCCTGCGCGTGGACCGCATCCTGTATTCGTCCGTGGTCTACCCGGCGAACTACGGCTTCATTCCTCGCACGCTGGGCGACGACCGCGACCCTCTCGACATCCTGGTGCTCATGCAGGAACCGGTGGTGCCGCTCAGCGTGCTGCGCGTGCGGCCGATCGGGATGATGGACATGCTCGACCAGGGCCAGCACGACGAGAAGATCATCGCCGTCCACCTGGACGACCCGGAGTACGCCGACTTCCGGAGCATCCGCGAGCTGCCGATGCACCGGCTACGGGAGCTGCGTCGCTTCTTCGAGGACTACAAGAAGCTGGAGCGGAAGGAGGTGCAGGTGACCGACTTCTTCGGGCCCGACGAGGCTCGCGACACCGTCGCCGCGGCGCTCGGCCGCTACGAGGAAGAGGTCCGGCCCGCCCTCGAAGCCACGTCGGCGGGAGAGGGAGGAGGGGCCCCCGGATGAAGGAGAGAGAGGACCCCCGGGAGCCCCCGGCCACCGAGGAGGAGTGGCGGGAGCGGCTCACGCCGCGTCAGTACTGGGTGACGCGAGAGAAGGGGACGGAGCCGCCGTTCACGGGCGAGTACCATGCCTCCAAGAAGGAGGGAAGCTACCGCTGCGTGTGCTGCGGCCGCGCCCTGTTCCACTCCGACCACAAGTACGACTCGGGAACCGGGTGGCCCAGCTTCTGGCAGCCGGCGGAGGAGAAGAACCTGCGGACGGAGCTAGACACGTCGCACGGCATGCGGCGTACGGAGGTCATGTGCCGTGGCTGCGGCGCCCACCTCGGCCATCTGTTCGAGGACGGCCCCGAGCCGAGCGGACTCCGCTACTGCATCAACTCCGTGGCCCTGCGGCTGGAGGAGAGCGGCTCCGACTGAGGAGCCTCCCGGGGGGGCGTCCCTCACTCGAAAAGCGTCGGCTGCACCACCGACCCCGGGCGTCTGTAGGCGGTCGTCGAGAGGGCGATCCGCTCCGAGTTGAGCCCCAGCCTCCGACAACTGAGCCGGAACACGTGTCTGACCTGCTCGGCGTACGGTCCCTCCCCTCGCATGCGGGAGCCGAAGGGCGGATCGTTCAGGCGTCCGCCGCGAACCTCCCGCAGCCGGTTCAGCACCTTCTCCTTACGGGCGGGGAAGTGGCGTTCCAGCCAATCCTCGAAGAGCTCCTTCACGCCGTGCGGGAGGCGGAGCATGATGTAGCCGGCCCGGCCGGCGCCGGCCCGACGCAAGGATCGGGGATCGGCAGGTGAGGGAACGTCCGCCCCGGAATCGGCCTCAGCTCTTCGGCTCGCGAGCCGTGATCCAGGCGGCGACCAGGAGAAGCTCGACGGCGGCGTCTCCCAGGAAGATCGGCCACACCTGCGTCGTGGCCACGTACCAGACGTCGCTGGCGGCGAGGAAGAGGGCCACCCCGAGGCCCAGGAGGCGGAGGCCGGGCGTCACCCGGCGGCGGAGGGCGGAGATCCCGAGCGAGAGCCCGATGATCGCCAGAAGGCCGCCGACGGTCCGCACGAGCCACAGATCCGTCTTCGGACCCGTGACCTGGAGAAAGGTCGCCATGCCGAAGAACGGCCACAGGCCGGTGGCCACGTAGTAGGCTCCCTGCGTGAGGGCGACCTTGGCGGGCGTGAACCAACGAAAGAGCCGTCGGACCGGTCCGGCGTGATCCTCGGTCTCGCCCCGGCTCGTCGGCTCGAGCTCCGTCCTCTGAAGCAGCTCCTCCAGCTCGTCCGCCGTCTCCGGCCGTGGCTGCCCGCCGCCGCGAACTCGCTTCCCCTTCTCCTTGCGCATGCGGGGCGCCTCCATTCTCTGCGTCGTGGGGGCTCCGACCGACGGGCTCGGTCCCGGTGTGCCCGGATTCCAACCTAGGCGGCGCGAGCGCGGGCGCGAAAGCGGGACCGGACCTCCGGCTTTTCCCGAGGGCCGCGGCGCACGATCTTGAGCTCGCGGACGAGCAGGTCGCTGAGAGACTCCAGTGGCGCGCGCGCTGGGTCTTAGAAGCGTCGTCGCGCCGCCCGACCCGCCTCCGGCGGGTGCCCGCTGGCCCCACGGCGCTCGTAACGCGACCCGCCGTGGTTCTTCAACAGGCGTTTGGCGGTCCGATCCACCTTGCCGGATCGGTTGGGAACGAGCCGCCGCCATCTCCGAGGAGGGTACCGTGAAGACGTCGATCCGGACCGCCGCTGGCCTCCCGGCCGTCCTGCTGGCCGGCGGGGTAGCGGTCGCCTGTGCACCCGCCGAGCGGCCGGCAGGAGAGCGGGAGAGCCGTCCCCCCGCCGTCGAGTACCTGACCTCGGAGGCGACCGCCTCCCTGGGTCTTCCGTTCTCCGAGGCCGTCCGGGTCGGGGATCTCCTGTTCCTCTCCGGCCACGTCGGCAATCTCCCTGGCACGTTCGAGCTCGCTCCCGGCGGCATTCAGGGCGAGACGAGACAGGCGCTGGAGAACATCCGCCGGGTGCTCGAGGCGAACGGCTCCTCGTTGAAGCGGGTCGTCCGCTGCGACGTCTTCCTGGCCGACATCTCGGAGTGGGGCGCCATGAACGAGGTGTACGTGGAGTTCTTCTCGCCGGACCATCTGCCGGCCCGGAGCGCGCTGGGGGCGAGCGGACTGGCGATCGGGGCCCGGGTGGAGATCGAGTGCGTCGCCACCGTGGAGCCGTGACCGAGAGCGTCCGCCCCTCGCCGCGCGTCACGCTCCTCGGGTGGGGTCGGGTCGAGGTGGGGCTGGAAGGCGGCCGGACCCGCTTCAAGGACGCTAAGCTGTGGCCGGGCGGCGCCCGGGAATGGGACTGGCGAGAGACCGGAACGCGTCACGCACCGGGGATCCAGCCCGCCGACGTGGCCGAGCTCCTGGAAGGAGGCGCGCGCGTCGTCGTCCTATCGCGTGGGGTGCACGGGCGGCTCGGCGTCATGCCCGAGACTCTCGCCTGGCTGGGCGAGCGCGGCGTCGAGGCCCACGTGCTCCGAACCCGGCGCGCCGTGGGCCGCTACAACGAGCTGGCCGCGAGCGAGGCCGTCGGCGCGCTGATCCACTCGACGTGCTGAAGAGTCGGGCCGGGGCGCGGCGAGCCGGCGCGTGGTGGGGCCCGGCGCCGCGCGGCGTGGCACGAGGAAGGGAGCCGTGATCGTCTACATCTTCTGGCACAGGCCTCGGCCCCGAACGGAACGCGCCCGGTACGAAGCGCTGCTGGCCGGTTTCCACCAGGCGCTCGCCGCCTCACCCCCGGCCGGGTTCCGGGGCTCGTCCTGTCACCGCCTGGCGAAGCTCCCGTGGCTCGGCGAGGGTCCGGGCTACGAGGACCGGTACTTCCTGACGGGCTCCGAAGGCCTCGACCCGCTGGACGCGGCCGCGGTGGACGTCGTCCGCCGCAGCCTGCACGATTCCGCTGCCGAGCTTGCATCGACCGGCGCGGGAGGGCTCTACCGGCGACTGCGGGAGGGGCGGTCCGAGGAGGGACGGGCGGGAGAGGCCTGGTGGCTCGAGAAACCTCCCGATGTCCCGTACGCCGAGTTCCTTCCCCGGCTCGAGGAGTGGGCGCCGGCGGGCGTCCAGATCTGGCAGCGCCAGATGGTGCTGGGCCCGGCGCCCGAGTTCTGCCTGGTGGGCTCCGCCGCCTCCCTTCCTCCCGGCCGCGTGCCGGGGGAAGCGAGCGTCGTTCGCCTGACGCGCACCCCGGTGTGGCCGCCGGTCTCGCCCGAGGCGGCCGGATGAACCGCCGACCGGTATCGCCGGATCCATGGCAGGGCTGGAGGGGATTCGGGATCCTCCTTCTCGGCGGCCTGGGTCTCGTGTTCATCATCGAGATCGTCCAGCTCGCACGGTCGCTGTTCTGGCTGGAAGAGGGGCGGGAGAGGGGGGCGATCTGGGCGATGCTCCTCATGATCCTGGCCGTCTTCGTGGCCGTGCTGGTGATCGGGGGCGGGCTGCTGCGGGCGATTCGGCGTCAGGGGCGCGGGAGGACCCGGCTTCTCTTCGTGTGCGTCGAGAACGCCTGCCGGAGCCAGATGGCGGAGGCGTTCGCCCGCCGGCTCGGCGGCTCCCGGGTGGAGGCGCACAGCGCGGGCTCCCGTCCCTCGGGCCGGGTGAACCCGCGGGCGATCGCGCTCATGGGAGAGGCGGGCTACGACCTCTCCGGGCACCGGTCGAAGGCCGTCGACGAGCTGGCCGGGCTGGAGTTCGACGCGGTCATCAGCATGGGGTGCGGGGACGCCTGCCCGCAGGTGCCGACCCGCCGCCGGCTGGAGTGGGAGATCCCGGATCCGAAGGATCTCCCGGACGAGGAGTTCCGGAGCGTGCGGGACCGCATCGAGGGACAGGTGAGGGATCTCCTGTCCGGCCTGGCCGTTATAGAGTAAGTAGAGGGCGGTACACGAGCCGAGCGGCCGGGTCGAGGGCTGCGGCGGGAGCCACCCGAGGAGAGAGCGACATGAGCCAGAGGGCACGGAGGGTTCCGGCGGGAGCCGGGAGATGAGAGGGGCCGGGCTGGAAGGCCGGATCCGGGCGGGCGCGCTCGCCGCGGCGGGCCTGCTGATCGCGGTCTCTCTTGGAGGCCAGCAACCCGCCCGGGCGGCGGATCTGGTCCTGCTCCACGGGAAGGTCGTGACGATGGATCCCGCCCGCCCGCGGGCGGAGGCCGTCGCCGTGGTCGGGGACCGGATCGAGTCGGTCGGCTCGGATGCGGAGGTCGGCGGGCTCGTGGGGCCGGAGACCCGGGTGATCGACCTTCGGGGACGGCTCACGATCCCGGGCTTCATCGAGGGGCATGGGCATTTCCTCTCCCTGGGGCGCTCGAAGATGATCCTCGACCTGAGGAAGGCCCGCACGTGGGACGAGATCGTGGCGATGGTGGCGGACGCCGCCGCCCGGGCGAAGCCCGGCGAGTGGATCGAGGGCCGGGGCTGGCACCAGGAGAAGTGGGACGAGCCGCCCTCGCCGAGCGTGGAGGGGCTGCCGACGCACGCGACTCTCAGCCGGGCGAGCCCGGAGAACCCCGTCGTCCTGGGGCACGCCAGCGGGCACGCCTCCTTCGTGAACGCCAGGGCCCTGGAGCTGGCCGGGATCACGGCCGAGGCTCCCGACCCCGCGGGAGGGGAGATCGTCCACGGCCCGGCCGGCGAGCCCACGGGAATGCTCCGGGAGACGGCCCAGGGGCTCGTCGGCCGCGCGCGGGCCCGGCAGCGGGCCTCCCGCCCGCCGGAGGAGGTCGAGGCGGAGATGCGGGAGATGGTCCGGCTGGCCGCCGCGGATGCGCTCTCCAAGGGAGTCACGAGCTTCCAGGACGCGGGCTCCCCGTTCGAGACGATCGACCTATTCAAGCGCCTGGCGGACGAGGGCGAGCTTCCCATCCGCCTGTACGTCATGGTGCGGGACTCCTACGAGGAGATGGAGGAGAAGCTGCCCGCCTACCGAATGATCGGGTACGGCCGGAACCACCTTACGGTGCGGGCGATCAAGCACTCGGTGGACGGGGCGCTGGGGTCGCACGGCGCGTGGCTCCTCCAGCCGTACGCGGATCTCCCCCGCACGAGCGGGCTGGCCACCACGCCCCCGGAGGTGATCGAGCGCACCGCGCGCCTGGCGATCCGGCTCGGATATCAGCTCAACACGCACGCCATCGGAGATCGGGGCAATCGCGAGGTCCTGGACCTGTACGAGCGGACGTTCCGGAGCCATCCGGAGAAGCGCGATCTCCGGTGGCGGATCGAGCACGCCCAGCACCTGAGCCCGGAGGACATCCCCCGCTTCGCGGAGCTCGGGGTGATCGCCTCCATGCAGGCGATCCACGCCTGCTCCGACGGGCCCTGGGTGATCCAGCGCCTGGGGGAGACCCGAGCCGAGACCGGGGCCTACGTGTGGCGGAGCCTGTGGGAGAGCGGGGCCGTCGTGACGAACGGGACGGACGTGCCGGTGGAGGACGTGGATCCGATCGCCAGCTTCCACTGCACCGTGACCCGCGAGCTACCGGACGGCTCGAGCTTCTTTCCGGCCCAGGAGCTGAGCCGGGAGCAGGCGCTCGCCTCCTACACGACGAACAACGCCTACGCGGCGTTCGAGGAGGAGATCAAGGGGTCGCTCACTCCGGGGAAGCTGGCGGACATCGTCGTCCTGTCACGGGACATCACGACCGTCCCGGCGGAGGAGATCCCGCGGGCGAACGTCGCCTACACGATCGTCGGAGGTCGGGTTCTGTACCGGAGCGAGGAGGCGACGGGCGAGGACGGACCGTAGGCGGACAGCGTCGGCCGCCAGGGTCAGCCGAGCGACCGAGCCAGCCTGAGACCGGTGAACTGAAAGCGGGTCTCGGGCGCCCAGAAGTTCCGGTAGCTCACGCGGATGTGGGAGGCGGGCGTGGCGCAGGAGCCGCCGCGCAGGACCCGTTGGTTGTCCATGAACTTCCCGTTGTACTCCTGAAGGCTGCCGGGAAACGGCCGGAAGCCGGGGTACGCCTCGTAATGATTCGAGGTCCACTCCCACACGTCGCCGGCCGCCTGCAGGAGGATGGGGCCACCGGCGGGCTCGAGTCCCGTCGCCCCCTCCGGCTCCGGCTCCAGCTCCGTGTCTCCCGCCCTCCGCTCCGGCCCCGCCTCAACCGCCGGCTCCAGCCCCGCCTCTCCGTCGCGCGCAACCCTGCCGGATTCCGGGGGAGCGCCCGCCCCCCCGGCCGCCCGGGGGTGGAGGATCCCGCGCTCCGCGAAGTTGCCCGCCGCCGGACGAAAACCGGCCGTCCGAGCTCCCTCCTCCCACTCCCGCTCCGTCGGCAGCCGGGCCTCCTCCCACTCCGGGTAGGTGCGGGACTTCCAGCGCGCGAAGGCGTCGGCCTCGTAGAAGCTGACGTGGCACACCGGCTCATCCGATTCCAGCGCCCGTTGCCCCGAGAGGGTCCAGATCGTCCACTCCCCTCCGTCCGTCTCCCAGTAGAGGGGGCCGGTCCAACCTTCCTCCTCGACGGTGGCGAACCCGTTGGAGAGCCACAGGAGCGGCTCCCGGTACCCGCCGTCCTCGACGAACTCCAGGAACTCGCCGGCCGTGACGAGCCGGTTCGCCAGAGCGAAGCTCTCGAGAAACGCTTTGTGAACCGGCAGCTCGTTGTCCCAGCACCAGCCGCCTTCTCGGTTGCCGAACTCGAGCAGGCCTCCCTCGAACGTGACCCAGGTCGCCTTCGGCGGCTCCGCGGCGTCCGGCTCGGCGGCGTCCGGCTCCGCGGGTTCCACGTACGTCGGGCGGAGCTCCGGGGGGTTCGCCCAGTAGATGTGCTTCACCTCGGTGAGCAGCAGCTCCTGGTGCTGCTGCTCGTGCTGGAGGCCGGTGGCGACGAGGAAGCGGATCCGCTCGAACGCCTCCGGCGCGCAGGCCTCGATGAGCTCCTCCATCCGTTCGTCCACGGAGCTCCGGAAGTCGAGCACCTCCCTTGTCGTGGGCCGGGTCACCTTTCCCCGGTTCGCCTGGGAGATGCGGGGCCCCAGCGCCGTGTAATAGGAGTTGAGGACGAACTCCAGCCGCGAGTCCCGGGAGGTGTACTCCGCGCAGGGCTCCAGGACGTTCTTGGCGAAGAACCAGGTCGTGTGCCCCAGGTTCCACCACGGGGGGCTGACGGGCGTCATCGACTGGACGCGGTAGTCTGCGGGGGCCAGCGGACGGCAGAGCTCCAGGCTGCGGGCGCGGGTCATCCGGTAGCTGCGAAGCAGGCTCTCGCGGCTCATGGGACGAATGTAGCGACTTTGGGTAAGCGGCGGGGAGGCTCGCACCGCGGCTCGCGGGTGGATCGGACGGGGTCCGGAAGGTGTTACCGTACGATGCGGATCACGATCCCGTCGGCATCCGCCGCTCCGATCAGCCGCTGGAGCCGCTCGCGGAGTTCCTCCGCGCGGATCCGCTGGCGCCGGCTGAGGGCCCGGCGGCTCTCGAGCCGCCGTTGCAGCTCCGCCAACCGCCGGTGGAGCTCCTGCTGGCGCAGGTTCAAGTGGACCCGCACGTGGCGGTCGCTCGCCT
>JBHHYJ010000026.1:0-32354 GCA_046757485.1 Gemmatimonadota bacterium
GTCGGCGCGCAGCTCAGGCGCTGACCGTTAGGAAGCTCGGGTGGCCTCAGTTGGTGGGCTGACTCCTGCTTCGGATCCACGCGGCCAAGTCGGCCTCTTCCAGCTCGCCGGCCGCAAGCGCCAAACTGGTGTTCAGCACCTCTTCGTCGGTTGCGACGACGTCGATCCCGTTCAGGCCGAGGAACACGACTGCGGCGAGGAAGCTCACTCGCTTATTTCCATCCCGGAACGGATGGTGGGAGCTGAGGCCAAACGCGTAGGCGGCGGCGAGGGCAGCCAGATCCGCTTCGGGCTCGTAGGGCCAGCGCTGCTTCGGACGGGCGAGGGCCGATTCCAACGCGTCTTCGTCGCGAAGCCCGACGAGGCCACCATGCTCACGTATCTGGTCCACTTGGATCGCCTCAACAACGAGGCGCGGCAGCCAGCGTGGCTCCGTGCGGGTCACATGGCGAGTGCTCCAAGCGCTCCCCGATACTTCTTCTGAGCCTTTGCAGCGATGGCTAGCGCCTCCTCCACGTCAGCGTCGTACGGCGTAAAGAGAATCCCCTGGGCTGTCTCAACAGCCAACACTTCGTCGCCCGCTTCCATGTGGAACCGATCCGCCAGGTCCTTCGGGAGCGTGGCCCCCACGGAGCCGCCCATTCGTCGCAGTCGAACGTGCCTCACCATGGTCAACACCTCCTCAAGTAGCACATATATGCTACTACGCGTCGGCTACCGAACAAGGAGTTATGGAGCGTCTACCTTATGAAGGCAGGAGAGCTAGCAGTTCGGCCGGTGTGACCGCCTTGATCGCCGACTTCCTGAAGTCGCGCTTGTTGCGCGCAACGAGGTAGGCCACACCCTCCTTCTCGGCGCAGGCAGCCTGGACTGCATCCTCGAAGTCGGCCCAGTTCGCCGCGAGCGCGTGATGGATTCGGTCCTCATCCACAGGCACCACCTCCAGAAGGCTCAAGAGGTCCGAAAGGGCACGACGCGTGCGGGCCCTCCCGAGGTGCTGGGTCAGGAGGAAGTGGAGGGTCGTGACCGCGTGCGCCGCGAGGTAGCCCTGGAGGTTGCCCGCTTCAACATCGCCGAGCACCGCAGCGGAGTCCTCGGCGAACGGCTCGCGGTCGGCCAGCACGTCGAGGACCACGTTGACGTCGATGAGGACTCGCGTCACGAATGCTTGCCCTCAAGGTGGGAGCGATACTCCTCTCGTGAGGCGCCCGAAGGCAGGATCCCTCGAAGCCGCGTCACGGTCGGCGTCGAACGCGAACGATCCTCCAGCGAGGCCAAGAACTCCGTCACAAGCTCCGAGATGCTGGTCCGGTTTCGCCGCGAGAAGCGCTTGGCACGCTCGACGACGGTCTCATCCACGGAGAGCGTGAGCTTCTTCTTCGGCATGGGACCCCCTAAGGGATACGTACGATACGATACGCAACACACGTACCACTGGAGGTTCGATAGGTTCCCCCCCGAAGCTCCAGCCTGACGGAAGCCCGCACGCCGCCGTGCGGACTCCTACGTGAACTTCCCGAAGATCGCCAGCAGGGAGAGGATGATTCCCACCGCCACGACCAGCCCCCAGACGAAGATCCCCGTGAGGACCGGGCTGTCGAAGCGCAGGTGCATGAAGAACATCGCCACCAGCGCGAACTTCACGCTCATCAGGGTGAGCAGCAGCGGCAGCAGGAGCGGCCGGAGCGCCTCCACGTAGAAGACCATCACCTCCATCGCCGTGAGGACGGCGAGGACCGCCGCCACCGTGACGTACGTCCGGGTCTCGGGGTGGGACTCCCGTCGGGATGCGGTCTGTTCCATGCTCTCCAGCGCTCGCCTCCGCTCCTACTCGAGCAGGTAGATGATCGTGAACAGGACGATCCACACGATGTCCACGAAGTGCCAGTAGAGGCCGGCGATCTCCACCGTCACCCGGTTCTTCTCCGTCAGCCGGCCTCTGAGGGCCAGCACCCACAGGGTCCCCAGCCACAGCACCCCGCCCGCCACGTGCGCCCCGTGCGTGCCGGTGAGCACGAAGAAGGTGGAGGAGAAGAGGTTGCGGCTCAACCCGAGCCCCTCCTGCACGAAGTGGCTGAACTCGATGTACTGTCCGGTGAGGAAGATGAGGCCGAACAACGGCGTCAGGAAGAGCCACACCCGGGCCATCTTCGCGTCGCCCCGCTGCACCGCGGCCAGCGCGAGGACCATCATGAGGCTGCTCATGAGCAGCACGAAGGTCGTCACCGTGATGAACGGGACGTTCAGGAGCTCGTCGGGGTACGGCCCCACGACGCTTCGCCCCTCGTAGAGGAGGAAGGTGGCGATCAACGAGCCGAACAGCATGCACTCGGAGCCGATGAAGGTCCACATCGCCAGCTTCCGGCTCGGGATCCCCGTGCTGCCCGTCTCCTCCACCGCTCCCTCCCGGGCCCCGCCCCTCACGAGCCCTTCCCCCGCTCGCTCCTCGTGCGCACCGCGCCCTCCTCGGCCCCGCTCCTCACCCGCGCCCCCTCGCCCTCGATCCCCGACTCACCCGTGCTCCGCCGGCTCGAACGCCCATCCGAACAGGCCGAGGAGCGTCACGCCCAGCCCCGCGAAGACGACGGTCAGGCCCGTCAGGGCGCCGGCCGTCACGATCAGGAGCCCGAGCGCGAGCACCAGCGGCCAGTACGACGGCGACGGCATGTGAATCTCCGCCGGGGGCTCGGCCGGCTGGAGGATCGGCCGCACCCCCTCCTCCTCGCCGGCTCCCGGGTGGGCGTAGCGATACCAGAGGGGATCCCGGTGCTCCACCTCCGGGAGGACCGCGAAGTTGTAGTGCGGCGGCGGCGAGGGCGTCGTCCACTCCAGGGTCGGCGCGTCCCACGGGTTCGGCCCCGCCCGCTCCCCCCTCCGCAGGCTCCGCAGGAGGTTGTACAGGAAGACGAGGAACGCGACCGTGAAGAGGAGGGCGCCGGCCGTCGAGACCCGGTTGAAGCCCTCCAGCCCCAGCCCCGCCTGGTAGGTGAAGGTCCGGCGCGGCTGCCCCAGGAGCCCCGAGAGGTGCATCGGGAAGAAGGTCACGTTCAGGGCGATGATCGTGAGCCAGAAGTGCCACTTCCCCAGCCTCTCGTCCAGGAGGCGGCCGGTGAACTTCGGGAACCAGAAGTAGACCCCGGAGAGGAGCCCCATCACCGTCCCGCCCATCAGCACGTAGTGGAAGTGGGCCACCACGAAGTACGTGTCCGTCTGCTGGAGGTCGGTGGGCGGCGAGGAGTGCATCACGCCGCTCAGCCCCCCGATCACGAAGGTCGCGACGAGGCCGACGGCGAACAGCATCGCCGTCCGGAAGCGGAGCGAGCCCCCCCACATCGTGGCGATCCAGTTGAAGATCTTCACCCCGGTCGGGATCGCGATCAGCATGGTGGCCCCGGAGAAGACGGAGTTCACCACCGGGCCGAGCCCCACGGAGAACATGTGGTGCACCCACACGCCGAACCCCAGGAAGGCGATCAGGATGCCGGAGAAGACGACCACCGGGTAGCCGAAGAGCGGCTTCCGGGAGAAGCTCGGGATCACCTCGGAGATGATCCCGAACGCCGGCAGGATGAGGATGTAGACCTCCGGGTGCCCGAAGACCCAGAACAGGTGCTGCCACAGGAGCGGGTCCGCCCCCGCGGCCACGTCGTAGAAGTGCGTCCCGAACGTCCGGTCGAAGAAGAGGAAGACCATCCCGATCGTGAACGGCGGGAAGGCGAGCAGGATGAGGGCGGAGGTGACCAGGGTCATCCAGCTGAACAGCGGCATCCGCATGAGCCTCAGGCCCGGCGCCCGCAGGTTCACTATCGTGACGAAGAAGTTCACCGCCCCGGCGATCGTCCCCACCCCGGCCAGCAGCAGGGCGAGCAGGTAGAAGTCCATGCCGTGCCCGGTCGAGTAGCGCGAGGAGGTGAGGGGCGCGTACGCGAACCAGCCCGCGTCGGGCGCCCCGCCCAGGAAGAAGCTCGCGTACAGGAAGAGGCCGGCGAACAGGAAGACCCAGTAGCTGAAGGCGTTGAGCCGGGGGAACGCCACGTCTCGGGCCCCGAGCTGCAGCGGGACGATGAGGTTGAACGCGGCCACGATGAGCGGCATGCCGGCCAGGAAGACCATCGTCGTCCCGTGCATCGTGTAGAGCTGGTTGTACAGCTCGGGGCTCAGGAGCGACGCGTTCGGCTCGGCGAGCTGGAGCCGGAGGACCTGCGCCTCCACCCCCGCGAGGAGGAAGAAGAGGAAGCCCGTCAGGAAATAGAGGATGCCGATCCGCTTGTGGTCCACGGTCGTCACCCAGCTCCACACCCCTCCCGCGTACGTCCCCGGCCGGGCCGCCTCCCGCGGAACCGCCGCCTCCCCCGGAACCGCCCCTTCCCCCGGAACCGCCGCGTCCCCCGTGGCCACCCTACTTCAGCCCGCTCAGGTAGGCGGCGATCCGGGCCGCCTGCTCATCGGTCAGGCCCAGGCCCAGCATGAAGTTGCCCGGCTTGATCTGCTGTGGATTCTGGATCCAGCGGGCCAGCTCCTCCGGCGTGTTCGGGAGAAGGCCGGCGGCCAGCGTGGAACGGCTCCCCACGTGGGTCAGGTCCGGCCCGACCGTGCCGGCCGCCGGGGTGCCCGCGACCCGGTGGCAGCCGATGCAGGCGCTCCTCAGGAAGAGCTCCTTCCCCTGGCGGGCCTCCTCGCTCACCGGCTCGGCCGCCGGGGCGCGCATCCGCTCCACCCACGTCCGGAAGGCCGCCGGCTCCTCGGCCACCACCCGCATCCCCATCAGGGCGTGCGCGATCCCGCAGAACTCCGCGCACTGGCCCAGGTACGTCCCGGCGCTGTCCGCCGTCAGCCAGATTGCGTTCTCCCGGCCCGGGACGAGGTCCCGCTTTCCGCCCAGGCGGGGGATCCAGAAGCTGTGGACCACGTCGGCGCTGCGGAGGCGGAACTCCACCGGCCGGCCGACCGGAATGTGGGCCTCGTTCGCCGTCACCAGGTCGAGCTCCGGGTAGCGGAACTCCCACCACCACTGCTTCCCCACCACCTCCACCGTCAGCGGGTCATCGGGCGGGGGTCCGTCCACCACGAAGATCGTCTTGATCGTCGGGATCGCGATCGCCACCAGGATGAGCGCCGGGGCCAGCGTCCAGCCGATCTCCAGGGGGGTGTTGCCGTGTACCGGCCGCGGGCGGGCATCGCCGGGCCGCTCTCGGAACCGGAGGAGCACGTAGAGCAGGACCCCCTCCACGACCACGAAGACGACCACTGCCCACCAGAAGATCCCGACGAAGAGATCGTGGACCCGGGTCGCGAAGTCGGAGCTCGGATGGAGCGCGGACTGAGGGTAGACGCCGCCACACGCCTGGAGGACCAGGACGACGAGGATCAGCAGCGCGATCGGCCGGAGCTGTGAGGGTCTCAACAGATCTATGAAAAGACGGCTCTCAGGGTCACCGAACGGTTTTGGATGCGCCACACTAGAGGGGGCGGCAGGGGTCGTCAAGGAGGTGGGGCGATCCCGGCACGCGGGCCGGTCCTGGCGCGGGTCCCTCCGGCCCGGGCGCGTCCCCGGGGTGCCGCCTCAGCCGGGGTGCCCCGCCTCAGCCGGGGTGTCCGGCCGCAGCCGGGGTGCCCGGCCTCAGCCGTAGAGCCCCGCCACCCACTCCCCGTACCCGTTGTAGGGCAGGGTCGGCACCCGCTCCCCTGTCTCCACGACCTCCTCGGTCGCCTGGGACCAGCGGGGGTGCGGCACCTCGGGGTCCACGTTGGAGAGGAAGCCGTACTCCGCCGGGACGAGCGTATTCCAGAAGGTCGGCGGCCGCTCGGCGGCCAGCTCGATCCGCACGATGGACTTGATGCTCTTGTAGCCGTACTTCCAGGGCACCGCCAGGCGCAGCGGCGCGCCGTTCTGCTTCTGGAGCGGATGCCCGTACATCCCGGTCACCAGGAAGGCGAGCTCGTTCAGGGCCTCGTCCATCCGGAGAGCCTCGAAGTAGGGCCACGGGTACCAGGTCTGCTTCTTCTGTCCCACCGCCTGATCCGGACGGAGGAAGCTCACGAAGCGGACGTAGCGGGCGGAGGAGCGGGGCCGGACCTTCTCCAGGAGGGAGCGCAGCGGGAAGCCGATCCACGGGACGACGACGGACCACGCCTCCACGCACCGCAGGCGGTAGATCCGCTCCTCCAGTGGAAAGCCCCGCTCCAGCTCCGTCAGGTCCACCCGCAGCGGACGCTCGACGAGACCCGTGACCTCGACCTCCCACGGCCGGGCCTCGAACGGGTCCACGAAGCGCCACACCGCCTCCTTGTCCGTGGTGAACTCGTAGAAGTTGTTGTAGGCGGCCACGATCCTCTCGGGCGTCACGTGACCGTGCCGGGCGCCCGGAACGAAGCGCGGATCCCGCTTCGCGTCGGGGTACAGGGAGGCCGTCGGGGCCGGTGGGACGTGTCCGAGGGGACCCGCCTCCTGGGCCACCGCCCCGCGGGACTCGCCCCCGCAGCCGAGGAGGCCGGCGGCTCCCCCCAGGCCGACCCCGCCCCACACCGTTCCCCCGAAGGCGGCGCCGCCCGCCGCGGCGAGCTGGCGGAGGAACGCGCGTCTCCCGAGGTAGACCTCCTCCGGAGTCACCTCCGACTCCGGCAGCTGCCAGGGAGCTCTCAGGTGAACGTGGGCCATCGTCTCCTCCTCCGCTTCGACCCTTTACCCCGCCTCTGTCCAGATGTCGCCCTCCGGGCACCCCGACCCGCTCGCCAGGAGCCGCCTTGCTCGCTCCCGGTCCGCCCTCGGCAAGACCCACGCGCGCGGCCCGCCGTGGTTCTTCAACAGGCTTCTAATGGCGGAAGAGCCGGCGTCCCGTCAGCACCATCGCCATCCCGTGCTCCTCCGCCGCCTCGATCACCTCCCCGTCCCGAATCGACCCGCCCGGCTGGACGATCGCCCTCACCCCCGCCTCCGCGGCCGTATCGATCCCGTCCCGGAACGGAAAGAACGCGTCCGAAGCCAGGACGGATCCCTCCGTCTCGTGGCCGGCCTCCCTCCCCTTCCACACGGCCAGGCGCACGGCGTCCACCCGGCTCATCTGGCCCGCGCCGATGCCGATCGTCGCCCCATCGCGGGCCAGCAGGATCGCGTTCGACTTCACCGCCTGCACGGCCGCCCAGGCGAAGGAGAGCGCCGCCCACTCCTCCGGCTCCGGCGCCCGCTCGGTCGCCACCCGTGCCTCGCTCTTCTCGCCGGCCTCCCCGAGGGTGGGGACCGCGGGAGTCGTCTGGACGAGCAGGCCTCCCCGAACCCCGCGCGCGTCGAGGCCCGGCCACAGGTGGCCGCCGTCCAGCGGAAGCCGCTCCCCTTCCGAGGGCCGCAGGATGCGGAGGTTCTTCTTCCGTTGCAGGAGGCGAAGCGCCGCCTCCGCATAGCCGGGGGCGAGGAGACACTCCACGAAGTTCCCGGCCAGCGCGTCGGCCGCCGCCTCCGTGACGGGTTGGTTGAAGACGACCACGGATCCGAAGGCCGAGATCGGATCGCACGCCCGGGCCTGCTCGTACGCCTCGAGCGCGGAGCGGCCGGCCGCGATTCCGCACGGCGTCGTGTGCTTCAGGATCGCGCACACGGCCCGCTCCTCTTCCGCGAACGGCGCGATCGCGGCCAGCGCGCCGTCCACGTCCAGGAGGTTGTTGTAGGAGAGCGCCTTGCCCTGGAGCTGCTCGAGCGCCGGCACCCCCCACGGCTCGCCCGAGGCCGGCCGATAGAACGCGGCCCGCTGGTCGGGATTCTCCCCGTAGCGCAGCTCCTGCACCCGCACGAGCGAGGCGAGCAGCTCCTCGGCGAAACCTTCCTCCGGGGCCCGGGCACCGCGGCGATCCAGGTACGCCGCGATCGCCGCATCGTAGCCGGCCGTATGGTGAAACACCTTGGCGGCCAGCTCCCGCCGGAGCTCGTCCGCCGGCTCGCCCGCCTCCACCGCGGTCAGCACCCGTCCGTAGTCGTGGGGATCACAGACGGGCCACACGTAGGCGTGGTTCTTGGCCGCCCCCCGGAGCAGGGTGGGTCCTCCGATGTCGATCTGCTCGAGGGCCTCGGCCAGGGTGGCGGTCCGGCGGGCCACCGTCTTGCGGAACGGGTACAGGTTCACCGCCACGAGGTCGATCGGCTGAAGCTCGTGCTCGGCGATCTCCCTCGCGTCGGAAGAGAGCTCGCGCCGGGCGAGAATCCCCCCGTGGACGGCGGGATGCAGGGTCTTCACTCGCCCGCCGAGGATCTCCGGAAAGCCCGTCAGCTCGCTCATGCGCGTCACCGGGATCCCGGCCTTCTTGAGCTCCCCGGCGGTCCCTCCCGTGGAGACGATCTGCCAGCCCCACCCCGCCAGGGAGCGGCCGAGATCCACGATTCCCCGTTTGTCGGAGACGCTGAGGAGGGCTAACGGCACCGCCCGTCGCCCCCGCTCGCCCGCGCCCCCCGAGCCTCGCCCATATCCACAGCACGCATCCCGAACCGCTCCTTTCCGCTACCGATTCCCGCCGCTCGTTCCTTCGGTGGGCTCTGCCGCCCCCGGACCGTCGGTGGGCTCTGCCGCCCCCGAACCGTCGCCGGTGGTGGGTTTCCGGCCGGCGAGGACGAACCCCTCGGCCGGGAAGAGCTCCGTCCGCCACTCGCACGTTCCGTCCGAGGCCAAGCGGACCTCGCCGGCAGCCAGGCGGTCCACCACCGCGCCGAGCAGCCAATGTTCGATCTCGAGCACGCGCGCGGCCAGAGTCTGCGGATCATCCCCGCGCTTCACCGGCACGGGCCACTGGGCGATAATCGGTCCGCGGTCGTAGCTCTCGTCCACGAAGTGGACCGTGACGCCCGTCACGCGCGCGCCGGCTTCCAGCACGGCCTCGTGGACCCGTCGCCCGTACATCCCCTCCCCGCCGAACGCCGGGAGCAGGGCCGGGTGGATGTTGATCATCCGACCCCAGTACTCCCGCACGATCTCGGCCGGGATGAGGCGCAGGTAGCCCGCCAGCACGACGAGATCCGTGCCCACCTCCGCCAGTCGCTCGCGGAGAGACTCCGCCTCCCGCTTCGTCTCCAGGATCGCCGTCGGCACGCCGGCCCGCTCCGCCCTCGCCAGCGCGCTGATGCCGGGCCGGCTGGCCAGCAGCAGTCCCAGGTGCACGAGGGTCTCCGGCCTGCCGTGGAAGCGGTCCACCAGCGCCTGGAAGTTCGTCCCGGAGCCCGAGGCGAGGACGGAGACGCGGAGGCGATCACCGTCCATCGCTCTCCTCCGACGGCCGGGACGCACCGGCCGCCCGCGCCTCCTCGGGGGAGCCCGCGGGGCCGCACCCCGCGTCGTTCGCCGTCACGGTTCCGCGTCCGCCCCGGCGAGGGCCTCCCGGAGCACTCGAGCCGCCTCGGGTTCCTGGCCGGGCAACAGAGTCCGGAAGTCCACCAGAAAGGCTCCGTGCTCCACTCTGCCGAGCAGCGGGGGATCTCCATGCCGACAACGCCGCTCGACGACCTCCGGGTCGACGCCCGTGACCGCCCAGGCCGCGGACTCGATCTCGGCGCCCGGGTAGGCGCCCCCTCCCACCAGGGATCGGGTGCGGCGGACGTCCACGCGCGCCGGCCCCCCCCCGGCGACCTCTCCCAGAGCCTCTCGGGCGCGGGCCTCCACCGACGTGGCGGGCTCTCGCAGCATGCGCAGGGCGGGAATCCGGCTTGCCGCATGCGACGGATCCCGGTACACAAGGAGCGTGGCCTCCAGCGCCGCCAGGGTCATCTTGTCCACCCGGAACGCCCGCAGCAGCGGGTTCGCCCTCAACCGATCCACCGTCGCGGCCATGCCGACCAGGATGCCCGCCTGCGGCCCGCCGAGCAGCTTGTCGCCGCTCCACGACACGAGGTCGGCGCCGCTGGCCACGGCTTCGGCCACCCCGGGCTCGGCCGCCTCGCGCGGGAGCGGCCCGAGGAGCTGCGGACGCAGGAGGCCGGAGCCCAGGTCGTACACGACCGGCACGCTCGCCTCGCGGCCGAGCGCGACGAGCTCCTCGAGGCTGACCGATCCGACGAACCCTTTCACACGGTAGTTCGACGGGTGGACCTTCAGCAGAGCGCCCGTCCCGGGACCGATCGCCCGGCGATAGTCCCGGAGTCGGGTCCGGTTCGTGGTTCCCACCTCCACAAGCTGCGCGCCGCTCCGGCCGATCACCTCGGGCATGCGGAAGGAGCCCCCGATCTCCACCAGCTCCCCACGAGAAACCACGACCTCGCGCCCGGCGGCCAGCTCGTTCACCGCCAGCGCCACGGCCGCCGCGTTGTTGTTCACCACGAGCGCCGCTTCCGCCCCCGACAGCTCGCACAGGAGCGCGGCGCAGTGGTCGTAGCGGGAGCCCCGCGCCCCGGCCTCGAGGTCGAACTCCAGGTTCGAGTAGGCTCGGGCGATCGCCACAGCCCCCATCGCCTCCTCCCCCAGGGGGGCTCGGCCGAGGTTCGTGTGCAGCACGACCCCCGTGCCGTTCAGAACGGCGCGCAACGAAGGACGACCGGAGGCCAGCAGGCGCTCCTCCACCGCCGCCAGGATCTCTGGCAGAGAGGGAGACGGACGGCGCTCTCCTTCCCCGGCCAGTAGCTGACGCCACTCCTCCAGGGTCCTCCGGACCGCCTCCCTCACGGGGGATCTGCCCCAGCGGGCCACCCACTCCGTGACCCGCGGGGCGGCGAGAACCCCGTCCACCGACGGGAGCGCGCGGCGGGGGTCCGGCTCCGAGCCCGGAAGCGTCTCACCCATCGCTCTCGGACCTCCGCGAGCCGTCGGCCGCTCCCCTCCCCCCGTTCTCCGGCCCGCCTGGACGCCGGCCCGGGGAGGGGCCGGCAGGGGTCTCCTCGGGGGGATAGACGAAGGTCGTATCCCCGCCCCCCACCAGCCCCCGGAGGTTCACCAGCCCCGCGGCCCGGACCCGGTACGGACCCACCTGCAGAGCTTCTCCAAGCAGGATCAGCAGCGTCCCGGAGGGCCGTCGTGGTGCGAGCGCCTGAGCGCCAGGCCGCGGCGGAGGCGGAGCTGCCGCCCGCGCCGTGTCCGTCCGAGCCCGCGCCGTGTCCGCCCGAGCCCGCGTCGTGTCCGCCCGCGCCGCCGCCTCCAGCCGCCGAAGCGACGCCCGATCACCCACGTGCAGGCGCTCCGAAGGAATCTCACGCCCGGAGCTGTCGGTCACGGTGACCACGGCGTCGGGTTGCTCGAGCTCCAGAGGGTCGTCGACCTCCAGCCGAATCGTCAGGCTGTCTTCGGCCACGGCCGCCAGCAGGCGAGGGGGGGTGGAGTCCGGTTCCACGACGGACAGCGCGAGCGGTGCCGTGCCGACCCCCTCCGCCACCGTGAACCGGACGCTGTCGTACGGCTCGAGGAGACGGTCCAGGCGGAGGTTCCGGTTCCGGTCCTGAAAGCCGTACGCCCAGTAGGTGTCGGAAGGGAGGGCCCGCAGCGCGAACGCCCCCTGGCCGTCCGCCACCGCGGTGTACGGCGTCGTGTCGCCCGGCAAGGCGAGGAAGAGGACGCGGCCACCCTGGACCGCCCGTCCCGTCAACCGGTCCTCCAGCTTTCCCTCCACCAGCGTCGTGCTGACCGGGGGGCCGGTGGAGAAGCAGAAGTCGATCGGCTCCGCGGTTCGATTCCCGAGGAGGTCCGCGATCCCGGCCGGAACGCTGAAGCAGTACACGGCCCCCGGCCGCCATCCCCCGCGGGGTCGGATCCGTACCTCCGAGAACCCTATTTCCACCGCGTACTCGTAGGCCGGAGAGCTCTGCACCCGGTTTCCGAGACCCCTCCCGAGGTTCACCGGCTCGTCGAAGCGGATCCGAGCGGGGCCCCCGAACCCGGGCACGACCGCATCGCGCCCCGGCGTCAGCCGTGCGACCTGCGGCGGGCGGCGGTCGGGAAGCGCACCGGGAGGCGCCTGCTCGTTGGCGCACCCGCCCATCGCGAGCCAGATGAGGAGCACCGCCCGGACCCTTCCGCTTCGCGCCTCCCGCACCCGGAGCTCAGTCCGCGTCGTCGAGCGCACTGCGCTTCTCGATGAGCCGCCCGAGCTGCTCGCCGAGCGCCCCTTCCTTCTCCTTCTCTCTCTGCACGACTTCGGCGGGGGCTTGGCCGAGAAAGCCCGGGTTCCCCAGGCGGGCCCGGGTGCTCTCCAGGAGCCTCTCCACCCGGTCCACCTCTTCCTCCAGGCGCCGCCGCTCCTGCTGGAGGTCCACGACCTCGGCCAGAGGCATGAACAGCTCCGCGCCCGAGCGCAGCACGGCGTGTGCGCCCGGTCCTTTCGGACGGCCGTCCGATCGCACCTCGATCGCCCCGATCCCCGCCAGGCGCCGAGCTCCTCGTTCCTCGGCGGCCAGCGCCTCCCGCAGCTCCCCGGAAACCGCATACAGGAGAACCGGCACGGGTCGGCCGGGCTCCACGTTGTACTCCGCCCGGAGGTTGCGAACCGTCCCCACCAGATCCTGGAGCTCGCGGAAGCAGCGCTCCGCCGCGGGATCCTTCCACGCCTCGGGCGGATCCGGCCACGGTCCGAGCACGAGACCGGACGGCTCCGGGACGCCCGGGAGTCGGCGGGCCAGCTCCTCGGTGACGAACGGCATCACGGGGTGTACGAGCCGCAGCCAGCCCAGCGTGGTGCGCCTCAGAGTCGCCATCGCCGCCCGCCGGCTCGCCTCGCCCCGCTCCCCGGCCAGGCGGTCCTTCACGATCTCCAGATACCAGTCGCAGAAGTCGCCCCACACGAAGGCGTACGCGGTCTCCGCCGCCTCGTGGAAGCGAAACCTCTCGAGGCTCCCCGTCACCCCGCGGACCGTGCCGAGGAACCGGCTCAGGATCCATCGGTCCGCCATCTCCAGCTCATCCTCCCACGCTCCTTCTTCCTCCCCCTCCTCCTCACCGAGGTACGGAAGGACGAAGCGGACGGCGTTCCACATCTTGTTCGCGAAGTTGCGGCCCACCCGAAAGGAGGACTCCAGATCCTGCTCGTCGAGCTGCAGATCCGTACCGGGCGGGGAGCTTCGAACGAGCGTGAAGCGAAGGGCATCGGCCCCGAACCGCTGGACCACCTCCAGTGGATCGATCCCGTTCCCCAGCGACTTGGACATGCGCCGGCCGAGGTGATCCCGCACCGTTCCGTTGATCACCACGTCGGTGAACGGCACCTCCCCCATGAACTCCATTCCCGACATCACCATCCGGGCGACCCAGAAGAAGAGGATCTCCTCCGCGGTGACCAGCGTGTCGGTCGGATAAAACGCCCGCAGATCCTCCGTCTCTTCCGGCCAGCCGAGGGTGCTGAACGGCCACAGCCAGGAGCTGAACCAGGTGTCCAGAACGTCGGGATCCTGTCGCAGCTCCTCGGAACCGCAGGCCGGACACCGGTCGGGTGCCGTCACCGCCGCGATCGTCTCCCGGCAGTCCGCCGACTCGCAGTACCACACGGGAATCCGGTGACCCCACCAGAGCTGACGGCTGATGCACCAGTCGCGGATGTTCTCCATCCAGTTGGCGTACACCTTTCCGTAGCGCTCCGGGTGGAAACGAAGGCGGCCCTCCCGGTAGGCGGCGAGGGCGGGCTCGGCGAGAGGCTTCATCCGCACGAACCACTGCTCGCTGAGGCGCGGCTCCACGATCGTGTGACAGCGATAACAGTGGCCCACCGCGTGAGGGTGGGACTCCACTCCGACGAGGAGATTCTCCGCTTCCAGGTCGGCCACGACCCGGCGGCGCGCTTCGAACCGCTCCAGCGCCCGGTATCTTTCCGGGGCTTCGTCGCCGATCTCGGCCGTCTCCGTCATCACGTTCACGGCCGGGAGGCCGTGCCGCCGTCCGATCTCGAAGTCGTTCGGATCGTGGGCCGGCGTGACCTTGACGATCCCCGTGCCGAACTCCGGGTCGACGTAGGCGTCCGCCACGATCGGCAGCCGCCGGCCCACGAGGGGCAGGATCGCTTGCCGCCCCACGAGCTCCCGGTACCTCGGATCCTCGGGATGCACCGCCAGGCCCGTGTCGCCCAGCATCGTCTCGGGCCGCGTGGTCGCCACCTCCACGAACCGCTCCGGCTCCTCCGCCACGGGATACCGGATGCGCCACAGCTTCCCCGCCTCCTCCTCGTGCTCCACCTCGTCGTTCGCCAACGCGGTGCCGCACCGGGGACACCAGTTGATGATGTACTCTCCCCGGTAGATGAGACCCTTGCCGTACAGCCGAACGAAGACCTCCCGTACGGCTCGCGAAAGGCCCTCGTCCAGGGTGAATCGCGTACGGTCCCAGTCGCAGGAGCACCCGAGGGCCTCGAGCTGCTTCAGGATCCGGTCGCCGTACCGCTCCACCCACTCCCAGACCCGCTCCACGAACCGCTCCCGGCCCAGCTCCCAGCGGGTCGTCCCCTCGTCGGCCAGCTGGCGCTCCACGACGTTCTGGGTGGCGATCCCGGCGTGATCCGTGCCCGGCAGCCACAGGGTGTCGTACCCCTGCATGCGGCGCCATCGGACGAGGACATCCTGGAGCGTGTTGTTGAGACCGTGCCCCATGTGCAGGGCCCCCGTCACGTTGGGCGGCGGAATGACGATCGTGTACGGCCGTTCGGCATCGGCCGCCTCCACGTGGAAACAGCCGCGAGCCTTCCATTCCTCGTACAGTCGCCCTTCGATGTGCGACGGGTCGTATCGGCTCTTCAGCTCTCGTTTCACGCTCTCGCTCGCCCGCGTCCGGAAGGAAACGGCAGGAGTTTAACGGCCGGACGGTTACTTCGCCTCAGGAGCCCCCAGAGGTCGTGTCCCGCTGCTCGCGGCGCTTCGCCTCCTCTTCGGAGCGCCGTCTCATCTCCTCCCGACGCTCCCGAATCGTCTTCTCGATCTGGGCCCGGACATCCTGGGCCTGGATCTCCTGAAGATCGCGCATCGCCTGTCGAGCCTCCCGGCTCCGGGGCCCCGTCTCCGAGAGGAACTGCCCGAACGGGATCGGGATGACGACATCGCCAAGATGGAGCCCCTCCGGCGAGATCCCCCAGCGGTTGGATCCCTCGCCGAACGTCCAGTCCAGGGCGCGCCGCCGTTGATCCTCCGTCAGGGCCAGGCTGTCCAGCCACTCCCGCACGAGCCTCCGCAGGACGTCCACCGCCCGGTCCAGCCGCTCCGAGGTGTGGACGGAGATCGGATCCATGAAGTCCACCCACAGTCGCTCGTCCCCCATGCGCGGTTGCAGTCGCTCGGCGTTCGTCAGCGCCACCTCCCCCTCTTCCTCCGGCTCGGCCCCGGGAGCCAACACGGGGACCGTCTCCTCCGAGGGCAGCCGCGCGGGGGGGGTCGCCTCCTCCGGTGGCTGACGGGGCGCCTCGCTGGAGCTGGGGGGAGGCTCCAGGAGCCGCAGCAGCACGACCAACAGACCCTCCTGCCGCTCCGGTTCGGTCCGCGGGCTCGTCGCCGGGGGCCGCCGGTCGAACCGCAGGTGCCCCGCGATGACCAGGACGACGGCGTGAAGGAGGAGCGAGGCAACGAGTCCCAGGCGCAGGGCCCGGCGGTACGGCCGCTCGCGATCCCGGCGAGAGGGGGCGATCGCCGGTCTCCAGGGCGGGTCGGCCCGGCGCCCACTCGCGTCGGGCGGCACGATGCGTGGCTCCGCGGACATGCGGGTTCCTACGTGCTCCCGACCGGCCGGTTCCCGGCCCTCCCGTTCACGGACGCCACGCGACGCGGGCCGGCGGGCGGGAGACGGCTTCGGGAGGTGCTCCGGATCTCCCCACGGGCGTCATGTCTTCAGCTTCTTCTTCTTGGCCGCCGGGAAGAGGACGTTGTTCAAGATGAGGCGATAGCCCGGCGAGTGCGGGTGCAGGTCCAGCTCCGTCGGCGGGTCTCCGATGAGATGCCGGGGGTCTTCGGGATCGTGGCCTCCGAGGTAGGTGAACGTTCCCCTGCCGACCGAGCCGTGAATGTACTTCACGAGACCCGTACCGGGCTCCTCCGCGAGCACCGTCACCCCGGGCTTGAGCCTCGCCCGCCGAAAGGTCGTCGTGAGACCGTAGTAGTCCGACAAGACCCGTTCGTGATTCTGGGTCAGCATGCTGGGCACCGGATCGAACTTCGCGCTGAAGTCGAACAGTACGAAGCTCCCCAGCGGCCGACGCCACGGCGTGTTCACCTGGTGGCCGTCGATGTCGCTGAAGGCACTGAGCCCCGGATCCGTGATCAGGGACACGCCCTGAAACGCGAGGGCGCGGGTCCACTCAAGCCGGGACTCGGCGGCGGGATCCATCGGCGTGCGATCCGCGAACGAGGCGGCGATGTCCACCGGTCCGGCGGCCAGGGCAAGATCCAGCGTCTCCGTCGCCGTGCACATGGCGAAGAGGAAGCCCCCGCCCTCCACGTACTCCCGCAGCGCCCGGGCCACTCCCTTCTTCAGCTCGGGCACGCTCGGGAACCCGAGCTCGAGCGCCATCTGCTCGTTCCTCGCCACCTCCTCCTGGAGCCACGTGGCGGACGCGTACGTGAGATAGAACTTCGAGTACTGCCCCGTGAAGTCCTCGTGGTGGAGGTGAAGCCAGTCGAAGCGCTCCAGCCCTCCCCCGAGGACCTCTCGATCCCAGATCCTCGTGTACGGGATCTCCGCGTAGGTGAGGGCCAAGGTGACGGCGTCGTCCCACGGCGAGCTGTTGGGCGGGGTGTACACGGCCACCCGGGGCGCCTTTTCCAGCGGCACGGACTCCGCGTTCGTCTCCTCGACCGTGCGGCGCAGCCGCGTCAGGCCGGACGCGTCCAACCGCTCCACCGTGACCCCCATCAGCGCCGCGCGCCGCCGCTTCTCCGGCGTGTCGGGCAGCAGGAACGCCCCGAAGCGGTAGTTAAGGAGCCATTCCGCCGTCTCGCCCGCGGCCAGCACCCCGTACGCGAGGCCGTACGCCTTCAGGTGGTTTGCCTGCGCTTCGTCCATCGGCACGAGGAGCTGCGCGGTGCCGTTGACGGGAGTGCCGACCGACAGGCCCGCGGCGACTCCCGCGCAGAGGAGAAGACCGCCCTGGCCAGTCCTCAGCCATGGCCACCGGCTCATCGGGAGGGGGCCGCCCCGTCGCGCGCGAGCTCCGCCAGGAGCCGCCGAGCCACCGGCGCCACCGCGCTCTGCGGGTGGTCCACGATCAGCCTCTCCAGCCAGGCTCTCGCCGCGGCGCGGTCCGTGCCGGCGCTCCCCCTGCCCAGCTCCCACAGGGCCTCGGCGGCCTCCGCGCTCGACGGGTACGCCTCCACCAACCGCCGCCTCAGCCTCGCCGCTTCGGCGTCCTGTCCGGCGGCGGCCAGGGTCCGGGCGGCCTCGATCAGGAGCGCCGGCCGGGAGCCCCCCCCGGGAGCTCGGCTCAGCTCCTCCAGGAAACCGTCCGCCCTCGCGCCTTCCGGACGGCGGGCGGCTTCGAGAGCCAGGCGCCCCCAGGCCGCGATCTCCACCGAGTCGGCCGGCTCCAGAGCCGCCAGGAGTCGTATCCAGCGGGTCCGCTCGGCGGGCGGCGACGGACCTTCCACGGCTGTCCGGAGGAGCTCCACTGCCGCGTGCGGACGGCCCTCGTAGAGCGCCAGAACAGCGCGTTCCCCCGCCATTCGAGCTCGCCCGACCGGGCCGAGCCTCCCGTCCGCCTCCTCCTCCAGAAGCTCTCCGGCTCCCGAGAGGTCACCGGACCGGACCCGGGAGCGGCTCAGCTCGATCGCCATCTCCGCCCTGTCGGCCACCGGTTCCGGATAGAGGCGCAGGTACTCCCGGAAGATCCTGCCTGCCTCCGCCGTCCCGCCGCGCTCCGCGGCGCGCAGCGAAAAGAGGCGTCGGGTCGCGACACGGTGAGCCTCGGTGCGCGGCGGCGCGTCGCGGATGAGCACCTCGAAGACCCGGCGCGCGCCGGCCGTGTCCCGGTCCCGTAACGCCATGTCCGCGGACACGGCCCGCCACTCCCGCTGCCGCGCCGGTTCCTCCGCGAGGCCTGCCAGGCGTTGGGCCGCCCAGGCCGCCTCCGCCCAGTACCCGTGCCGCCGTGCCTCCTGAAGGTAGGTGCGCAGGAGGAGCCTCCGCTGGACCTCATCCCCGGAACCCGGGGCCGACGCGACACGCCGCGCGGCCTCGATCGCGCCCCGACGCAGGGCGAGGATGACTCCGGAGCCTCTTCGCGGATCGCCGGCCGGCAGATCGGCCACCCTCGCCCACAGGGCGGCCAGAGGAGGCTCCGAATTCCCCGGCCAATCGTCCAGGACGTCGAGCACGGCGGCGACCCCGACCTCCCCGGCCGCCAGGAGCCGGGCCCATTCCTCCGCCGCACTCTCCCATTCGCCCCGTCGCAGGTGGAAAGCGGAGAGCCGCCGCCCGAAGGTCGGCTCCTCGCCCGCCAGAGCTCGTCCCATCTCCAGAGCCCGGATCGCCTGGGGCAGCCGGCCGGAAGCCGCCTCCACCTCGGCCACCTCCAGATGCGCCGACGGCTCCCGCGGTACCGCGCGGGCCCACTCCTCGGCCACGACGCGAGCGGAATCGGCCAGCCCGAGCTCCAGGAGGGCCCGGATCCACAGGCGGTTCAGAACGGCGTCCCGCCTCCCCGCCACCACCGCTCCGTTCTCCGCTCGGGGGAGAAAGACCGTCCTCAGCTCATCGTCCCGGAGGGAGGCTCGGAGCGCGAGGAGAACGGCCGCCGCGGCGGGATGCTCATCCAGATACGTGGCCAGTGCCTGCCGGGCCTCCCGGGTCCGGCCTGCCTGGGACAGGCCAGCCCCCTCCTCGAGGAGCTTCCGCTCCGCGGCGCTCCGGGGAGGCGCTTCCTGGGCCATGGCCGAGAACGGAACCAGGGACAGCCAGAGCGCCCCCGCCGGTACACGGAGCCCCCGGAGCACCCGCCGAGATCCGCGCCTGCCGGCGTTCATCTCCGTCGCTCCCCACCCTCGCCGCGGCCGCCGCTGGAGCGGCGATTCCGCCCTGGAGCGTTCAGACGATCGAAGTAATCGAACACGAGGGGGCGATAGAAGGCGGGGAGGTTCTTCAGGAGCGCGTCGGTCGGATGGGGAAACCGCGGCCCCGCCAGAAGCGCCGGGTCGAGAGGCGGGATCTCCCGGTGGGCCGTGCGGCCGGTCCTCGATTCCCGGCGCCCCGGATCCGGCTCGTCCTGCTCCAGGGTTCGGCCCGCGTCCAGCATGCGCCGAAAGAGCCGGCGCTGCCGCCCCAGCGTCTCGGCATCCGCGCGCCCCGCCTCGAGCCGCTCCGCCAGTTGCCCCGCTTCGCGGCCCATCTCGCCCGGATCGCCGAGCAGAGGCTCGTCTCCCAGCTCCCTCAGCCGGCGTCCGATATCCGCTTGCTCCGCCGCCAGTCGCCGGAGCAGAGCCTCCCTTCCGGGTGCCGACTCCCCCACGGAGGCCGCTCCCCCCGTCTGCCGGGTGACCCCCTCTTGTCGCTGAGCCAGGCCGGCCATCTGCTGGAGCGCCTCCTCGAGACCCGTCGCCGACTCCGCCGCGGCGGCCGCCCTTTCCGAGGCGATCAACCGGAGCGCGATCTCGTTCAGCCCGTCGGCCAGTCCCTCGACCTCCTCCTGCGGCGGGCGTTGCCGACCGCCGCTCGCCGCCGCGCGAGAGAGGATCGCTCCCATTCTGTCCGTCAGCCCCGCCGCGATCTCTCCGACCTGCGGGTCGACCATCGCGGTACGGCGGCTCGCTTCCGACAGGGACCGCCGGAGCTTCTCCAGCCCCGCGCGAACCGCCGCCTGCCTACCCTGCCACCGGCCCGGATCCGGCTCGCGGGATCCGTACACCTCCCTCCCGAGTCGCTCCTCTTCCTCCGCCAGCGCCAGGCTCTCCACCCGGGCCCGGCGAATCGCCTCGACGGCTTCCTCCTTCCACTCTCGGGTCAGGGCGCCCTGCGCGGCGCCGAGCGTTTCCGCGGCTTGCTGGAGGTCCTCGGCCGCCGCATGCGCCGGGCTCCGCTGCCCGACCCCTCCGGCTCCCGTGGCCCGCGCGGGCGCGTCCCCCCCGTCCGCCCGAGCGCCCCGCTGCCTCTCCGCCGCCCGTTCCCCGCCGGCGGCGGCCGCCTCCCGTAGCTTCGCCCCGGCCCGTACAACCTCCCTCCGGGCCGTTCCCGCCGCGTCGGCGACTTCGCGCATGCCCGCCTCGTCCAGACGCCTTTCCAACGCCGCGAGCCTCGCCGCCAGGGCTTCCGCGTCCTTCGCCAGGAGCTGTTCGCGCTTCGCCCACGCCTCCGTTGCGTCGGGTGCCTGGGCCGCCGCCCGCTGCTCGCCGGCCAGACGCTCCGCCTCCGAGCGGCTCGCCTTCAGTCCCTGCTCGAGGGCTGCCCGCTCCAGAAGGCCCAGGCTCTCCTCGATCTTGCGTCGCGTCATCTCCGCCTGTCGAACGACCTGCTCCAACGCGGCGCGCACGGCGGCAAGGTCGAGCCTCTGCAGCGCCTCCTCCAGCTCGGCCAACCGGGCGCCCAGGCCGCCGTTCCCCAGCTCGCGGTACAGCTCGCCCAGTCGCCGAAGGCGTTCGGCCAGTGCCGGGTCGCCGGGAGGTCCGCGGGTCGCCTGCTCGGCGAGCCGGGCCACCTCCTCCTCGAGCCGAGCGAGCGCCTCCTGCAGCTCCGCCGCCTGTCCCCGCACCCGACGTGCCTCCTCGGTCCTCTCGAACGCCAGCTCGCCCTCGGTGCTCTCGGCTCGAGCCGCCCCGGCCGCGCCGGGCTCCGGCAGGGAGAGTGCCTCCCCGGCGGCTCTGCGTTCCGCCGCACGGGCGGCCCGCTCCAGCTCCGCCGCCTGTCCGGCGGCCGCGGCAGCTTCGCTTCCCAGGGACTCCGTGGACCGCTCTCGTCGAGCCAGGGCCTCGCTCACCGACAGGAGGACGACCCGGAACGTGTCCGACACGCCCGGACCGTGCCCGGGATGCTCGTCGAAGGCCCTGAGCACGTAATGGGCCGTATCTCCGGGAAGAAAGCCCCGCTCTCGAAGATCGAGCAGCGGCCGAAGCACCGTCCTCCTCTCTCCCCGGCCTGCTCCCTCGAGCGGCTGCACCGTCGGTGCAAGCGCCGACGGCGACTCCCCGCCTCTCCAGCTCACCAGCTCCACCCGACGCAACCCGATGTCGTCCCGGGCGTCCACGACGAGGGGAAGCACGCTCTCCGGCCCCACCAGCGTGTCCCGGCCCGGATACAGCACGCGGACCGTCGGCAGACTGTCGGGCACCACCCGGATGCGAAGAGGTCGCGGGAGAAGAGGTTCGCCCGGAGCCTCGCCGAGCAGGCGCCAGCCCCACGTGCCGCTCGCCGCGGGTCGAAACGAGCCCGAGAATCGCGGACCCCGCACGGTGAGAGGGAGATCTCGCGCTCCCCCCCGTCCTCTCCCCCCCTCCGCCCCGGCCCGCGGATCTGCCGGGAGGCGCTCCAGTCGGGCGGAGCGGAGCGGGTAGTTCGAGGACCCTTCCACCTCGATCCTCGTCCCCGCGGGGACGAGGAGCGGCGGGACCGGCCTTCCCTCGACCTCCGGCTGCCTCGAGAGGTAGGCCGGATATACGAGACGCACCTGGAGCCTCTCGACGAGCAACGGTTCGAGGAGGCGGATGGAGAAGGTGTCGCTCGTGGCTCCGTCCCCGGCCTCGACCCAGTAGCCGAGCGGGCTCCGTATCGGCCCCAGCGTGGCCGTGGCACGTCCCCCGACGTCCGTTTTCAGCACCTGACGCACCGGCGGTTCCCCCGCCACCTGCCAGGCGAGTCGCACCTCCGGCCGAGCGGACGCCAGGATGCCGACCGTGATCGAGTCCCCGCGACGCACCTCCGCATCACCCGGGGTCACGGCCAGCGGGGCGAGTGGCGGCGGGAAGGCGATCCGCCAGCCGTCGGCCAGGGCCCGCGCCGCCGAGCGGGTCGGACCCGGCCGCGCCACCGCGCTGCCGGCGAGGAGCCCGCCCACCGCGCCGACGCTCAGGAGACCGGCCCTCAACCGCAGACGCCAGCGACGCGCCGTAACCGGAAAGAGCTCACCGAGTCCGCCCGCCGCCACCCGGGTCGCCACCCGATGCCGGTGGAGCCGCCACAGCGCTTCGGAAGCGGGCCGCGCCGGCTGCTCCAGCTCCAGCGCTCCCGCGAACTCCCCGGCTCGGAGACCCGCGGAGCTCTCCGCCTCCGCCGCGAGGCGCGCCAGGGTCAGAGAGCGGACGGCCCGGCCGGCGGCCAGCGCCGCGATCGCCACAAGAAGGAGAAGAAGGAGGAGGGCGAGGAGAGGGAGGGGAGAGCCGCGCCGCGCCACGGCCGCGGGCGGGAGAAAAGAGAAAAAGAGAAAGAACAGGCCCGCCGTCGTGGCCGCCCCGAGGCCCACCCCGGCCAACGCCCGCATCCGAAGCCGGCGCGTCGTGGCCCCCGCACGGCGGACGAGGCTGGCCCAGGCGTCCATCGGCCTCACCCGTCGGCCTCCTTCACCGCACGCAATCCGACCTGATACGCCTCGTTCCGCGGCAGCCCGAACTCCGCCTGGAGAGCGGTGGCGATCTCGCGAGTCGTCCGTCCCGCGCTCGCGAGGCTGGAGGCGGCCCCCGCCGCGGCCCGCAGGGTCTCGGGGTTCGCGGCTGGAGGCTTGCCGGCCCCCTCCACCACGACCGTCACCTCTCCCCGCACCTCACCCTGCCCAAATCGCTCCCACAGCTCCGCCACCGTCCCCCGAGCCACCTCCTCGTGAAGCTTGGTCAGCTCCCGGGCGACGACCGCCCCGCGGTCCTTCAGCCCACGCTCGGCCAGCTCCTGGAGAAGCCGACCGAGGCGGCGCGGGGACTCGAAAAGCACGACCGTCCTTCGGGACCCGACCACTTCCGCCAGCCAGCTCTCCCTCGCGTGTCCCGCCCGCGGCGCGAAGCCCAGGAACAGGAACCGATCGGCCGGCAGCCCGGAGACGGCAAGGGCGGCGAGCACGGCCGACGGCCCGGGGACGGAGAAGACCGGATGCCCTGCCTCGAGTGCGGCCGCCACCACGCGCCGGCCGGGATCGGAGACGACCGGCGTCCCCGCATCGCTCACCAGGACGCAGGCGTCTCCGCTCTCGAGACGCTCGAGAAGCTCGGCCGAGCGGCGCGCTTCGTTGTGGGCGTGCAGGGAACGTACGGGAACCTCCGCTCCCACGTGAGCGAGAAGCTTGCCCGCGCGTCGCGTGTCCTCGGCGTACACGACGGCGGCGCGGCGGAGCGTTTCCGCGGCCCGGGTCGAAACGTCGCCCAGGTTGCCGATCGGCGTGCTCACCACATACAGGCCGCTCTCCATGCCCCCCTCTCTCCGGCGACGGTGATCCCCTTCCAGCAGGGCGGCCCTCTCCCGTGGTTTCGGCGACCCGCTACCCGACGATCTACCCCACTATGGGCAATAAGACGCCCCCCTCTCCTCGTGGAGCCGGGAGGCGCCATCCGTCCTCCGGGTCGCGTCCGGCCCAGCGGGCGCCGGAGGCCCCTGGATCACATAGGGCCGGCCTCGGGCGCGTGCTCCAGGAGCTTCCGCTCGAGCGACGCCCGCGGTTGGGCCCCGATCACCGTATCGACCAGCTCTCCGTCCCGGAAGAAGAGGATGCTCGGGATGGATCGCACGTTGAAGCGTTGGACGATGCGGGGGTTCTGGTCCACGTCCAACTTGCCCACCTTCACTCGATCCCCGTACTCGCTCGCCAGCTCATCCACGATCGGAGCGACCAGTCGGCAGGGCCCGCACCACTCCGCCCAGAAGTCCACCATCACCAAGCCATCACTCGACTCGATCTCGGCCTGGAAGTTCTCGTCGGTGATCTCGACCGGCTCCCCTGGTGTCGCCATCTCTCGTCTCCCCTCCGCGCGTGAGCGCCGACTCGCTTTTTTCCACCACCGGTGGAACATACTATACAGCCCCGTGAACGTTCGAACGCCAACGCTCGCGCCGGCGAGGGGCCGGCGGCGGCGCCGCGACTCACAATAACACCGCCCGAGGCCGGATGGTGCCCGTCGTCGATCACATCGGCATCGCGGTCCGTTCCCTGGAAGCCGCGATCCCCCTGTACCGGGCGCTTCTCGGCGCCGAGCCGAGCGGTACCGAGGAGCTCGCCTCGGAGGGGGTTCGGGTGGCTTTCTTCGGCCACGGACCCGGACGCGTGGAGCTGCTCGAGCCCATCGATCCGAGCTCCTCGTTCGCGCGCTTTCTGGCCCGGCGGGGACCCGGAGTTCATCACGTCTGTCTGCGGGTGGACGACGTGGAGCGGGCGGTGGGACGAGCTCGGGCGGACGGCGCCGAGCTCGTATCGCCCGGCATCCGTCGGGGCGCGGAGGGGCGCAGGGTGGCCTTCCTCCACCCGCGGAGCAGCGGGGGGGTGCTGCTGGAGCTGGCCGAGGAACCCGGCCTCGACTGACGCCGTCCCCGGAGCCTCCGTGGCCCGCTCCGACCCGCGCCGCATGCCTCGTTTCTCGGTCATCGTTCCCTCGCTCGACGAGGAGGAGCGGATCGAAGCCGCTCTGTCGGCAGCCCGCACCGCGCTCGGCGGAGAGGTGGAGCTCCTGGTGGCGGACGGCGGAAGCACCGACGCCACCCGGACGAGGGCCGCCTCCCTGGCCAGCGTCATCTCCTCCCCGCCGGGTCGGGGTGCCCAGCTGAACGCCGGGGCGGCGGCGGCCCACGGAGAGATTCTTCTCTTTCTGCACGCCGACACGTTGCTGGAGGAGGGGGCGGGGAAACGGATCCGGGAGCGGCTCCGGGATCCCGCCGTCGTCGGGGGCTGCTGCCGGTTCGCCGTTCTGCCGCCCGCCCCGCCGTTCAGCCGCTACGGCCTCCTGGAGGCAGCGGTAAACCTGCGAACCCGGCTCTTTCACACCGCGACCGGAGACCAGGCGATCTTCGCCCGCCGGGAGGCGTTCGAGCGGGCGGGCGGCTTCCCGGAGTATCCCCTCTTCGAGGACGTGGCGTTCGTCCGGCGGCTCCGCAGCATCGGACGCTTCGCGCCCACGAGCGCGGTCGCGCGGACCTCCCGTCGACGCTGGGAGCGGCGGGGGTTCTGGAGGACGGTCCTCCTGCATTGGGGGTTGCGGCTCGCCTTCTGGATCGGGGTCTCTCCCGCTCGGCTGGGCACCTGGTACACGAGGCGCTAGCAGGTCGCTGAAAGACTCCGGTGGGTCGCGCGCGTGGGTGTCCTGCCGGGGCGCCGCACGCCGAGCCGGCGTCGACGAGGAACGCTAGCGGGTCGTGCCCGTCAGGGGATCCGTGACCACCTGCTCGACGAACCACCGGCCCCGGTACTCCGCCACCACGATCGGAACGCTGGCGTTCCCGTTTCGCGTTCCCACCATGTCCGCCAGCAGACGCAGTCGACCCGGTCCCTCGGTGAGGCCGGAGCGTCGCACGGAGAAGCTTTGGTGCTCCAGAAAGGCGGCGAGCACGAACATGCGCTGCTCGACGTCCGTCCGACCCAGCCGCCGCTCGGCGGGGCCCGAGGTCGTGCCGAACAGACGGACCATCGTCCGGTAATCGTCTCGCTTCGCGGCGTTCAGGAACGTCTCCACGACCGCCTCGGGGCTCTCCTCCCCGTACAGCGCCACCGCCTCCGCGCTCCCGGTGCCCCCCGAGGCGCATCCCAGCCCCAGGATCGCGACGAGGCCCGCCAGCGCTCCGCGAGCGCCTCTCCGCCGAGAAGCCTGTTGAACAACACCCCGCATTTCAGGAACCTCCGCCGTGTGCTCCTCCGGGTGGGGAACCGCCTTGCGGCGAGGGGAAAGGGCCGGCGGTTCCAGAGGGTGCCCGTTTCCTACATAGAGACACCCGGTGCGCCGGTCAAGCGCCGGTGTCGGGCTGGGCCCGTTGCGCTCGCCGAAACTCGAGCGCCGCGGCCCCCGGCTCCACCTCGGCCACGATCCGATCCCCGTTCTCGAAGCGTCCTTCCAGGAACGCCAGGGCCAGGGGATCGGCCACGAGACGCTGCAGCGCCCGCTTCAGCGGCCGGGCCCCGAACGCCGGATCGTAGCCGGCCTCGGCTAGCAGGCCACGGGCGGCCGGGGTGAGCTCGAGCTCCACCTCCCGGTCTCGGAGCGTCCGTCGCAGGCGGGCGAGCTGCAGTTCGACGATCCGGTCCAGATGCTCGCGGGTCAGAGGTCGGAAGACCAGGATGTCGTCGATCCGGTTCAGGAACTCCGGCTTGAAGTGCTCGTGCAGCAGGCGGCGCACATCCTCCGCCACCTCCTCCCATTCTCGGCCCGCCTCCGCCGCGGCCAGGATCCTCGGACTCCCCACGTTGCTCGTCATGATGAGGACGGCGTGGCGGAAATCCACCGTCCGTCCCTGGCCGTCCGTCAGCCGGCCGTCGTCCAGGATCTGAAGAAGAACGTTGAACGCTTCCGGGTGCGCTTTCTCTACCTCGTCGAACAGCACGACGGTGTACGGCCGGCGGCGCACCGCCTCCGTGAGCTGCCCCCCCTCCTCGTACCCGACGTAGCCGGGCGGCGCCCCGATGAGGCGCGCCACGGCGTGCCTCTCCATGTACTCCGACATGTCGAGACGCACCATCGCGTCCTCGTCGTCGAACAGGAACTCCGCCAGGGCGCGGGCCGTCTCCGTCTTCCCGACCCCGGTGGGACCGAGAAAGACGAAGCTGCCGATCGGCCGGTTCGGATCCTGGAGGCCCGCCCGGCTCCGCCGCACGGCGTTCGCCACCGCCGCGATCGCCTCCTCCTGGTCCACCACCCGCTCGTGCAGGTGCGCCTCGAGCTTGGTGAGGCGGGTGCGTTCGTCCTCCAGCATGCGGGCCACCGGGATTCCGGTCCACGCGGCGACCACCTCGGCGACCTCCTCCGGGGTCACCTCCTCCTTCAGAAAGCTCCCCCCCTTCTGGAGCTCGGCCAGCCGCGCTTCCGCCTCCGCCAGCTCCGCCCGCAGCCTGGGGACCTCGCCGTACGTCACCTCCGCGGCCCTCTGGAGATCCCCGCTCCGCGTCGCCTGCTCGGCCTCCAGCGTCCGCTCCTCGATCTGCCGCTTCCCCTGCCGGACCCGCTCGATCGCTTCCTTCTCCGTCTGCCAGCGGGCCTTCAGGGCCGCCAGCCGCTCGCGCTCCTCGGAGAGCTCCTGCTCGAGGCCCTCCCGCCGGCGTCGGCTCTTCGGATCCTCCTCCCCTTTCAGCGCCTGGCGCTCGATCTCCAGTTGGGTGACGCGCCGCTCCACCTCGTCGATCTCCTCAGGCATCGAGTCGATCTCGATCCGCAGGCGAGAGGCCGCCTCGTCCACCAGATCGATCGCCTTGTCCGGCAGGAACCGGTCGCCGATGTACCTGTCGGCGAGCCGCACGGCCGTCACCAGCGCCGGGTCGGTCACCCGAACGCCGTGGTGGACCTCGTAGCGCTCCTTCAGGCCCCGCAGAATGGCGATCGCCTCCTCGACCGTCGGCTCGCCCACGTACACCGGCTGAAAGCGGCGCTCCAGCGCCGGGTCCTTCTCGATGTGCTTCCGGTACTCGTCCAGGGTCGTCGCCCCGATCATCCGAAGCTCCCCTCGGGCGAGCGGCGGCTTCAGCATGTTCCCGGCATCCACCGCGCCCTCGGCGGCCCCCGCCCCGACGACCGTGTGCAGCTCGTCCAGGAAGACGATGTAGCGCCCCTCGGAACCCGTGATCTCTTTCAGGGCGGCCTTGAAGCGCTCCTCGAACTCCCCCCGGAACTTCGCCCCCGCGAGCATGGCGGCGATGTCGAGCTGAATCAGGCGCTTGTCCCGAAGAGAGTCCGGAACGTCCCCCGCCACGATGCGCTGGGCCAGCCCCTCCACGATGGCGGTCTTCCCCACCCCGGGCTCCCCGATCAGCACGGGATTGTTCTTCGTACGCCGGGAGAGGACCTGCATGACCCGGCGAATCTCGGCGTCCCGCCCGATGACCGGATCCAGACTCCCGCCGCGGGCCTGGGCCGTCAGGTCGATCCCGTACCGCTCCAGGGCCCGGTACTTTCCCTCCGGATCCTGGTCCGTGACGGCGTGGGGCCCGCGCACCTCGGCCATCGCGCGGCGGACCGCTTCCTGGTTCGCGCCCGCCGCCCCCAGCAGCTCCCGGGTGGAGCTGGCGTGCCGGCCGGCCAGCGCGACGAGCAGGTGCTCGGTGGAGACGTAGCGGTCCCCGAGGGAGCGAGCCTCCTCGTCCGCCTCGTCGAGCACTCGACCCAGCTCCCGGCTGAGGGTGGGCATCGCCTCGCTCTGCTTCGGGAGTCGGGCCAGCCCGTCGGCCAGTCCGTCGCGCAGGCCGCGCTCCTCGACTCCGATCTTGTGGAGGATCGGCAGCACGACACCGCCGTCCTGGTCCAGGAGAGCGTCCAGCAGATGCAGGTCCTCGACGGCGGGGTTGCCCGCCTGGCGGGCACGCGTCGCCCCTTCCTGGAGCGCCTCGCCCGCCTTTACGGTAAGGCGGTCGGCGGGGAGCATGGAGCTAGCCTTCGACCTCGACGTGCTGGGTCTCCGTCTCGCCGCGGCGGGGGAGCGTCACGCGAAGAACCCCCGCCTCCAGCTTCGCCCGCACCCCTCCGGCATCCGCATCCGACGGCATACGAATCGTGCGGCGGAAGCGGCCGTAGATCCGCTCCGACCGGAGAAGCTCCGCGCTCTCCGGCAGCTCCGGTCTCTCCCGAACGCCGCTGATCGTCAGCTCGTCCCCGACCGTCGTCACCTCGAGCGCGTCCTTCTCCACCCCGGGGAGGTCCATGAGGAGCGTGTACCCTTCCCGCTCCACTCGAACCAGGTCGTAGCGGGGGAAGCGGGAGCCCGCCACGGGTCCGAGGCCGCGGAGCGCCGTGTCCACGACGTCGGAGACCATGTCGGGGATGCCGGAAAACGGGGCGCTCCATCCCGCCCACCCGTGTGCCTCCCGGCGCTCGGAGCTTTCGCCGTTCTCCGCCGAGCTCCTCTCTTCGCCCTGGCTCGCTTCTTGTGATTCTGACACTGGTACCTCCTGACTCGTTCGTCTCCTCGGAACGCCGGTCCCATCCGGTCCCGACCCGTCGTCACCCACATCCCCGCCGTCGATCTCCGCGGGGAGGCCCACCTCTCCGGGCGAGAGCGGGGCAAGAGGCATGCCCCGCGAGATCGCCTCGCATGCGCCGGAACGGCCTCCCGCCGCGCCACCCCGGCGGGGCCAGGCGCGGCGCTCTCCCCTCCCTCCTGTCACATCGGCAGGGCTCCCCGGATCGGCTCCTGTCGGCTCCCGGCATCCACTCCTGTCGGCTCCGAGGTCGGCTCCTTCGAGCCCTTCCTCCCCGCTTGCCTCGGCCCGCGGCTCCGACTAGCCTCAGGCGGGTCGCGCCTCTCTCCGGTCCGCGAGATGGCCTGGCTCTCGGACACGGAAGCACCGGTGGGGGCGCCGCCCCCCGATTCGCCTGCAACGAGGCGCCCGTGAGAAACCTCCCGCTCGACCGATCCACCACCCTGAATCGGACTGGCCGCGGGCACCGAGCCCGACCGGGGCGGCCCGCCGCGCCTCCGAGGGCGGGACGGAGGCTCCCGGCCGCGGAGCTCCTCGCGGCGCTCGTCGTGGCCCTGGGGGGCAATGCCGCGGCGGGTTGCGCCGGGGAAGCCGGGGAGACGACGGGCCTGGCGGACTCGGCGTACGTGGAAGTTCTCGCCGAGCTGGTGCAGATTCATCAGCGGGTGCAGACGACGCGGGATACGGTGGGGCTGACGCGGTGGGCTGACTCGGCCCGCCGCGCCGTCCTGGCGGCCCACGGGGTTACGCAGGACGAGCTGCTCGCCTATGCCCGTCAGAAGGGAGGGGAGCCGGCCCACATGCGAATCATCTGGGAGCGGATCGCGACGCGGGTGGACAGCCTGGAGAAGAGCGGAGAGCGTGAGGGGGGCGAGCCGCGGTTTCGGAGCAGCGGTCAGCCAGGCGGAGGGGCTTCCTCCGAGGACGAAGGCCCGTGACGCCGGAGGTCGGAACCCCGTACGATGAGCATCCCACCGTCGACGTCGGGAGCTCCTCCCCGCCCCCGCCCGTCGAGGGCGCCGTGCGAGCCGTGGGAGCCTTCGCGATGGGGTGTCTTCGGCACGCCGGGCGGGCGCTGATTCTCGTGGTGGCCGTCCTCGGCTACCTCCGCCGGCCTCACCTCTTCTGGCAGTCCGGGATGGCCCAAGCGAAGCGGATCGGGGTGGACGGACTCGCCCTCGTCCTCATCGTGGGAGGGCTGAGCGGGGCACTCCTCGCCCAGCAAACCGGCTACCAGCTATCCGAGGCCCTTCCGATGTCCCTCGTCGGTGGAGGCGTCGTGGGGGGAATGCTCACGGAGCTGGGCCCGGTCCTGACGGCGATCGTCCTGGCCGGACGCATGGGCGCGGGGATCGGGGCGGAGCTCGGCACGATGAAGGTGACCGACCAGATCGATGCCCTCATCACGCTCGGCCGGGATCCGGTGGCGGAGCTCGTCGTCCCCCGCGTCCTCGGCGGCGTCCTCGCCCTGCTCCCCCTGGTGATCCTGGCGGACGCGTTCGGGATCTTCGCGGGCTGGATCACCGGGGTTTCCATGCTTCCGATGACCACGACGGACTTCGTGTTCGGGGCGCGAAGCTACTATCATTCCGCCGCCCTCATCTTCTCCCTCATCAAGGCTCCGATCTACGGCTTCACGATCACCTTCACCGCCTGCTACGTGGGGCTCCGGGCGGAGGGGGGAGCCGCGGGAGTGGGACGCACGGCGACGAAGGCGGTGGTGGCGATCATCGTGGCGATCATGGTCCTCGACGTCATCCTGGGCCCGCTGTACAAGGCGTTGAAGTGAAACAGGCCTCCGGACGAGGAGCGGCCGGTGAGCCGCCGGCGGTGGACGAAGGACGGTGTGACGGATGATCGAGATTCGGGGGGTCAGGAAGATCCTGAACGCCAAGCGGGTGCTCGACGGCGTGGACCTGGAGATCCGGGAAGGTGAGACCCTGGTGATCATGGGCCCCTCCGGAACAGGAAAGAGCGTTCTCCTGAAGCACATCGTGGGGATCATGGACCCCGACGAGGGAGACCTGCGGGTGGACGGAGTCTCCGTGCCCCACGCCGATGGGCGCGAGATCCGGAAGATCCGCTCCAAGATCAGCTATGTCTTCCAGAACTCGGCCCTCTTCGACTCCCTCAGCGCGGCCGGGAACATCCGGCTGGGGCTGCCGGACCGCTTCTGCGACGATCCCGCCGTGGACTGCGAGGAGCTGATCGCTCAGACCCTCCGGCAGGTGAACCTGGAGCCCGAGGCGATGTACCTCATGCCGGCCGAGCTCTCCGGGGGCATGCAGAAGCGGGTGGCGATCGCCCGCGCGGTCGTCGCCAAGTCCAAGTACATCCTGTACGATGAGCCCACCACGGGCCTGGACCCGGTGAACGCCGGCGTCATCAACCGATTGATCGAACGACTGAACCATGAGATCGAGAGCACCAGCGTGATCGTGACCCACGACGTGCAGTCCGCCTTCCAGCTCGCCGATCGGATCGCGCTCCTTTCCGGGGGAAAGATCCGGGCCCAGGGGAGCCCGGAGGAGATGCGGGCGTCGGAGAACGAGCTCGTCCGGGAGTTCCTGAGTCCGCGAGCGGTGGGGGCGGCATGAGAGACCCCGGGCTCCGGGAACACCGGAGGGCGGAGCTTCAGGTCGGCGTCCTGGTCATCATCTCCCTGGTGGCGCTCGTGTGGGGAATCATCTTCCTGAGCGACGCCGACCTCCGAGGCGGGTTTCACGTGTACGGGGTGACGCCGGACGCCGGCCAGATCACCGGCGGGGCCCGCATCTACCTCATGGGAGTGGACGTGGGGTCCGTGCGCGAGGTTCGCCTCGACGGACGGCGCGTCGTCCTCACCCTGGCGATCGAGTACGAAGGCACCCTCCCGGAGGACACGCGGGGCGAGATCGTCCCCTCCGGGTTCCTGGGGAACCAGATGATCCAGCTCGTACCCGGGTCCGCGGAGGGGCCGCTCGTGGTGGGCGACACGATCGACCTGGAGCGGATCCCCGATCTCCAGGCGCTGGTGGGGGACCTGGGCAACCAGGCCACTTCCGTGCTGGAAGACGCGGGGAACCTCCTCTCCGAGGAGACGGCCGAGGAGCTCCGCGCGAGCTCCGGCTCACTCGCCTCCGCCATGGACGAGCTGCGGGAGATGATCGCCGATCAGCGGGAGACGCTGGACGGTCTCCTGGCGAACCTGAACGCCACCTCCGGGAGCCTGGCAGCGGCGACGGGGGAGGGACGGCTGGAGCGGACGTTCGCCCGGCTGGACACCCTGACGGGGCAGCTCAGCCGGGCGGGCACGGGCCTGGACTCCACCAGCCACGCCCTCGCCTCCCTCCTCACGAAGATGGACGAGGGCACCGGAACGCTCGGGAAGCTGGCCCAGGACGAGGAGCTCTACAACCAGCTCACCGCGGCGATGGAGAACCTCCAGG
>JBHHYJ010000027.1:0-32210 GCA_046757485.1 Gemmatimonadota bacterium
ACATGTTCCGCTAGGAGGGTGGGCCCGAAGTCGTGAAACTGTTTCTCCCGGGCCCCCTCCAGTACCTGCCGAAGGACCACCAACCGGTCCCGCTCCTCCAGGCTCAACGTGAGCATCTCCTCCCTCCGTGGCTGCCGTGAGGCCCCACGGTAGCGAAGGAGACCCGAAGGCGGACATTTCTATTGCAACGAAACCGGACATTTCTACTGCAACAGTACACGGTCCCTGAGGCTTTCCTTGCCGGACCCGGAGGCTCCGGGTAGCTTTTCGCGGGTGCGACACACGGCCCCCAACCCCATCGTAGACCGGCTGGAGGGCGCTCCTCGAGCCCTCGACGTCACCTCATCGGACAGACGAGGGCCGATGCACGTCTTCGCCAAATGCGAGAACTTCAGCACCTCCCGCGAGCTCCGGCGCGCCGGCCTCTACCCCTATTTCGTGCCGATCGAGGAATCTCGCGACACGTACGTCTTCGTGGGGGGCGAGAAGAAGATCATGGTCGGCTCGAACAACTACATGGGGCTGACGCACGATCCACGCATCATCGAGGCGTCCAAGAAGGCGCTGGAGCGCTACGGCAGCGGGAACACCGGCAGTCGCTTCCTGAACGGGAATCTGGATCTTCACGACCGCCTGGAGGAGGAGCTGGCCGACTTCGTGAGCAAGGAGGCGGCGCTGGTCTACAGCACGGGCTACCAGACGAACCTGGGGACGCTCGGGGCTCTCATCAGTCGGAACGACACGGTATTCGTGGACAAGCTGGACCACGCCAGCATCCAGGACGGTGTCCGGCTCGGGTTCGGGAGAATCCAGCGCTTCAACCACGGCGATCTGCCGATGCTCCGCCGGATGATGGAGGCGGAGAAGCCGGGACGGGGCAAGCTGATCGCGGTGGACGGCGTGTACAGCATGGAGGGCGACATTGCCAACCTTCCCGGGCTGGTGGAAATCGCTCGGGAGTTCGGGGCCGGTCTGCTGGTCGACGACGCCCACGCCGTCGGCGTCCTGGGCCCCACGGGGGCCGGGACGGCGGAGAAGTTCGGGCTTACCGATGACGTGGACCTGATCCTCGGTACGTTCAGCAAGTCCTTCGCCTCCATCGGTGGCTTTGTGGCGGCCTCCGCGGACGTGATCGAGTACCTGCGGAATCACGCGCGAGCCCTGATCTTCAGCGCGAGCATGCCGCCGGCCGCCGTGGCCACCGTGCTCAAAGCGCTGGAGATCATTCGCGAGGAGCCATGGCGGAGGGATCGACTGTGGCAGAACACCCGCAAGATGATGGAGGCGTTCCGTTCCATCGGGTTCGACATCGGTCCGACGGAGACCCCGATCCTCCCGATCCTCGTCGGCCCGATGGAGAAAACGTTCCGGTTCTGGCGCGAGCTGTTCGACGCCGGCGTCTTCACCAACCCCGTCGTGCCGCCGGCGGTCCCGGAAGGCAGCTGCCGCCTCCGCACCAGCTACATGGCGACGCACTCGGACGAGGAGCTCGATTTCGTGCTGGAGCAAATCGAGCGGATTGCGCGGAAGCTCCAGGTCGTGTGAAGGTCGACCGCCGCGCTCCCCAACCGTGAGCGCGTCCCTCGAGATCCGACCCGTCCGCTCCAAGAAGGAGCGGGAGGCGTTCATCCGCCTGCCGTGGCTCCTGTACGCGGACGACTCGAACTGGATTCCGCCTCTCTTGCGGGACATGCGACGCGCCCTGGATCCGGCGGTCCACCCGTTCCACCGTCACTCGGACGTCCAGACGTTTCTCGCCCTGCAGGCCGGACGCCCGGTCGGCCGCATCGCCGCCATTCACAACAAGAACCACCAGACATACCACGACGAGCCGGTGGGCTTCTTCGGGTTCTTCGAATCCCCCGACGATCCGGCGATCGCCGGTGCCCTGTTCGACCGGGCCGCGGCATGGCTGCGGGAACGGGGGCTCCGCGTCATGCGCGGGCCGACGAGCTTTTCGACGAACGAGACGAGCGGCCTCCTCATCGAGGGCTTCGATGGGCCGCCCGTCGTGATGATGTCTTACAACCCGGCGTTCTACGTCGACCTCGTGCAGGAGTACGGATTCCGGCCGGCGAAGACGCTGCTGGCCTACTTCATCGACAACCAGACGCCTCCGGAGTACCTCGTCCGAGCCGCTTCCGTGGTGGAGAGGCGGTCGAAGGTGACCGTCCGGCCAATGAGGATGAAGGAGTTCGAGGCCGAGCTGGCCACCGTGAAACGAATCTACAACGCCGCCTGGGAGAGGAACTGGGGCTTCGTCCCGATGACTGACGAAGAGTTCGATTTCCTGGCCGAGGAGCTCAAGCCGATCGTGGATCCCAACCTCGCCCTCCTGGCGGAGGCCCCGGACGGTGAGGTGGCCGGCTTCGCCTTGGCCCTGCCCGACTTCAACCAGGTGCTCGTCCACCTCGACGGACGGCTCTTTCCGTTCGGCGTGCTGAAGGCGCTTTATTATCAGCGGAAGATCTTCCGCATGCGGGTGGTTACCCTCGGTCTGCTGGAGACCTACCGGAACAAGGGCATCGATGCGCTGCTCTACCTGAGCCTCATCCGAAACGGAGCGGCTCGAGGGATCACCTTCGCCGAGCTCTCCTGGGTCTTGGAGGACAACGAGGCGATGAACAAGCCGCTACAGCGTCTCGGCGGAAGGGTCTATCGGCGGTATCGTCTGTACGACGCGGCGCTGTAGACGCGCCGGACCGCCGCCCGACCCGGCCCCATCACCGTCCCTCACGTGAGCCCCTCGAGAACCGTCCTCATCACCGGCGGTACGGGATTCGTGGGCAGCCACATCGTGGCCGCTTTCCTGGAAGCGGGCCATTCGGTTCGCTGCACGGTCCGGGCGACGAGCTCCCTGCGCTGGCTCGAGACGGGAAGCGTGGAGACCGTGGAGACGGACCTCGGACGGGAGATGACGTTCGAGAAGGCGTTGCATGGGGTACGCCTCGTGGTCCACGCGGCGGGTCTCACCAGCGCCCCGCGCGCCCGCCAGTTCCGGGAGGTGAACACGGCTGCCACCGAGCGGCTGGCGGAGGCGGCCGCGGAGGCGGGGGTGGAGAGGTTCGTCTTCGTGAGCAGCCTGGCAGCCAGGGGGCCGGACGGAAGGGATGGACCGACCAGTCCGTATGGAGTCAGCAAGCGAGAGGCGGAGGAGCGCCTTCGGCGGCTGGAGCCCGGTCTGCCGGTGGTCGTGCTGCGCCCCGGGGGCGTCTACGGTCCCAGGGATCCCGACCTCGTGCCTCTCTTCCGCCTGGCGAGCGGCGGCTGGGTCTTCAGGCCGGCGAGCGACCCGCCGGTCCAGCCGGTCTACGCGACGGATGTGGCGCGGGCCGCGGTCCGGGCGGCGCACGGCGGCCGCTCGGGCGAGGCGGGCTTCGGGCCGTACCCGGTCGCCGACTCCCGGAGCTACTCGTGGCGCGAGATCGGCAGCGCCCTGGCCGCCGCTCTGGGCCGGCCCGTCCGGTCAGTGCGCGTGCCGCGGCTCGCCTACGAGATCGCGGGACGGGCCGGCAGCGTGTGGGGGTTCATCCGAGGCGTCTCCCCGGGATTCGATGTGCGGCGCGCCCGGGACCTGGCTCGATACAGTTGGACGTGCGACACCTCGGCGACGCGAAAGGCGCTCGGGTGGAGCCCCGACGTTTCCCTGGGGGACGGGATCGAGCGGACACTTCGCTGGTATCGCGAGGTGGGCTGGGTGCGTGGCTGATCCGGCCCCGCGCCGGCGCTTCCTGGCGCTCGATCGTCTCTTCACCGCGTATCTGCTGGCCACGGGGCTGCTGGCGGCCGTGGCCGGAGGCCGTTTGGGCGCCTTGCTGGCGGTCGTCCACGTGGGAGGCGCGGCTGCCGTCTTCCGGCTGACGTCCACGGCTCTCCCCGAGCGGTCGGGGTGGCGCTTTCTGCGAGCCGTGTACCCCCTCGCTCTTACGCCGCTATTGTATGTTGAGCTCGCCGCGCTGAACGACTTCGTCTCCCCCGGCTATTTCGACGCGACGGTACAGCGGTGGGAGAGCGCCGTCTTCGGGCTCCAGCTCAGCATGGAGGCGGCCCGCTGGTGGCCGGCCGTCTGGGTTTCCGAGTTCTTCCACGTGGGGTACTTCTCCTATTACTTCCTCGTCCCCCTGGCCGCCGTGGCGGCGTTCAGACGAGGAGGGGCCGGATCCGCCCACCGGGTGGCGTTCGCGGCGTGTCTCGCTTTCTTCTTCTCCTACCTCGTCTTCTGTTTCTTCCCCGTCGCAGGGCCGCGGTACGTCTTCCCGCCGATCGGTGGAGCGGCTGCCGAGGGCAGCTTCTACCGCCTGGTCCATGCGCTGCTGGAAAGCGGGTCCTCGCGGGGGACGGCGTTCCCGAGCTCTCACGTCGCCGCGACGACCGCGGCCGTGCTGGGCACCCGGCGCGTGAGCCGACGCTGGTTCTGGGTCCTCCTGCTCCCGCTTCTCGCCTTGACCGCGGGCACGGTGTACGGGCGGTTCCACTACGGCGTGGACGCGACGGCGGGCCTCCTCGTGGGGATCGCCGCCCACTCGACCGCCCCCGGTCTCCTGCGCCGCCTGGGGGAGTGGCCATGAGGCGGCACCCCAGGCCACGGTCCGGGGCCGCGACCGGATCGGCCCCGTCGCGGCGGCACCTTGTGAGCGGGCCGGACAGGCAACCCGGGGGACCTCCCGGGTATCCAAACTCGTGGCGTTAGCGAGGAGCGACGCGTTGGAGGAACGGGCACTGGTCGAGCGCGCCAAGGCGGGCGACCGATTCGCGATGGGCCGGCTCTACGAGGTGCACGCCCGACGGGTGTACACGGTCGTGCGCCGTCTCGCCGGAGATGACCACCTGGCCGAGGACCTCGCGCAGGATGCGTGGGTGCGGGCGTTCGAGAAGCTTCACCTGTTCCGAGGAGAGGCGGCGTTCGGCACGTGGATGTACCGTCTGGCGACCAACGTGGCGTTGAACCGGCTGCGTAGACAGGGAAGACGGACCGAGGTGGAAGGCACCGCCGAGCCACGGCCGGGACTGGCCCACCCGGACGAGGCGCTGGTGAACCGGAGAGCCCTGGCCCTGGCGCTCGACCGGCTGCCGCCGGGGTACCGCCGGGTCCTCGTCTTGCACGATGTGGAGGGCTGGACCCATGAGGAGATCGCGAGCGCCTTGAAGGTGACGGCCGGGACGTCCAAGTCCCAGCTTCACAAGGCGAGGGCGCGCATGCGAGAGATGCTGGCTCCCTCGCTGGCGAGGGAGGGAGAAGAAGTGGGAAACGATGTCTGACGAATCCGCGATGCACCTGAGTATGGAGCAGCTCTCGGAACTCCTGGATGCTGCCGCTCCCGATCCGGTCGGCAGGGCTCACCTGGATCGCTGCGGCGAGTGCCGGGGCGAGTTCGAGAGGCTGAGTCGGATGCGCATGGCTCTCTCGGGCCTGGGCGACATGGATCCGCCCGTCGGCCAATGGCGCCGCATACAGGAAGCCCTCGACGCCCGCGGCATCGCGCCGCGGCCGCCCGTTTCCTTCCTGAGGCGGTGGCCGGTCCAGGTGGCGGCCGGCTTCCTTCTGTTCGCGGGTGGGATCGTCTCCGGTCTTCAGATGACGGGAGCGGGTCCGACGCTGAGGAGCCGGGATGGGGCAGCGCCCCTGGAGGTCACTCGCTCGCCGGACGCACGAGAGGCACGCCAGCGGACGGATCGGGCAATGCCGGGCGAGCCGGAGTCGGCGTACCTCGGGGAGCTGACCGAGCTGGCCCGTCTGCCCGGCCCGGGGCTGGCGGCTTCGCAGGAGCCGCTGGATCCGGCGGCCGCGGCCGAGCAGCTGGCGCGTCTTCAGGCGCTCATCGAGGCCTCCAGGGAGGCGCTGGAGAGCGCACCCGCGGATCCGGTAGCCAACGACCTGCTCTTTCGGCTGCTCGAGGAGCGGGACCACCTGGCCTGGCGTCTGAACCGCTCCGTGAGCCTCGTCTCGCTGGAGTATCGATGAGCATGGGGAAGCGGGTGCACCGCTGGCCGGCGACACCGGCCAAAGGCCTGTGGGAGGTGGCCCCATCGGTCCGCCGGCTGCTGGTCTGCTGCGGATGCGGCGTCCTCGTTCTCTTGGCGATCGGTCCCGCCCGGCTCCTCCCGCAGGAAGCGGCGCAGCCGGCCCGAGCCTGGCTGGGAGTCGGGCTCCAGGAGGTGATGGAATGCCGGCTGCCGGGTGGCCGCCAGGAGGCCTGCCGGAGGATGCTGGTCGTCAGCCAGGTCGTGGTGGATGGACCGGCCGACCGGGCGGGGGTCCAGGCGGGGGACACGCTCGTGTCGCTGAATGGCCGGCGGCTGGCGCCGCGGGTGAGCGACGCGGCCTTCGCGGCGCTCGCTCCGGGGGAGCCCGTCCGCCTCACGGTGGGCCGGGATGACCGGCGTGTCACGCTGCGCGTCGTTCCCGGGCCCCGTCCGCAGGGCAGGTACACCATCCACGCGCGGTTGGAGGGGGGGACGACGGTCGTCCGCACGGTGGACCGGCCCGCCGAAACGGTGGTGAGTGGGGACGGAAGACGACCTCTGGTGATCCGCGGTGAGCCAGGGGGGATCTACTACGTTCGACCGGCGACCGGTGCCGAACGCGAACGGAAGGGGGTGGTGAGCGGTGAGGTGGGGGAGGTAGCCGTCGCTCGTGCCCTGATTCCTCGCCGACTCGAGGTACGGGCTCGGCTGGCGGGGCCCGATTCCACCAGCTTCACCTGGGTTCTGCTGGAGCCCGGCCCCGCGCTCCAGGCGGTTCAGGAGTCGGTTTTTCGGGCCGCCCGGGTGCGTCTGGACTCGCTGCGCCACTACTTGTCCCGGAATCAGGAACAGTATCGGCGCCTCGTGGGCCGCCTGCGTCTCCCCCGGGGCGGAGAGTGGGGGTGGTTCGGCACGCCGGGGCGGAGCGTGGCGGGGGCGGAGTTCGAGCCGTTGAGTCCCGAGCTCGCGGAGTCCTTCACGGGAGTGGACGAGGGTCTGCTGGTCCTGCGTGTGGCGGCCGGAACACCGGCCGCCCGTCTCGGCCTGCGGCCGGGCGACGTCGTGGATGAGGTCGCCGGAGAGAGGGTGATTTCCCTCGAGGAGCTCAGGGGGGCGTTTGTCGGCGCGGAGCCGGGGGAGCCGACCAGCGTGCGGTGGGTTCGAGGTGGGCGCCGGCTGCAGGGCGTTCTCCGGCTCCGGAAGTAGGGTGGATCGCCGGGAGGCGGACCCGGAGGCGCCCCCCGGCCCGATGGTCTCGGCGGTTTACTTGATCGGGGCGGTCATCAGGTAATCGTTGTCCGCCCCGCCGGCGTGACACCCGTAGCACATCCCGACGCGTCCCTGGGCCTCCACGGTGCCGTCCGCGTTCCGCTTCATCCAGAACCAGTCGTTGTGCTCCGGATCATATCCGGCGGCCTTGTACATCACCGTGGCGGCGGCGAACGTGCTGTCGGGCATGTAGTTCTCCTTCACCACGATGGCTCCGGTGGGCATACTCCCGGCCCCGTTCGTCAGGGCGTCGAGAGCGAGCGGGTTCAGATAGGTGGTGAGGAGCATGCCGTGCGGCTCCTGGCCCTCGTACAGCTCGCCCTTGCCCGGCCACGTGGACCAGTTCCCCTGGTAGTCGCTCTCCTCCAGGTGCGCCCAGAGAGCCTCCGCCGTCGTGTCGGGTTGCGCGACCTCGGCCTCGGTCTCGGCGGCCGGCTCGGCCTCTGCCGCCGCCTCCTCCTCCTCGGCCGGGGCGCAAGCGGCGACCAGTAGGAAAGGAACGGCCAACAACAGCCACGGGGTGCGTCGGAAGTTCATGGTTCCTCCTCGTTCCAGAAGAATCGGCCCCAGAGACCCCTCTCCGGCCCGTGCACGCTCGGGAATCCCCGGACCGCAACGTAGGGAAAGGGAAAAACCCGGCGCAAGATCTCGGCGGCCGTGGATTGTTTGTCGGACGTGGGTTCTTGGGCTAACGTGGTCGCGGCCGGGATCGGGGCGGCAGAAGATGGGGACCGTGCCGCGCGGCCCGGGAACGAAGACGCCGAAACGAGTGAAGGTCATGTCTCGAGTGCTGCAGACGGAGAAGGAGCGCCGATCCACCGCGGGCGACCCGATTCGGCGGGAAGGGGGACGTCTGGAGGTCCCGGACCGCCCGGTCATCCCCTGGATCGAGGGAGACGGGACGGGCCCGGACATCTGGAGGGCCGCCCGGCAGGTGTTCGACGCCGCGGTGGAGAAGGCGTACGGGAGCGGCCGAAGCATCGCATGGTCGGAGGTGCTGGCCGGCGAGAAGGCGAACCGGCAGGTGGGGAGCTGGCTGCCCGACGAGACGTTGGAAGCGATCCACGAGTATCGCGTGGCGATCAAGGGGCCACTAACCACGCCCGTGGGCGGCGGCCTTCGCTCCCTGAACGTGACGCTTCGCCAGAAACTGGACCTCTTCGCTTGTGTGCGGCCCGTGCGCTACTTCCAGGGGACCCCGTCCCCCGTGAAGCGTCCCGAAGCGGTGGATATGGTGGTCTTCCGGGAGAACACGGAGGACATCTACGCCGGCATCGAATGGCAGGCTGCCACGCCCGAGGCCCGTCGCGTCGTGAACTTCCTTCTGGAGGAGATGAAGGTCCGTTCGATCCGGTTTCCGGAGAGCAGCGCGATCGGGATCAAACCGGTCTCCGAAGAAGGTTCCAAGCGGCTTGCGCGCTCGGCGATTCGGTATGCGGTCGACCAGGGGTTCGAGAGCGTGACGCTCGTCCATAAAGGCAACATCATGAAGTTCACCGAGGGAGGCTTCCGGGACTGGGGCTATGAGGTGGCGAAGGAGGAGTTCGGGGCGAAGGAGCTCGCCGGCGGTCCCTGGTGCCGCACGCCGGAGGGCATCGTGGTCAAGGACGTGATCGCCGACGCCTTCCTCCAACAGATCCTCACGCGCCCCGATGAGTTCGGCGTGATCGCCACCCTCAACCTGAACGGTGACTACTTTTCCGATGCCCTCGCCGCCCAGGTGGGAGGGATCGGGATGGCCCCCGGCGCCAACATCAACTTCGACACGGGGCACGCGATCTTCGAGGCGACGCACGGCACGGCCCCGAAGTACGCCGGCCAGGACAAGGTGAACCCGAGCTCCCTCATCCTCTCCGGCGAGATGATGCTGCGCCACCTGGGATGGACGGAGGCGGCGGAGCTCATCGTCCAGGGTCTCGAGCGCACGATCCGACAGAAGCGGGTGACCTACGACCTGGAGCGCCTCATGGACGGGGCCACTCTGCTCAAGACGAGCGAGTTCGGCGACGCTCTCGTCGGCAACATGTGACGGGTGCCCACCGCTTCGCCCGTTCTGCGGTGAGGGAAGCACCCTTCCCATTGATGTTTATGGCAGAGTCCTATCCGCACTGTTCACGGCGTCCGGGAGCGGAGTCGAGCCCGTATGCCGAGCTGGCGCCCCCGGCGGGTAGCCAGCGGCGAAACGAGGGCGCTACTTTAGGGACGAGGAGAGCTCACGCCGCGCGACGGCGGGTCCGGACCGCCGCGCCCCCCCGGTGCGAGTGAACCACCTCTCGAAACACCCGGACGCGGTACCCTCTGAAGGCAGGAGCGAGATGATCGAGACGAGACGCAGGACCTCCTCGGGGTCCCGGTGGGCGCGACTCTGGGCGGGCGCCCTCGTGGCCACGGTCCTCACGCTGGGACAGAGCCCCCTGCTCGGACAGCAGGCGGCGGCCCGTGAGACCGGACCCGCGGCAGGGGCCGCCCTCCCCCAGGGCATGACGAAGGTGGCCACCGTGGAGGGGATCACGGAGTACCGGCTGGACAACGGCCTCCGAGTACTCCTCTTCCCGGATCAGAGCAAGCAGCAGGTGACGGTGAACGTGACGTACTTCGTCGGATCGCGGCACGAGGCGTACGGCGAGACCGGGATGGCCCACCTCCTGGAGCACATGGTCTTCAAGGGCACGCCGAGCCACGAGAACATCCCGCAGGAGTTCTCGGATCGGGGCGCCCTGTGGAACGGAACGACCTGGTTCGATCGCACCAACTATTTCGAGACGTTCCCGGCCACCGAGGAGAACCTCGCCTGGGCGCTCGACCTCGAGGCCGACCGGATGGTGAACTCCTTGATCGCCGAGTCGGATCTGGACTCGGAGATGACCGTCGTCCGGAACGAATGGGAGCTGGGAGAGAACAGCCCGTTCAACGTCCTTCTCAAGCGGGTCCAGGCCGTGGCCTTCCAGTGGCACAACTACGGGCACTCCACGATCGGTGCCCGGGCGGACATCGAGAATGTCCCGATCGAGCGTCTCCAGGGCTTCTACCGGAAGTACTATCAGCCGGACAACGCGATGCTCGTGGTGGCGGGCCGCTTCGACGAGGAGAAGGCGCTGGAGAGAATCGCCGAGGAGTTCGGGGCGATCCCCCGTCCCGACCGGACGGAGGCGAACAAGCTGTGGCCGACGTACACGGCGGAGCCCGCCCAGGACGGGGAGCGCTCGGTGACCCTGCGTCGCGTGGGCGATACCCAGTACGCCATGGTGCTCTACCACGTTCCGGCGGGCTCGCATCCGGAGTACGCCGCGGTGGACGTGCTGACGCACATCCTGGGAAACGAGCCGTCGGGCCGTCTGTACAAGGCGCTCGTGGAGCCCGGCCTGGCGGCCAGCGTGGGCGCGATCGACTTCCAGCTGAGGGAGCCGGGCGGCCTCATCGCGTTCGCCGAGGTACGCAAAGAAGACGACCTGGAGACGGCCCGGGAGGCGATGCTCCGCACGATCCAGAGGGTCTTGCAGGATCCTCCCACGGCGGAGGAGGTGGAGCGGGCGAAGAACGAGCTCCTGAAGAACATCGATCTGGCGTTCCGGGAGAGCCGCAGCATCGCGATCGCGCTCAGCGAGTGGGGCGGCATGGGCGACTGGCGCCTCTTCTTCCTACACCGGGACGAGCTGAAGAAGGTGACACCGGCCGACGTGCAGCGGGTCGCGGCGGAGTACCTGCTGCCCTCCAACCGAACCGTGGGTCTCTACATCCCGGTGGCCGAGCTGCCGAAGCGGGCCGAGGTGCCGGCCCCGCCGGACGTGACCCGGCTGGTGGAGGGCTACGGGGGCGGGGAGGAGGTCGCGGCCGGCGAGGCGTTCGACCCCACGCCGGCGAACGTCGAGGCCCGAACGACGCGGTTCGCGCTCCCGAGCGGCTTCAAGGCCGCCCTCCTCCCGAAGAAGAACCGGGGGGAGACAGTCGTCGTGAGCCTGACGCTGCGGTTCGGGACGGAGGAGTCGCTGAACGGCCAGGCGACCGCGGGCGGCCTGGCGGCCAGCATGCTCCTGCGCGGCACGAAGAAGCACACCCGACAGGAGCTCAAGGACGAGCTGGACCGCCTGAAGGCTCAGGCGTTCTTCGGGGGCGGCGCGCGGACCGCGTTCGGCTCCGTCCGCACGACGCGCGAGAACCTTCCTGCCGTGCTGCGGCTGACGGAGGAGGTCCTTCACGAGCCGGCGTTCGACGAAAAGGAGTTCGAGCTCCTGAAGGAGGAGCAGCTGGCTCAGCTCGAGGGGCAGCTCTCCGAGCCGAATGCCCGGGCCGGCCGGACCTTCAACCGGCTGCTGAGGCCCCGCCCACCCGAGCACTACCAGTACGTGCCGACCCTTCAGGAGGAGATCGAGCGGGTGAAGGCGACGACGCTCGACGAGGTGAAGGAGTTCTACGGCCGCTTCTACGGCGCGGGAGGGGGATCGCTGGCCGTGGTGGGCGACTTCGACCCGGACGAGGTCCGGTCGCTGCTGGAAGAGACGTTCGGCAGCTGGACGGCCGGCGTCGCCTTCGCCCGGAACCCGGAGACGTACCGGCCGGTCGAGCCGGCGGACGTGAGCATCGAGACGCCGGACAAGGCGCAGGCGATCTTCCTCGCCGGCCTGCCGCTGGCGGTGAGCCAGAATGACGCGGACTGGCCGGCGCTGGTGCTCGGGAACTACCTGCTCGGCGGCGCGCAGCTCGCCTCGCGGCTGGCCGTGCGGGTCCGCCAGCAGGAGGGCCTCTCGTACGGCGTCTCCTCGGCGATCAACGCGCACCCGATCGACGAGTTCGGCTCCTTCCTCGCGTTCGCGATCTTCGCGCCGGAGAACGTCGAGAAGGTGGAGACGGCGATCAAGGAGGAGATCGCGCGCGCGCTGGCCGACGGCTTCCCGGAGGAGGAGGTGGCGAAGGGGATCGAAGGGTTCCTCCAGCAGCGCCAGGTACTCCGCGCTCAGGACAATCGGCTTGCGGGTCAGCTATCGACCGGGGTCTACTTCGACCGAACGATGGAGTGGGAGGCCGAGTTCGAGGCGAAGGTCCGGGCGCTCACCCCGGAGCAGATCGTCGAGGCGTTGCGCCGACACGTCGATCCGGAGAAGCTGATCGTGGTGAAGGGCGGCGACTTCGCGGGCGCGGAGGCGAAGGCGGCAGGGGGCACGTCGGGCGGCTAGAAGCCTGTCCCAGTCATCGGGGTGCGGCCGTGCGGTCCCGAAGGCAATCGCCCCCCGGTCGCGGGACCGGGGGCGGGGGCCGCCAGGTGGAGTCGGCGGCCCTACGCCTCGCGGTGCACCTCAGGTGAGGCGGAAACCCGGCATCCGGGCCGCGCGTTTGGGCGGTGATGGACGCTCTGACCGCCTTCCTGGATCAGTACGGATACCCGCTGTTCGCCGCGGTGGGTTTCGCCGAATACGCCGGCGTCCCGATCGCCAGCGTCCCGGTGCTGGTGACGGCCGGGGCTGTGGCGGCGCAGGGGGGCCTTCACCCGGGGCTGGCCGTCCTGGCGACGGCCGGCGGCGGCCTGCTGGCCGACACGTTGTGGTTCCTCGTCAGCCGTTGGCAGGGAGAACGGATGGTCGGCACGGCGTGCGGGCTTACCTCCAACCCCCGGGCCTGCGTGCATACCGTTCGGAACCGGGTGGAGAAGCTAGGAGCGCGGTATGTCCTGTCGGCGAAGTTCGTTCCAGGCGCCGCGAACCTCATCGCCGCCGGGGCGGGCCTCTCCGACATGCGGGCGCCCCGCTTCCTGTCGTTGGACGCGATCGCCCTGCTGCTGTGGGCCGGCCTCTACCTGACGATCGGTCGGCTGTTCGACACCCAGGTCGAGGCCGCCGTGGTCGTCGCCGTGCGGTACGGGCGCTTGACGGCCGGTGCGATTCTGGTCCTCCTGCTCCTGGGGGCTGCGTGGCGAATCCTCCGCTCACGCCGGCACGCCGCACGGCACGGGGCAGCGCCCCGGGTGCGGACCGAGCGTCGAGCTACATCACGCCGTAGGCCAGCATAGCGTCGGCCACTTTCACGAAGCCCGCGATGTTCGCTCCCTTCACGTAGCTCATCCGGCCGTCCAGCCCCCCGTACTGGACGCACTTCTCGTGGATCTTCGACATGATCTCCTGTAGTCGCTGATCCACCTCTTCGCGAGTCCAGGTGAGGCGCATGGCGTTCTGCGTCATCTCGAGCCCCGAGATCGCCACCCCCCCTGCGTTGGCCGCCTTCGCCGGCCCATACAGGATGCCCGCTTCCTCGAAGAGCTTGGCCGCCCGGTACGTGGCGGGCATGTTGGCGCCCTCGCAGACCAGCTGGCAGCCGTTCTCGAGCAGCGTGCGGGCGTCCTCCTTGTGGATCTCGTTCTGGGTGGCGCACGGGAAGGCCAGGTCGCAGGTCACGGCCCACGGCCTCTCCCCCGGGTGGAACTCGCATCCGAACTCCGTGGCGTACTGATCGAGACTGCCGCGCCGGTGCGTCTTCAGGTCGATGACGTACTCCAGCTTCTCTTGGGTCAGGGCTTCGGGGTCGTGTACGAAGCCGCTCCGGTCCGAGAGGGTGACGACCCGCCCACCGAGCTGGAGGAGTTTCTCCGCCGTGTACTGGGCCACGTTGCCGGCTCCCGATACGACACACGTCTTTCCCTCGATCTCATCCTCGCGGGTGGCCAGCATGTCTCGCGCGAAGTAGACACAACCGTATCCGGTCGCCTCGGTGCGGATGAGGCTGCCCCCGAAGGTGACCCCTTTTCCGGTGATCGCGCCCGTCCACTGGTTCTCGATCCGCTTGTACTGACCGAACAGGTAGCCGATCTCACGGGCGCCCACGCCGATGTCTCCCGCCGGCACGTCGATGTCCCCGCCGATGTGGCGGTACAGCTCCGTCATGAACGCCTGGCAGAAGCGCATCACTTCGCTGTCCGACTTCCCCTTTGGGTTGAAGTTGGAGCCTCCCTTGGCTCCTCCCATCGGCAGGGTGGTGAGGCTGTTCTTCAGCACCTGTTCGAAGCCGAGGAACTTGAGAACGCTGAGGGTCACCGACGGGTCGAAACGGAGTCCACCCTTGTACGGGCCGATCGCGTTGTTGAACTGTACGCGGTAGCCGCGGTCCACGCGGATCTTTCCCTCATCGTCCTCCCAGGCCACCCGGAACAGGATGGCCCGGTCGGGCTCCGTGAGCCGCTGAAGGATACGTGCTTTCTGGTATTCGGGGTGCTCCGCAACGAACGGTACGACGTTCTCCGCGACCTCCCGAACGGCCTGGTGGAACTCGGCCTCGTTCGGGCTTCGGCGAACGACCTCCGCCATGAAGCTGTCGAGATCCATGTCTCTCTCTGCAACCTCTGCGACGGTATCAACAGCCGATTTCGGGGGAAGGATCGCGGGTCCTGCGGCCTCCCGCAACGGGGGAGAGGGCGCGCGCCGCTACCGGGACTGGAAGTCGGGCCGCGCGGGCGGTGAAACGGGTCGGAGGCGAGCGGCCGGCAGGGCGGTGGCCAGAACGGTTGTGGTCAGAATGATGGCCAGAATCGAACCGGCCGCGCCACGGACCGCCACATCCCCTGCCTCGATGCCAAAGAGAAAAGGAGCCAGGAAGTCGGCCGCGATCGCCGCCGCCAGGTATCCTGACAGGAGTCCGCCTCCCAGCGCCACCCAGGCCGGGCGGAGAAGCCGGGCGAAAAGGCGCCACGGAATCTCGGTCAAGCTCCGCTCGGCTCCGGCGACAGGACCTTGAAGGTGGCGTCGGTGAACTGTCGCCACGCGGCAAGCTCCGTCTCCAGCTGACGGGCTCCCTTGCGCGTGAGCTGATAGAACTTGGCCCGCCGGTTGTTTTCGGACCGACCCCACTCCGATTCGATCCAACCCCGCTGAGCCATCCGGTGAAGAGCGGGGTACAGGGACCCCTCCTCGACCGAGAGCACCCCGTCCGTCGTCTGCTGAATGTGCCGGGCAACGGCGTACCCGTGCATGCGTCCCAGACTCAGCGTCTTGAGGATCAACATGTCCAGCGTGCCCTGAAGGAGATCGAGCTCCGTCTTCTTCATCTCCGCCTCCGTTGGGGGGGATCCAGCTTCCAGAGGCCCAGCGCCGGCCACCGCCAACCTCGCGGCGGATCGGCCGGGGTGCGAGGGGCGGGTTCGCCGGCCGTGCAGCCGTCGAAAGGGGAAGCCCTCCCTCGCACCCGACGAGACCTAGAACGTCTCGGGGTCCCTCGCGGTTCCAGGACGACCTGTCGGCTCTCGCGGACGAACTGACGGGCCCGGGCTTCGCCGACCACGGTGACGCTCGCGGGGCTCCCGTCCTTGGGCCCCCGAGCGTAGCGGGCCGTATAGAAGGTGGGGCCGAGGAGCGTGCCCTCGCGGATCTGCCGCGCCCACGTGGGTAGCGGCTCTCCGAAGTCGCCCTGCCCCAGGATCATGGTGACTCCGTTGGCCAGGAAGAGGAAGAGCTGTCCGGGGGCCGCGTCGACGGACGTCTCCGTCGCCACGTGAGTGTGCATGTCCGCCAGGCCCGGCATGAGGAAGCGGCCCTGGCCGTCCACGACGGTCGCGTCGGCGGGCACGGGAACGACGCCGGTGGGTCCCACGTCCACGATCACGCCATCCCTGACGACGACGGTCTGATCCGCGAGCGTCAGTTCGCCGGTCATCGGCAGGAGCGACGTGCCGACGATGGGAGTGGCGCCTTTCGTATTCGGGTGGGGGCCGAACCACGCCGTACGCGGGGATTCCCTCCTGGTTAGCGGGTGGGTAGGGGTGGGGGCTGGTCGGCGGGAATCGGTGACTCGTACGGCTCTGCGATCGCCCTCTCCTCGAAGAAGGCGCGCGCTCGCTGTAAGAGCGCCGGGCTGGTGAGAAGATCGACTCCGGTCAGGGCGAGCACCTTGGCGGCCGTGTAGGCGGCCAGAACCGCTCCTTCCCGGCCATGCGAGGCCGTCGTGGCCCAGCTGTGCCACGGGACATCGGCCGGGGCGGAGGTGACGTTGAAGCCGACGGTCGGAGTGATCCAGCTCACCTCCGCCACGTCCGTCGAGCCTCCGCTTACGGCCTCGGGGCCATCGGCCAGGGGCTTGATCCGTGTGTTCAGCCCCTTCTGCTCCAGGCCCAGAGAACCCTGGAGCGCCGTGGCGAACGAGCGGAACTCAACGGGATAATCCGGCATCCCCACGGCCTCCAGGTTGCGCTGCACCACCTCCTGGAGGGGTCGGTTGAGGAGGACGGCGTGCACGCCGGTGAGAAGCGTCACCCTGTGATCCGTCCGCGTGGCCAGGGCCGCGCCCTCGGCGATCTTCAGGATCCGGTCGTAGTACTCCTCCACGGAGGCCCGCGCCGTGTCCCTCACGTAGTACCACACCTCGGCATACTCGGGGACGACGTTGGGGGCCTCGCCGCCGCTCGGGATCACATAGTGGATGCGGGCGGTCGGCTTCACGTGCTCCCGCATCAGGTTGACTCCGTAGTTCATGAGCTCCACGGCGTCCAGGGCACTGCGGCCGTTCCACGGGTCGGCCGAGGCGTGGGCGGCTTGGCCGAAGAACTCCACCGTGAAGTTGTTCATCGCCCGACCTGGTTGGTTACGGACCTGGGTCTCGAGCCCCGGGTGCCATTCCAGCGCCGCGTCCAGGTCGTCGAACACCCCCTCGCGTGCCATGTAGACCTTGCCCACGACCGTCTCCTCGGCGGGCGTGCCGTAGAGCCGCACGGTTCCACCGAGCCCCTCCTCCTCCATCGTGCGCTTCAGGGCGATCGCCGCGGCCACCGAGCCGGCCCCGAACAGGTTGTGGCCGCACCCGTGGCCGTTCCGGATCCCGTCGGAGCGCGGTACCCTCTCGGGGACAGGGTCGTTGCCCACCCCGGGGAGGGCGTCGAACTCCGCCAGGATGCCGATCTTCGGACCCCCGTCGGCGCGGCTCCATTCAGCGACGAACGCCGTGGGCATGCCCGCCACGCCGCGCTGTACCTCGAAGCCTTCCCGCTCCAGGAGACCGGCGAGAAGCTCCGCCGACTGCTCCTCCAGGAGAGCCGTCTCCGCGTACCTCCACAGGGTCATCGAGATCGTGTGGATCTCCTGCTCCAGTTCGTCCACTTTGGCCAGGACGGTCCTCTTCGCCTGCGGCAGCAGCCGGAGATCCGTGGGGGCCTGTGCGGCGAGGGCCACGGGTTGTAGGCCGGCAAGAGCGGCGAGCACAATAAACGCAGCCGCGCCCGCCCCTGCTCTGGCGTCCGGGGGCCGCCGGGAAGCTGGATCTGAGGAGCGTCGGGCGTGGTGGGAAGGCATCACGGGTGCCACCTCCTTCGGGTTTTCATGGGAGCCTGTCCGAGTGACGGGGTGAGCGTGGTAGCGAGCCTCGAAAGGGCCTGTTTCGGGTGGAGACCCGACCGCAAACGCTCCGCTATAACCATGGAGGAAGCGCGACCCCATCTCGTCCCTCCAGGTAACGATCGCACAGGAGCCGGCAGTGGTGCCGCTCGTGACCGGCCAGGATGTACGGGAATGTGCGGACGGTGAAGCGGAATCCGGAGGCGACGCCCGTGCGGGCCCACTCCTCCTCGTCGAAGCTGTGGAAGAGCGCCAGGGTGGCGCTTCGCGCGGCCCGATACTCCGCTGCGATCGCCTCCATGGGTCGCTCGGCGTAGCGCGCCGCCTGCGCGTAGTCGTCCTGCTCCATGGCAGGGAGCGGGGCTGGATCGCGGCGGGCAAACGCCAGGGCGCGGAAGCTGAAGACCCGCTCGACGTCCACCAGGTGGCCGAGGATCTCCCTCGAGCTCCACTTCTCCGGCGCGTACCGGAACGTCTGACGGTCCGGCGGGAGAGACTCGAAAAGGCACGCCACCTGGCCGGCTTGCCCGGCGAGCGCCGTCAGGATCTCTCCGTCGGGGGCCTGGTCGATGTACAGGAAGTAGTACTCCTCGCACTCGCCGCGCTCGGGCCGTCGAAGCATGCGGCCTCTCCTCGGCTCAGGTCAGCTCAGGGCGCGTGCCGAAGCCCTTGCCCCACCCTTCCGGCGCCTCCTTCACTACCGTTCCGCCTCCCGGCGGCCCCGGGCGGGGCTCAGGTAGATCGCGTTCAGCAGCAGCCTTCCCGGCGCGTCGAACGTCGCCCGGTAGAGGGGGTCGTCCGCGAACAGGATCACCCGCCCCTCCCCTACCCGGTCCACCGTGGCGTACGGCTGGCCTCCGTACGTGCGGCCCGTGTTGTCGGGCCAGGCGAAGCCGCTCACCACGAGATCGTCGCCGGAGGCGAAGACGACGGGGTTCCCCCCCTCCGACGAGGCCCTCAGGGGGAGGGCGTTCATCAGGACCGGCAGCTCCCGCCGCGCGTACCCCTGCGTGAGCCAGTGCTCCGGGTCCAGCCGGGCGCGCAGGAACGTCCCCGGCAGACCGAGGGGTGCGTCCGGCCGTGCCTCGGGGCTCACCAGGGGAGGTAGCTCCGGCTCTCCCGGGAAGGCATCATCGATTCTTTGCCGGATCGCCGCCAGGGTGTCAGCCGGCGGGTGGGCGGTGTCCGGCTCCACGTGCGAGGTCCCGAAGTCCCCGTCCAGCACGAAGCCCGCCCCGCTCCCGTACGCGATCAGCGTGCCGCCGCGCTCGACCCACTCCCGGAGGGCGGTCGTTCCCTCCTCGCCGAGCGTGCGTCCGTAGCTGCCGCTCGGCAGGATCACGACGTCGAACGGCTCGAGGGTCGAGCCCCCGACGTCGGTCGTCCGCAGGGCGGTGAACGGCTGGCCCGCCCGGCGCTCGAGCGTGAACCACAGGGCGCCGAACGTGGTGATGCGAACGCCCTCGCCGGCCAGGACGGCGATCCGGGGCGGGGTCACGGACCGGGTGGCCTCCGCCCCCGTCCCCGTCTGACCCCGGTCAGGGAAGGCGGTCGCCGCGGCGAAGACCCGCACCCCCGCCTCGCGTGCCAACGCGTCCAGTCGCTCGTGGAGGGAGACAGGGTTCCGGCCCACGCGGGCGATGAAGCTCCCTCGTGGGAAGCTCTCGCCGCCCGCCATGAGGGCGCGCTCCGAGACGGCCACCCGGAAGCGCTCGCCCAGGAGACGGGCGAGGAGGCGGTACGCTCCATCGGAGGCCGCGGCCCACACATAGGCGCTGCGCGCCCGACCCGTGGCTCCGCCGGCCCGCGGCCAGGCCACATCCCCAGCCCACCCCGCGGCCGACTTGCGGGCCTTCTCCGGAAGGGAGAGAGGCTCCGTCTCGAGCGCCGGCACCTGGGCGGCCCACAGCGCCGGCACCCCGGTGGCCAGGGGCAAGCTCCAGGCGGTCACGTCGTAGAACTCGTCGCTCTCCCGCTCCCTCTCGGGGAGGCGAGCGTTGCGGGCGAAGCGGCGCAGCTCCTTCTCCCGGAACTCCGCCGGTAGGACCACGGAGGGGGCGAGCAGGGTTCGGGCGAGACGCGCGTTGGGCTGCGCGAGGTCGACGAGGTACGCGCCGGCCGGCACCCGGGTCCGAACCGGCCGGCCGCTCAAGTACTCCGTCGCGGCGACCTCGCCGGGCCGCACGACGCTTCGAACCTCCACGCCGTGACGAAGCAGCGTCGTTGCCAGGCGGGCGGTCCGCCCGGGATCGGCCCCCGGGAGCAGGATCACGGTGCGCAGCGGGTCCTGGCGGGCCTCCGCCAGGCCGGAGGCGAAGAAGTCGTGGTAGTCGCGTAGCCGGGCCTCCCGGTTGCGGGCCGCCGTCTCGACCGTGGCCAGGCAGGCGACGAAGTGGTGGGCGATCCCGTCGGCGAAGGTGAGGATCGTGCCGTCGTCGCGCCGCCAGCGGACCCCCTTGGAGCCGCCCCCGTCCGTCTCGTATGTCATGCCCGTGGCGCCGTGAAGGGCGGGGTAGGTGTCCCAGTAGCCCGGGTAGTACAGATCGAAGATGTCGCGCGTGTAGTAGCTCCAGCCGTGCGCGTCGAACGCCGCCGCGTTGCCGCGCCCGAAGACCTCGAGCCACTTCTCCATGTGGGCCGGATAAACCGGGTTCACCGGCGGCGCCGCCGGCGGGAAGAAGAACTGGGTCGTCTGGCCGTGCAGGTCCACGAACACCTGCGGGCGCCACCTCTGAAGCTCGGCGGCCACCGCCCGGCTCTCCCGCTGGGTGAGGCCGAGGGCGTCCCGGTTCAGATCCATCTGGTAGTGGTTGTTGTTCGTGCTCATCCCCCACGGCGCCCGGTGCTCGAGGGCCGCCGGGTTCGCGTCCCCCGCCACGAACGCGTTGTACCAGGCGACGAAGCGCTCGTGGCTCTCGGGGTTGTGCGCCAGGTTGATGAGGGTGACGGCGTTCTCCCGGAGGCTCCGCGTGCGCTCGTCCTCGCCGGCGGCGAGCTGATACGCCACCTGCATGGCGGCCTCGAAGGCGGCCGTCTCGTTCCCGTCGTTGGCGGCGTTCAGCCACACGACGATCGGCGTGCGCCCGGCGATCTCCGCCGCCCCGGCGGGAGTCGTGCGCCGCGGGTCGGCCAGCCGCCGCAGGTCAGCCCGGATCTCCCCCAGCCGGGCGATGTTCGCTTCCGAGGAGACGGCGATGAGGTGCATCGTCTGGCGTTCCACGGAGCGGCCGTAGTCGAAGACCCGGACCCGCTCCGGTGCGGCGCCGGCCAGCGCCTCCAGGTAGCGCTCCATGCGTCCGTACGTCGTGTGCCAGCTTCCCGTCGGGTAGCCGAGGATCTGGTCAGGGCGGGGCACGTCGGGCCGATAGGAGCCCGAGGCGTAGAAGTCGAAGCTGCCGTCCGGGCACAGCCCGAAGGCGAGGCGGGCGTCCATCTCGCTCCGGCAGGGGGAGAGGAACGGGAGCCCGGCCTCGGTCTCCGGCGGCTCCTGTCCGGCGGCCGGAGACCGGTCCCCGAGGGCCGACGAAGCGAGGGCAAGAAGGACGACGAGGGCAGAGGCCGGCAGCCCGCGGCGCGCGGGGTGACTCGGCCGGGCTCCTGGGAGCGTGGGCACGTTTCTCTCCTCCTGTCCGGCGCCCGCGCGGGAGCCCGCCGGGCGCATCACATGAAGCGCGATACTACGACGGGGGGACACCGGCGGGCAAAGGGTCCTCTGGGAAAAAGGGAACGTGGCGGGAGCGCTTCAGACCCCTTCCCGCACCGCCGTCATGAACGCGCCCAACAGGTCGTCGTCGAGCCGGCCGTCGACGCGCAGGCCGCTGCACACGTCCACCCCGTACGGCCGCACGGTTCGCGCCGCGTGGGGCACGTTCTCCGGCCGGAGCCCGCCCGCGAGATACACGGGGACGTCGACGGCCGAACGGATCTCCCGACTCACGGTCCAGTCGTGCACGCGTCCCGTGCCCCCGAGCTCCTTCACGGCCGCGGAGGGGCGACCCGAGTCGAGCAGCAGGGCATCCACGCTCGGCCCGACCTCGCGGGCCTCTTCCACGGCCTCCGGGCCCGTGACGTGGATCACCTGCACGAGGCTCACGCCGGGCAGGGCGCGGCGGAGCGCCGAGAGGGTGCCCGGCGGGAGCCGATCGCAGAGCTGGATCGTCGTCGTTCGGCAACGCCGGTGCTGGGCGATGATCTCTTCCGGGCTCCTTCGCGAGGTGAGGAGGAAGGTCTCCACCTCGGGGGGGACGCCGGCGGCGATCTCCGCGATCCGGGACTCCGGGATGACTCCTGGCCCGCTCGGCATCTCCGAGACGAGACCCACCGCCGACGCGCCGGCACGGACGGCCAGGCGGGCCTCCTCGAGGCTGGCGATGCAGCAGATCTTCACGCGGAGCCGCGGTGCGCCCGCCCGAGCGCGCGGCACCTTCGACGGGGCCGCGGCCACTCCGGAACCAACCGGGGAGATCGGGTCGGCTCCTCTCCCCCTCCGCGTCCGGTTGTGACGCGGCTCGGTCACCCGTCCGCGACGCGAGCCGCGTCGAAGTACACGTTGAAGCCATCGGCCCTGGCGAAGCCCACCAGCGTCATGTTGAACCGCCGGGCCAGCTCCACGGCGAGGCTGGAGGGCGCTCCCACGGCCACGACCATCGGGATCCCCGCCACCAGCGCCTTCTGCATGATCTCGAACGAGGATCGGCCGCTCACCGCCAGGAAACGGTCACGGATCGGCAGCCGGCCCTCCAGCAGCTCGTGGCCGATCGCCTTGTCCACCGCGTTGTGGCGGCCCACGTCCTCGCGCAGCAGGGTGATCTCCCCCTCCGGCGTCAGGAGGGCCGCGGCGTGGATCCCGCCCGTGCGGTCGAAGACGGGCTGGGCGGCCAGCAGCCTCTCCGGCACGGAGCGCAGCACGGCGGGGGCCACCTGGAGACCCCCGTCCGGCAGCGGCGCGCGGCCGGAGATCTCCACCGCCTCGAGGGAGGCCTTCCCGCAGACGCCGCAGCTCGAGGTCATGTAGAAGTTCCGGGTCAGCGAGGCGGGATCGAACGCGTCCGGATCCCGGAGGGTCACGCTGACGATGTTGTACTCCTGGGCGGCCTCCCCCGTGCAGTAGCGGATCTCACCCACGTCTCCGGCCCCGTCGACGAGACCCTCGGTGAACAGGAAGCCCGCCGCCAGCTCGAAGTCGTCGCCGGGCGTGCGCATGGTGACGGCCACGCTCTGCTCGATCGCGCCCCCCTGCCGGGGGAGGCGGAGGCGAATCTCCAGCGGCTCCTCGACCGTCACCGCATCGCGGCGGCTGCGGGCGGCCCCGGCCCGCCGTCGCTCCACGCGGACCGAGGCGGTGCTCCGGCGCGGCGAGATCATCGGCTCCTCTCCGGCCTGCACATGGCGACAAGTTAGCGAAGGCTCGGTCGCCCCGGCCATCTGTCAGCGAAGCGGCAGCCGCCACGGACAATTGCTGGCGCCTCGGGCGCCCTCTAATCTACCCGGGATGAACGGCCACCCGGACGGAGAGATCTTCCACCGGTGGCGGGCCCAGCCGGCCCCGCTCCTCCCGGTGCTCCACGCCCTGCACGACCGGGACGGGTACCTGTCGGAGGAGGCGCTGCGGGAGGTCTCCCGCGAGCTCGATATTCCGATCGCCGACCTGTTCGGAACGGTCACCTTCTACCACCACTTCGCCCGCGAGCCGGAGGGACGGAACCGACCCCGGGTCTGCACGGGCCCCGTCTGCCGCCTGCGCGGCTCGGACGCGATTCTCCGGGCGCTGGAGGGCGCGACCCCGATGCCCTGCCCCGGACGGTGCGACGCGCCCGTTCCGGTGCTCGTCGGGGACGGGACCCGGACGGCCACGCCGGAGGGAGCGCTCTCCGAGGCGAGCTCTCCGCTGCCCCCGCCCGCGCCGGAGGGGGTGGAGGAATGCGTCTTCTCGAGCATCCGGGAGCCGGGTCGGGGGACGGAGCCCGGCTACCGTGCGACGGGCGGCTACGAGGGGCTCGAGCGTGCCCTGGCCTCGGAGCCCGAGGCGGTGCTCCGGTCGGTCGAGGAGAGCGGCCTGGCGGGGCGAGGCGGGGCCGGGTTCCCCACCGGGCGGAAGTGGCGGGCCGTCGCCGAGGCTCCCGGCGAGCCCAAGACGATCGTGTGCAACGCGGACGAGGGCGAGCCGGGCTGCTTCAAGGATCGGGCGATCCTGGACCACGACCCTCACGCGGTGATCGAGGGCATGGTCGCGGCCGGCTACGCGACGGGCGCCAACCGAGGCTTTCTCTACCTTCGTTACGAGTACCCGGAGACGCTGAGGATCCTCGAGAGGGCGCTCTCGGAGGCGGAGTCCGCCGGCTGGCTGGGGGAGGAGATCCGGGGGAGCGGTTTCGGTTTCCGCATCCACCTTCGGCGGGGCGCGGGCGCCTACATCTGCGGCGAGGAGACCTCGCTGCTGAACAGCCTCGAGGGGAAGCACCCGTTCCCCCGCAACCGCCCCCCCTACCCCGTGACCCAGGGCTACGAGGGCCTGCCCACGGTGATCAACAACGTGGAGACGCTGGCCTCCGTACCCCACATCCTGCGGCACGGGGCCGAGTGGTACCGGAGCCTGGGCCGGGGCGAGCACGCGGGCACGAAGGTCATCAGCCTGTCGGGCGACATCGTCCGGCCGGGAAACTACGAGGTACCGCTCGGCTTTCCCCTCCGGGAGCTTCTGGAGGAATGGGCGGGGGGAGCTCCGGAAGGGCGGACGATCCAGGCCGTGACGATGGCCGGCCTGTCGGGGGGCTTCCTCTCCGCGGCGGATCTGGACGTGACCCTGGATGAGCCCTCGATCCGGGCCAGGGGCTCCTTCCTCGGCGCGGGCGGGATCATGGTGTTCGACGACCGCCGGGAGATGGTCGAGGTCGCCCGGAGCGCGATGGAGTTCTTCGCCGAGGAGTCCTGCGGAAAGTGCTTCCCGTGCCGGATCGGGACGCGGCGGATGGTCGAGCGTCTCTCGGGGACCGGGCCCGCGGAGCCGGGGGACTGGGTGGACGAGATGACGGACCTGTCGGAGACGATGAAGCAGACGAGCGCCTGTGGCCTCGGGATGGCCGCACCGCTCATCGTGGACAGCCTGCTTCGCGGTTTTCCCGAGCAGGTCTCCGGGCGCCTCGGAAAAGGCGGACCCGGATGAGCCGGCGGAGGAGCGGAGGGCGGAAGAGGTGAGAGCGCGGGGGGATCGCATCCGCCGCCGGGCCAGAGGCATGCGATGGAAACGCGAGCAGGAAGAGGTGACCCGATGATCGCACCGTCGGAGAAGGATCAAGAGAGAACCCTCGCCCTGAGGTTGGACGGGGAGGAGGTCGCGTTCGCTCCCGGGGAGACGATCTTCGAGGTGGCCGAGCGCCACGGCCGAAACGTGCCGAACCTGTGCTACGATCCCCGCCTGGAGCCGTTCGGTGCCTGCCGCCTGTGCATCGTGGAGCTCGAGGGGGCGAAAAACCCCGTCGCCTCCTGCACGACGCGGGCGGAGCCCGGGATGGACGTCACCACGAAGAGCGCTCGTCTCGAGATGCACCGCCGGGTGCTGATGGAGCTCGTGGGCTCGGAAAACCGCGACCTCGAGGTGGACCCGCTCGCCGGCTACGCCTCCCAGCAGATGGGGCGCCTGCTGGACCGGTACGACGCCCGCACGGGTCGCTTCGCGGGAGCCCGCTCGGGGAGGAGCCGTCCCGACGATGACAACCCGTTCATCCTCCGGGACTACGAGAACTGCATCTCCTGTTACCGGTGCGTTCGGGTGTGCGCGGAGCAGGAGGGCGACTACGCGATCAGCATCATGAACCGCGGTTTCCACACGCGGATCACGACGGAGTTCGACGGCCTGCTCAGGGACTCCGCCTGCACCTTCTGCGGCCAATGCGTGCAGACCTGTCCGACCGGGGCGCTGGCCGACATCAAGGCGCTCGCCAACCGGGAGGTGCCGGGCGAGACGGAGACGACGCGTACGATCTGTCCCTACTGCGGCGTCGGCTGCTCGGTGGACGTGCTGACCCGGGGAGACCGGATCGTCGGCATCCTGCCGGCCATGGACGGCCCCGCCAATCACGGTGCCCTGTGCGTGAAGGGGCAGTTCGCCTTCGACTTCGTCCACCACCCGGACCGCCTGACCCGCCCGCTCGTGCGCGGCGAGGACGGCGAGCTGCACGAGACGGACTGGGACACGGCTCTGGACCGGGCGGCCGGCGGTCTTCGGGCGACGCTGGAGGGACACGGTCGCCACAGCGTCTACGCCGTCGCCTCTGGCCGGGCGCCGACGGAAGGCGCCTACATGATGCAGCGCCTGATGCGGGCCGGCTTCGGGACGAACCAGGTCGACAACTGTAGCCGTGCCTGACACGCTCCCACGGTCGCCGGTCTGGCGGCCTCCATTGGACGGGGAGCGATGTCGAACCCGCTGGAGGACATGGAGAAGCCCGATGTGATCTTCTGCATCGGGACGAACATGACGGAGTGCCACCCGGTGGCGGCCACCCGCATCAAGCGAGCGCTGGCGCGCGGTGCCAAGCTCATCGTGGCGGATCCGCGCCGCATCCCGCTCGCCGAGCTGGCCGACCTGTACCTACCGATCCGGGTCGGCTCCGACGCCGCCCTCCTCCTCGCGATGGCGCATGTGATCGAGCGCGAGGGCCTGGTCGATGAGACGTTCGTGGCCCGGCGCACGGTGGAGGGGGAGGCGTTCCTCGAACACGTCCGGGAGTACCCGCCGGAGTGGGGCGCGGCGATCTGCGAGCTGCCGGCCGAGGATATCGAGAAAGCCGCCCGCTGGTACGGCGGGGCGAAGCGCGGCGCGATCTACTACACCCTGGGCGTGACGGAGCACATCTGCGGGGTCGAGAACGTGCAGAGCCTGTGCAACCTGGCCTTGATGACGGGCAACGTCGGACGGGAGGGGACCGGAATCAACCCGATGCGCGGCCAGAACAACATTCAGGGGGCGGGTGACTCGGGAGCCCTGCCGAACAACTACCCCGGCTTCCAGTCCGTCGAGGACCCGGCCCACCAGGCGAAGTTCGCCGCGGCGTACGGTCGGGAGACGGACCTGGAGAAGGGCCCCACGAAGGTCACGGCGCTACGGATGTGCGGGGACCGGATCCGGGCGATGATCATCGCCGGAGAGAACACGGTCGTCTCCGATCCGGATCGCGAGCACGGGGAGCGGGCGCTGCGGAGCCTGGACCACCTGGTGGTCATCGACATCTTCCTCACCGAGACCGGCCGGCTGGCCGACGTCGTGCTGCCGGCGACCGCCTGGGCGGAGACCGACGGCACGTGCACGAACACCGAGCGCCGGGTGCAGAGGGTCCGGGCGGCCGTCCCGCCGCCCGGGGAAGCACGGCCCGACTGGTGGATCGTGCAGGAGATCGCCCGGCGGCTCGGCTTCGAGGGGTTCGAGTTCGGCTCGCCGAAGGACGTCTTCAACGAGCTGTGCGAGCTCTCCCCCATCTACCATGGCCTCGACTGGGACCGCGTCGCACGGGGCGAGTACCAGTGGCCCGTGCCCGATCGAAACCACCCGGGAACGCCGGTCCTGCACCAGGGGGAGTTCGTGAACGGGCGGGGGATCTTCCAGCCGATCCGGTACCGGGATCCGGCCGAGACGATCGACGAGGAGTTCCCCGTGTGGCTGACGACCGGGCGGCGCCTCGCCTCCTATCACACGCGGACCCAGACGGGCCGGGCGGCGGGGATCGAGTACCTGCTGCCGGAGGAACGACTGGAGGTGAACCCCGAGGACGCGCGGGAGTGGGGACTGGAGGACGGCGGGTGGGCATCGCTCTCCAGCCGCCGGGGCGAGATCCGAATCAAGGTGAGGGCCACGAATCGCTCGCCGCGCGGGACCGTCTTCGCGAGCTTCAGCTTTGCCGATGTGCCGGTCAACCTTCTGACCGGCTCGGGCTACGACCCGATCACCGAGACGGCGGAGCTCAAGGTATGCCCCGTGAGGGTGGAGCCGGCCGAGGCGCCCGTTTCCGCGTAGCGGCGAGCCTACCGGGCCTACCCCTCCGGCGAGCGCCGGGAGGCGCGGGCCGACGAGCTTTTCCCGCCTTCGCTCGGCCGTCGCGCCGCCGCCGCGGGCCTCCCCTCAGCGGCCAGGGCGGCGGTCTGCTCTCGAGGGGGCGCCTCCTGTCGCTGGGCCGCGACGGGGCTGGCGAGAAGGAGGAGACCGGCCGCCCAGAGGTGGACGCGGACGGCGTCCGATGGGATCATGGGGTATGAACGGTACGACTCTTCGTACGGGCGATCAACCACGCTTCGTGCGGAACCCCGCCGTCGACGAGGGGCCCTGGGGCCCGCCCGCGAGCGAGGTTCTGAGTCTCGAGGGCCACGGGCTGGCGCGGCGGGAGATCGCGAGCTGGCCCGGCTACGCTCCGACCCCACTCCGGCGGCTTGAGGGGCTGGCCGCCGCCCTCGGTTTGGGCCGTCTGTGGTACAAAGACGAAGGAAAACGCTTCGGCCTCGGCAGCTTCAAGGCGCTCGGGGGCCCGTACGGCGTGTACCGCATCCTCGCCCGGCGCGTGGCGGAGCGGACCGAGGAAGCCGAGCCCGACTCGGCGGAGATCATTGCGGGCACGCACCGTGAAATCGTGGCGGGCCTCACCGTGAGCTGCACCTCGACGGGAAACCACGGGCGTGCGGTGGCCTGGGGGGCCAGGCTGTTCGGCTGCCGTTGCGTGATCTTCGTCCCGGACTGGGTTTCGGAGGGGCGGACCGCGGCGATCGCGGGCCACGGCGCCCGAGTGGAGCGGCTGGCCGGCGGCTACGATGAGGGGATCCGGCTCGTCGCGGAGCGAGCCCAAAAGGAGGGCTGGTACCTGATCTCCGACAACTCTCAGGTGCCGGGGACCGAGCACGTGGCCGGCCACGTCATGCACGGCTACACGGTGGTGGTCGCCGAGGCGCTCGAGGAGCTCGGCCGCCGGGGCGAGCGGCCTCCGACCCACGTCTTCGTACCGGCCGGGGTAGGCGGGCTCGCCGCGGCGGTCACCGGCTACCTGAAGGGCACGCTCCGTGACCGGGGGCCCGTGATGATCGTCGTGGAGTCCGAGGCCGCCGATTGCGTGCTTCAGAGCGTGAGGGCCGGGCGGCGGGTGCGCCTGGACGGCCCTCTCGAGACGATGATGGGTGGACTCGCCTGTCGGGAGGCTTCGCCCAACGCTTGGGAGGTCCTCCGCCGAGGGGCTCACTTCTGCCTGGCCATTTCGGATGAGGATTCCCGGCGAGCGATGCGCCTTCTGGCCGACGGCCGGGACGGCGACCCTCCGATCGTCGTGGGGGAGTCGGGCGCGGCGGCCACGGCCGGGCTCCTTCTCGCGGCCCGTCACCTGGAAGTACGGCACGCCATGGGTCTGAAGGCGATGAGCCGCGTCCTGGTGATCGGTACCGAGGGAGCGACGGACCCCGAGATCTACGCCCGCATCGTGGGCAAGCGGCCGGATGAGGTCTCTTAGAAGCCCGTCGGAAACCCTAGGCTCCGCATCATGACGGCTCCCCCCGCCACGAAAGTGCGGCCCCCCAGACGGTGTGTCTTTCGCCACACCTCCTCGCTCTCCAGCGTCCAGAGCGTGCGGATTCCCATCTACCGGTTGGAGCGGATCCGCGGCAGGTAGTTCCCGATGCCTAGGAAGAGAAGACCCATGAGGGTGAAAACGGCTCGGGTCATCCTCACCGGCCATCCGAGCGCGGAACCCAGGGCCAGGAAGTGCCCGTTCCGCCGAGACGAGCCCCGCCTCGCGGAGCACCCTCGGACGTTGCGCTCCCGGCCGGAAGGTCCTACCGGGAGGAAGCGAGGCCGCAACCGGCGATGAGAGGAGAGGAGATGACCAAGCCCGAGACGACGGTGGAATCCGAAACTCCACGCCCGCTGGCGGGTCACGAGCCCGGGCATCCGGCCGCGGAACTGGAGGTGGAGGGCACGACCACCTTTCAGGGCCGATTTCGAGGAAGGGGCCGGTTCACGCTGTTTCTGAGCGATGCGGCTCAAGCGAAGATCGGGCTCGATTACCGGAGCCCCGACAGCGTCCTGTTGAGCGTGGAATCCACGGCAGGTATTCGGCTGAGCGCCGATGACACGCTCACTCTCTCGGGAGGGTTGAGCCGGGACCTCGTGAACCAGGAGATCCGGGGCAGGGTGGCAGCGAAGCTCAGGATCGCTCGTGACCTGTCGGCCGAGATCGAGCAGGAGTTCGGAGCTTCGGGGCCCAAGACGTCGGTGGCCATGAAGCTTAGGATCTGACGGGGAGGCCTCTCACTTCCCCCGGTGGCGTTCTTGAAACCGTCGCGCCTTGGCGCGATTGCCGCAAATCCGCATGTCGCACCAGCGACGGCTTCCGTTTCGGGTGGGGTCCAGAAAAAGGTACGTGCAGCCTGCCGCGGCACAGATCCGGACGCGATCCAGTCTCGCCGAGACCAGTAGCTCGGCCGCGGAGCGGATGACGGGCCACAGGGGCCGGACCAGGGATCCTCCCGCGGGCGGCAGCTCCACCGCGAAGCGAGCTCCGCGCGCCACGATGCGCTGACGCCGGAGAACCTCTCGCCACTCCCGATTCAGAAGATCCAGCTCGGCAGGCTCGGTCCGGCGTCCCTCGGCCACGGCAGAGAAGATTCCGCGCAGGGCCACGCACAGCCGTCGGGCTCGTTCCGTGGCCCGATCGGCCTCCTCGGGGTGCTCCCCTACAGCTTCCCTGAGCCGCTGGGCGTCGCCGGGGCCGATGCACCCGGCCTGGACCGACCAACTGACTAAATGATGATAGCTAGTTATGTGGCGCAGAGGATCGCCGCTCCTCCGGGCGAGGACGTTGGCGAACTCCAGGCACGCCACGCCGCCCAGTCGTTGAAAGACCCTTGGCGCCACGTCTCCCGGAGGGAGCGATGCCGGTTGAAGCGTACCAGGCTCGGGCTTGTCCACCTCTTCTCCACACGGTGCCGCGACACGCCCGGGCGGGCGGTAACCGGGGTAAATATAAACCCAGGTTATGCACGAGCGGCGCGGCGTAACTGAGAACAGAGTAATAGCAAGTTAGTCTGGGGTCCACCCCTGTCGGTCTGAGGAGAGGGAGCGACCGATCGTGACGAGGTGGAACGAAAAAGGCGCGCGGGCTTCCCGACGGCGGTCCGCACGGTTATGGTGCACGGTCGGAGTCCCCCGAGCGGACCGCCGGGACGGTGACCGGCCGGACGCGGGGGAGCGGCGGTCGAGAACTGGACGATCGGATGGCGGGTGAAGAGATGGAGGCAGCGGTGGATGCGTATCTGGACGAGGGCAGGGAACGCTTCGAGGAGGAGCTGAAGGCGTTCCTGCGGATTCCGAGCGTCAGCACCGAGAGCCGGTATCGGGAGGAGGTGGCGCGCTGCGCGGAGTGGCTGCGGGATCACATTCGGGAGGCTGGGATCGACAGCGCAGAGGTGATACCGACGTCGGGGCATCCGATCGTGCTGGCAGAGCACAGGGGAGATCCGGAGGCGTTGACCGTGCTCGTTTACGGACACTACGACGTGCAACCCGTAGACCCGGAAGAGGAGTGGACGAGCGCGCCGTTCGAGGCGACGGAGCGGGACGGCTGCCTCTACGCCCGGGGAGCCGTGGACGACAAAGGGCAGGTCCACATGCACCTGAAGGCCCTCGAGGCTCTCCTGCGAAGCCGCGACGAGCTTCCCGTGAACGTGAAACTGGTGATCGAGGGAGAGGAGGAGGTGGGGAGCAAGGCCCTGGAGGCGTTCCTCGCGGAGCGGCAGGATCGACTGGCATGCGACTGCGTCCTGATCTCCGATACCGGGATGTTCTCCCCGGAGCTACCGTGCATCACGACGGGTCTCCGGGGAATCGTCTACACCGAGATCACCGTTCGAGGACCCGGGTCGGATCTACATTCGGGCACCTACGGAGGAGCGGTCGTGAACCCGGCCAACGCCCTGTGCGAGCTCGTAGCGCGCCTGAAGGACGAGGAGGGCCGCGCGACCGTTCCGGGCTTCTACGATCGGGTCCGGCCGATCACGGAGACGGAGCGCCAGGAGCTGGGCGCCCTTCCGTTCGACGAGGAAGAGTTCCGGCGAGGCGTCGGGGCCCCCGCTCTGGGGGGCGAGGCCGGCCACGGCACGCTCGAGCGGCTGTGGTATCGGCCGACCCTGGACGTGAACGGCTTGCTCGCCGGCTTCACGGGAGAAGGAGCGAAGACGGTGCTCCCGGCCACGGCGATGGCGAAGGTCTCCATGCGGCTCGTGCCGGACCAGGAACCCGCGGAGATCGCGGCCGCCTTCGAGGCGCACGTACGCCGTCTGGCTCCCCCGGGTGTCACGGTGGAGGTGCGCCACTACCACGGCGGCGAGCCGTGGGCCGCAGAGCCCCGCCATCCCGTGTATCGGGCGGCCCAGACCGCCCTGGAGGAGGCGTTCGGAAGCCCGCCCGCGTTCATTCGGGAGGGGGGTTCGATCCCGATCGTGAACCTGTTCGAGAAGACGTTCTCGGCCCCGGTGCTTCTCGTCGGGTTCGCACTCCCCGGAAGTAACCTGCACGCACCGGACGAGTGGATCGATCTCTCCGTCTACCACCGGGGGATACGCGCCCTGGCCCGGCTGTACGAAGGTCTCGCCGGCTCGCGGCCGTAACCGACTCGGACTCGTAGCAACTGGCGGAGCGGTGCCCCACAA
>JBHHYJ010000028.1:0-31518 GCA_046757485.1 Gemmatimonadota bacterium
GCTAGGATCACCGCGGGCCAGGGAAAGGCGAAGCTCGCCTCCCCGGCCCGCCGTCTAACGGATTGTCTAGAACCGGTAGCGGAACCCCAGCTGCGCTTGGAACTGGGAGGGGCGGAACCCCGCCGGGATCTCCTGCCCGAAATCTCGTGTCCGGACAATCACCTCCTTCTCGTCGGCGTCGAAGTTCCCGTCATCCTCGTCGGGAACCGTGAACAGACCGCTGCGCTTGAACGTGAACTCCCCGGCGTCGATGCCGAAGGCGTCGAGCACGTTGAACAGATCGGCGATGAATTCGAAATGATGGCCGCCGGGAGCCGTGAAGTCCTTCTTGATCTTGAGGTTCACGCTGTGCCACCAGGGGTCGCGGCAGGTGTTCCGGTGGATGATCGTGCCGATCGCCTCCCGGAGACACTTGTTCTCGGCGAGCAGGGCGGTGTACCGGTCCAGATCGGCCGCGCTGGAGAACTGGAGCCCGTCCAGGTTCAACGGGTCGCCCGGAGACGCCGTGGCGGGATCCGGCAGGAACGGCCGGTCATTGTCGTCGATGCCGTCCCCGTTCAGGTCGCCGTTCACGCTCGGCGTGAACGGCAGTCCCGCCTGACCCCGGTAGATTCCGCTGATCTGGAGGCCGGCCGGTGCCCGCCAGATCGCGTTCAGGACGATGACGTGGCGCCGCTCGTTTCGAGAGGGACCCCAGGATCCGACGTCCTCATCACCGGGGTCCCCCAGGAAATTCAGGTTTCCGGCCGTGGGCACCTCCGTCGCCAGGGCGAAGGCGGTGCAGCACTCCTTCGAGCTGTTGTCCTTGGAGACGTTGATCGTCCAGCTCGCTCCCAGCCGGAAGTTGTCTGTCGGGGCGCCCTGCACATCCAGGTCGAGGCTGTAAGCACGGGCGTCCGCGCCGTCCGTCTGGAGGAAGAGAAAGCGCACGTCGTCGGCCGTGGTGACGTCGTTCTCGCTCACGTCCTCCGGATCGAAGTCCCGCTCTTCCACCCACACGGGACGCCCGTCCCCCTGGAAAAAGACGGGGGTCTCCCGCTGGGTGATCTGCTGGGCTCGGAAGAGGTTCCAGGTGCGCGAGAAGATCCCCGTGGCCCCGACCTTCCAGCGACGTCCCAGTCGCCGCTCGTAGCCCAGGTTCGCGCGCAGCGTCTGCGGATTCTGGGTGTCCGGGTCCCACACGACGACATCGGGTGCCCCGATGATCCCGATCCCGAACGGGTTGAAGCCGATCGCAAAGCCGTCATCCCGGTCCACGAAGTCCGGAGCGCACGTGTTCGGGATGAGGTCGGGATTCTGGCCCATCTGGGCCAGCTGGCTCGGATCGGGCGCGCCCGCCGCGATGCAGACGTTGAAGAGGAGCGGATCCGGGTTGTTTGTGGTGACGTTGCCGTGGGTTACGATCGGGATGTCGTCATAGAAGACGCCCACGCCGCCGCGCACGAGTTCCCGTCCGTCCCCGTGGGTGTCGTACGTGAAGGAGAAGCGGGGACCGATGTTGTCTCCGTCGCTAGGGACATTCGTGGCGCTCACCCCGAAGGCGTCCAGGTCGTCCTGAAAATCGGGGTTCGCCAACGCCACCCCCGGATCCTGGAAGTCCTGGAAGTCCCACCGCAGGCCGACGAGGAAGCGGAGCTTGTCGCTGGCTTGCCACTCGTCCTGGATGTAGGCGGAGTAGGCCGCCGCGTCGAAGTTGGTCTCGGGCGGGAACGGGTTGTCGAGGTCGGGAACGGCCCGCAGGAAGAAGTCCGCCTTCTTGTTCCGGAAATCCTCGATGTTGTCGAAGTCGAAGCCCCCGTTCCCGAAGAGCCAGAACTGGTTGAAGATGTCCGTGAAGACGTTGTCGGTTCCTATCTTCAGCGTGTGGTCGCCGAGCTGGAAGTTGAGGTTGTCGGTGATCTGGAACTTCTCCTCCTCCAGGTTGTTCCGGAAGCTGATGCCCGCCCCCGTGCCCCCGATGTTCACCGACGTCTCGCCGCCCGAGAGGGTGGGGACCTCGTCGATCTCGATCTCCGGGAGCCCGGTGTTGGGCGTCCGCGGACGCTTCTCCCGCGCGTACTGCAAGCGCAGCGTGTTGAAGACGTTCGATCCGAGGGCGGAGTTCAGCTCGGTCATCAAGGAGACGACGTTGGACTCGAAGGTGGCCCCCCCGAGCCGGGACTCGCGGCCGCCGGTCGAGATCTCGTCGTTCAGGCTCTCGAAGTCCGAGACGTTGGTCCGCACGGTGAGCCTGTGCTTCGGACTGATCGTCCAGTCCAGGCGGCCGAAGACGTTGATCTGGTCGTCCGTCGCGTCGAAGATCCCGAACGCATTGCTGAGCGTCGCCTGGTCGAAGCCGTAGACGTCCCGCATGATCGACGCGATCTCGTCGATCGTCCCCGGTGAAAGGTTCGCCCGGGTCGGATCGAGGGCGAAGGCCGGCTCGTCCCGCTGCTGCAAGTCCGCCGACAGGAAGAAGTGGAGCTTGTCCTTGACGAGTGGGCCCGCCAGGCGACCCCCAAACTGGAAAGACTGAAAGCCGGGCGCCGGGGTGCCGTCGAAGTTGTTCGCCGTGAATGCCTCGTCGCGGCCGAAGAACCAGCCCTCGCCGCTGAACTCGTTCGTGCCTCCCTTCGTGACGGCGTTGATCTGTCCTCCGGCGAAGCGTCCGTACTCCACGTCGTAGCCGCTCGTGATGATCTGGAACTCCTTGATGGATTCCAGCGAAAAGGTGAACGGCAACCGGGAGGATCCGCGGTTCTCGCCGAAGAACTGATTGTTCGCGTCCACGCCGTCGATCGTGATGTTGGAAGTCGACGTTCGGGCGCCCAGGATGGAGAACTGACCGCCCGTCCCGCTCTCCTGGCGTACCGTGGCCACCGCTTGCGGGCTCACGAGCCCGGAGAGGGCGATGAAGTCGGTGAAGTCACGCCCCGCGGTGGGGAGCTCGCTGATCTGCTCCTCGTCGATCAGCTCGACGACGCCCCCCTGGCTCACGTCGATATCCGTAATCCCGCCCCGTCCCACGGTGACGGTGAGCTCCTCCGCCTCCACGGGCTGGAGCGTCAGGTCCACCGTCGTCCGCTCCCCGATCGACACGCGGATCGAGCTGACCTGGACCGGAGCCAGGGGGGGGAACTCGGCCCTGACCGTGTAGCTCCCCGGGGGAAGCAGAGCGAACCGATAGCGTCCCTGCGCGTCGGTGAGCGCCTGGCGCTCGGCGCCCCGTTCTAGATCCGTCGCCCGGACGATGACGTTGGCCCGCGGCTGACCATCCGGGTCGGTCACCCGACCCGCGATGGATCCGCTCGTCGTGCTCTGCTGACCCGCGGCGGGCGCGGCGGGAAAGCCGAGTGCCGCGGCCACGGCCAGCCCCACGACGGGCGAGGATCGGGCAAGACGAGGAGCTCTTATGGGTTGCGGTAGGGGAATGCGCATGGTCTCCTCTCGGGATGGAGTCACCCAACACGGGCATCCGCTTGGGCTTCAGATTGTTCCGCCGAACGCTACGCTGAGCGGGAGGCCTCCGACCGAGGCCCCCAGCACTCTTCGTACGTTACTACAGTGTGCGGAAGCTGGAAAGCGGTTGCCCGGAAGCCGGAAAGGCCGGCCCGCGGTGCGGACCACGGTCCGGCCTCGCTCCTACGGCTCCGCCAGCGCCCGCACCCGCGGTGCCACCTCCGCCAGCAGCGCCTGCTTCTCTCCGTAGTGCAGGAAGGCGCTCCGGAAGCCGTGCAGGATCATCTCGGCGATCTCCTCCGGGGTGAAATCGAGGTGCTTCCAGGCGCGCACGTACTCCTCCGTCACGGTCGTGCGGCTCATCAGCCGGTTGTCCGTGTTCAGGCTCACGACGAGCCCGCGGTCGTAGTACTGCCGCACGGGGTGGCTCTCGAAGTCCTCCACGGCGTGGGTCTGCACGTTGCTCGTCAGACAGATCTCCAGCGGGATCCGGTGGTCGTTCACGAACTCCAGAAGGTCGGGGTCCTCGAAGAGGCGGGTTCCGTGCCCGATGCGGTCGGCTCCGCAGTAGTGCAGCGCCTGGTGGATGGATTCGGGGCCGTACGCCTCGCCGGCATGGATCGTGGCCGAGATGTTCGCGTTGCGGACCATGTAGAACGCGTTCTTGTGCTTCTTCGCCGGGTAGTTGTACTCGGCCCCCGCCAGGTCGAAGCCGACGACCCCCCGGTTCTTGAAGGCGATCGTGAGGTCCGCCAGGTCGCGGGAGATGTCGGGGTCCATGTCGCGGATCCCACAGAGGATGAGGTTCGAGCGGATCCCGAGCTCCTCCTCCGCCCGGCGCATCCCTCGGAGCGGGGCGTCCACCGTCTCGGGCAGGGGGAGGCCGCGCCGGGTGACGAGGATCGGGGAGTAGCGGATCTCCATGTAGCGGACGTTCTCCGCCGCCGCGTCCTCGCACAGCTCGTAGGCGATCCGCTCCAGGGCGTCCGGGTGCTGCATCACCGAGAGGGTCACCTCGAAGCGGGCCAGGTAGTCCTCGAGGTGGCGAGCGTCCTGGACGTACAGGTAATCGGCCAGCTCGTCGGGCTCCCGGGCCGGGATCTCGACGGCGTGACGGTCCGCCAGCTCGACGATCGTCTCCGGACGCAGAGACCCGTCGAGGTGCACGTGCAGCTCCGCCTTGGGGACGGCGAGGACCCGGTCCCGGAGCTCCTGCTCCGTCACGATCCGGTCCGCTCCTGCTGTCGGAGCTCCGGGAGCTCGCCCAGCTTCTCGGTGAGGGGGCGAGAGATGGTCACGCCCGCGATGGAGAGGATGAAGACGATCGGGATCAGGGCGTAGATGAGGTCTTCCATGGCCGGGAGCCTGTCCGAGTAATGGGCCGCGCCGCCTGACGAGCGCCCGAGGGTGCCAGAATCGCGGCGCCGCGACGGCCGCGGGCTGGCGTACAGTGCCCGCCTGCTGCGATCCGGGCAAGGCCGTTACTCGTAGCGCAGCGACTCCACCGGATCTAGACGCGCGGCCCGACGGGCCGGGAGGATCCCCGCCGCCAGCCCGATGGCGGCCAGGATCGAGACGCAGATGGCCGCGATCGGCCAGGAAAGCTTGGGGTTCATGAGGTACTGCATGGCCGGGTTCGTGTTCGGAAGGCTGTCCACCCCCAGGACGACGAGGGTGGAGAAACCGAGTCCGAGCAGGCCGCCCCCGATGGAGATGAGGAGCGCCTCGAAGAGGAACTGGGCGAGGATGTGGCGTCCCCGCGCGCCGACCGCCAGCTTCACGCCGATCTCGCGGGTGCGCTCCTTCACGACGACGTACATGATGTTCGCCACGCCCACACCGGCGACCAGCAGGGTGAACCCGCCCACCAGACCCAGGAAGACCTGAATCCCGAGTCCGATCGCCCGGGTGATCTTCTCGTCCTCGATGAAGTCCCACATGCTGAGCGCCCGGCGGTCCGCCGCGTCGAACCGGTACCGGGCGCCGAGGACCCGGTACAGCTGCCGCTTCACCCGTTCCGCCTCCCGGACGTCCCGCGGCCGAACGAGCAGGTGGCTCACGTACCGGTACCCGTAGATCGTGCGGAAGGTGGAAGCGGGGATGATCGCTCGATCCTCGTCCGGTCCGTTGTTGCTGCTGTCCTGGAACTTCGTCTGCATCACCCCGACGACCGTGAACGGGAGTCCGTCCAGGGTCACGGTCCGGCCCACGGGGTCCTCTTCGCCGAAGAGGCGGGCGGCGATGGAGTCTCCCAGAAAGAGGACGCGGCGCTTCTCCTCCACATCTCGCCAGTTGAGGAACCGTCCCCCCGGCCGGGGGAAGGTGCGTCGCATCTCCTGGAACTCCGGGTACACCCCCTCCATGTACGTCGTGGTCCGCACGTCGCCGACGGCGAGCACGGTCCGTGAGCGGCCGTACGACGGGCTCCCCATCTCGAGCTCGGGGATCGCCTCGAGAAGGAGCGGCAGGTCCGCCTCGGTGAGCCGGATGCGGCGGCCCTTGGGGAGTCCCTGGTACGGAAGACCCGTCTCTCCGCCGTACACCATGAAGATCCTCTCCCCGGCGTTCAACAGCCCCTGGGCCACGGAGCGACGAAGCCCCTCGCCGAACGCGAGGAGCAGGACGACGGAGATCGTGCCCCACACCACGGCGAAGACGGTCAGCAGGGCCCGCGTCTTCTGTGCCTTGAGATCTCCCCAGAACTCTTCGAAGAGGATCTTCCACATCTCTCGTAACCGCGCCTGACTGCTGGAAGCCTGTCGAGGAGCCGCGGTCGGCCCCTTCAGCAGGCTTCTGCCTAAGCTCTCAGTACCGGAGGCATTCCACCGGGTCCAGCTTCGCTGCCCTCCGGGCCGGAAAGAGGCCCGCCAGCAGGGCGATCGCTCCCAGCAGCCCCATCGTGATGAGCGCCACCTGTACCGAGATCGCGGGCTGGCCCACGATGTCGCCCATCGGGACGAGGCTCGCCGCCTTGACGAGCCCGGCCGAGATCAGGATCCCCAGGAAGGCGCCGAACGCCACGATGAGAAGCGCCTCGGAGAGGAACTGGCCCAGGATGTCGGCGCGCCGCGCCCCCACGGAGCGTTTGATCCCGATCTCCCGGGTCCGCTCCCGCACCACGACGAACATGATGTTCGCCACCCCGATCCCCCCCACGCTGAGGGTGAAGCTGCCCACGAGCGCGAAGAAGATCTTGAAGCCGAGAAAGAGGTAGCCGAACAGCTTCTCGAACTCGGAGGTGTCCCACACGCCGAGCGCATCCTCGTCGGAGGGGTCGAACCGGTACCGTCGGCCCAGGACCTCGTACACCTGCCGCTCGACCGCCTTCGTCACCCCGGGCTCGCGGGTCCGGTAGATCATGTTCGTCACGTAGCGGCCGCCGAAGATGGCCGCATGGGTGCTGGACGGGATGAAGACCCGGTCCTTGTCCCGCGAGTTGTAGGAGGAGTTCTGCACCTTCGGGCGCATGACTCCGATGACCGTGAACGGGGTGCCGCCCACGAACACGTCCCGGCCGATCGCCGGCTCGTCCCCGAACAGAACGGCGGCCACCTCGTCGCCCAGCACGATCACCCGCCGGCGCTCGGCCAGGTCGTGCGGGTTGATGAAGCGCCCGCCGACCTCGGGGATGATGTTCCGCATCTCCCCGTACACCGGCCAGATGCCCGTGATGTTGGGCGTGACGCTGCTCGTTCCCCGGCGGACGGGCGTCCGGCGCTCGTTGTACTCGGGGCTGATCATCCGAATGTCGGGAATCTCGCGGGACAACAGCCCGGCGTCCTCTTCCCGCAGCCGGATCCCCCGGCCCTCCCGGAACCCGGCGAACGCCCGCGTGGTGCGGCCTCCGAAGAGGATCACGATCCGGTCGCCCAGGCCGTGGAACCGCTTCAGGGTCTGGCGTTCCAGGCCGACGCTGAAGGCGAGCAGGACGACGACGGCTACGGTGCCCCAGGTGATCCCCAGGACGGTGAGGGTCGTGCGCAGCCTCTGGGCCCGCAGGTCGGCCGCCAGCTGGCGGACGGCGTCGATCAGCCGCATCGCTTCTTCGGAAGCCGGAGGCGGGGAATCGGAGGTCTCCGTTCAGCCGATCTCACGCGGCGGGGGCTCCACGACCCGTTCGCCCTCCTCCAGCCCCTCCAGAACCTCGACCAGGATTCCGTCGCTGAGGCCCGTCCGGATCGCCCGCTCCTCCGTTCGCTCCCCCGAAAGCTGCACGGTGACGGTGGCCGAGTCTCCCGAGAAGCGCAGCAGCCGCTCCGGAACGACCAGCACGTCCTCCCGCCGCTCGATGATGATGTCGGCGTTGGCGGAGTAGCCCGCCCGGAGAACCGTGGCTCTTCCGGGCTCGACCGAGATCTCCACCGGGAAGATCGTGGCGTTCTCCTCTTCCCGGCCCTTGAGCGAGATCTTCGTGAGGCTGCCGGACACCTCGGCGTCGGGGAGGGCGCCGATCTTCAGGGTCGCTCCCATCCCCTCCCGGAGCCGGCCCACGTCGATCTCATCCACCGTTCCGCGGAAGATGAGCTCGTCCATCTCCGCCATCGTCATGAGAACGGTCCCCTCCTGGAAGGTGGTGAGGGGGACGACGGGATCCCCGATCTCGACCATCTTCTCCAGGACGAATCCATCGATCGGCGAGTGGATCACCGTCTCCACCCGGTCGGTACCCAGGCGGACCTTCCCTTCCTGGAGGAGGGCGAGTCTCTCCTTGGCCATCTGCACCTGCAGCTTCGCCTGCTCGTACTCCCGATCGGCCGCCTCGTACTCCTCGGCGGAGACGTACTCGCTCTCGCGCAGGGAGTGAAGCCGCTCCCGGCGCTTGGCCAGGTTCGCGAGCCCGATCTGCTCCAGCTCCACCTGCCGGCGCGCCTCCACGAGCTCCAGCGGGGTCGGGTTCGGCTGGATCTCCAGGAGGGGATCACCGCGGCGCACGTGTGCTCCCACCTCCGCGAACTGACGCCGCACGACGCCGGCGAGCTGGGACTTCACGCTGATCTCCACCAGCGGCTCGATGCGCCCCACCGCCAGCGCCTTGTCCACGACCTCGCCCCGCTTCACCTCCACGGTCCGCGTCTCCGCGTCGCCGTCGCCGCCGACCGCGGAGAAGGTGGCGGTCACTCCGATCCCCAGAACGGGGATCACCCCGAGGACGACCTTCGTGCGTCGCTTCATCTTCCGACCGTCCGATCTCGCTGTGGCTCGTGTACCCGCGCTACGCGGAACCGTACGAGTGGAGGTCGGGGTCAGGTTTCGCCCCGGCCCGGCGGCGGGTGGGCGACCCGGCGGGGAGCGCGGCCGCACCCCATCGCTCGGACAGGCTCCTAGCCCTTCGTTTGGATCCAGCGGGCGTCCGGAGGAGCGTGCACGGGCTGGGGAAGGGCGCGGAGGTGGTCGACGAGGGCGTCCAGGTCGACGATCCCGGTGGGCTCGGCGGTCTCCGCCTCCCGCAGCATGGAGAAGCCGCTGCCGCCCGCCGCCATGAAGTCGTTCACGGTGACGGTGTACACGCCGTCCTCTACCACGCGCTCTCCGCTCGTCAGGGTGGCGGAGAGGACACGTGAGCCCGCCGGAGCCGCCGGGTCGTACACGACCCGCACGCCGCTCAGGTGTGCGCCGGGGCTCTCCTCCCCGGCCGCATGGTCGAGGGCGGAGAGGAGGACCGAGCCCCGGAGGCGAAGGTCGAGGAGGGCGTTCTGGAACGGCTGGAGCTTGAAGAGATCGCCGAAGGTGACGACTCCCGCCGGGAGGCCGGTGCGGATCCCCCCGTTGTTCATGATCGCCACCTGAGCGCCGGTCGCCTCGCGCTGCGCGTCGGCGATCAATCGGCCGAGGCCGTACTCGGGACCGCTCTTCGGGAGAGGCTCCGCCAGGGTCGCCACCGGCTCGCGCGCCTTCTCCCTCACGGCCGCCTCCGCGCGGGCCGCGAGCTCCTCCAGGGCCGGGTCCGGCTCCACCTCGTCGGCCCACGCCGTCCGGACCTCCAGCAGGCGGCCGTCGACCTCGCCGCCGGCCCGCCTCTCCAGGCGCCCGAGGGAGAAAGCGGTCGTGTTCGAGAAGGACTGTACGACGGGAGCGCCGCGCACCCGGGTCTCGATCCGGCTGTGGGTGTGTCCCGTCACGGCGTAGTCGTACGGCTCGGAGCCGCGGGCGAGGGCGCGCAGCGCCTCGCCCTCGCACTGTCCCGCGTCGTCGCAGAACCCGCCGGCGTGAAGCAGGACGATGACGAAGTCCACCCCCTCGGCGCGCGCGCGCGGGATGTAACGGTCCAAGGCCTCGGCGATGGAGCGGAACTCCAGCCCCGCGACGTTCGCCGGATGCGTGGCCACTGGGGTCTGCCGCGTGGTGGCTCCCACCACCCCGATCCGCACGCCCCCCCGCTCGAGAATGGCGTACGGCCGTGCCCAGCTCGGGTGCCGGTCGGTCCCGGCCACGTAGATGTTGGCGCTCAGAAACGGGAAGCTCGCCTCCTCCATGCGACGCCGGAGCGTCTCGATGCCCCAGTCGAACTCGTGGTTGCCGATCGCCGCGGCGTCGTAGCCCAGGAGGTTGAGGGCGGCGATCATCGACTCTCCCCCGGAGAGGTTGGAGGAGAGCGTTCCCTGCATCACGTCGCCGGCGCTCACCAGGAAGACCGGGCAGCCCGCGGCGTCGGCCCGCAGCCGGGCGTAGTAGGCGCCGAGGGCCGCCACTCCCCCCACGGGCCGGTTTCGAGCCCAGGATGGGGACTCCGGAAGAAGCCGGCCGTGCTCGTCGTTCGTCGCCACGATCGTGGCGCAGGCGGCGGAGGAGGGGGGAGCAACAGCGGCGGGCTCCGGCCTCCCGGCGCACCCCCACAGCAGGAGGCTCGCGAGGAAGGCGGATCGGAGAGGGAGAGCTCGCCTCTCGCCGGGCTTCCGGGTCTCCCCGCGGGCGTGGGTCCTTCGGCTGGGAGCGGGAGGCTCGCGCCCGGACACCGCCCTCAGATCTCCCGGGGGGTGGCTCGCTCCGCTTCGCGGAGCGCGGCGTGGGCGGCCGCCAGCCGAGCCACGGGAACCCGAAACGGGGAGCAGGAGACGTAGTCGAGCCCCAGCTCGTGCGAGAAGGCGATGGAGCGAGGTTCCCCGCCGTGCTCCCCGCAGATCCCCAGCTTCAGCCCGGCCTTCACGGCCCGGCCGCGTTCCGCCGCCAGCTCCATCAGAGCTCCCACGCCCTCCCGATCGATCGACTGGAACGGGTCGTCGGGGTACAGGCCGCGCTCCACGTACGTGGGTAGAAAGCCGCCGGCATCGTCGCGGGAGACGCCGAGCGTCGTCTGGGTCAGATCGTTCGTGCCGAAGGAGAAGAAGTCGGCCTCCCGGGCGATCTCTCCGGCGAGAAGGCAGGCCCGGGGAAGCTCGATCATCGTACCCACCAGGTAGTCGAGCTGCATCCCGGCTTCACGAAAGACGATCTCCGCCACCCGGTCCAGAATCGCTCGCTGCTGGCGGAGCTCGCCCTGGTGGCCGACGACGGGAACCATGATCTCCGGGCGCACCTCCACGCCTTCCCGACCGGCCGACAGCGCCGCCTCGAACAGCGCCCGGGCCTGCATCTCGGTGATCTCGGGGTACACGTAACCCAGGCGGCATCCGCGGTGGCCGAGCATCGGGTTCACTTCCCGGTGCCGGTCGACCGCGCTCCGAACCTGCTCGGGCGACACGCCCAGCCGCTCCGCCAGGACCGCCGACTCCGCCTTCTCGGCGGGCAGGAACTCGTGCAGCGGAGGATCCAGGAGCCGGACGGTCACCGGGAGGCCGTCCATCACGCGGAAGATGGCCCGGAAGTCCTCCCGCTGCATCGGGAGGAGCTTGCGGAGCGCCCGGCGGCGATCTCTCTCATCGCGGGCCAGGATCATCTCCCGCATGGCGTGAATCCGCTCCTCCTGGAAGAACATGTGCTCGGTACGGCACAGCCCGATCCCCTCGGCGCCGAATCGGCGGGCCGCCTCCGCGTCCTCGGGGGTGTCCGCGTTGGCGCGCACGCCGAGCCGGCGGGACGCATCCGTCCACGTCATCAGGGTTTCGAACTCCGAGCCGGGCGTCGCTTCCACGGTGGGGACCCGCCCCTGGATGATGCGGCCGCTGGAGCCGTCCACCGTGACCCAGTCGCCCGCCTGCACGACGCGACCGTCCACGCGCAGCACGCGGTCGGCCGGATCGATCTCGAGCTCCCGGGCGCCGACCACGCAGCACTTCCCCATCCCGCGGGCCACGACGGCCGCGTGGCTCGTCATGCCGCCCCGTGCGGTGACGATCGCCGCCGAGGCGACCATGCCGTGAAAGTCGTCCGGCGAGGTCTCCGGGCGGAGGAGGACCACCGGGTCCCCGGTGCGGCTCTGTTCGACGGCGGCGTCGGCGGTGAACGCGGCCCGCCCGCTCGCCGCCCCCGGCGAGGCGGGGAGGCCCGTCGCCAGAAGCGTCACCTCGGCCGTCGGGTCCACCGTCGGGTGCAGGAGCTGGTCGAGCGAGGCCGGATCCACCCGCAGCACGGCCTCCTCTCGACTGATGAGGCCCTGGTCGGCCATCTCGACGGCCATGCGGACCGCCGCCTGCGCCGTGCGCTTGCCGGTGCGGGTCTGGAGGAGGTACAGCCGCCCGTCCTCCACGGTGAACTCCAAATCCTGCATGTCCCGGTAATGGTGCTCCAGGCGCTCGGCCGTGATCTCCAGCTGCTCGTGAATGCCGGGCAGGTGGGTTTCCATCTCGTCCAGCGAGAGCGGATCCCGGACGCCGGCCACCACGTCCTCCCCCTGGGCGTTCGGCAGGAACTCGCCGAACAACGCCCGCTCCCCGGTGGACGGGTCGCGGGTGAACGCCACGCCGGTTCCGCTGGACGGCCCGCGGTTGCCGTACACCATCGCCATGACGTTCACCGCCGTGCCGAGGTCGTCGGGGATCCGGTGGGCCTTGCGATAGTTGCGGGCCCGGGGGTTGTCCCAGCTCCGGAAGACGGCCTCGATGGCGCCCCACAGCTGGGCCTGCGGGTCCTCCGGGAACGCCGTAGCCGCCCGCTCGGCCACGGCCTCCTTGAAGCGCCGGACCGCCTCCTGCAGCGCCTCGGCGTCCAGCCCCGCGTCGCTCTGGGCTCCCACCTTCTCCTTGAGCTCGTCCAGGATCCCCTCGAACAGCCCTCGATCCACGCGGAGCACCACATCGGCGTACATCTGAATGAACCGCCGGTAGCTGTCGCACGCGAATCGCGCGTTGGCTGAGACCCTGGCCAGAGCGTGCGCCGTGCGGTCGTTCAGACCCAGGTTGAGGATCGTGTCCATCATTCCGGGCATGGAGATCGCCGCTCCGGAGCGGACGGACAGGAGGAGCGGGTCGTCCCCGCCGAACCGCTTCCCGGTGAGCGCCTCCAGGCGCTGGACTCCCTCGGCCACCTCGGCGCGCGTACGCTCCGGGACCCGGCCCGCCTCCAGATACGCCCGGCAGACCTCGGTGCTCAGCGTGAAGCCGGCAGGGACGGGAATGCCGAGCCAGGTCATCTCCGCCAGGTTCGCGCCCTTGCCGCCCAGAAGCGCCTTCATCTGACGGCCGCCGTCGGCCTTGCCCTCTCCGAAGAAAAAGACGTGCTTCGTCATGCTCCGGCACACGGTAGCGCCGGCCCCCTCACGGGCACCAGCCGTCCGACAGGCGTTCCGGGCTCGGCCCGGGTGCGGGCTCCGGCGGTCCGCACGTCAGCAGGAACAACTCTCCACCAGGTGTCCGTGTTCCACGTCCACCAGGGGCGTCTTGTAGTCGCCCGTCCAGCAGGCGTCGCAGAACGGCCCGAACTCTTCCACCGCCTCCCGCATCCCCTCCAGGGAGAGATACCCCAGCGTCTCCACCCCGAGCTGTCGGCGGATCTCCTCCACGGAGAGCCGGGCGCCGACGAGCTCCGCCCGGGTCGGCATGTCGATCCCGTAGTAGCACGGGAAACGAATTGGAGGCGAGGCGACGCGCAGGTGGATCTCGCGAGCCCCCGCTTCGCGGAGGAGAACCACCAGCCCCCGGCTCGTCGTGCCGCGGACCAGCGAGTCATCCACGACGACGACGCGCCGGTCGGCGATCAGCTCCCGCACCGGGTTGAACTTCACCCGGACCTTGAAGTCGCGGTCCGTCTGCGTGGGCTGGATGAACGTGCGCCCCACGTAGTGATTGCGGATCAGCGCGAGCTCGAACGGGAGCCCCGACTCCTCGGAGTAGCCGAGCGCCGAGGAGTTGGAGGAATCCGGCACGGCGAACACGCAGTCCGCCTCCGCCGGGTGCTCCCGGGCCAGGCGGCGGCCGAAGAGTCGGCGGGCTCGATCCACGCTGCATCCCCAGACGCGCGAGTCCGGACGGGCGAAGTACACCAGCTCGAACAGGCAGGGGGCCGGCTCCTGAGGGGGCAGGGGACGGAGCCGCTGCGCCTTCCCCTCCCGAATGCGAAGCACCTCACCCGGCTTCACCTCCCGCACGTACCGGGCGCCGATGATGTCCAGGGCACAGGTCTCGGACGCCGCCACCGTGGCGCCGTTCAGCTCCCCGAGAACGAGCGGGCGGTAACCCCGGGAGTCCCGGGCCACGTACAGCGTCTGGCCGATGCTGAGGATGAGGGAGAAAGCCCCCGTCACCTGCGACAGGGCGTCATCCACCTGCTGGGCCTCTTCCTCCCGACGGGAACGGGCGATGAGGTGGACGATCACCTCGGAGTCGCTGTCCGTCTGAAAGATCGCGCCCTCGCCGCTCAAGCGGTGACGCAGCTCCAGCGCGTTCGTCAGGTTTCCGTTGTGGGCGAGAGTGAGCGCTCCCTGGCGGTAGTCCACCAGGACGGGTTGGGCGTTCCGCAGCTCGGAACCGCCGGCCGTCGAGTAGCGGACGTGGCCCAGAGCCAGCCGGCCTTTCAGGCGGCGGATCCTCTCGGCGTCGAAGACGTCGGCCACCAGCCCCATGCCTCGGTGGGCCCGGGCCGTCCCGTCCCCGTCGATGGCGACGATGCCCGCCGACTCCTGTCCGCGGTGCTGGAGGGCGTAGAGTCCCATGAACGCGAGCGCCGCCGCCTCCGGCACCCCGCTGATCGCGAAGACGCCGCACTTCTCCCGCGGCGCGTCGACGGGGAGGTGGCGCGGCCGCCCGGCCGCGGCTCCGACCGCGCTCCGGCTCATCGGACGAGTCACGCCGTGAGCCCGGGCTCTTCCCGCATGCGCCGGGGCAAGGCGGCCTCGTAGAGCTGCCGCATCTGCCCCGGGTCCAGGTCGATCTCCACCTTTCCCGCCTGCAGGTAGAAGCGCTCCCCCGGCCCCGCGACGGTTCCGAGCCGCGCGAGGGGCACGCCCGCCTCACGGGCCAGTCGCTCGAGCGCCCCGGCCCGGCCGGGCTCGCAGCCGAGCACCACCCGGCTCTGCGACTCTCCGAACAGAGCGGCGGCGGCCGAGACCCCCTCTTCCGCCCCGGCCAGCAGGTCCGCTCGGAGCCCCAGCGGCCCTTCGGGAGCCGACATCGCGCACTCCGCCAGGGCGATCGCCAGGCCCCCTCGGGAGCAGTCGTGCGCGAGAACGAGCAGGCCCGCCCGGGAGGCCCGCACCAGGAACTCCACCAGACGCGCGGCCGCCTCCAGATCCAGGGCGGGCGGCGCGCCCGCCACGAGGCCGTGGCAGACGGCTAGATACTCCGAGCCGCCGATCTCCTCGGCGCTGAGGCCGGCCAGGAAGACGGCGCCACCGGGGCGGGGGAAGGCGGACGGCACCCGCCGCTCCAGATCGTCCAGCAGTCCCACCATTCCGATCACCGGCGTCGGGTACACCGCCTCCCCGGCCGTCTCGTTGTACAGCGACACGTTCCCGCCGGTGACGGGCGTCCCGAGCGCGCGGCACGCTTCTCCGATGCCGGCCACGGCCTGCTCGAGCTGATGGTACACGGCGGGGCGCAGCGGGCTGCCGAAGTTCAGGCAGTTCGTGATGGCCAGCGGGCGGGCCCCCGTGCAGGCCACGTTGCGGGCCGCCTCGGCGACCGCGATCCGGCCCCCGGTCCGAGGATCCAGGTACGTGTACCGGCCGTTTCCGTCCACGGAGACGGCCAGCGCCCGGCGGGAGTCCGCGATGCGAAGGAGCGCCGCATCTCCGCCGGGCCCGGCGACCGTGTTCGTCCGCACCGTCGTGTCGTACTGCTCCCAGATCCAGCGTCGAGAGGCAAGGCTCGGTGCGTCCAGCAGGTCCCGAAACGCCTCGACCGCCGCCTCCGAATCGAGCCGGGCGTACGGGGAGACGTCCGTCTCCCGCCTCCTCCGGATCTCCGGGTCCTCCCGACCCTCGCGGGTGTAGGTGGGACACCCGCTCACCAGCGGATCCACGGGGATCTCCACCACCGCCTTGCCTCCCTCGAGAACCCGAAACGTGCCGTCCCCGGTGACCCGGCCGACGGTGGCCACCGGAAGATCCCAGCGCTCGAGGACCTCCCGCACCTCCTCCTCCTTTCCGGGTCGCACCACGACGAGCATCCTTTCCTGCGACTCGGAGAGGAGGGTCTCGTACGTGGACATTCCGGGTTCTCGTACCGGCACGCGCGAGATCTCCAGCTCGACTCCGGAACCGGCTCGGGCGGCCATCTCCGTGGCGCTCGAGGTCAGGCCTGCGGCGCCCATATCCTGGATGCCCACGAGGAGGTCGCGCCCGATGAGCTCCAGGCTCGCCTCCAGGAGCAGCTTCTCCGTGAACGGGTCTCCGACCTGAACCTGAGGACGGCTCTCCGCGTGCTCCTCGGAGAGCTCCTCGGAGGCGAAGGTGGCTCCGTGAATGCCGTCACGGCCCGTGCGGGCGCCCACGGCCATGACGGCGTTGTCCGTCCCCTCGGCGGTGCCGCGGATGAGCCGTTCGAGGCGCAGGATTCCGACGCACATGACGTTCACGAGCGGGTTTCGCGCGTATGCCGGGTCGAAGACGGTCTCTCCTCCGACGGTCGGCACGCCCACACAGTTTCCGTAATCTCCGACCCCCCGGACGACGCCGTCCAGGAGGTAGCGGGCGCGGGGAGAGTCGAGAGAGCCGAAGCGAAGGCTGTCCAGCACGGCGATCGGCCGGGCGCCCATCGTGAAGACATCTCGCAGGATCCCCCCGACGCCCGTGGCCGCCCCCTGATACGGCTCGACCGCGGAGGGATGGTTGTGGGACTCGATCTTGAAGGCGATCCCCCAGCCGTCGCCCACGTCGATCACCCCCGCGTTCTCCCCCGGCCCCTGCACGACGTGAGCGGCCCGGGTCGGGAGGGTTTTCAGGAGGGGGCGGGAGTTCTTGTAGCCGCAGTGCTCCGACCACATGGCGCTGAAGACCCCCAGCTCCGGAAGCGTCGGTTCCCGGTCCAGGATCGACAGGATCCGCCCGTACTCCTCCTCGGAGAGGCCGTGGTCTGCCACGAGCCGCGGCGTGATGCGGCTCTCCGGGGCCGCGACCTCGGCCGTGCGGGCCGCCTCGGGGGCGGTCGTGCGGGGCACTTCCGGGCCGCTCGTGCGGGCCGCCGTCGGACGCACGCGTCCGTCAGGCCCCCGCGGCGACCGCGTCGCGGTCGAGGGAGGCGAAGGCCGAACGAAAGAGCTCCAGCCCGTCCGTGGAGCCCAGGTAGGCAAGAGTGGCCCGCTCCGGGTGCGGCATGAGGCCCAGGACGTTGCGCGTTTCGTTGCAGATGCCGGCCACGTTGCGCGCCGATCCGTTGGGGTTGGCGGCGCTCGTGGCTCGGCCGCGGGCGTCCACATAACGGAAGACGACTCGCTCCTCGGTCTCGAGGGCGTCCAGGGTCGCGGGGCTCGCCGTGTACTGCCCCTCGCCGTGGGCGATCGGCATGCGGAGGATCTCCCGTTCGGCGTAGCCGGCGGTGAACGGCGTCGCCACGGAGTCGACCCGCAGGAGCACGTCGTGGCACCGGAAGCGCAGGTTCCGATTGCGGACGAGAGCTCCGGGCAGGAGTCCGGCCTCGCACAGGACCTGGAAGCCGTTGCAGATGCCCAGGACGAGGCCCCCGCCGGCGGCGAACGCCCGGACCTCGCGCATGACGGGGCTCAAGCGGGCGATCGCTCCGGCCCGGAGGTAGTCTCCGTAGGAGAAGCCTCCCGGCAGGACCACCAGGTCGGCCCCCTCGAGGTCGTGTGTCTTGTGCCACAGGTAGATCGCCTCGGCCCCGAGCCCCTCGGCCACCGCCCGCCGGACGTCCTGGTCGCAGTTGGAGCCGGGAAAGCGAACGATCCCGACCTTCACGGCCCGGCCTCGGCCGCCGGTGCGCCGGGCGCGCTCCCCGCCGCCGCGTCCTCGTCGCCGTCCGTCTCCTCCAGCGTCACGAGGTATTCTTCGATCAGTGGGTTGGCGATCAGCTCCTCGCACATGCGCTCCACCGTCGTCCGGGCCGTCTCCGGGTCGGCAGCCGTCAGGGTGAGGCGGATGAGCCGCCCCGCCCGCACCTCGGAGACATCCTGGTAGCCGAGGTTCTCCAAAGCACGGGCGATCGTCTCCCCCTCGGGATCCAGGATCCCGCCCCGGGGCGTGATCCGCACGTCGGCCACGTAGGTGTGCGTCATCGGGTCGCTCTCGCCGGAGCGACGCCGCCGCTCCGGTTCACGGGTCCAGCTCCCGGCCCGTCACTCTCCGGAACGCCTCCAGGTAGCGGGCGGAGGTGGCTTCGACGACCTCGTCGGGCAGCTCCGGTGCCGGCGGATGGCGGTTCCACTTGCCGTCCGCCACCAGGCCGTCCAGGTAATCCCGCACCGGCTGCTTGTCCAGCGAGGGCTGACCGCGCCCCGGCTCGTAGAGGTCGAGGGGCCACAGTCGGGAGGAGTCGGGCGTGAGCGCCTCGTCGATGAGCAGGATCTCGCCGTGGCGGGAGGTTCCGAACTCGAACTTCGTGTCGGCGAGGAGGATCCCTCGCTCCCGGAGGAGCTGGCTGGCGAAGTGGTACAGCGCCAGGCTGTGCTCCCGCAGGAGCTCGGCCGGCTTCGCGCCCAGCCGGCGAGCCATCTCGGCGAAGGAGATGTTCTCGTCGTGCCCCTGTTCCGCCTTCGTCGCGGGGGAGAAGAGCGGCTCCGGGAGCTCGCAGGCCTCCTCCAGGCCTTCCGGCAACGGCTCCCCCGCCAGGGTGCCGTTCTCCCGGTACTCCTTCCAGGCGGAGCCGGCCAGATACCCCCGGACCACGCACTCGATCGGGAACGGGTCCGTCCTTCTGACGAGCATTGAGCGTCCCTCCCACCGGTCGCGGGTGGCGGCGAGCTCCGGCACCCGCTCCACGATCTCCCCCGCATCGGTGGCCAGCATGTGGTTGCGCACGATCGGGCCCGTGCTCTCGAACCAGAAAGCGGAAAGCTGAGTCAACACGGCCCCCTTGTGGGGGATCGGCCGCGGCAGGACGCAGTCGAAGGCGCTGATCCGGTCCGTCGCGACGAAGAGGAGGTCCGACCCGAGCTCGTACACCTCGCGAACCTTCCCCTCCCGCAGAAGCGGGAACGGCAGCTCCACCCGATCCGCCGCCTGGCTCATCGAGCCGCGCCGCTCACCGGCCGCTACACACGGAGCTCGGTCCGGTCCCGTCGCGTGCGCCGCGGCGCCTCCTTCTCGGCGGTCCCGCGCGCCGGATCGACCTGCTCGGTCAGGAAGCGCTCCACCTGCCGGGCGGCGCGTCCCACCAGGCGCTGCGGGTCGGCCATCTCGTCCAGCGCCGGAAGATCCAGCCCGAAAGCGGGATCCGCCGCGATCCGTTTCAGGAGATCGTTCTCCGAAGCTCCGTTCCGGAGGCGCTCGCGGGCGGCCGAGGCATGCACCCGGAACCGCTCGTGAAGCTCCTGGCGGTCGCCGCCCGCACGGACCCCGGCGATCAGCACCTCCTCGGCGATCAGCAGGGGAAGCTCGCGCCGGAGGCGGTCGGCGACGACCCGCTCGTTGACGCGCAGGCCCGCCGCGACGTTCTGGCACAGCAGGAGGACGGCCTCGGCGGACAGGTACGCCTCCGGGATCGCCACCCGGCGGTTCGCCGAGTCGTCCAGGGAGCGCTCCAGCCACTGGACCGCGGCCGTCCAGGAAGCGTCCAGCTCCAGGACCGCCAGATGGCGGGCCAGGGCGCAGATGCGCTCCGAGCGCATCGGATTCCGCTTGTACGGCATTGCCGAGGAGCCGATCTGGGACGTCTCGAACGGCTCCTCCACCTCGCCGAACGCCTGCAGCAGTCGTACGTCATGCGCGAAGCGGGAGGTGGAGACCCCGATGCCGGCCAGCACGAAGAGACACCGGTGATCCACTTTGCGGGGGTAGGTCTGGCCGATGACCGGGTAGCAGCCCGGGAAGGAGAAGCGCTCCGCCAGCCGCCGATTCAGCTCGTCCACCTTGCTCGCCTCTCCGCCGAGCAGCTCGAGGAAGGAGGCTTCGCTGCCCGTCGTGCCCCGGGCCCCCCGGAACCGGAGATCCGCCAGCGTGCTCCCCACGGCCGCCCGGTCGGTGAGGAGATCCTGCAGCCACAGGCAGGCCCGCTTCCCCATCGTGGTGGGCTGGGCGGGCTGGCCGTGGGTGTAGGCGAGGGCGGGGAGCCCGGCGTGCCGGCGGGCGAGCTCGGCGAGCGGCTCGATCGCGTCGCGGAGACGCGCCCGGAGGAGCCGGAGGGCGTCCCGGTGCTGGAGGAGTCCCGCGTTGTCCGCCACGAACGCGCTGGTGGCGCCCAGGTGAAGGTAGCCGCGGGCGGCCGGGGCGACCTCGCCGAAGTGATGCACGTGGGCCATCACGTCGTGCCGGAGTTCCCGCTCCAGCTCCGCCACCCGATCGAGGTCGATGCGCTCTCGCGCCGAGCGCATCGCCGCGATCGCCTCCTCGGGGATCTCCACGCCGAGGGCTCGCTCCTCCTCCGCCAGGGCGATCCACAGGTCGCGCCAGGTGGCCGCCTGCCTGTGGGGGGAGAAGATCGCCGCCATCTCCGCCGAGGCGTAGCGGTCGATCAGGGGATGGGGATAGTGGCGTCCGCCCTCCGTCACCTCGGGGGGGGCTTCCGGCCGCATCACCGGATGCCGAAGCGAGTGATGAACGTGGAGCCACCTCGAAGGATCCACACGCGCACCCAGCCGAGCGTGCTCGAGTAGTACCGGAACAGCTCGGCGGCGTCGTTCGCGTTCCGCACCTCGCGCTGGTTGATCGCCACGATCACGTCGCCCGGCCGCAGGAGGGTGGAGCGGGCCACGGAGGGGCTCACTTCCACGATGAGCGCTCCCTGCTGAGCCTGGAGCCGACGCTCGACCGCGATCTGGGGAGTGACGGTCACGAGCTGCATCCCCCGGAGCACCTCGACTCGCTCGGCGGTCTCGGATGGAATCTCCTCCACGCCCAGGACGGTGGACTCCAGGCGCCCGTCGCGACGCAGCCGAAGCGCCATTCGGCCGTTCACCCCCGCGTCCAGCATCGCGACCTCCCAGTCCAGAGGACTGCGGATCGGTTTGCCGTTCGCGGTCACCACCACGTCCCCTTCGCGGATCCCCGCCCGGTCGGCAGGCGAGCCCTGGGCGACTCGGCGCACCACCGCCTGCACGAAGAGACTGTCGGAGCGCTCGGACGCCACGTCGATCCCTACCCACGGCCGCCGGATGCGGCCGAAGCGCCGCAGCTCGTCAGCCACGCGCATCGCTCGGTCGATCGGGATGGCGAACCCCAGCCCCTCGGAGCCCCCGGAGCGGGAGAAGATCGCCGAGTTGACCCCGACCACCTGACCGTTCGCGTTCACCAGCGGACCGCCGGAGTTGCCCGGGTTGATCGCCGCATCCGTCTGCACCATGTCGGCGTACAGGACCTCGCGCCGGCCCACGGAGCGGATGTCACGGCCCACTCCGGAGATCACCCCGCTCGTGACCGTCGCCTCCGCGTTCGCGATGTCGAAGCCGGTGGGGTTGCCCAGCGCGATGGCGGGCTCTCCGACCATCAGGTCACGGGAGGTGCCGATCGGGGCGGGGGGGACCCTGCCGTCCGGCACCTTGAGGACCGCGATGTCCGTCAGCTCGTCGCTCCCCACGAGCCGGGCCGTGTAGATGCGGCCCGCCGCATCGATCACCCGAATGGAGTCGGCGTCTCTGACCACATGGTGATTCGTCAGGAGGTACCCCTCGGAATCGATCGGAAAGCCGGATCCGAGACTCTGACGGCTCTCGTACTGCTCCCGTTCGAAGAAGAGGTCCAGCAGCCCCTGAGGGACCCGGCGGGTGCGCCGCGTCGCGATGACGCTGACGACCGAGGGTGAGACCCGCTGCACGGCCCGCACCAGCGGCGTGTTCCGGCCCTGCGTCGCCGGGCTCGACGCCGACCGCTCCGCCTGGGATCCGGCCGGCGACCGCCCGGTCGACTCCGCGAAGGCGGATGCCGCCCCCGTCCGCGAGACGGCGAGCCCCTCCTCTCTCCCGGAGAGGGTCCGGCCCGGCGAGAGGAGGAAGCCGACCAGGAGGCCCCCCAGGAAGAGGAGAGCCAGCGCGACGCCAAGCGCTGCCGGACTGACCCGCCCCGCGGCCCCGCCGAGGGCCTTCACCCCGCGCGGCCTCCCTCGCCGGCGCTCTTCGAGGCTTCTTCCCATGAGCCGGTTCTTCCCGCGCATCTCTCCGTCCGATCGGGAATCCGCACGCCGGGGATCCCGGCGGGCCTGTTCCACCCGTCGGCGTACCGCACGCCCGTCAGGTACAGACCGCAGGCCGGAGCGGGCGTCGGGGGGCGGACGCCCGGCTCTCCGGCGAGAAGCCGATCCACCTCTCCCGGAGCCCGTCGCCCCGTGCCCGCCTCGACCAGCGTGGAGACCAGGTATCGTACCATGCGGTGCAGGAAGCGATCCGCCACGACCCGGAACACGAGATCCCCCGCCGCGGTCCGCATCCAGCGCGCCTCCGTGACCCGGCATCGGGTACCCCGCTTCGGCTTTCCTGCTTTGGCGAACGCCTGAAAGGAGTGCTCGCCCACCAACATCCGCGTCACGCTCGTCAGGGTTCCCTCCGCCACTTCACGGGTCAGAGGCCACGCCCGCCCTGCCCGCACGGGGGACTCCGCTTCCTCCCCGATGGCGATGAGATACTCGTATCGGCGGGCCCTCGCGTCGAACCGGGGGTGAAAGTCGGCCTCCGCCCGCCTAAGTTTCTCGATCCAGATCTCCTCCGGCGTGACGGCGTTCAGGGCGCGACGCAGTTCCCCCGCTTCCCAGCGCGCCGGGGCATCGAAGGCGATCTCCTGGCCGGCCGCGTGCACGCCCGCGTCCGTACGCCCGGCCGCGCGGACTCGAGGGCGATGACCCAAGAGGCCCTCGAGCGCGCCTTCGAGGCGATCCTGGACGGTGCGTCCGTTCGACTGCGACTGCCAGCCGTGAAAGGCCGCTCCGTCGTAGTGGACGGTGGCGCGGAAGCGAAGGTCAGGGTGCTCCGGCACGGCGCCCAAGGTATGAAGCGAGCGGGAGGAGAGCCAGGTGCGCGAGCTGCTCGTCAAGCTGCTGGATGGCGAGGCCCTCACGGCCGCGGAGGCCGAGACCGCCTTCGGCCACATCATGGCGGGAGAAGCGGAAACGGCCGCCGTGGCCGCCTTCCTGACGGCGCTCCGCATGCGAGGGCCGAAGCCGGAGGAGATCGCGGGTGGGGTGCGGGCTCTCCGGAGGGCGATGATCGTGGCCGACCTTCCGGGGGACCGGCTGGTGGATACGTGCGGTACGGGCGGCGGGGGGCTCACGACCTTCAACATCTCCACGGCCGCGGGCCTTCTGGCGGCGGCCGCCGGCGCCCGCGTGGCGAAGCACGGCAACCGCTCCTTCAGCTCCCGATGCGGGAGTGCAGATCTGCTGGAAGCGCTCGGGGTATCGGTCGACGTGGCGCCCGAGCGGCTTCCTCGCGTGCTCCGGGAGACGGGTTTCGCCTTCATGTTCGCCCCCCGTTTCCACCCCGCCGTTCGGCACGTGGGGCCGGTGCGCCGCGTCCTCGGGGTGGCCACGATCTTCAACCTGCTGGGCCCGCTGGCCAACCCGGCCCGGGTGGGGCGCCAGGTGGTCGGCGTCTCCGATCCGGGCCTGCTGTGGCTCATGGCCGAGGCCCTGCGGGAGCTGGGGCATGAGCGGGCGCTCGTCGTGCACGGCGAGCCGGGGATGGACGAGCTGAGCCCCGTGGGCGCCACCCTGGCGGTGCGTCTGGATCGGGCCGAGCTGGAGGAGGTGGAGATCGACCCCGCGGAGTTCGGTTGGGAGGGGCTCGACGTCACGGAGCTCCGGGGGGAGGGCCCTCCGGAGAACGCGGCCCGGGTGGAGGCCGTGCTCGCCGGCCGGGAGGAGGGAGCCGCCCGGGCGGCCGTCCTCCTCAACGCGGGGGCGGCGCTGTGGGCCGGCGGCGAGGCCGACGGCATCGCACAGGGGGTCGAGCGGGCCCGAGAGGCGATCGACGACGGACGTGCCGGCTCGATCCTGGAGCGGCTCCGGGAGCTGTCGGAAGCGGAGAAAGGGTGAGCCGACGGAGGTGAGCCCGGCCGGCGGCGGTCTCGGGCGGAGGGAGGTGAGCAGGTCAGCGGCTCTTCAGTGAGGACGTGTCCCCGGAAGGCGCCGCTCAGAACGGAGCTACGGCCCCGGCGGCGTGGGGTTGGGTAGGAAGTGGGAGCCACCGGGGCTTTCGCTCTTGCGTCTCCTGGCGCCCGTCACCGGGAGATGGCTCTCCGGCCACGGGCTCCTCTCATGAAACGGAGCGTCGAGCCCACGGGTTTCAGCCGGCAGCGCGCCGGCCGTTTCGTGGGAACGCTCTCCCGCGGAAAACCTCTCCCGTCCACCTCCTTGCCAGCGTTCGCGCTCAGTACTTCCGGATCACCCCTACGACGATCCCCTGAACCTGCACTCGGCTCTCGTCAAAGAACATCGGTGCGAGCCCGACGTTCGCGGGCTGCAGGCGGATCGCTCGGTCCTCCCGATAGAACTTCTTCATGGTGGCGCTCTCCCCGTCGATGAGCGCGATCACCATCTCCCCGTTGCGGGCCATCTCCCTCGATTGGACGATGACGTAGTCGCCGTCTCGGATCTGTTCCTCGATCATCGAGTCCCCGCGCACCTTGAGCACGTAGTGGCCGGAGACCGAGCCGGCGATCATGTCTTCCGGAACGGAGATCGTCTCCTGGTCCTCGATCGCCTCGATCGGGGCCCCGGCCGCGACGGCGCCCAGGAGGGGGAGGTCCAGGGCTCCGATGCGCACGGGCATCTCGGCCAGCTCGATGGAGCGGCTCTCGTTGTAGTTCTTCCGGATGTAGCCCTTCGTCTGGAGGTTGCTCAGGTGCTCGTGCACGGTGGCCAGGGAGCGATACTCGAAGTGGTCCGCGATCTCCTCGAAGCTCGGAGAGTAGCCGCGGCGACGAAGGAACTCCTCGATGAAGTCCAGGATCTCCCGCTGTCGCTTCGTGAGCGCCATCTCTCTTTCCTCTCCCGCCTCCCGAGTGCCGCGTGTCGCAAGCAGGGCCGCCATCGGTCCCACCCGCGCACCGCAGGCCTTGGCCCGATCCGTACCGAACGGAAACCGAATCTACCCGAACAGGAACCGAACCGCAAGATCGAAGGCGCCCCCGCCGTGACGGGGGCGCCGGCCGGCCCGGGCACAGCGGCCCGCATGGTCTCCGTCGCCGCGGCGATCTAACTTCCGCGCGTGAGCGAGCGGACGACGATTCTGGATGCGATCCTGGCAGCCAAGCGGGCGGAGATCTCGCGGCTCCGCGGCCAGGAGAGGGGGCTCGCGAGGCGGGCGGCCGATGCCCCCCCGGCCCGCGCCTTCGAGCCGGCTCTGCGCCTGGGGGACAGGGTGGCCGTGATCGCGGAGTTCAAGCGCCGATCGCCGTCGGCCGGACCGCTGGCGCCCGAGGCGAACGTCGCGGACGTGGTTGCCGCGTACGAGCGGGGCGGGGCGTCCGCCCTCTCGGTCCTCACGGACCGTTCCCACTTCGGGGGCTCGCTCGCCGACCTGCGGGCGGCCCGCGATGCGGCGTCGATTCCCGTTCTCCGGAAGGACTTCCTGTTGGAGCCGGTGCAGCTCCTCGAGTCGCGCGCCGCCGGCGCCGACGCCGTCCTCCTCATTGCCCGCGCGCTGGAGGACGGGAGGCTGCGGGAGATGGTGGCAGCCGGAGAGGAGCTCGGGATGGCCGCGCTGGTCGAGGTGCACGATCGGGAGGAGGTGGAGCGGGCGCTGGCAGCGGGGGCGCGCATCGTCGGGGTCAACGCGCGCGATCTGGCGAGCTTCGAGGTCGACCTGCCGCGGGCGCTCGAGCTGGTGGCGGGGATTTCGGAGGACCGCGTGGCGGTGGCCGAGAGCGGGATCGGGGACGCGGCCGACGCCGCCGCGGCCGGCCACTCGGGGGCGGACGCGGTGCTCGTCGGGAGCCGGCTGATGGGGGACGATCCCGAAGCCGCGGTGGCCGAGCTGGTGGGCCAGGCTCGACGGAGGCGGGTGGCCGTCAAGATCTGCGGCTGCCGGACGCCGGCCGAGGCACGGACGGCCGTGGAGGCCGGAGCCGCGTACGTGGGGCTCGTGTTCGCCGAGGGCCCGCGGCGGGTGAGCCGCGAGGAGGCGAAGCGGATCGTCGAGGCCGTGGCCGGCCGGGCCCGCCCGGTGGGCGTCTTCGTGGACGCCGACCCGGAGACCGTCCGTTCCGTGGCCGGGGAGGTGGGGATCGAGGTGGCCCAGCTACACGGCGGCGAGCCTCCAGAGGCCTGCGAAGCGCTCCGCGCGGCGGGGATCGAGGTGTGGAAGGCGGTGAGGCCCCGGGGCCGGGAGGAGCTGCACGAGGCCGTCGCTCGCTACCGGGAGGTCGTGGACGCGTTGCTGGTCGAGGGATGGTCGCCGGAGGGCGCGGGCGGGACCGGAACCCGGGTGCCGCTCGAGTGGCTGGAGGGCTGGCGGGAGCGTCTCGAGCCGGGCTCGGCCCGGCTCGTGCTGGCCGGCGGGCTTCGTCCTGCGACGGTGGCGGACGCGGTGAGCCGGGTGCGGCCCGATGTGGTGGACGTCTCGAGCGGCGTGGAACGCCGGCCCGGCGAGAAGGACCCGCGCCGCATCCGCGTCTTTGTGCGCGAGGCCCGGGCGGCGGGTCTTCCCGGCCGCACCCGGGGCGCCGGCGAGTCGGGTCCAGAGCGGTTCCGGGTTCCGGCGAGCTCGTGAGCGTGGATGCCGGCCCCGGCTGGTTCGGGCCGTACGGCGGACGCTTCGTCCCGGAGACGCTGATCCCGGCGCTGGAGGAGCTGGAGGAGGCGTATGCCGCGGCGCGGAGAGACCCGGCGTTTCAGGAGGAGCTGGACGCGCTCCTGCGCGATTACGCCGGCCGCCCGACGCCCCTGTACCGGGCGAAGCGCCTGGGCGAGGCGCTGGGGGGCGTCCGCGTCTGGCTCAAGCGCGAGGATCTGAGCCACACGGGGGCCCACAAGATCAACAACACCGTCGGCCAGGCCCTGCTCGCCCGCCGGATGGGCAAGCGCCGGGTCATCGCCGAGACGGGGGCGGGCCAGCACGGGGTGGCCACGGCCACCGCCTGCGCCCTCTTCGGCCTCGAGTGCGTAGTCTACATGGGCGAGGAGGACATGCGCCGGCAGGCGCCGAACGTCGAGCGGATGCGGATCCTGGGCGCCGAGGTGCGGTCCGTGACGAGCGGCAGCCGCACGCTGAAGGACGCTACGAACGAGGCGATCCGGGACTGGGTGGAGACGGTGGAGGGGACCCACTACATCATCGGCTCCGTCGTGGGGCCGGCACCGTATCCCCGGATCGTCCGGGACTTCCAGCGGGTCATCGGGGACGAGGCGGCGGAGCAGATGACCGCCCGGGGCCGCGAGCCCGCCGCCGTGTTCGCCTGCGTGGGGGGAGGCTCGAACTCCATCGGGATCTTCACGGCGTTCCTGGGCCGCGAGGAGCTGGAGCTCGTCGGGGTGGAGGCGGCCGGCGAGGGGCTCGACACCGGACGGCATGCCGCCTCCCTGGCCGCCGGCATCCCCGGCGTGCTCCACGGGGCGTACAGCTACCTCCTCCAGGATCCCGATGGGCAGGTGACCCCGGCCCACTCCATCTCCGCCGGCCTGGACTACCCGGGGGTCGGACCCGAGCACAGCTGGCTCCGGGACAGCGGGCGGGTCCGGTACGAGGCGGTCACGGACGCGGAGGCGCTGGCCGCTTTCCACGACCTCTGCTATCTGGAGGGGATCATCCCGGCCCTGGAGAGCGCCCACGCCCTGGCGCGGCTCGCGGTCGAGGCGGAGCGCTGGAGGGGGAAGGACGCCCTCGTCTGTCTGAGCGGCCGGGGGGACAAGGACGTGGCCGAGGTCGCGAGCCTCGTGCGGTCCCCCTCCGGCAACCGAACCGTGGGAGAGGAGACCCGCGAGGGGGAGGGGAAGGTGCGCCCGGGAGGGAGCCCCCGGTGACCGGCCCGCCGGGGAGGGAGCCCGAGTGAGAGACCCTCGGGCGGTGGGGGACGCCTCGCGCCCGGCGGCGGCCGACGGCTCATCCGGGGGCGTGCGAGACGGCTCGCCCCTGAGGGCGGCGTTCGGAGCGCTGTCCGAGGGGGGAAGGCGGGCGTTCATCCCGTTCCTCACCCACGGCTTCCCCTCGCCGGCCGACACCCCGCGCCTGTTGCAACGGCTGGCGGAGGCCGGGGCGGATGCGATCGAGCTCGGGGTCCCGTTCAGCGACCCGCTGGCCGACGGGCCCACGATCCAGAGGGCGAGCTGGCGGGCGCTGGAGCAGGGGGTGACCCTCGGCTCCACCCTGGATCTCCTGGCCGAGCGCTCGGCCGATCTTCCCCCCATCGTCCTGTTCAGCTACCTGAACCCGATCCTCCGTATGGGGGTCGAGGTCTTCCTCGAGCGGGCGGAGGAGGCGGGAGCCGCCGGGCTGCTCCTCACCGACCTCCCCGTGGGCACGCATGCCGAGCTGGAGGAGCGGCTCGGCGCCTCGCGGCTCGACTGGGTTCCCCTCGTGGCGCCCACGACCACCCCGAAGCGGGTGGAGCGCATCGTGGGTCGGGCGTCGGGCTTCCTCTACTTCATTTCACGGCTCGGCGTCACCGGAGCCCGGGATCGGCTCGACGAGGGACTCCGGGGGAGGGTGGAGGAGCTCCGGAGCCGCGTGCGTCTGCCCGTGGCGGTCGGCTTCGGGATCTCACGGGCGGACCAGGCCCGGGCGGTGGCGGAAGTAGCCGACGGAGTGGTCGTCGGCTCCGCCCTCATCGCCCGCCTGGAGGAGAGCGAGGAAGCGTTCGCGGAGCTCGCGGGGGAGCTGGCGGAGGCGGTGCACGGCGCCGGGTGACGGGAGGGCCTTTGTCGGGGCTGGATCCGTCGACGTCCCGTCGTCCGGCCGGGACGCGCTCTGGCCGGCAGTCGCAGCCGGTGCGTGAGGCTCGGTGGGGACCAGCACGGCGTGTCCCAACTCGCGGCTACGGAGCGTTCCCCGATGAGCCGATTCCCTCGACCCGTGAGTCCGCCATGTGAGGCAGCACTCCGCCGGGCGCGCCGAAGTGGACCTCGATTCCCTGCGCGTCGAGACCGACTTCGCTCCGCGGCACGACGAACCGCTGCTGTTTCACGGAGTAGTAGAGGCAGCCGCTCTCCTCGGGCGGCCGGTCGCGGACGAACGCGTCGGCTTCGGACAGGGCCGCGAGCCAGGTCCGTTTGGCGGCTCTCAGGTCGAAGGGTTCGGCGAGCCGAAGGCGTGCGAAGTCCTCCGGCCGGTAGCGACCGCGTCGCTTGAGCAGCTCCAGGAGGGAGAGCGGTGTAAAGCCCGGATCCTTGCCGACCGCCGCCCAGCACAGCGCGGCCAGCGCCAGGACGTGACGGTGGACGAACAGGATGTCCGCGAAGTCGCGCGGCTCGTCGCGGCCCGCCAGCGCGAGCACCTTGTTGATGGCGAGATCCACGGGATGCAGCAACAGGCCGCCGAGCGGATCGCGCACGAGCGGCATGAACCGCCAGGCCGACTCGTGCGCCCAGTCCACGCGCGTGGCCTCTTCGCCCTTGCCGACGATGGCCCGAACGAAGCCGGGCAGACTCTGCTGGACCTCCACGACGTAACCGGCCCGCTCGAGGTGCGCCCGGTCCGCCGCGAACGCCGACGCTACCCGGGCTTCCGAATCGTGAAAGAAATCGAGGTCGTCGCTGTAGCGGGTCGAGTCGGGCGCGAAGTGCATGGCGGCGCCGCCGGCGAGGTAGCGGTCGTCGGTGGGGTCGCTCGCCAGCTCGGCGAGCAGCCCGCGCTGGAAGTCGGTTAGCGGCACAGCTTCGCCGCGATGCGCCACGCCTCTCGATTCCCGTGCCTGCGCAGTTGCTCGGCGACCCAGGGGATGTCGTCGCCTCCGATCACCAGGTCCGGTCGGTAGGACCAGAAGCAGGTGTTGTAGAAGCGACGGAACGCGCGGCGGGCCTCTCGCACGCGGACCATGGCACGAGCGGTGTCGGGATCGAGGGTCCGCCGGCTCTTGCGGCCCCCGCGGGCCCCGATCTCCGCCAGATAGCGGTGGACTTCGCTCATGGAACTATCATAAGCGGCTTACGATCATGGGTCAACCGGCCAGGTCCGACTAGCGCGCTCCGCAGGCGGGGGACGGAACCGGGTGCTCTTCGTCCGCCGGCTGGATCGCCGGCTCCAGAAGCACGGTTCCTGGCACGTCCCACTCGGGTGCGATCGCTGCCGCCAGGCCTGATGCGCCGCGCCGACCCTGGCTCTCGGGACGCCTGACCCGTTTGTTCGCGAGACGCGCTGCGCTCCGACGTCCGGTCACCGTTCCTCTCTCGTCGCGCGGATCTTGAGCCGCTCCACCAGCCCCGCGTTCGGCTCCGCGAAGACCGTCTTCACCCGCTCCGCCCGCACGGCCCCCGGCGGGGCTTTCCGGGGCTTGCGGACGTACTTCCTCCGGGTCCAGTCCACGGCGACCGTCCCGCTGTGGCGGGCCCGGCTGTGAACCGCCGCGACGATCGCGGCTTCGAGGAGATCTTGCCGGGGCGGGTTCTCCTCGCGGCGGCCCCAGCGGAGGATCACGTGGGCTCCCCGGACCTGGTGGGCGTGGAGCCAGATGTCCTCCGGGGCGGAGTGGTGCAGCGTGAGCTCGTCGTTCGCCCGCGCGCCGCGACCCACGCGGATCTCGAGCCCGCCGGAGGAGCGCAGGCGGAGGTAGGGGAGCCTCGTCCCGACCTTCGGGGTCGGGGTCGACGGAGGCGATCCTCCGGCAGCCTCCCGGAGCCTCTCCGTGGGTCCCTCCTCCTCGAGCGAGCCCAGCGCCTCCTCGACCCTCGCGAGCTCCGCCTCCACCCGGGCGAGCTGCGGGGGAAGGCGCTTCGCCGCGCGCTCCCGGCGGGCCGCCTCCCGAAACAGGCGCTCCGCGTTCGCCGCCGCGGGGAGGGCCGGATCGAGCTCCACGGTCCTCGGAGAGCCGTCGAAGCCCTCCAGAGTGACGGCGGCCGCGCCCCGGGGGATCTCCGGCAGCCGGGCGAGGAGCAGGTGCCCCGTCTCCCGCAGCTCCTCGGGCGCGGGGCCCTTCTCGAGCTCCCTCCGGAGGGCGGCGCGCCGCTTCCCGAGCCGCTCCCGCCGCCGGCCGAGGGCCCGCCGGAGCCGCTCGACCTCCTCGTCCGCACGGGCCGGGTCCCCTCCGGGTGAAGGGGAAGGACAGGTCCCGGCGGACCCGGGGGCCGTCGGCCGCTTCCCGCTCCGGACGAGTGGCCGGGTGGCGAGGCGCGCCACGGCCTCCCGCGCGCCGGCCGCCGCCATCGCCTCGAGGAGGGAGGGCCGGGGTCGGGCGTCGGGCTCTTCGAGAGCGGAGGGATAGGGCTGAGGTCCCCAGGGTCGGTTCAGGAGCCAGGCGCCTCCCGATCGCACCGCGGCCGATCCCCCCGCTGCCTGGACCGCCTCGGGCTCCCCCGCCCCTGAGCCGCCGCCCTTACCCGGACCCGCCGCCGCCGACCCGCCGCCCTCGCGCGGGCCCCCCGTCGCCGCCCGCTCTCCGCCGGGGCGCCCCTCCGCGGGCCGGCCGGCCACGGCGGCCTCCACGTGCCGCCGAAGCCGGAGATACCGCTCCCCGGCTTCCCGGAGCCTCGCCTCTCCGATCCGGGCCTCCCCCGGCACCGTCTCCCCCTCCGCCGCCTCCCC
>JBHHYJ010000029.1:0-30656 GCA_046757485.1 Gemmatimonadota bacterium
GCGACCGGCGACTCGCCACCTGGTACGAAATGGATCAATCTGTTCCATTTCGGGTCGGGTCGCCTCCAGGGCGGAATCCCCACAACTGATTGTCTAGACAGCGATTAGAAGCTCCATTCCCGAGGCACGCTCCGTGCGAAGGCGAGAAGCGTGACGCGACGCTTGCTCGCCGTCGTGCGTCTCTCCGAGGCCTTCTCCGATCTGTGGCCGGAGCTGGCGGGCGGGTTCGAGAGCGACGTGCGATGGCTGGACGACGACACGCCGGTCCCCGCGGCTGCCGAGATCGCCGCAGTGCTCGTGGCGGCGGGAGGGGTCGAGCGCGAAGCCCTGTACTGGCTGGACCGGTGGGGTCGGGGTTTCGGTCCGCCCGTGTTCGTCATCGGGGCCGATACGGGGCGACGGCTCGCCCTCCAGACGGTGACCCGCGGCGCCACGGACTACTTCGCCCTCCCGGAAGACGTCGAGGTGCTCCGGAACGCCGTGGCGTCGGCGGTCGCTCAGCTGGACGAACGGGCCCGAAGCGCCGCCCGGGAGCTTCCCGGTGCTAAGGCGAAGGCGTTCCAAGAGATCGTAGGGGAGAGTCCCGCCCTGCGATCGGTTCTTCAGCGGGCGGAGCGCATCCTTACGCACGCGGATGCCACGGCGCTGATCGTCGGCGAGACGGGCACGGGTAAGGAGCTGATGGCGCGGGCGATTCACAACGGGGGTCCGCGGCGTGCCGCTCCGTTCGTGCCGGTGAACTGTTCCGCCCTTCCGGGGGCCCTGATCGAATCGGAGCTGTTCGGACACGAGCGGGGGGCGTTTACCAGCGCCCACGCGGCGAAGCCCGGGCTCTTCGAGGTCGCCGACGGCGGCACGCTCTTTCTGGACGAGGTCGGCACGCTCCCGCTGGACCTTCAGGCGAAGCTGCTTCGGGCGCTGGACGACCGGGAGGTCCGCCGGGTCGGCGGGACGCGGTCGCGCAAGGTGGACATCCGGATCATCGCGGCCACGAACGAGGATCTCAAGCGGTCCATGGAACAGCAGCTCTTTCGCCAGGACCTGTACTATCGCCTCGGCGTGATTACGCTGGAGATGCCGCCGCTCCGGGAGCGCGGAGAGGATCTTCTGCTGATCGCTACGGCTTACCTGAAGAGCCTGGCGGAGCAGTACGGTCTTCCCGCACCGCCTCTCCGGCCCGACCTGCGGCGGGCGCTTCTCACCTACCATTGGCCGGGCAACGTGCGGGAGCTGAAGAACGCCATCGAACGGGCACTTCTCCTCTCGCCTCCCGGAGAGCTGGAGATCGTCGAGCTCGTGCGGCCCCCCACGGCGTCGGCCGCCGCGCCGGCCACCTCCCTACCGTTCCCGGCCTCCCTGGCCACGATCATGAGCGCCGCGGCCGGGGCGACGCTCGAGCTGTGCGGCGGCAACCGGAGCGAGGCGGCCCGCAGACTGGAGATCTCACGGCAGCGCCTTCGCCGGCTTCTGGATGCCGAACTGGAGGCTTCCACGCACCCCAAGACCCAGGAATCAGGAGGAGGAGAAGGATGAGCAGGAGGAGTAGGACAGCTCGGCTCACGGTCGGAGTCGTCGTCGCGTTGCTCGCCCTCGTCGCGTGCAGCGACCTCACGGAACCGCGGGGCGGACCGTTCGAGGGGACGATCGCCGCCAGCGCCGGACCGGGAAGCTCGGGTGCCCCGACCAGCCAGAGCGTGGAGGATCACATCCTGGTCCAGGCGGACGACGCTCCCCCCCTGGAAACGCTTCAGGCGGAGTTCTGGGCGGTCGCGGGAGAGCGCCAGACGTTCAAGATCCGCTATGACGTCCCCGTGGAGCAGGAGAACCCGAGCCCGGACTTCTTCCGGCTGGACCTCAAGCAGCGCTCCCTGGTGGCGCTGCCCGACGGCACGCCGCTGGCCGCGGGCGACTCCGTGCTCATCACGGTGACCGTGGATCCGTCGCGCCTGCTGGTGGAGCTGGAGCCCACCGGCCTGCGGTTCGACCCGAAGGAGCCCGCCGAGCTTCGCCTGGTCTATCTGCGGGCGAACGCGGACTTCAACGGGGACGGGGTCGTCGACGCGGCGGACGGCGCGATCGAGACAGGTGCCCTCGGGATCTTCTTCCGACTGGACGCCTCCTCGCCGTGGGAGGCCGTAGAAGCGGATCAGGACCTGACGCGGAAGCGCTTCGACGCCGACATCGATCACTTCTCCGGCTACACTGTGTCCTGGTAGTGATCAGTCCGCGGGAATCGCTGGCCGAGATCAACCGGGTCGGGCAGCTTTCGGGGCAGGGCCGCTACATCGAGGTCCTGAACTTCCTGGAAGCCCGGGGACCGGGGGTCGTCGCCTCCTCTCCGACCCTCGCGCTCCACTTCGGGATCGCACACGGCCGGCTCGGCAGACACCAGGAGGGCGCTCGGTGGGTCGACAGCGCCCTTCGAGGCGCGGTCGATCGGGGCGACCGGGCCCTTCAGGCCCGGGCCCTCAACGTGCGGGGGGCCATCGCCCTGGAGGGCGGTCGAATCGACGAGGCGGAGGGGTTCTTCCTGGGCGCCCTGGCCGAGGCGAAGGAGCTCGAGGACCACGGCACGGTCGGAAGGTGCTGCAACAACCTCGGCATCATCGCGAACCTTCGGGGCCAGCACACGCGAGCCATCGCCTCCTACACGATGGCGCTCGCCGCCTTCCAGCGTGCCGGGCTCCCACAGGGAGTGGGCGAGACGGAGAACAACCTGCGGATCACCTACCGGGATCTGGGTGAGCTGCCGCGCGCGCTCGAGGCCGCCGACCGCGCCGTCGAGGTGGCCGAGCGATCGGGAAACCGGGCGCTCGTCGCGTTCGCCCTCGGCGGCCGGGCGGAGATCCGAGCGCTGGCGGGCGAGCCGGAGCTCGCGCACCGGGAGATACAACGGGCTCTGAGTCTCCATCGGGAGGTGGGGGATGTGGTGGGCGAAGCCGAGGATCTGCGCGTCCTGGCGCTGGCGCTGGCGGAGCTGGGGGATGTGGATGCCGCGGAGGAGCTGTATCGGCAGGTGATCGAACGGGCGGCCGAGCACGGGCGCCCGCTCCTGGCCGCCGAGGCCGGCCGTGCCCTCGCCGAGCTGCTGGCCGACGGGGAAAGGCCGGCGGAGGCCCGGGATGCGGCGCGTGCCGCCCGGGTTCAGTTCTCCCTCCTCGGGGCGGTCGCCGAGGTGCGCCGCCTGGATCGACTGCTCGAATCCCGGCTCGCCTGAGCCCGCGTGCTGGTCCGATATGAACCAGGCGGTCCGTTTCCGTCCACCCTTCACACTCCGACCAATAACCGTAACTAGCGAGTGAACAGAGAGATGCATGAAAACCGCGCTCGGCATCGCCCTTGCCCTGCTCGTCGGGCGGAGCGGACAGCGACACCCGAACAAGGAGGAAGAGATGTCGAAGCGGCTCCTGGTAGCACTCACGATGTTTGGGCTCGCCGCCTGCGCGGACGCGGCCGGACCCACCGCCCTCGACCAGGGCTCCACGGGGGTCGCCCTGGCCAAGGGCTCGAGCTCCGATACGAGGATGCAGGCGAGCCTCTCCGGCTCGGCGGCGTTCCCGAAGGCGGACGGGAAGGCGCGGTTCCGGGACCGGGGCGGCGAACAGCAGCTCGAGGTGGAGGTGGAGGACGGTCCCCCGAACACGGACGTCGACTTCTTCGTCGGCGGGAACCTGATCGGCTCGGGGCAGACGGATGCGTTCGGCGATGCCTCGATTCGGCTGAACTCGGACGAGGGCGACGCCGTGCCGGCCGTGGGCCCGGGCACTTCGGTGGCCGTGAAGACGGCCGGGGGAACGCTGATCGTCTCCGGTACGTTCTAGCGTCGAACAGCGTTTCGGCCAGTTGCGTTCGACCGGTCCCGGCCGTCCGGCCGGGGCCGGTCGTCTCGATGCTGGCCGGCACCGGTCGGCGGGAACGCGGGAACGCCCGGCCGGTTACGGACCGGCTCGCTGCGGGATCCCGTGACCCGTCCGCCATCCTTCCGGGGCAACGATCGGAGGCCAGAATGACCCGCGCCGCTCTCCTCGCCGGCCTCGTGTGCGCTTACCTGGTGACGGCTTGCCGTTCCCCTGGAGGGGAGACCGACGGGTCGTCGGAGGGGGAGTTCTGTGCCCGGGCCCTGGCACGTGTGGACAGCTTCATGGGGACGGTGCGGCGCACCAGCGGGCCCGGCTTCGGAGGAACCGCGGTGGTGGGCGGTTTGGGTGACCTGTCGGACGGCATGAACTCCCTGGCCTCGCAGGACTATGCCTCGCAGCAGCACCAGCAGTTCGTGAACCTCATGACGCTCGTCGCGCTGGACGCCGAATACGGGCCCGTGCCGTACCTGGCGGAATCCTGGGAGCTTTCGGCGGGGGCGCGGAGCTCACCTTCCGGCTTCGGCCCGACGTGCTGTGGCACGACGGCGTCCCGACCACCGCCCGAGATGTGGAGTTCACCTACCTGAGGGCGAAAGACCCGGCCACCGGCTTCCCCGGCTCCTCGGCCCTCGAGTACTACGAAGGCGTGCAGGTGGTGGACTCGTTCACCGTTCGCTTCCGCCTCCGACCTCATTCGGGCGCTCTGGAACCATGGCGCACGCTGGCGATCCTCCCGGCGCACCTCCTGGGGCGGGTACCACCGGAGCGGCTGAGGGCGCACCCGTTCGGAAAGCTCTGCCCGGTGGGGAACGGACCGTTCCGCTTCGTGGAGCACAGGGCGGGGGAGAGCTGGAGCTTCGAGGCGAACCCCGCATTCCCCCCGGGACTCGGCGGCCGCCCGAAGCTGGACGGGTACGTCTACCGGGTCATACCCGAGCAGACGACCCTCCTGGCCGAGCTCCTGAGCGGAGGGATCGACCTGTACGTGAAGGTCCCGCCGTCGCAGGCCACGGCCGTGGAGGAAGCAGCCGGCGTGCGCCTGCTCGTCTTCCCGTTTCGGGAGTTCGTCTTCGTGGGCTGGAACAGCCGGCGTCCCCAGCTCGCGGACGCGCGGGTTCGCCGCGCGATGACCCTGGCCACGAACCGGCGACAGATCGTGGACGCCCTTCTCGGCGGGCACGGGCGGGTGGCGAATACCGGCGTTCCGCCGTTTCACTGGGCGTTCGACCCGGCCCTGGCGGACTCCCTGGCCTACGATCCCGGGCGGGCCCGTGCCCTGCTCGAGGAAGCGGGTTGGGTGGACCGGGATGGGGACGGGGTCCGGGAGGACCGGGACGGCACCCCCCTCTCCCTCACGATCCGGGTGAACCAGGGAAACCGGACGCGCTCCGACATCGCCGAGATCATGCAGGCGGAGCTGCAACGGATCGGAGTCGAGCTCCGGCCCCTCTCCCTGGAGTGGGGGACCTTCATCCAGGGGCTCACGGATCCGGCCGCGCGGGACTTCGACGCCTTCGTGCTCTCCTTCGTGGCGGACTTTCAGGTGGACGAGACGGATCTGTTCCGGTCCGACCGGATCGATGGACCACTCGCCTTCTCCGGAACCCGGAACGAGGCGCTGGACAGCCTGCTGCGGCGTCTTCCCCTCACCGAGGACCGAGTGGAGGCTCGTCGGATGTGGCGCGAGTACCAACGCCTCATCGTCGAGGAACAGCCGTACACCTACCTTTTCTTCGAGGATCGCCTGGACGGGGTCGCCGAGCGGCTGAGGAACGTGCGCATGGATGCCAGGGGGGATTGGGTCGGCATTTCGAGCTGGGAGATACCCACCGATCGACGCCGGCACCGGAGTGCGGACGGCGGCTGAAGAAGAAAAGCGCTCTGGAGCCCCGGCGAAGTGGCCTCCCCGGGCGGCCTACGCGATGAGCCCCTCCTCGCGGAGCCATGCCTCCGTACGGCGCATCCCCTCCTCCAGCCCGACGCGGGGACGGTAGCCCAGATCTCGCTCCGCTTTCGCCGTGGGATACACCGATCGATTCTGGAGAAAGGCGATCCTGCGCCGGTCGAGCGACAGCCGCAGCTTGAACGCGTCATTGAAGCCGGCGGCCAGCTTCCCTATCCACACGGGGAGAGATCGAGGGGCGACCCCACACATCGCCGCGTAGTGGCCCACGTATTCCCGCCACGGGACGGGCGGGTCGCTGAAGTTGTACGTCTCTCCCGGTGCGGCGGGGGAGGTCGCGGCGAGCAGCATTCCGTCCACCAGATTCTCCACGAAGACGGGATGGCAGTGTCCTCCGCCGTCGCCGAGGAGGATCGGCTTACCTTCCTTCACGAGCCTCAGGATCTTCACGGTCCAGGTGCGCGAGCGGGGGCCGTACACCATCGCCGGACGGACCACGGTCAGCTCTACGCCCTCTTCGCGGGCCGCCTCCCGAGCCCGGACCTCTCCCCTCGCCTTCGTGCGCCCGTACACGTCGTCCTGACGCGTGTCCAGCGGCGTATCCTCGTCCATGACGGGCCGAGTCGGCGAGCCGTACACGGCGATCGAGCTCACGTGGACGAGCCGCCGCACCCCCGCCGCCGCCGCCAGTCGCACGAGGCGCCCGACCGCTTCCACGTTCAGCTCCTCGGCCTCCGAGTCGGGTCCGTGGCCCATCCAGGCGGCGGCGTGGAACAGGTACGCCTTGTCACGCAGGAGTCGCCGCATGAATCGGGCGTCCCGCACGTCGGCCCGGACGAGCTCCACGCCTTCCGCCCGCAGCTCTGCGGCTTTCTCCAGGTGTCGCCCGACGCCCGTGACCACGGCCCGTTCCCTGGCGGCGAGCCGGTGCGCGAGGTGCCCGCCTATGAAGCCGGTGGCGCCGGTCACCAGGACGCTCTTGCCCCGGAAGGTGGTCATCCGTCTGCCTCGAGCCAGCCCCGAGCCGATTGGCTCCGCACCCCCCGGCTCACGGTAGGGCCATCCGGCCGGCGGCCGAGCGTGGGGTGCGGCGGTCCCGGCCAGGGGCTAAATTCCATCCGGGACGTTCGGACAGGGGGGCTCTCGGACCGATCGTCGGAGGAATGTCGTGACGCAGCGTCTCAAGCAACAGACGGGCGAGTGGCCGGGAAGGGCCGGCCCGTGCGTGATGGCCCTTCTCCTGCTCGCGTTTCCGGCCGTCTTGCCGGGCCCGCTGGGCGCTCAATCCGAGCGGGGCACGGCCGCTCTCCTGGGGACCGTGCGAGCCGCGGAGGACAACAAGGCGTTGGCGGGCGCCACGATTCGGGTTCTGGGGCTGGACGTGCAGGAGATCTCCAGCAACCGCGGGACGTTCAAGATCCAGCAGCTCCCGCCGGGAGTGCACTTCATCTCCGCCGAGTATCTCGGCTTCAAATCGGACACGGCGCAGGTCCTGCTTTCCACCGCGGCGACGACGTACGTGAACCTCACCCTGGAGACGGACCCCGTGCCCCTCCCGAGCCTCCAGGTGGACGTGCAGCGCGTCCTCCACAGCCCCCACCTGGCGGGCTTCTACGAGCGCAAGGACCGGGGGCTGGGGAAGTTCATCACCGCCGAAGACCTGGCGCACCGTAGCCTGACGATGAACCTGCGGATGATTCCCGGCGTGCGGGTCGACCAGTGCGTGCAGACGCGCGACCGAATCGTCGTCGTCCCCGTGGAGGCGCCCGCATCGGGGGGCCGGAGCGTCGCGGCCCAGAGGTTCCTCCTCGAGGGGGCTCGGGGGATGCGGCTGGGGAACTGCTACGACCTGAGCATCGGCAGAGGATACGGCTTCGACGCGAACGCCCGCTGTCCGCCCGAGATCTGGATCGACGGACACCCGATCAACTCCTCCTTCAGCGATCCGCTGGGGGAGAACCCGTTCAACCGGCTTCGAGCCATGCCCCGGGATCTGATCGAGGGGGTGGAGGTGTACCGGAGCCCCGGCATGGCACCGGCCATGTACAACCGGTTCGGCGGGTGTGGCGTAATGCTGGTGTGGACTCGGGCGCGCTGAGCGCGCCCGACCCGCGGACGCTCCCCTCACGTGCCCTCTTCGCTTCTTCCGGAAACCCCTTGCCGGCGACGGGATCGGAACCGAACCTCCCCTTGAAACCCGAGGCGTCTCGGCGGACGTTGTAAGATATGCCGGCCTTTCCGGCCGCCGCGAGCCCGGGCGTCGTGCCGGGCGGATCGCTGTGTACGAGGTGTCTATGCCTTGCCGTTGGCTCCGGTCTCGACGGATGCTCCCGCGCTCCGGCCGTGGCGACGGCCGGCCGCGAGATCCGTCGCGAACCCGGTCGCGATCCGTGTCGGCTCGGGCACTTCGCACGCTCCGCGCCCTGACGCTGGGCGGGACGCTTCTCGCCGCCCTGCCGGTCGCCGCGAAGGCCCAGACGGTGCGGGGAACGGCGGTGGAGGCAGGGGGAACGCGCGCCGTCCAGGGAGCTTTGGTCACGCTCGTAGATGTCGACGGCCGCGAGGTGGCCTCCGCCCTGACCGCGCCTTCCGGTAGCTTTCTCCTGCGGGCGCCGCGGTCCGGCAGCTTCCGGGTTCGGGTGGAGCGGATCGGCTACGAGACGTGGCTCTCCGAATCCTTCGACGTGGAGCGCGACGCCATCCTCGCGCGCCGGCTGGAGGTCCCCGTGGCGCCGATCGATCTGACCGGTCTTCGGGTGGAGGTGCAGTCCGCCTGTGGGAGCCGATCGGCGAAGCGGGGGGGCGAACAGCTTGCCCGCGTCTGGGAGGAGGCCCGCAAGGCACTCGCGGTGACCCGGTTCACCGAGTCCGCCTACGGCGTGCGCTTCGCACTGCGTCGCTGGGAGCGGGAGTTGGATCCCCGCTCGGGGCGCGTGCTGGGAGAGCGGACGCGAGCCACCGTCAAGCAAGGGCAGCGGTCCTTCATCAGCGCGCCCGCCGAAGAGCTGGCCGAGCGGGGCTACGTGCGGCGCGACGGGGAGGGAACCGTTTTTCTGGCCCCCGACGCGGACGTGCTGCTGTCGGCGAGCTTTCAGGAGAGTCACTGCTTCCACCTCACCAGGGGCAAGAGCGAGAAGCGTGGCCTCCTCGGGCTCGCGTTCAAGCCCGCGCGCCGAACGGGTCTGGCCGACGTGGCCGGAGTGCTGTGGGTGGATGAGAGCACGGCGGAGCTCCGTCTCCTGGAATTCCGCTACACGGGCGTGGCGCTCACCGAGGGAAGCGACGTGCCGCGGGGGCGGGCGGAGTTCCAGCGGCTTCCCTCGGGTCCCTGGTTCGTCCGGCGTTGGTGGATTCGGATGCCCGTGCAGGAGGAACGGTACGGAACGGCGCTCCGGAGCTTCCGTCCCGGACGAGCCACCCTCCAACCACGCCTGGAGCGCGTCGTCGCCCGGTATCGGGAATCGGGTGGAGAGGTCACGCGCGTGACGCTGCCCGACGGACGGAGCGCGGAGCTCGCGCAATGGGGCAGCGTGGCGGGACAGGTTCTGGGCAAGCTTCCGTCTGTGCTTCCCGGGGGCGAGGTCGTGCTCGCCGGCACGGAGCACGCCGCGCGGATCGATGAGCAGGGTGCCTTTCGTCTGGATTTCGTTCCGCCGGGATCCTACACCCTGACGTTCCGACACCCGCATCTGAGTCTGCTGGGGTTGGAGCCGCCCGAGCGGCCGGTGGCCGTGGCGGCGGACGAGACGGAGCGTGTGGAGCTCGTCCTGCCTCCCCTGGCCCAGGTCGCCGCGCGGCTGTGCGCCACCGACGAGGGAAAGGATCGGTTCATTTCGGCCTACGAGGAGCCGAGTGCCGCGGTCGGCTACGTGCGGAGCGCGGAGACCGGTCAGCCCGTGGCCGGAGCGATGGTGTGGGTAGCGGCGAGCGCTTTCCAGCTGCAGCGGAGACCCGAGGCGACGCGCCTGAACGAGCGCTGGAGTCAGGTGGGGGTCGAGACGAACGGGGACGGCGCCTACCGCATCTGTGGGCTGCCCGGCGACTGGTACCTCATCCTCCAGGCGAAGACGCAGGATGCGGCGAGCGACACCGTCTGGGTGCGCGCCCCGGCGGGAGGTTTCGTGCGGCTCGATCTGGACGTCAAATCGGCGAACCGCGGGGGGGAGCGCTTCGGAATCAACCAGCGGGCGATCGGCGGTCCGGCGTTTGGCTCCCGACCGAGGGGGCGTGGGGGGGCGGAGGCCCGGCCGCGTGGACCGTACGTGCCGGTCGGTTCCGAAGGGTTCGACGGGCGCGCGTGGCCGGTAGAGAAAGCGGGAAGCCCGGAGGGACCGGGAAGCCCGGAGGGACCGGGAAGCGTGGAGAGACCGGGAAGCGTGGAGGCCGGGCGGGAAGCGTCGAAGCGACAGAGCAGACTTTGGGAGACCGGGGGGCAGGAGGCGCCGGTCCACGGCAGGTCGACCCTTCTGGGAGTCGTGAGGTCGCTGAAAAAGGGGAAGCCCGTAGCCGGCGCCCGGGTCCGCTTCGCCGAGACCGACGCCCAGGGGATCACGGACAAGAAGGGGCTGTTCCGGATCGACGAGCTCCCGGCGGGCAACGTGCAGCTGCTCGCCCAGTACCTGGCGTTCGAGTCGGATACCGTCTCCGTCCACCTCGTGCCCGGCGTGGCGACGTACGTGGCGCTCCAGCTTCAGACGGAGCCCGTCGCGCTGCCGGCGCTGCGGGTGGAAACCAGCCGGCTTTTGAGAGATCTGAGGCTGGTGGGCTTCTACGAACGACTCGGCCGGGGGCGGGGGTACTACATCACGCGGGAGGATCTGAAGAGACGGGACGTCATCTCGAACCTCCGTCAGATCCCCGGCGTCAGAGTCGACCAGTGCGCGTCTCCCGGGGTCAGCGGTATCCGGAGCGCGAACTGCTGGACGCTGAGGGTGGCACGGGGGGTGAACTCCGTGGTCCGCGGCGACTGCCAGGCGGAGTTCTGGCTGGACGGCCACCTCGTATCCACCTCGTTCCGGGACCGTCAGGGGACCGACATGTTCACCCTCCTGACGAACCTCCCCCGTCATCTCATCGAAGGGATCGAGGTGTACCGCAATTCCACCCAGGCTCCCGCCCAGTACCGGTCGTACGGCGCGTGCGGCGTGATTCTCATCTGGACCCACGGGTAGCCGCCGCTCGGCTCCTGTGAACGACCAGGAGCCTTGCATTTTGCACTGTCCGGCGGCGTTTCTCGGTGTTCCTCCGAGCCTCGCCAGCCGACCCATCGCCACCACCCCACGCCTCGACAGCCAGCCCTTTCCCACCGGAAGTGCGCTGACCTGATCCTCCATCTGCCCCGCGGGACGGTCCTTCGAGCCGGCGTTGCCGCCTTCGGGGACCCCGGCGGCGTCGCCTAGTTCGCGGCCGACCCGCCGTCCACCCGCCGCTCGACCCCCACGGACGCGGCGGCTCGCTTTCTGCGCTCGTCGCCAGCGGCCGTAAGCCACAGGACCACTTCGGTGCGGGGATTCAGCGATCGTGAGATTCCGCTCCACGGGGGCTAGAGCATGAGCTGGGACATCGTCGGGGCCCTTCTCCTCGTCGTCGCGCTCATCGTCTGGAGGCTGTACCTGCTCAGACAGGCGAAGCAGTTGAGCCTCGCCAGAGAGCGGTACCAATCTCTCTTCGAGCACAACCTGGATGCCGTGGCGGCGGTCGACCCGAAGGGGAGCATCGAGCGCGTCAACTTCGCCTTCTCCAAGCTCTCCGGATACGCGGAAGGGGAGCTTCGGGGGACGTACTTTCCCTCGCTCATCGCGTCGGAGGACCGCGGCCGGGTGATGACCGTGCTGCAGCGCGCCGTTCGCGGGCGGCCCAAGGCGTTCGAGACGGTCCTGCAACAGAAGCAAGGGGGGCAGGTCGAGCTCGAGCTGACCAGCGTGCCGATCACGATCGACGGCAAGGTGGTCGGCGCGTACGAGATGGCCCGGGACATCACTCCGCGAAAGGAGTTCGAGCGGGAGCTGGAGAGCCGGGCCCTACACGACTACCTGACCGGCCTCCCGAACCGGGCGCTCTTCTCCGACCGGCTGGAGCACGCCCTCCAGCGGGTCGGGCGGCAGGGCCGCAAGGTGGCCCTTCTCTTCTTCGATCTGGATGGCTTCAAGGCCGTGAACGATGGGGCCGGACACGCGACGGGAGACCGGCTCCTGCGCGCCGTCGCCTCGAGGCTCCGCTGCTTCCTCCGCGAGGGAGACACGGTCGCCCGTCTGGGCGGCGACGAGTTCGCCATCCTGCTGGAAGATGTGGGCGAGATCGCCGTGGCCGTGAACGCGGCGGAGCGGCTCGGCGAGATGTTCGAGGCCCCGTTCCGGGTTGAGAACAACGACTGGAACGTGGGAGTGAGCGTGGGGGTGGCGGTCAGCTCGCCGGACGTGAGCCGTCGACCGGACGAGATCATCCGCCAGGCCGACCTGGCCATGTACGAGGCGAAACGGCGCGGCGGGAGCTGCTATCAGGTCTACTCGCCGGAGCTGGATGAGGAGTCCACGGCCTCCGCCCTCCACGTCGAGGGAGCGCTGCGGGAAGCGATCGAGAGGGGAGATCTCACGCTGCACTACCAGCCGGTCGTAGAGCTGGCGGGCTCGATGATCGTCGGCGTGGAGGCGCTCGTCCGCTGGCAGCACGCGGAGCACGGCCTCGTGCCGCCCTCGGGCTTCATCCCGTTCGCCGAAGAGTCCGGAGTCATCGTGCAGCTCGAGCGCTGGGTGCTTCACAGCGCCTGCCGGCAGATGAAGCGCTGGAGAGACGAGGGACTGATTCGGCGCACTCCGTTCTTTCTCAGCGTGAACCTGTCACCTCGCCAGCTCCAGCAGGAGGATGTGGTGGAAGCGATCCAGGGGATCCTGAAGGAGGAAGAGTTCCCTGCCGAGCACCTGCAGGTGGAGATCAGCGAGCGAGTCGCGGGGAAGGCCGCGGAGAAGATCACCGAGCTGAAGGCCCTCGGGCTCAAAGTGGCGATCGACGACTTCGGGACGGGCGACTCCTCCCTCCGCTACCTCCGCGGGCTGGATGTGGACCTCCTGAAGATCGACCGTGCCTTCGTGTTCGGGCTCGGCGGAGATCAGACCTCCTCCGCCCTCGTCCGCACGGTTCTCGGTCTGGCCGAGGTCCTTGGGCTCGAGGTGATCGTGCAGGGGATCGAGGAGCCCGTGCAGCTCGCCCGACTCCAGGAGCTGGGAGGGCGTCTGGTCCAGGGCTTCTACTTCGGGGAGCCGGTCGACGCCACGAGCCTGGAGACCCTCCTCCGGGAGGGGCTGCCCCCCGCGTGGGCTTGGCGGCCGGGTTCCGGACGTCCCGCCCCCCGTCGCAACCGATACGGAGCCGGCTACAGCACCATGTAACCGATCCGATTCTCGTCGCCGTCGCTCTTCTTCCTCGACCTGCCGGACCCCCGGCACCTGGCGAGCGCTTAACGAGCCGCCGCCCGGCCGCGTCTACTCTGTCGAGCGAGACCGATTCACAGCGGGTGCGGCGCGGCCGCAGGAGGACACGATGTGGAAGGGAAACTCACGGTGGCCGGGGCCGGTGCTGGCGGCCCTGATCGGCCTGACGGCCGCCTGTAGCGACGACGCTACGGGTCCTCAGGCCCAGAACTCGGAGCTCAGCTCGAGCGAGGTCGAGTTCCTCGTGCTCCAGACGGACGGCTTTCTCGACGGCTTCATCGGGCAGGAAGAGAGCTCGATGCAGGGTGCGGTGACGTCGACCGCGGGTCTGCAGCTCTCGGCCTCGAGCTCTGAGCCGATCACCACCACGATCGAGTTCACCCTGACGCGGAACTGTCCCGCGGGGGGTCGGGTGAGCGCCGAGGGGACGGTCGTGCGCGTCGTGGACCGCGAGGCCGGAACGATGGATCTGACGTTCACGGGCGAGAAGAAGAAGGTGGACTGCGCCTTTCAGCGGGGTGATGTGACGATCACCGTGAACGGCGAGGCGGAATGGGAGGCGTTTCGGCATCGGGAGAACGGCGAGCTGGTCGGGCTCCAGACGAAGGACGTCATGGGCGAGTTCAGCTACGCGACGAGCGATGGGCGAGAGGGCGCGTGCGAGTTCGATCTGCACATGAGCTTCGATCCGGCGACGAGGACGAAGAGGATTCAAGGAACGTACTGCGGCCGGGAGATCGACAGGACACGTCAGGTGTGACGATGCGGGCCGCGTTGCGAGCGACGCGGCGCGGGGCCCGGGCCGCCCGGCGGCCCGGGCCCTGTGCTTGGGAACGCAGTTTGCAAGGCTCGGGCGGTGATGTGGCACTGGATGCTGGTCGGACTGGTCTCGATCTGGATCGCGACGATCGTGGGGGTCGTCGTCCTCGCGGTGCACTACTACGTGAAGGAGAGCACGGCCGGGGCCGGCCGGAGCGAACCGAGCGAGCAGCCGCGCGACGGCGCGCCCGACCGTCGCACCGGGAGCCTGTCCGAGTGAGGGGATCCGCCCCCGCCCAGGGCGCGCTCAGTGGCGGTCCCGGGGGCGCCGGCGCTTCTCCACCAGCCCCGCCACGGAGGTGCGCCCGATCGTGAGGAGGGCCTCGAAGCGGCCGTCCACCCTCACCCACGCCCCTTCTCTCGGCGCTCCGCGACCCTCGCTCACCACGACCAGGCTTCCGGTGCCGTCGTCTACCTTGTACGTGCCGTAGCCGAGCGCCCCGACGGAGCCCACCACCTCTCCCTCCACCCGGACGGCCCGTCCGTCGAAATGGTACGGATCGTCCAGCAGGCGGCCGATCGGCAGCGTGGATCGACAGCCCGTTAGAGCCAGGGCGGCCGCGGCCGCGATCAGGGCGGCTCCTCGGTGACCGCGCCTGCGTCCGGCGGTCTCTCTGCCGTTGCTCATCGTCCTCTCCCTTTCGGCCCGGGTTCCTGCACGCTTCCATTTCCTCGCTACCAAGACGACGCACCGGCGCCCGGCGTCACGCGCCTCCCGGCCCGGGCCGAGCGCGGGGCGGATGACGGAGGGCAGAGTGCCCGGTAGCTTGCTCGAATGCCTGATCGCACGTCGCCGTCGCCGACCGGAGCGGCGGAGCCGCAGCCGAGCTCCGACCGCGGTGGGGCTCCGCCGGCAAGGGTGGAGGAGGGCGCCTGGGTGACGCTCCCCGCGATGGCCGCGCCCGTGTTCGGAATCGAGGAGCGGCCGGAGCGGCGGTGGGAGACCCTGCTGTACGGCTGGCAGCACACCCTGGTGGACATCTCGCCGTTCGTCCTGCCGCTGGCCGTGGCGGCGGCGATCGGGATGTCGGCCGCGGAGGAGGCCCGCTTCGTCAACGCCTGCCTCTTCTCCATGGGGCTGGCCACCCTGCTCCAGACCACGCTGGGCAACCGCCTGCCGATCGTCCAGGGCCCATCCGCCACCCTCACCGGGACGGTGGCGCCCGTCGCGGGACAGCTGGGCGCCGCCGCCATGTGGGGAGGGATCTTCGTCGGGGGCCTGGTGGAGGCCGCGGTCGGCGCCTCCCGGATCCTGGGTCTCCTGCGCCGTCTCTTCCCTCCCGTGGTGGCGGGCGTCGTCGTCCTCACCATCGCCCTGGCCCTCGGCGAAGTGGCGGTACGTCTGGCGGTAGGGGACGGCAGTGGAGTGAACTTCACCCTCGCGGCGCTGGTGATCCTCAGCGTGGCCATCCTCCAGACCCGGTTCCCGAAAGTGCTGGGGGGGATCCTCGGGCGAGGGGCGATCTTCTTCTCCATCTGGGGTGTGGGTCTGGGGCTGGGAAGCCTGCTCGGAAGGGTGGAGTGGACCCTGGTGGCCGAGAAACCGTGGGTGTCTCTTCCGACCCTCTTTCCGTACGGGGGTCCCGGGTTCGGTTGGGAGTTCGCCTGGAGTGCGGGGCTCGCGATCCTGGCCGGCTACTTCGGCTCGATGGTGGAGTCTATCGGGGACTACGCGGCCACCTGTGCGGTGGCCGGCGAGCGGTACACCGTGCGTCACATGAACCGGGGGATCTTCGCCGAGGGTCTGGGGAGCGCGCTCGCGGCGGTCTTCGGGGGACTTCCGTGCACGAGCTACACGCAGAACGTCGGGATCATCGCGGCGACCCGGGTCGCCAGCCGCCTCGTCGTCCAGGTGGCGGCGGTCGTCCTTCTCCTGTACGGCTTGAGCCCGAAGTTCGGAGCGCTCATCGTCGCGATGCCCCGCTCGGTGCTCGGGGGAGTCTTCGTGATCGTGTGCGGTATGATCGCTCTCTCCGGCGTGCGGCTGCTGGGAGCCGCCCGGGACGCGGCGGGCGACTATCTGGTGGGGGGAACGACCCTCATTTTGGCCGTCGGGGTTCCGGTGTACGTCCGCTTCTCCCTGGGCGAGGCGTGGGTGGCCAACCTGCCGACGGCGCTGAGCCTCTTCCTCACGAACCCCGTCGTGCTGGCCGTCCTTCTCGGCGTGGGGCTCAACCTGGCGTTCAACCTGGCGGGACCGGCATTGGGCTCGGAGTAAGGCTCGACCTGCCGGCGCCCGCGAGGGGCGGGAGCCGTCCTTCGGTCCGCCGATCCGTCCGGCACCGATCATCGGCCGGGCGATTTCGGCCCGGGAGGGGAGCCGGAATCGAGCACCACCTCCGGAGGCACGTATCCGGTGGAGAAAGTGGAGAACGGCAGGGAAGCGGGCAGCCGGATACGGGCCGAGTCGGTGCTCTCCGTCCATCGGTCGCCGAGCCACTCGCCGGGGAAGAGCTCGGCCTCGCTCGGAACGGCGACTGCGCGCCCGTTCCCGTTTCCCTGCCCATCTTCGCCTACTCTGCCGTCGGGGTCGAGGAGCAGCCAGGAAGTCAGGAGAAGCCCCGCGCCCACGAGGGTCAGAGGGAGGGCCACCAGGCCGGCGGTACGGGTCGGGGGTGGGTGGGGATGCCGCCGTCCCGCGCGTCTCGATCGGTGCCTACCGCCTCGCGCCACGCGACCCGGCTGGCCCGGGGTCTGCCTCGACGGCTCGCGTCTCCCGCCTTCGAGCGTCGGAGGAGCGCGGCCCGCCGCGCTCCGCGACCAGCGGCCTCCGGCGATGACCCGCCGGCCCCCGGGTACCGCGGCGCCCGCGGCCTTCCACCGGTCGCCCGGTTCCTCCGGGGGCCCGAGACGGAGGGTGCCGTCGGCCAGCTCCCCGAGCCGCTCGGCCGTCGGGTCACCGGCATCGGCGTGGAGCAGAACGAGCGCACCGGCGGCGGCCGCCCTCCGCACCAGCCGCCGGAGCGTGGGATGGAGGGCCCGCCCGCTCTCCGCGGGGAACGTGCCCTTCTCGCCGGTGAGTCCCCTTCTGGCAGGAGAGCGCTCCGCGGCGGCGGGGCCCTCTCCGGCCGGGGACCGGCGACCGGGCGGCACGTAGATGAAGCCGTGGCGGTCGCTGGGCATGGCGATCTCCCGCAGCACCGCCTCGCCCCTCAGGAGCTCCGACAATCCCGCGGCTCCCCGGGCTCCCAGGAGAGCGGCCAGCGGTCCGTCGGGTGGGGCAAGGTCGAGGAGGAGGGTCCGCTGGCGGCGCGCGGCGAGGGCACGGGCCACCTCACGAGCCACCCGGGCCGCGCCGGAACCGGTGAGGATCGCCACCACGCGCGCGTCCGCGCGAATCCCCGCGACGATCCTCTCGATCCGGCCTGCCGGGCGTGTGGCTTCCATGGCTCGCGGCTCGGCGAACGGTTTCCGGGCCGTCGGAGACCCGGGACGACCCGTGGCCAGAATAGCCCCGGACCGGGCGGAGGGACAGGAGAGCGGGTCCGCCGCGGGGGCCGGGCGGGAGCCGAGGTTCCCCGCCCCGATCTGCTACTTCAGCAGCATGTCGTGCGGCCCGGCGGGACCGGTGGCGAAGCCCTGGAAGTCCGGTCGGAATCGGTCATCCAGCTCCATGCCCGACGGGCCCACGTGAAGGAGCCACGCGCGGAACTCCACCTCCCCGTCCATCGTGGAGAGGATGGAGTTCGTCACGTACAGCCGCTCGGAGTCGGGTGACAGCTTCATCATGTTCGCCTGCGGCAGCTCGACCTCGGCCACGAGCTCGGGCGTCAGGGGGTTCGACACGTCGTACTGCTGCACGCGGCCGGCGCCCCACAGGGAGACGTACAGGAACCGGTTGTCGTAGGAGATCCGCATGTCGGCCGGGGCGGAGCTTTCCCCCGTCTCGATTACCCGGTGGAACTCGAGCGTGCCGTCCCCGTCGGCGTCCTCCCAGTACCAGATCGTGCCGGCGCCGGCCGAGTTGACGAAGCCTCCGAGCCCCTCGGGGCCGTGCATCCACCGCACCTCCAGCGGTGCGGGATCCAGGTGCTCCACTTGAAGGATCCGCTTCTCCGTCCAGTCCCACACCGCGATCTCATCCCCCACGTGCTCCGGAGGGACCCCGCCGGCGGTTCGCAGGTGCTGCGGGTGGGCCCAGGAGGAGGTGATCATCCGATTCAGCTCCAGCTTCACGCCCACGTCGTACATGAAGCGAGGGGCCTCGCTGTGCCCGGCGGCGGGGTAGGCCTCCACGAAGTTCCCGTCGTCGTCCACCTTCACCAGGGCAGCGGGCCCTCCGCCGTCCACGGAGCCCAGCATCGCCAGCATCACTCCGCCCGGTACGGCGTACAGGGTGTGGGGGCCGCTGTAGCCGGTGGGATCCAGATCCACCGTGCGAATCAGCCGCGGCGCCCGGGGGTTCGTCCTCACGTCGTAGATGAACAGCTTGTTGGAGAACATCCCCCCGCCGAAGATCCGGTCCGCGTTCACCGTGTAGCCGAAGTGGTGGGCCTCGTTGGCCGGCGAGTTCGTCGGCGCGGTGAACACGATCTCCCCGTAGCTTTCCGATTCCGGGTCCACATCGACCACGGCGAGAAAGTCGCTCTCCTTTCCGTCGCCGTCTCGCGTCCAGACGTACAGAATCGTCTCGTGCTCGCCCGGCTTGAGTCCCTTGACGAAGATGGATTCGTCCACGGAGAGGTGCCTCAGGGTGCCGAACCCCACCGCGGGGCCGGCGAGAAGGAGCAGGATCGAGGTGCGCGCGATGAGTCGGAGCACGGGAGTACCTCCTTGAGAGAGCGGGACTCGGGCGCTTCCTGGGTGAAAAGATCACCCGGCGGAAACCACAGAGCGCGGTCCGCGAGAGGAGAATCGTAGCGGCCCCGCGGGAGGCGCGTCAAGCGGGACCGCCCGCCCGCGGAGGCCGGGGCGGAGGGGGAAACCGGCGGCGAACGAGCTGGCAAGCGACTAGGTTCTTGTGGCGGCGCTTCGGTGGTCGAGCTCCGGCTCGAAGCGGAACGGCACGGATTCGGGAGGGCATGTCATGATCGTTCGTCGCGGGTGGGTCGGGCCTACGGGGTTCCTTCTTCTCGTGTCGTTCGGGTACGCGCCCATCGCGGCCCAGCAGACGGAGTACGAGACGACGAAGATCGCCGACGGAGTGTACCAGTTCCGGTTTCGGGCGCACAACGCCTTCTTCGCGGTGGGGGAGACCGGAGCGTTTGTCATGGATCCGATCTCCGCCGAGGCGGCCGGGCATCTCGCCGCGGCCATCCTCGACGCTGCCCCGGGCGTTCCGCTCCAGGTGGTGGCGTACAGCCACGACCATGCGGACCACGCCACAGGGGCGCCCGTCCTTTTCCAGAAGCTGAACCGGGCACCGGTCGTCGGCCATGAGCGGGCGAAGGAGAAGATCGTGGCGCGGGGCGACCCTGCCCTCCCGCCGCCCGACATCACGGTAGGCGACGGGGAGGCGTACGTGGCCGAGCTGGGCGGCCGGACGGTCGAGCTCCGGTATCTCGGCAAGAGCCACAGCGACAACATGCTGGTCGCCTTCGTTCCCGAGCAGAAGGTCGTCTTCGCCGTGGACTTCGTGTCCCGTAACTCCGTGGGCTATCGGGACCTGCCGGACTACCACTACCCGGACTTCCTGGAGGCGATGCGCAAGCTTCAGGAAATCGAGTACGAGACGATCGTGTTCGGCCACGGGCCCCCGGGAGACCGGAGCGCCGTGGATGCCCAGCTCCGCTACTACACGGAGCTCAGGGACGCCGTCGCGGCGGCGATCCGCGACGGGCTGTCGGCGGACGAGGCGATGGAGCGGGTGCGACTTCCCCGGTACGCGGAGTGGCGCGGCTACTCCGACTGGTTCCCGCTGAACGTCGGGAAGATGTATCGCTGGTTGAGCGAGGGAGGTGGCTGATCCCGTGTTGGAGACCCGGTCTCTCGCTACGCCGTATGCCCCGGACGCATCGACGCGCTCGGTGCCACGCCGCCACGTGTGGGACGGACCACGATAGGAGAGAGACGAGTGGTGATTCCCGGGCGAAGAGGACGATCGGCCGGCCGCTGGCCGCCGATCCTGCTGGTACTCGCCACCTCGGTCGTCGGGGCCGCCGCTTGCCGGCCGCCCGATGACACGGAGGCCACGGGCCGAGGGGTTCCCCGCTACACGATCGAGCAGTTCCTGGCCACGACCACCGTCCGTGGGGCATCCTTCTCTCCCGACGGCAGCAAGCTGCTGATCAGCTCCAACGAGAGCGGGATCTTCAACGCGTACGCGCTCCCGGTCGATGGAGGCCCGCCCGAGCGGCTCACGGACTCCGAGGACGATGCCGTCTTCGTGGTGGGATACTTTCCGCAGGACGAACGCTTTCTGTACCTGCAGGATGACGGGGGAAACGAGCTCTCTCACCTGTACGTTCGACAGGAAGACGGATCGGTCGCGGACCTCACCCCGGGTGACGGGCTGAAAGCGAACTTCCTCGGCTGGGCGGCGGACGACCGCTCCTTCTTCGTGGCCACGAACGAGCGGGATGCCCGCTTCTTCGACATCTACGAGATCGGCGTGGACGACTACGCGCGGGCTCTCCTGTATCGGGACGACACGGGCTACGAGTTCGCGGACATCGGTCCGGGGAAGCGGCACATCGCGTTCTCGAAGCCGACGACGACGAGCGACAGCGACGTCTTCCTGTACGACAGGGAGACGGGTGAGATGCGGAAGCTGACCCCGCACGAAGGGGAGGTGGCGAACCGCCCCCTGGCCTTCAGTCCGGACGGAAGCGCCCTGTACTACACGACCGATGCGGGAGGCGAGTTCTCACGTCTCGTGCGCTGGGAGGTGGCGACGGGAGAGGTGTCCACGGTGCTGGAGCCCGGTTGGGATGTCTCGTTCGCCTCCTTCTCGAAGAATGGGAAGTACCTGATCGTGGGGATCAACGAAGAGGCTCGCACCCGCGTCCGGGTCTTCGAGATGCCGGGCATGGAGCCCGTGGGCCTGCCCGACCTTTCCGGGCTCGATCTCACCTCGGCGAGCTTCTCCCGGGACGAGAAGCGACTCGCCTTCTACGCCAGCTCCGGGCGAAGCCCTCGGAACCTGTTCGTCATGGCGTTCCCCGACGGAGAGCCCCGTCGGCTCACTCGCGCGTTGAACCCCGACATCGACCCGAACGACCTCGTGGAGCCGGAGATCGTGCGCTTCGCTTCGTACGATGGGCTGGAGATCCCCGGTCTCCTGTACCGGCCCCACGCGGCCGGCGTCGAGACCCCCGTGCCGGCGCTCGTCTGGGTTCACGGCGGGCCCGGAGGTCAGTCGCGCGTGGGGTACAGCCCCCTGATCCAGTATCTGGTGAACCACGGCTACGCCGTGTACGCCATCAACAACCGGGGGAGCTCCGGCTACGGCAAGACGTTCTTCCGGCTGGACGATCTGAAGCACGGGGAGGCCGACCTGGACGACTGCGTGGCGAGCAAGGCCATGCTCGTGGGAACCGGGTGGGTGCAGCCGGACCGCATCGGGATCATCGGCGGCAGCTACGGGGGGTACATGGTGCTGGCCGCGCTCGCTTTCCGCCCGGACGACTTCGCCGTGGGCGTGGACCTGTTCGGCATCTCCAACTGGGTGCGGACGATCGAGAGCATCCCTCCCTGGTGGGAGTCGTTCCGCCTGGCCCTGTATCGGGAGATCGGGAATCCGGATAGCGGGCGGGATGCCCTGATCGCCAAGTCGCCTCTCTTCCACGCCGACCGGATCCAGCGGCCGCTCATGGTTCTACAGGGAGCGAACGACCCGCGCGTCCTGAAGGTGGAGTCGGACGAGATCGTCGAGGCCGCCAGGGCCAACGGCGTACCGGTGGAGTACCTCCTGTTCGAAGATGAGGGGCACGGCTTCGTGAAGCGGGAGAATCAGGAGGAGGGCTACCGGAAGATCCTCGGGTTTCTGAACCGCTACCTCAAGGAAGGGGAGCCGCCGGAGACGGCGGGATAGGGCCGTCGGGGACACCGGCTCCCCGCGGCGGGACCGTGCCGTGGCGCGGCTCGCGGTCGCGTCGCCCGCCGCCGGAGATCACTCCTCTGCAAAGAGACGCCGGACGGCCGGGCGGTCCGGCTTCCCGGTCGGCCTGACGGGCAGGACTGTCACGAACGCCCATTCCTTCGGACGCTTGGGTCCCGATAGCCGCTTCCGGCAGCGAGCCTCCAGCTCGCTGCGGATCGCCTCGCGGGCCGACTCACCGCCGGCTGCTCCGCTGGCTCGCTCGGCGCGAATCTGCTCGCCCTGTAGCTGGACGGCCGCCACGACCCGCTCTCCCCATTCGGGGTCGGCCACCCCGACCACCACCGCCTTCCGGACGGCCGGACAGGAGAGGAGGACCTCCTCCACCTCGGCCGGATCCACGTTCACGCCGCCCGATACAATGCGATCGGCGCGGCGTCCCGTGATCCACAGGTGTCCCTCCTCGTCGAGGCGTCCGTAATCGCCCGTGCGCAGCCACGCTCCCTCGCAGTTCCGGACGTCCGGTTCGTCCCAGTACCCCAACATGACGGAAGGGCCGCGCACGAGGATCTCTCCCTCCTCGGACAGCCGCACTCGGGTGCCGTCGAGGGGAGGGCCGACCGTGCCCGGGCGCCGGCGAACGAGCTCCGGGGGCGCGGTGGCCACCTGGGAGCCGCATTCCGTGAGGCCGTAGGTCAGGGCGACGGGGTAGCCGAGGCCGAGGGCGCGCTCTAGCAGGCCGCTCGGCGTGGCGGCGCCGCCGACCAGAAGGCAACGAAGGCTCGGAGGAGCGGGCCGGTCTCCGCGCGCCTCCAGGAGGCGATACAGCATCGTCGGGACGAGGGATGCGTGGGTGAAGGCTCCCTCGTCCAGCAGGTGAGCCCACTCCTCCGGGTCGAACGTCTCGCGGAGGACCAGGGTGGAGCGCAGAAGCCGGGCACGGACCGCGAGGGCGAGGCCCCCGACGTGCGCGAGGGAGAGGGAAGCGAGCCACCGGTCCTCCGCTGCCAGGCGGAGCCGCCGCGCCGCCGCCCGGGCGTTGGAAACCAGCGCGTCGCGGGAAAGGGCCACGAGCCGGGGGCGGCCCGAGCTCCCGGAGGTGGCGAGGATCCAGCTCGCCTCGGACAGAGGCACCGGGGACGCGGCCGGCCGCGCCGTGGCGGGCCGAGGTGAGGGGTCGTCCGGGACAGGAACGGCCGCGCCGCCCTCCACGGGGGAAACGCCCGCCGGGCGGTCCGGCAGGGCGCTGCCCGTGCGAGGCACCAGCTCCTCCAGCGGGAGCGGAACGGCACTCGGCGCAACCCGCCCGGCGAGCGGCTCGAGCTCGGCGGGAAAGAGAACCGCCGCGGGCCGAAGGCGGGCGACGGAGGCCAGCAGCTCCCGGTCCGTCCACTCGGGGTGCAGGAGGGCCAGGACTCCGCCGGCCCGCGGGACGGCGTGCAGCGCGACCAGCCCCTCCCGCCGGCGGGGGAGAAGAGCGACCGCCGTCGCCTTCCCCGGCAATCGGGGCCTCAGGCGCCGGGCCGCCGCCGCGATCGCGGCCTCCAACTCGACCCGGCTCCAGGCTCCCTCTCCGTCCTCGACGGCCACGGCGGCGGGCGCCACCGGCCCCCCCTCCGGCTCGCCCGTGCGCCGCTTCACGGACCGATCGTCCGGGTCGCCGTCGGAGGTGCCCCCGGCTCTTCCGGCCAGTAGGCCCCCAGTCCCGGCGCATCGGGCACGAGGAGCCGCCCTCGCTCGAGCCGTTCTTCCCCCCTGGCGACCTCGTGGGAGAGAAGCGTGCCGGTGGCGAGGCCCGACGCTCGCGGTCGCGGGCCGAGCGCGGCGACGGTGTGGAGCGCCGCGAGCCGCCCCGTCACTCCGTCCAGGGCCGAGGTGACGACGGCCGCGATCCCGGCGACTTCCACATCATGGGCGATCTCCAGAGCCACGTCCGGCCCGCCGAGGACCGCGGGCTTGAGGACGAGCACGTCGGCCGCCCCCGCTTCCACGAGCCGGCGAGCGGAGAAGGGGTCTCGAACCGCCTCATCCGCGGCCACTGCGATAGGGCTGATGGCGCGCAACCGCGCCATGGCGCCGTACTCCGCGGCCGGGAGCGGCTGCTCCACGTACTCGATGTGAAGAGGCTCGAGCTCTCGTAGACGCTCCCGGGCTTGCTCGAAACTCCAGGCGCCGTTCGCGTCCAGGCGGATGCCGACCCCGGCGCCCACCGCGGCTCGCACGGCCCGCGCCCCGGCCACGTCCGTTCCGTCGTCCAGGCCCACCTTGAGCTTCAAGCATCGAAAACCGCGGCGCACCGCCTCCGCGGCCGCCCGGGCGAGCCGTTCCGGCGGAGCGCCGGGAAGGACGGCGTTCACCGGAACCCAGGCCGGCGGCCTCCTGCCCCCCGTCCAGCGGTCGGCCAGCCATCGGTGAAGCGGCAGCTCCTCCCTCCGGGACAGGAGGTCGAAGAGGGCCGTGGCGACGGCCGCGCGGGCCGCGGGAGCTCCGTGCAGCTCGGGGAGAGGACCCGGGGGCTGGGCCGCGCGGTCCCTGTCCCGGGATCCGCCGGGCGGCGGAAGACGAGCCAGAAGCTCTTCGGCCCCGTGCGCCCCGCTCCGGACCCACCGGACTACCGCCTCCAGGGCGGCCCGTGCCCCATCGAGCGTCTCCGTTCGGTCGTCCAGGGGGGCCGCCTCGCCGATCCCCACGATCCGGTCCGGACCCTCGAGGCGAAACAGGTACCCGCGGCGGTCCGTGTGCCTCCCTCTCGCCGAGCGATAGGCTCTCCTGAGGGGAATGGCGTACGGGAGCAGCGCGGCATCGAGCAGCCTCACGGTCAGCCTCAGAGGTTCACGCCGACGGCGAAGAGAACGCCGTATAGAGCGGACAACAGGGCCGTGCGGCCCAGCACGGGATTCAGGCTCCGGGGATCACCGGGCCTGAAGACGGTCCGCAGGGCCGCCGGGGCCAGGAGGAACGCTCCCCAGGCGAGGAGCCCGCCCCCGGACCAGCCCGACGCCTGCCAGCCGACGAGCGGCACCAGGGCCCCGATCAGGAGGAGGGCGGCATACTCCAGGCGCGTGCGCCGGGCGCCCAGCCTCACGGCGAGGGTCCGCTTTCCGCTCCGCCGGTCCGTTTCGATGTCGCGCAGGTTGTTCACCACCAGGATCGCCGTGACGAGGGCGCCGGAGCCGCTGCCGGCCAGCAGCGGATCCGGCGAGAGGGTGAGCGCCTGCACGTAGTACGTGCCGCCCACGGCGAACGGCCCGAAGAAAAGGAAGGCGAACAGATCGCCGAGGCCGTGGTACCCGAACGGCCAGGGTCCCCCCGTATACGTGATCCCGGCCACGATCGAGGCGAGCCCGAGGCCCAGAATCGGCCAGCCCCCGACCCGGATGAGGTAGATGCCGAGGAGCACGGCCGCGCCGAAACAGACGGCCGCTCCACGGCGCACGCTCCGGGGCGGGAGCAGGCCCGCCTGCGTCACGCGAATGCTGCCCAGCCGTTCTCCGGAGTCGGCGCCCCGCCGGTAGTCCGAGTAGTCGTTGGCCAGGTTCGTGCCGATCTGAATCGACAGGGCGCCCGCCAGGGCGGCCAGGAACGGGAGCAGGACGAACCGGCCGTCGGCGAGAGCCAGCCCCCCTCCCGTCGCCACGGGGCCGATCGCGGCGAAGAGCGTCTTGGGTCGAGCGCCCGTAACCCAGGCCCGCACGGCCCCCTCAGGGGAGGCGGGGGTACTTCCGGAACTCCGGCGGGCGGCGTTCCAGGAAGGCGTTCCGGCCCTCCTGACCCTCCTCGGTCATGTAGAAGAGCAGCGTCGCGTTGCCGGCCAGCTCCTGGAGCCCCGCCTGGCCGTCGCAGTCGGCGTTGAACGCCGCCTTGAGGCACCGTATGGCCAGCGGGCTCTTCTCCAGGATCTCCCGGGCCCAGCGAACTCCTTCCTCCTCCAGCTCCTCCAACGGCACGACCGCGTTGACGAGCCCCATACGGTCGGCCTCGGCGGCGTCGTACTGGCGGCACAGGTACCAGATCTCCCGCGCCCTCTTCTGGCCGACGATCCGGGCCAGGTAGGAGGAGCCGTATCCTCCGTCGAAGCTCCCCACCTTCGGCCCCGTCTGGCCGAAGACGGCGTTGTCGGCCGCGATCGTGAGGTCGCAGATGACGTGGAGCACGTGTCCCCCCCCGATCGCGTAACCCGCCACCAGGGCGATGACCGGCTTCGGCATGGAACGGATCAGGCGCTGGAGCTCCAGCACGTTGAGGCGCGGAACGCCGTCCTTACCGACGTATCCCGCTTCCCCGCGGACTCGCTGGTCGCCCCCGGCGCAGAACGCCCACTTGCCGTCCTCGGCCGGCCCGTTTCCCGTGAAGAGGACCACTCCGATCCGTGGATCTTCGCGGGCGTCCGTGAACGCCTCCAGAAGCTCGAAGAGCGTCTCGGGCCGGAACGCGTTGCGGACCTCGGGACGGTCGAACGCGATGCGTGCCATCCCGTCCGCCTTGTGGTATGTGATGTCCTCGTAGGACTTGACGATCTGCCAGTCGACCGCCGCGCGGACCTCGGTCGCTCGTGCGGAATCCGTCATCTCGCTCTCCGTTTCGGCATGCGTCTAGCCTCGGTCTCCGAGGCGCTCGGCCACGGCCCGGCGCACGGCCTCGACGACCGCCTCGTGGCGGCTCCGGTTCGTCGCTCCGTCGGACGGGACCTCCACGATGCGGCGCCCGCCCTCGACCAGGGCCCGGCCGACGGCTTCCCGCAGCGCCTCGCGCGTCGCCCCCTCCTCCCACTGAAAGTCGTGAAGACGGGCCGCGTGCCGAAAGTCCAGGCCGTGCGGGGCCACGAAGTGAGAGGTGAAGGGGGGCTCGAACTGGCGGATCGGAAGAAAGTGAAAGATCCCCCCACCGTCGTTGTTGAGGACGACGAAGGTGATCTCCAGGCCGAAGCGGCGGGCGGCCAAGAGACCGTTCATGTCGTGATACAGGGCCACATCCCCGAGAACGGCGACCGTGGGTCCCTCCGAGACGGCGGCCGCGCCGAGGGCCGTGCTCACCGTGCCGTCGATCCCGCTGGCCCCCCGGTTTCCCAGGACTCGCACGGCGGCTTCACGTGGCAGGGCGAACGCGTCCAGGTCCCGCGCCGGCATGCTGTTGCCGATGAACAGGGTCGAGGGGGAGGGGAGGAGCGAGGCCACCTGCGCGACCGCGGCACCCTCGAACAGCTCGCCCGTCAGTCGCTTCTTCACCGCGCCGCGGGCCGCATCTTCCGCCGCTCGCCACGCCTTCCTCCAGCGATTCGCGGCGGCGGCTCCTGCCCCGGTCCTTTCAGGGAGACGCTCCGCCACCCGGAGGAGCGTCTCCGCGGCGTCGGCCCTCAGAAAGTGGGTCGCGAGGCCGGCGGGATCGCTCCAGCGTTCCCCGGCGTCGACCGCGATGAGCGTCGGGGCGGGCTTCAGCGCGAAGAAGCGCTCCAGGGCGGCAGAGGTCGCCGGAAGCCCCGTGCGGATGACCACGTCGGGCGCCAGGCCCGGCCACGCCTCCTCGGCTCTCAGCAGCAGGTCGTACGCCGCCACGGCGCTCTCCGGGGCCCCGGAGCCGAAACGGGCCCCCGACAGAGGGTCCGCCAGGATCGGGTACCCGGAGGCTTCCGCCAGGCGAAGGGCGGCCGGCCCGACGCGCCACGGCTCGGAGGCCGGTCCGCACACGATCAGTCCCCGCGGCGTTTCCGCGACCCGCGCGGCCAGCTCGTCGAGTCGGGCGTCCCCGGGGACGGCGCGCCCCGCCTCCGCCTCCGTGAACGCGAGGTCCCGTGCGCGGCCGGTCACTTCGGGACCGGAGGATGTCTCTAGGCCCTCGGGTCCGTCGTCGGCCGAGGGAGTCGGTTCCAACGGCTTATCGAACGGGAAGTTGAGATGCACGGGGCCGGCCGGGGGGCCGGAGGCGGCCGCCGTCGCCCGGGCCGCCAGAACCCTCACGTACCGGAGCTCCGGCAGCCGCACCCGGGGCGGAGCGACGTCATGAAACAGTCGGGTGTAGGGGCCGAAGAGTCGGAGCTGGTCGATCGTCTGGTTGGCGGCCTGCCCGCGCAGCCGGTGGGGACGATCGGCGGTCATAAGGAGGAGGGGGGTGCCGCTCTGACTCGCCTCGATCACGGCGGGGAACAGGTTGGCGGCCGCCGTCCCGGAGGTGGTGAGGACGGCCGCGGTCCGCCCCGTCGCCTTGCCGATGCCCAGGGCGAAGTAGGCCGCGGAACGCTCGTCCAGGTGCACGAAGGTGCGGATCCGTGCCTCCCGGGCGAGGGCGAGGACGAGAGGGGCGGAACGTGAGCCCGGGGCGACACACGCCTCCCGGATCCCGCACCGGGCGAGCTCCTCGACGAACACGGCCGCCCATGCCTCGTTGCGGTTGGCCCACTTCACGGGGCGAGCTTCTCCGGCGGTCCGTCCCCCCTCACCAGGAGGTGGGGGAGACCCCGAGCGCCTGCAGCATCGGGCCGAACTTCAGCCGCGTCTCTTCCCACTCCCGCTCCGGGACGGATCCCTCCACGATCCCGGCGCCCGCGAAGAGCCAGCCCCGGTCTCCCTGCAGCACGGCGGAGCGGAGGCCGGGGGCGAACTCCCCCTCGCCCCGCTCGTCGAACCAACCGACGGGGGCCGCGTACCAGCCCCGGTCGAACGGCTCCTCATCGAGGAGGATGCGCATGGCTCGCTCCCGCGGGTAGCCGCACACGGCCGCCGTCGGATGCAGGGCTCCGACGAGGGACAGGATGTGGCTCGGCTCCGGCAGGTCGAGCGTGAGGTCCGTCCGCAGGTGCTGCACCCGGTTCAGTCGCACGACGCGGGGGGCGCCGTCTACCCGCGCCCCGTTCGCCACCCGGGCCAGCCGCTCCCGCATCTCCGACACGCCGATCCGATGCTCCGCGCGCTCCTTGGCGCTGGTCAGCAGGCGACCGGCCAGCGCTTTGTCCTCCGCCTCGTCCTTCCCCCGGCGGATCGTGCCCGCCACGGCGGTCGCGTGGAACCTCGAGCCGGTCAGCTCGCCGAGGAGCTCGGGGGCGGCTCCCAGGAAAACGCGGCCCGGCTCCGGCTCCATGTAGTACACGTATCCCCGCGGATTCGACCTCCGCAGGGCCCGGAGCAAGGAGATCGGGTCGGGAGCCTCCTTCAGGCTCACCTCCAGCGTCCGAGCCAGGACCACCTTCGTCACCTCGCCGGAGCGAATCGCTTCGAGGAGGCGGTTGACGGCGGCCCCCCATCCCGAAAGGGTATCGGGCTCCCGGATCGCCTCGATCTTCGGCAGCCTCGCGGGAACGCTCGACGGGGCTTCGCTCACCCCTCGCGCGAGCCGTTCGCGGATCTCCCCGGGGTGGACGGCTACCTCGGCCCCGGGCGCCGGGGGAATGGCGCGCAGGAGACCGCCCGCGGTTCCGCCCTCGACCTCCAGCGCCGGGAGGACGAAGTCCACGGATCCGAAGCCGCGCCAGCTACGCCGCCCCGTGCCCGATCGGGTGAAGGAGATGCCGCCGTAGAACCGGAGAGGGGAGAGGTCCTGACGGGGCGGCTGGGCAAGCAGCGCGGCGGCCCGCTCGCGAAGAGCCTCGAAGCGTCCCGCTTCCGGATCGGACGGACTCTCCTGCTCCGAGCCGCACGACGGGCGCTTCTCCCGCTGCCCGGGTCGGCTCTCTTCCGGCTGCGGTCCGGGCGGCTCCTGAATGCGGGCCGTGCTCCCGGCCCAGGCGAACCAGCGATCTCCTCGCTGCCAGAATCCGCGGGGCCAGGAAGCGGCGGCGCGCAGGAACGTCTCGGGCGCCAGGCCCGGGACTCTCTCTTCCCCCCCTCGCTCACCCCGCGTTTCCCGGATGGCGGCTCCGGCCCCGGGACCGGCTTCCAGATCGTACACTCTGCAGGCCTTGTTCTCGATTCAGGTCCGATCCGCCGTGAGGAGAAAGCCCCGCGGACGGGGCGGGCCCTCGGAAGCGGGCGTCTATTCTACCATCCGGCCGACCGGGGTGCTACGAACGCGGTGGAGGCGCATCTTGCCGCCGGATTCCGCGCCGCGGGGACCTTCGTCAGCTTCCGAGCAGCGTTCGGACGAGCGCCGCGACCCCGAAGCCGGCGTACGTTCCGAGCGCATAGCCCAGGAGCCCGACCGCGATGCCGGGAACGGCGAGCTGTGGCCAACCGCGGGCCATGGCGAGGCCGAGGGCGGTGGACGGCCCGCCCACGGCGGCCTGGGAGGCGACCGACAGGGTCTCCACCCGCATGCGCGCCAGCCACCCCAGACCGTACACGAGAACGCCGTGGATCCCGACGACCGCCGCGGTCAGGTACAGAAGCTCCGGCCCCACCCGGAAGATCTCCGCCAGACGCGAGCTGATCCCGATGAGGACGAAGAAGAGGTGCAGAGCCGCGTAGCCGAGCTGCATCGCTCCGCGGAGCCGCCGGACCGGCCCGAGCTGCGCTCCGACGAGGGCCAGGGTGGTGAGCCACAGGACGGCCGGGACGGCGGGGACGGCCGCGTGCAGGGCGTCGGCCGCTCGGAGGAGGCCGAGCCCCAGGGCCAGGAGGGCGGCCAGATCCAGGACGCCCGGCCGGTCGTCGGAGAACAGAGGGTGTCCGAACCGTTCCTCCGGGTGGGTAGAGGCCGGCGCCGTCGCCGGACCGGGGGTCGGCTCCGCGCCTACGGGCGGC
>JBHHYJ010000030.1:0-30508 GCA_046757485.1 Gemmatimonadota bacterium
AGCCACGCTCGTCCGGGTCGGGGGGGGCGAGGGGAAGCGACGAGACGGCGAGCCCTCCGGCGGCGGCGAGCCCTCCGGCGGCGGCGAGCCCTCGGGCGGCGGCGCGGGACGCGGAGCCCGCCCGCTACGTCCTCCGGCTGTGTCCGATGAACTACCGTACGACGTCGGAGGACGTGGAGGCGTTGCTGGAGGAGGTGGCGAAAAGGGGGGAGGCGCCGGCCGACTAGCGGGGAACCTCTACTGGGGCGGGCCGATGAGGCAGTTCTGGAACTCGCCCCGCCAGTTGATCTCGCACACGAGGTTCTGGCTGATGAGTCGGAACGGGGCGAACTGCGGCTCCAGGAAGAAGCCGAGCACGTCGCCCAGCGTGGGCGAGGCGGGAGGCGCGATCCACACGGCCGAGTCGGGCTCGGGATAGTTCGTCGTCTCCAGGATCTCCCGGGCGTCCGGGCTCACCAGGACCCGCTGATCGATCACCGGCTGCGCCAGCGCGTCCTTGAGGGGTCGGCGCACCGGGGTGGGCACGAAGTAGGTGACCCAGTGGCCGTCCGGATGTTGCCACACGTACGTGCGGAAACGGACGGTTCGCGGCTGGAACGCTTCGAGCGCCGTGACCAGCGCGGTGGCGGCCCTCGTCAGCTCCGCGTCCGCCGGGATGTCGCGCCGATACTTCTTCACGGCGAACTCCGCGCCGCCCTCCTCCTTCTGGACCACGTCGTAGGCGATCTTGAAGGCGGTCCGACGGGCGTCGAAGCTGCCGAAGTAGACGTGCCACTTCAGCCCCTCCTTGCGGGCCACGTACACGGTGACCCGTCCCTGCTCCGGCCCCGCCGCCATCAGCGCCCGCATGGCATGGGAAACGGCGAAGTCGTAGGCGCTGATGCGCCTTCCTTCGTCCGTCGTTCGGCCCGTTCCCGCGACGGGGACCTGCGCCGTGGCCAGGCCGGTCCCGGCCGTCAGGCAGGCGAGCAGGCAGATCCCGGTCCGCAGGGTGAGCCGGGATCGATCCGCCGCTGATGTGACGCTCATTCGCCTCTGTGTCTCCTCAAAGGGCCAGCCTCGAGGTTCACGGACGGGCAGGACTGACGCCGTAGGATAGCACGTGGGGGTTTCTTGTTCAACGCCGGCCGGCGCGACCCGTTCCGGGCCGCCGTCCTCCGCCGTGCGCCCGCGAGCGGCTAACGGCCGCGGTGGCAGGACGTTCCGGGTCATCCGGCCTCCCCGCCTGTCTCGCCTCTCTCGCGTCTCCCCCACACGATGGCCCTCACGAACCACACGAGGGAGAGGAGCCACCCGGCGTACACCGTGGCTCGGACGGGATGCAGGGCGATGGACTCCACCACGGCCGCCGAGGCCCCCACGGATCGCAGAATCACCCGGGAAGCCTCCTCGGCGGTGAACCACCCCCACAGCACGGCGGCCCACACCATGCCCCACCGCTTCCAGGCGGGGGTCGCCAGCTCCCCGGGGAGGCGGCGCACGTTCATGTAGCCCACCACCAGGGTGAACGCGTACATGCTGGCGATCGTGAACGGGCCGGCGATGAGCACGAGAAAGTCCGGCTCCAGTGCCTCCATCCCGGCCCCGCCGGTCCAGGAGATCGTCACGATCGCCATGGAGGCCAGGACGAAGAGGGTGAGAAAGAAGAGAAAGGTGCGCTTCAGGGTCCAGAACCGGGTCCGGTGGCCGTAGCGCTCGTAGAAGATGCTCCCCGTGATGCGGGTCACCGTGTCCACGATGCCGAGCTGGGTGGAGAAGAGGACGAACGCCCCGCCGAGGAGGAAGACGACCTTGAGCCACACGCCGCCCACCCGCTGGAGCGCGTCCCCCTGGAGCGCCACCATCTGGCCGAGCTGGCCGGCCAGCTCGCCGTTCCCGGTCCCCAGGGTGGAGGTCACCAGCATGGAGGTGATCACCACGCTGAGGAGGATGAGGAGGACGAAGGTGAGAAGCAGCTCGCGCTCCGCCACCCGCACCCAGGCCCGAAAGCGGGCGAGGGCGGTGGGGCTCGCCTCGGGGTCGAAGACGTAGCCGGACCGGCTCACCTCCTCGTTCCGCCCCCGGATCCCCGCGATGCGTCCCTGGTAGGCGGCCATCCCGAACCCCTTGTCCCTGAGCCACAGGGACTGGCCGAGAAGAAGGGCTCCGCCGGAGCCGGCGTACGCCACCGCGATGAGCAGGGTGGGGAACTGGTCTCCCGTCAGCAGGGCCGCCGGAGCGCGTCCGATCGACGCCGCGCCCTCCAGCAGCTCCAGGACGTCCGAGGGGAGGATCCCGACCATGAGCAGCGCGAGGCCCAGGAGGGGAAAGAAGCCGAGGACCAGGCCGATCTCGAAGCGTTCCAGCGCGTTGTACACGATCCGCGAGATCGCCAGCCCGAACCAGATGAACGCCAGCATCAGGAGCGCCAGGGGCTGCCAGGCGACTTCCCTCCCGGTGATGGCGGCCACGATCTGGCTCGCGAACTCCGCCGACTGGGAGGCCCACCCGGGCCAGAAGAAGCTCACCAGGGTGACGATGAGGAAGAACCAGGGCCACAGGGCCCAGCGGTCCAGGCGCGCCATCCCCCCGAAGACCGATTCGCCGGTGGCGATCGTCCAGCGCTCGATCTCGCTGATGACCACGAACTGGGTGAGTACCCCGACCCAGAAGAGCCACCAGATCTGGTAGCCGTTGACCGTGACGAGGTTGGGCCACAGGAGGAACTCGCCGGCCCCGAGCCCCATCCCCAGCGCGATGACGGAGGGGCCGATGAGGTGGGCGAGCCGCGGGACGCGGGGAATCTCGTCGTGCCGGCGGAACGGGGGCCCGCGGCCGCGGCGGGGGAACGGGGAGGCGTCCGGCGCCCGCGGGAGCTCGCTCTCCGGCAGTGGCCGGTAGACGCCGCTTCGGTAAAGCCGTCCCTCCTCGTCCGAGGCTCGGACCTCCCCCTCCGGCGGGAGATCCGCGGGACGGCCGCTCACGCTCGGCCCGTCAACCGCCGGGCGGGTCGAAGGCGCCTTCCGGGACCTCCGCGGCGGTCCCCAGATCCTCGAAGTACAACCGCGTCTCCCCGTCGGGCCACTCCCGATCGGCGGCCAGCCGGATCGGGCCCACCCGCCTCCAGTCCCGCCACAGGATCACCGGACCGGGCTCCTCCTGGTTCTGGAGGTGGTAGCGCCACGCGGTCATGATCCCGGTCACGGGATCCACGTACGCCCAGTACTCGTCCTCCGTCACCCCGAGGTCGGGCTCGAAGGTGAGGTGCACGATGGCGTACTCCTGCCGGTCGGAGAGGAGCTGGCGGCCCTCGTACGCCAGGTGAACGCCGGGATCTCTCCACTTGAACGGCATCAGGAGCCAGTAGGAGTCGTTGATGAAGATGGAGTAGGCGCGGGCCAGAGCGCTGTCGGCCGCCGCTCCGGTGACCTCCTGGGCGTCTCGCCAGGCCCGGCCGGCGGGGATCTTGCCCAGGAGGGAGTCCCGGCGCACCTCCCTCACGTTGAAGATCGCGGTGTGGTGTGCCTCCCGGCCGTCGTACTCGACCCGGTAGCGGCCGGTCCGCCGATCCCACGCGTGGGTGCGACCCACCGTCCGCTCGCCCCGGGCGACCACCCAGCGGAAGGTGAGGAAGCGAACGCTCTCCCACGCCTCCTCGCCCCCGAGCGCCTCCATCACGCGGTCGGCGAGGAGCTGGGCGGAGTCCGCGGGCGCCTCCGGCTCGCCGCCCTGCCGTCCTTCCCCCCCGCACCCGCCGAGTGCCAGCGCGCAGAGGAGGAGCCCCCCGGATCCGGCTCGTCTCTCAACCTTCCTCAATGTCGGCCTCCCAGTCGATCTGCACGCAGGGCATCAGGGTCCGGGCCACGGGGCAGTTGGACGCGTGCACCTCCAGCGCGCGCTCGGTCGCCTCCCGCGTGCCGCTCGGGATGCGGATCTCGTATCGGACCCGGATCCGGTCGATCTTCAGCGTTCCGTCGTGCTCGTTGATCTCGCCCCTGACGTGGGCGCGCAGCGCCCCGTTCGCGCTCGGGATTCCTCTGGCTTCCAGGGCTCCGCCCAGGGTGCCGGTCAGTCACCCGCCGGCCGCCGCCACGACGTGGTCCAGCGTCGTGGGCAGCGGCTCCGCCGTCCGACGACCGTAGAACGCGGCGATCTCGCCGTGGACGCCGAAGTCCAGCGGCTCCTCGAACGGGTGGATGTACGCCTTTCGGTGGGGGCCCTCGAGCTTCTCGATGCGGACGCTCGATTCGTAGAGGGGAGCTTCCATGGCGGCTCCTTCGTGGGCACGACTCTGCGCGAGCCGGTGCCGGGTCGCGCCGCTCCGGGCACCGACGCGCCCCATCCTAGCCGGGCGCTTCGCGCCACGCCAGCGAGGGGGAGGGCCCGGTGTGCCCCGCTACTCCTGCATAAGATCGAGCTGTCCGTCGGCGTCGGCTCCCTCGGCGGCGGTCGGCTCCGGCCGGCTCGCGCCGTTCGAGGCCGGGGTGCGCGACGGCTGGCTCGCCGGGGCGTCGGGATCCGTCCGCAACCGATCGGGCGTGGCACGCAGGGGATGGACGGCCGTGACCCGCGCGTCGCCTCCGGCGAGCGGCACGACGCGCCGGCTCGCCTCCCGCCGGGCCCGCCCGAGGATCGCTTCCGCCTTCGTGGCCACCAGCTCGCCGTCGGAGAGCTCCCACATCACCCGATCTCCCGGCTGTACCTCGAGGAGACCGACCAGCCCGCCCGCCTGCTTCCTCTCGGGCAGGAGGTTCGTCCCCTTCCCCGCCCGACCCTGAAGGCGGAACTCCGTGAACGGGATCCGCTTTCCGAAGCCGAGCTCCGTGGCGGCGGCGAGGTCGCTGTCCCGCCGCGGCACGAGGGCGGCCACCAGCTCGTCGTCGCCGCCGATCTCCATGCCGCGTACGCCCCGCGCGCCGCGACCCATCGGGCGGATCTCCTCCTCCCGGAACCGGATCGCCTGGCCCCGCCGGCTGGCCAGGAGCAGCTCGGCCGTGCCGTCGGTGAGGAACGCGGCCAGCACCTCGTCCCCCTTCGCCAGCCCCGCCCCGATGATCCCGCCGCCGCGGATGTTCGCGTATTCCGCCAGCGGAGACCTCTTCACGCGTCCCCTCCGCGTGGCCACGACGACGTACCGATCGCCGTCGAATTCGTCCACCGGAAGCACGGAGACGACGGAGTCCCCGGGCTCCACTCCCAGGAGCTCCGCGAGGGGCTTTCCACGGGAGCTCCGCGTGCCCCGCGGCAGGTCGGCGATGCGCAGCAGGTGGGCGTGTCCGCGAGCCGTGAGGGCCAGGAGCCGGTCGGACCCTCGACACAGAAACGCCTGTCGGACGAAGTCGCCCTCGCGCCCGGCGAGCGCCTCGGCGCCCGCCATCCCGCCCCCGTTGCGTACCGGCTGCGCCTTGACGTAGCCCCGGCGGCTGAGGAGGAGGAGGGTCGCCTCGCCCCCGATGCCGGCGGGGATCGGGAACGGCCGATCGCTCTCCAGGATCTCCGTCCGCCGGTCGTCGCCGTACGTGGCGAGCAGGTCGCGCAGCTCGCGGCGCAGGTACGCGCGCCGGGCCGCCTCCTCTTCCAGGAGATGGCGGAGCTCGCGGATGAAGCGCTGGAGCCCCTCCAGCTCCTCGCGCAGCTTCCGTCGCTCCAGCCCGGTGAGGCGCGAGAGTCGCATGGCGAGAATCGCCTCCGCCTGGCGCTCGGTGAGCGTAAGCTCCTTCACCAGCTTGGTGCGGGCGGAAGCGGGCGTCCTCGACCCCCGAATCAGCGCCACGACCCGATCGATGGAATCCAGCGCGAGCAGGAGCCCCTCGATGACGTGCGCCCGCTCCTCGGAGCGCTCGAGCTCGAACGCGGCCTTCCGCCGGATCACCTCCAGCCGGTGGTCCACCCAGCACTCCAGGGCCTGCTTCAGGTTGAGCTCCCGGGGCCTGCCGTCCACCAACGCCAGCATGATGACGCCGAACGTGTAGCGGAGCTGCGTCTTCTTGAAGAGGGTGTCGACGACCTTCCGAGGGTCCGCGTCCCGCTTCAGCTCGATCACCAGGCGGATCCCGTCGCGATCGGATTCGTCCCGCAGCTCCGTGATGGCGTCCGTGCGCCCGCCGCGCACGAGCTTGGTGATCTGCTCGATGACGCGCGTCTTGTTCACCTGGTAGGGCAGCTCGGTCACCACGAGCGAGCTCTTCCCGTAGCTTCCCTCCTCCCGGTGGATCCGGGCGCGCATGTCGATCAGGCCGCGCCCGGTCAGGTACGCCTCGCGGAGGCCCTGGTGACCCCAGATGTAGCCGCCGGTGGGGAAATCCGGGCCGTGCACCAGCTTCATGAGCTCCTGGATCTCGCACTCCGGGTGGGCCGCGAGATGATCGGCCGCCCGGAGCAGCTCGCCGATGTTCTGCGGGGGGATCTTCGTGGCCATGCCGACGGCGATCCCGTCCGCCCCGTTCAGCAGGAGGTGGGGGAGCCGGGAGGGGAGGACGGTGGGCTCGGACAACCGCCCGTCGAAGTTGGGGACGAACTCCACCGTGTCGCGGTCGATGGCGGCCAGCGTCTCCAGCGCCAGGGGGGTGAGGCGGACCTCCGTGTACCGGTAGGCCGCCGCGCTGTCGCCGTCGATCGAGCCGAAGTTCCCCTGCCCGTCCACCAGCGGGTAGCGGAGCGAGAACTCCTGCACCATCCGGACGATGGCGTCGTACACGGCGCTGTCCCCGTGCGGGTGGTACTTGCCCAGCACGTCGCCGACCACCGTCGCGCTCTTCTTGTGCGGCCTGTCCGGGGTCAGCCCCAGCTCCCGCATGGCGTACAGGATCCGCCGGTGCACGGGCTTGAGCCCGTCACGCGCGTCGGGCAGGGCCCGCTGCACGATCACGCTCATCGAGTAGTCGATGAACGAGTCGCGCATCTCCTGCTCGATTCCCCGAAGCTGGATTCTCTCCTTCTGGACGGACTGGACGGACGGCACCTCTTCCTCCCCTCGTCGTTCACGGTTGCCCGGACGCCTGTCGAGAGCTCGCGCCGTCCCGGGCAGGTGGGCCTTCGGTTGCTGTTCGGTAAAGTCGCGATCCGTGGGGCGCCAGACAAGCGGCCCGGCTGTCGGGACACGGCGCCTCGACGACCCATCCCGTGCGGCCGGGACGCCGAACCCCCGCGCGGCCGAGGCGGCGAACCCGCGTGCGGCCGGGGTGGCGAACCCCGCGTGCGGCCGGGACGCCGAACCCCCCGTGTGGCCGGGGTGGCGAACCCGCGTGCGGCCGGGGTGGCGATCTCGTATCCTGGTCGCCCTCGAGATCGGGAGCGGGAGGCCCAGGAGGAGAGGAATCGATGTCCGCTGCACGCGTGCTCGCCGTCGCCCTTCCACCGCTGTTGCTGGTGCAGGGCCCGCCACCCGCGCGGCCGGGAGGGGCGCCGGGCGTCGGCTCCGGCGCCGCCGCGGAGCCGGGCCGCGGCGCCCCGGGGTGGCAGCAGGCGGTGCGCTACACGATCGAGGCCCGGCTGGAGGAAGAGCGGGGCGTGCTGGAGGGCGCCGCGCTTCTCGCCTACCGGAACGCCTCCCCGGACACGCTGGACCGCCTCCAGCTCCACCTGTACCTGAACGCCTTCCGGCCGCACAGCCTGTGGGCCCGAACGGAGCGACGGAGACAGTACGACTTCCGGTCGCTCGGGGAGCCCGACTTCGGGTACGAGCGGCTGCGGTCGGCCCGGCTGGTGGCCGGCCCGGGAGCCCCGCCGGGAGAAGGCCCGGGAGCCCCGCCGGGAGAAGGCCCGGGAGCCCCGGCCGGAGAAGGCCCGGCAGGGGTCGTCTCCGGAGACGGCGGGCTCGAGCTGCGCGCGACCTACCCGAACGCGCCGGATTCCACCCTCGTCCAGCTCGAGCTTCCCGCCGCGCTGCCCCCCGGCGACTCGCTGCTCCTGCGCCTGGCGTGGCGGGCGCGCCCCTCGACCCTCTGCCGGCGGCAGTGCCGGCGCGGGCGCCATTTCGACTTCGCCCAGTGGTACCCGCGGATCGCCGTGTACGACGACGGGGGCTGGCAGGGGCATCCTCTGTACCCCCAGGGAGAGTTCTACGGGGAGTTCGGGAGCTACGACGTCACCCTGGAGGTGGCGGCGGACCAGGTGATCGGGGCGACGGGGGTGCCGGTGGACGGGGACCCGGGATGGCGGCCCGTGGCCGGGAGCCCGCGGACCGAGCCGCTCTACCAGCGAGAGTGGTACGCTCTCGACGGACGGGAGCCCTCACCCGGCCTGCTCGGCGACGCCCCCGGCGCGGGTCGGAAGCGGGTTCGTTTCCAGGCGGAGGAGGTGCACCACTTCGCCTGGTCGGCCGATCCCGAGTACCGGTACGAGGGCGGCCTCCTCGAGCCGGCGGCGGGCCGGGAGCGACCCGTGGCCGTCCACGTCCTCTTCCGACCGGGCGACCAGGGGGCGTGGGGCGGCGGCCAGGCGGTCGGGCGGACGCTGGAGGCCCTCGCCTGGCTGGAGTCGATCTTCGGACCCTATCCCTACCCGCAGCTCACGAACCTGCACCGGCTGGAGGGAGGGGGGACGGAGTTTCCGATGGTGATCATGAACGGCTCGGCCTCTCCCGGGGTCATCGTCCACGAGACGACCCACCAGTACGCCCACGGGATCCTGGCGAACAACGAGTGGAAGGAGGCCTGGCTGGACGAGGGCTTCACCTCCTTCCTGACGGCCTGGTTCTTCGAGGAGCAGGGAGCGGAGGATCCGTGGCGCCGCGCCCTGGAGGGTGTCGCCGCGCTAGACCGGCCGGGGGGCGGCCAGCCGGTCGCCACGGTCTCCGAAGGGTTCCGGGACTTCCGGACCTACGGCGCCATGGTCTACTCCAAGGCGTCGGTCGTCTTCTACATGCTCCGGGAGCTGGTGGGGGAGGAGCGGTTCCGGGAGCTCCTACGCGCCTATTACGAGCGCTACCGCCTGCGCCACGTGGACGAGGAGGCGTTCCGGCGGGTGGCCGAGGAGGTGAGCGGGCGCGACCTGGGCTGGTTCTTCGAGCAGTGGCTTCACACCACGGCCACCCTGGACTACGGGATCGAGGAGGCGCGGGCGGAGCCGCTGGCCGACGGGAGCTACCGGACGCGGGTCGTTGTCACCCGCGCGGGGGAGGCGTGGATGCCGGTCGTCCTCCGGGTCGGCCCCGAGACCCGCGAGCTCGACTCCCGCGCCCGGCGGCAGGTCGTCGAGGTCCTGACGGGGAGCCCACCGGAGTCCGCGGAGCTGGATCCGGACCGGCACCTGCTGGACGTGGACCGGTCGAACGACCGGGTGGAGGTCGAGTGGCGCTGAGCCGCGCCCGAGGCTTTGGGCTCCGTCCTTCCGGGGACCTCTTTCGGCGAGGCGGATGTTGCTGGCCGAGGCGGCCCTCGGGCGCGAGCCGGAGGAGACCTCCAGGCCAGAGGCGAAGGCCCCGGGCTCAGCGTTCGCTCCCGCCGTGCGCCGAGCGGTGCCAGGTGGTGGTGCACGTCTCCGGGGAGACGCTGGAGAGGAAGGAGCGGGGGAGAGAGCCGGCGAGTCTCGGATCGAGGACGGACCCCGCATCTCCGCGGAAACGTCTCAACGCCTGGCCCGCGACGCGAGCCGAGTGATGATGACCCGCACCCCGCCCGAGGTCATGCTGAGGACGCCTGGGGCTCCCCGCGGGTTCCTCGGTCACGATCCACTTCTGGAACTTCAACGCCACCCGCGAGTGGGGGCCGCTCCACGTAGGTTCGACCGTCGTCGCCGCACCGGTCAACGAGGGTGACGCGCGTCTCCGCTCGACCAGGGAACGTAAGCCCCGCTGGGAAGCTCGACGCCGCGATCCGGTGCGCGGTCGTTCTCCAGGCTGACGCGCGGCACCCCGTTCTCCTCGATCCAGAAGTGCAGGTTGTAGCTGCGCCTGTGCCAGTAGAACAGGTCGTCTCTTCCCGGGCCGGGTGCCGGTCGGTCCACGACTCCGGGCGTCAGCTCCATGCCGCCGTTGCGGAGATGCCAGCCTGCCTCCTGCACGAACCACGCCTCCCGCGGAATGCACGCGCGGCGGGGCGGTGCGCCGCCCTCCGCATAGGTCAGCTGGTAGCCCCAGCCGGCCAGGTGGTAGGTGCCCACCGGGACGCGGAAGGCGGTCCAGTCCCTGTCGGCCGCCGTGTCGTCCGGCATGTAGAACAGGAGCTGAGGCAGGGGCCGGACAGCCCGCGAGTTGACCAGCGCCATACCCAGCTTCCTCAGCACGGCGTAGCCGTGCACGGTACCGTAGCCGAGCCTGCTCGTCGGCGGTCCTCTCTGCCGGAAGTCCACCTCCCGGGGCACGGCCGCGAGCACGCGGGCCTGTAGCGCGAGGAGGCTGTCGCGCTTCGCCGCTTCCGAGCAGTGGATCTCCTCGCCCGTGGTCGGATCGTAGCGCAGCGCCGAGCCCAGGGAGTCGAGCCGCAGGGTCGCGCGGCCACCGGTCGCTTCCCAGAAGTTGAGCCATCCCGGCTGCTTGTCGGGACCGGGGGTGCCCAGGTCGCGTACGGCGGCGCTCCACTTCGACATGGCCCGCCGGCCGATGGGAAGCATGCTGACGATCACGACGATGCCGCGGAACTCGTGCTGCGCTTCCTTCCACGACGGCACCCGCTCTCCGTGCTCGGCGATGATCCGCTCGATGGGGTAGGTCTCCATTCGCTCCGCCGTGAACGCCGATCCCCGACCCGGATTCGGCCTCGCGCCCACGGCGACCTCCGTGTCACCCACGCTGTCGGGCGGAATCAACCCCATGAGGTACAGCTCGAGGTCGGCGTAGGGCCGCTTGATTTCCCCCGCCTCGTCGAAGCGCGTCGGCCGCCACTCTCGCCGGTTCCCGCGGGGTACGTACACCCCGTTCCGACGGCGTTTGAGGTGGCCGGGCGCCCAGCCGCCGAGGATTCCGTTCACGCTCGACCAGCCCCAGTGACGAGGCCTGTCGGTCGGGAGCACCGCCTGCCCCCACCTGTGCATGATCTCGTGGAGCGCCAGCCCCGTTCGCAGCTCCTCGGGCGTCTCGAGGAAGACGACGGAAGAGAGCGGACCGTCCGTGCCGTAGCCGCTGACCTGCAGCCGGGCGCCGAGCCCCAGCCCCTCCGCGTCGACGCGGACCCGGTGATGGAGGCCCGAGGTCGTGTCGTTCCCCACCCACGGCTGGCGTTCGTCGAAGGCGATGATGAGGAAGTCGAAGACGTCGAGGAACCGGTCGTGAACGATGCGCGACAGCACGCGCGCGTCCGCCGTCCCGGGTCTCTCCGTCTGGCTGAGGCGGAGGTAATGATCCGGCGGCAGAATGAGATTCACCACACGCTCGTCGGCGTCCAGCAGCATCCCGTACTCCGACTCGTCGGCCAGGAGGAGAGGATCCTCGCTGGACTTCTCCTGCGGCCGAAGCGGCTCACCCGTCGGGCGTAGGCCACGAGCCGACTGAGCCGAAACCACGCCGCCGCCGATCAGGAGGCTCAGGGCGACCGCCGCGCGTCCGCCGTCCGTCAGGCGCACAGCAGCTCCACCGTGGCCCGCTGGGCCTCCGAGGGCTCCCGGGGCATCGCCAGGAGGAGGGCGGGAGCCCGCGCCTCGTCGGGCAGGTGCAGGAGCAGGCCCCCGGAGGGCAGGGCGCGGCCCGCCTCGCGGCCCACCTCGTGCGCCCGGCCCTCCGCGTCCACCGCGACGGCCCGCCCCGGCGACAGTCGCGCCGCCAGCCACATCCCGTACTCGATCCACGCCTCCAGCGGGTCGGCCTCCGCGGCGGCGATTCGCGAGGGGACGGTCTTCTCGTAGCGGGCCACGGCCGCCTCGTACGCCGCGGGGTCGGCGGACTTCAGCCGGACGAGGAGCTTTCGGTAGAGGGGCTGGACGTCCGCGACGCGGCGGCGGTCCAGCGCCGCCCGGTAGCGCGTGTCCACTTCGGAGGCGGGCTCGCCGCGCGCCGTCACGCGGGGACCCCGCCGGGGCCCGGCGCGCTCGGCAGTGAAAGCCTCGTCATCGAAGGCCTCGGCATCGGCCATCTCATCATCGGGAGGCAGCTCCCCGAGGCCCGCCCCGCCCGCCGTCGGGCGCGTCGAGCCGCTCCTGCATCCCCATGAGCCGGTAGCTCTCGCGGAGCCACCCCTGGAGCTCGCCGTCGAGCTGCGCCGGGTCGGTGATCCGCAAGCGGTGCACCCACCAGCCGGGCGTGATCTCGTGGACCCGGGCGAAACGCGGGGACTCGAGAGGGTGCGGCAGGGCGAACGAGCAGGTCATCCCGGTCTCCGAGAGGCTCGTGATCCCGGCGAAGCGGACCCGGGCCAGGAACGCGAGGCGGGTCTTGGCCGGCGCGACCTCGTACTCGCCGCACGCCGCGATCATCCGCTGGAAGCGGTCGAACAGAGCCCGCGCGCGGGGCCCCATGCGCGCCTGCCACTCCTCGAGCGTCGCCTGGCCGCAGGAGTGCCACGCGTTCCGGGTGACGAACTTCGCCCCGCACGCGGGGCAGCTCCACAGGGGTCGGCGGCGGTCGGTCTTCATGTGACGTCCGGGCGGCGCCGGAGGGTCGACGGCCGCCCACACAGGACGCCGCGAAGGCAGGATCCCCGGCTAGCCCCTGATGGCGGTGAGCAGGGAGCGACGCAGCAGGCCCTCTTCGATCCCCCGCAGCATCGCTTCTTTCTTCTCCCGCTCCTCCTCGAACAGCTCATCCCCTTCCTCGGCTCGTAACTGTTCCTCGCGCTCGTTTCGGGCCCGGAGAAGCGCCTCGCAAGTGTTCCGAAAGCTGTCGGTCAGGTCAAGCGTGGCCACCGCCCCGAAGCCCGCGCGCGAGGCGAGCTCCTCCGGCGACCCGGCCGCCGTCACCTCGGTGGGACCCAGCTCCGAGGCGCGCCGCTCGGCCGCCGGGTCCAGCCCGGCCGGCGCGTGGATGACGTAGCCGGCTACGCGTCCCCCGGGCCTCAGGACTCGCCGGAATTCTCTCAGCACGGAGAGCTTGTCCTGGATTCAGCAGAACACGTCCGCGTGGACGATCGCGTCGATGGAGCGGGAGCGGAGCGGCAGGGCACGTCCATCGGCCGCCACGACCCGGCGAACCGCCGGGGAGGTCGGGGAGTGCGGGGAGTCCCGGGAGTCCGCCGCTCGCCTGGCCTCCTGCAGCGCGGCACAGGGAACGTCGGTGGACAGGAGATGGCAGCCGTTCGCGCGGGCGATGTAAGACCCCGGCCAGCCGAACCCGGCTCCCACATCGAGCAGCACGCTGCTCGAGCCCAGCGCGAGCCGCTCGCCCAAGACCCGCGCCTGCTCGACGGTCGTGTAGCCGTTCAGCCCCGCATCGTGCCCCAGGGCCTCACGTTCCATCCGTCGCTGCGTGGGGGTACGGGGCCGGGCGTACTTCTCCTCGAAGAAGTCGAACGAGTCGTCCCGCGCCGTCACTCTCCCGAGGCCATCGAGTTCAGGAAGTCCTCGTTGTTCTTCGTCCGCTTCAACCGCTCGATGAGGAACTGCACGGCCTCCGAGGGGACCATGTCGGACAGGTAGTTCCGCAGGAGGTACATCCGGTTGAGCTCCGTGTCGTTCAGCAGGAGCTCCTCCTTCCGGGTGCTGGAGCGGGCCAGGTCCAGGGCCGGGTAGATCCGCTTGTCGGCGATCTGCCGATCCAGAAGCACCTCGCTGTTCCCCGTCCCCTTGAACTCCTCGAAGATCACCTCGTCCATGCGGCTGCCGGTGTCCACCAGGGCGGTGGCGATGATCGTCAGGCTGCCGCCCTCCTCGATGTTCCGGGCGGCCCCGAAGAAGCGCTTCGGCTTGTGGAGCGCGTTCGCGTCCACTCCGCCCGAGAGGATCTTCCCGGAGTGGGGAACGGTCGTGTTGTAGGCCCGGGCGAGCCGCGTGATGGAATCCAGCAGGATGACGATGTCGTTCTGGTACTCCACCAGCCGCTTCGCCTTGTCGAGCACCATCTCCGCCACCTGCGTATGGCGGTCGGCCGGCTCGTCGAAGGTCGAGGAGATGATCTCGGCGGCCACCTGCTCCTCCATGTCCGTGACCTCCTCGGGCCGCTCGTCTATGAGGAGGACGATGAGCTTGCACTCCGGCTGGTTCTCCAGGATGGAGTTGGCGATCTTCTGGAGGAGAATCGTCTTGCCGGCTTTCGGCGGGGAGACGATCAGCATCCGCTGGCCCTTCCCCACCGGCGCGATGAGATCCAGAATCCGCATCGAGACGTCGCCGTCCGTCCGCTCCAGCTGGAGCCGCTCTTCCGGATACCGGGGGCGCAGGTTGTCGAACGCGATCCGGTGCTTGGCCTTCTCCGGATCCTCGCCGTTCACCAGCTCCACCTTCAGGAGGGCGAGGTAACGCTCCCCCTCCTTCGGGGGCCGCACCTGGCCGAGGACCGTGTCCCCCGTGCGCAGGTCGAAGCGCTTGATCTGGGACGGCGAGACGTAGATGTCGTCCGGCCCGTAGAGGTAGTTCCAGTCCTGGCTCCGCAGGAAGCCGTACCCCTCGGGCAGGATCTCCAGGACCCCCTCGCCGCGCAGCACGGTGTCGGAGTCGAGCAGGCTCTGCTCGATCCGGAAGATGAGGTCCTGCTTCCGAAGCCCCGAATAGTTGTGGATGTTCAGGTCCTCGGCCATGTCGTGCAGTTCGCCGACGGACTTGGACTTCAGTTCCGCGATGTCCACTACTTGTACTCCATTTGCGACGGTCATACGCATGAGGTCGCGCCTCGATGTGGCTAGCGCAGGACTAGCTCCCGTACTTTTCAAACGGCGGACGTCGGGAGTCAGCTACTCAGCTACGATGGACTGCCATCTCGACCCGGAAAGGGGTGAAGCGCGACGGGCTGGTCGCCGTCAGGATAATCTCTGAGAGGCGACTGGTCAACCTGTGTTACCCGATCCTTGCACAAACCGTTCCGCAGGCGCCTGTGGAACGGTCCCGGACGGAGGCTCGATGGCGCGACACAACAGGGAAGGGCGAGGGCTGGACCAGCACGGCGACCTGTGGGTCGTCAGCTACCAGCCCGACTGGCTGCGGTGGGTGAGGATCTCACGGGAGCTGCCGGGAGGCCGACGGCGATCCACCCTCACCCTGTTTCGGAACCCGAGTCGGCGGGCCCGGGAGCGGCCGGGAAGGCTCGTCCGCACGCGCATCGAAGCCGTGGACGGGTCGGCGGGCTTCCAGATCTCGCTCGAGGACGGACAGGACCTGGTCGACCGCGTCGTCGTGGAGGTGAAGAAGTCCCGCGGCAAGGTGATCGAGCGGATCAGGTTCGTGCTTCAGGGAGGGCTTCCGGGGCCGCCTTAGCTTCCTAAAAGAGGCGGACGCGGAGGTAGCGGAACGGGTTCGCCAGCACCTCCGAGCGGGCCGCGGCGAGGCGCGCCTGGAGCAGCTCTACCTGCTCGAGGATGGCGGGATCGTGCAGGGTCCGGCCGAGCGTCCCGTACCCCTGCGCGGCCCGGCTCTGCATCTCGGCCAGCCGGCCTTCCAGTCGCTCGAGAACCGCCGCGATCTCCGCGGCATCCGTTCCCGCGGTCCGGACGGAGTCCAACGTCGCCGACCACCGCCGGAGAGATGCGGTCGTGCGCTCCAGGCCGAGGGCGAGGGCCGTGTCCGCCAGGAAGCGGGCCAGGGAGCCCTCTCCCTCGGGAGCCAGCAGGCTCTGAAGCCGCTCGAGTCGCTCCTCGAGACGCGGGAGGGTCAATTCGTCCCGCCGGAGGGCCGCGAGAGTGCCCGAGCCGCTCCTCGCCTCCCCCGCCAGGCGGCGGGCGAGGGGACGGGCCGCCTCGGCCGTCCGGCGCAGCGTGTCCATGAGGGCCAGCGCACGATCCTGGTCGATGAGCGAGACGGTGCTCCGGAGCGTGTCGCGGAAGTCGAACGGCGGCCGCTCCGGGCTCCCCGGCCGAATGCTCAGGACCATCGGCGCGAGCAAGCTGGAGCTCACGATGCGTGCTTTCGCGTCCTGGCGCACGACGCTCGCCGCGCCGCGGCGGAGGACGGCCTCGATCACCACGTTCTCCTTGCCCCCGGGGGTGGGATTCCGGAAGCGAACGGAGAGCACGCGCCCGGCGGGCCGGCCCGCGACCCACACCGTGGAGCCGGGTTCCAGCTCCGGCGCCGCCTCCGTCAGCACGACCAGGCGCGGTCCCTCCTGGGCCGCCCGCTCCGCCTCGTCCAGGAAGAAGATCGCCAGGGCGGCCGCGGCGATCCCCGCCAGCACGGCGAGCCCGGGCCGCACGTCGCGCCAAGAAAGCTGCCTTCCTCGAGGAGTCATGGGGGAAAGATACACGCGAGCGCGGTTCGAAGCTCCGGCCGCGGAGGCCGGCACCGGGCGTCCGGCGGCGCCACGGGCCCGCGGGACGCTCCGTGGGTTGGCCGGGGCGTGGAGCGGCGCGCCGGGGGGCCGCCGAGGGTCCGGATCCGACGCCTGCCCACCTTTCCGGAGAGCGAGCGGGTCCCTAACGTAGGTCCGTGCGTATCCTCGATCCCGTGGCCCGGGTCGGAAGCGGTGCCGCCGGCCTGCTGGCCGGCGTGGGCCAGGCGGCCGGCTTTCTCGGCAGGGCGGCCCGGGCGCTCGCCGACGTGGGAACGTGGCTCCCGGTGACGGCCGTTCAGGCGCGCAGGGTCGGCGTCGACTCGGTCCCGGTGGCCGTCTTCATCGCCCTGTTCACCGGCATCGTTCTCGCCCTCCAGAGCTCCTACGCGATGACGGGTCTCGTCCCCCTCACCTTCGTGGGGACGCTGGTCGGGAAGTCCATCATCCTGGAGCTGGGTCCGGTGCTCACCGGTCTCGTGCTGGCGGGGCGCGTGGGCGCGAACGTGGCGGCCGAGCTGGGGACGATGCGGGTCACGGAACAGGTGGATGCGCTGGAGATGATGGCGTACGATCCCGCTTCCTACCTCGTCGTCCCCCGCATGCTGGCCGGGGTGCTCACCTTTCCGATCGTGGTCGGATTCGCCATCGCGGCGGGCGTGGCGGCCGCCTGGGTCACCGCCCTGAGCCTCCTGGACCTCTCCACCCAGGAGTTCGTCCGGGGGCTGCGCATGTTCTATCGCGGGTTCGACGTCCAGTTCGCGCTGATGAAGTCGGCGAGCTTCGGGTTCATCGTCACGGGCACAGGCGCCTTCTTCGGGCTACGGACCGAGCGGGGCGCCGAGGGCGTGGGGCGGGCGGCCACCCGGGGTGTGGTGATCAGCTGCGTGCTGATCCTCATGGTGGATGCGGTGTGGGCTCTGTGGCTCGTCTGATCGGGCTCGCGAGGCGAGGAGAGGAGGGGTGATCCGGGCCACGGGGGTGACGAAGCGGTTCGGGGACCAATCCGTGCTGGACGGGGTCTCGCTGGAGGTGCCCACCGGCGAGACGGTGGCCGTGCTGGGGCGCTCGGGCACGGGGAAGTCCGTGCTGCTCAAGCAGGTCGCGGGGCTCCTGGAGCCCGATGCCGGAGAGATCTGGATCGGGGAGGAGCGCCTGACGGGAGCCCCCCGCAGCCGGGTGATGAGGCTCCGGCTCCGCATGGGCTACGTGTTCCAGTTCGGAGCCCTGTTCGACTCCATGACGGTGGCGGAGAACGTCGCCATGGCTCTTCGCCGCCACCTCGTCCCCGAAGGGGAGATCGCCTCGCGCGTGACGGTGGCCCTGGAAACGGTGGGGTTGAGCGGGGAGGGAAGCCGCCTTCCGGCGGAGCTCTCGGGTGGAATGCGCAAGCGGGCGGCGGTCGCGCGGGCCGTCGTCGCCCGTCCGGACTATCTCCTGTACGACGAGCCCACCACGGGCCTGGACCCGGTGACCAAGGGGATGATCGACGAGCTGATGCTGCGTTTGAAGCGGGAGCTCCGGGCCACCAGCCTTCTCGTGACCCACGACCTGCGCAGCGCCTTCCGGGTGGCGGACCGAATCGCCATGTTGTCCGAGGGTCGAATCCGGCAGGTCGGTACACCGGAGGAGATCCAGGCGTCGGAGGATCCCGCCGTCCGCGCGTTTCTGGAGGGGCGGAGGGATGTGTGGCCGCGGCCGGGAGAGACGCGGTGAGCCGCAAGAACGAGATCGTCACGGGGAGCTTCGTCCTGCTGGGCATCGTCGTGCTCGTGGGAGGGGCGATGTGGCTCTCCGGCGCTCGTCTGGGGGGATCTGAACGGCTGCTGACCGCCCGCTTCCAGAGCGTCGGGCTGATCAAGGCGGGAAGCGCGGTGACCCTGCGCGGGGTGAGGGTGGGGAGAGTGAGCCGGGTCTCGCTGGAAGATGCCTCCGGGGTGGACATCGAGCTGCGGGTGCGCGGAGAGGTCGCCCTGCCGGAGGACCCGATCGTGATTCTGCAGCCCGTCTCCCTGTTCGGAGAGTGGCAGGCCGTCATCGTGCCGATCGCCGAGCGCACCGACGTGGATCCGGACACGATCCGCCTTCCCTCCGGCCGCCTGCCCGGCATCACGATGGCCGCCTTCTCCGAGCTCAGCGAGAGCAGCGAGATGATCGCGGAGAACCTGCGCAGCCTGACGGAGCGCTTCGAGGTCGCCTTCAACGAGAGCACGGCCCGGGATCTGGCCCAGTCGATCACGAACTTCTCCCAGGCGAGCGACGAGCTCGTCGCGCTCCTGGAACGGCAGCGAGCGGAGTTCGGGGATTTCACCCGGGACCTGGCGGAGGCCGGCGAGGTCGTCCGCGAGGCCGCCACGGACCTGAACGAGACCGTGTCCCGCCTCGCGTCCGCCACCGAGGAGGGGGAGCTGGAGGCGATCTTCGACAACACGCGGGACGCCAGCCAGTCGCTCCGCTCGGTGGCCGCGGACCTCCGGGGCACCGTCGCCGATCTCGACCGGAGCATCGCCCGGGCGGACAGCGCCGCGCGCGAGGCGCAGCGTCTCCTGGGATCCATCAACGAGGGCGAGGGCTCCCTCGGCCAGCTGGCGCACAACGTGGAGCTGTACGAGAACACGGCGGCCGCCCTGGCCGAGCTCCGCGCGCTGCTCGACGATCTCAAGCGTAACCCACGCAAGTACTTCAACTTCTCCGTCTTCTGAGCCCCGGAGCCTGTCCGAGCGCGGGACGAGCTCCGTCCGCCCGAACGGCACGCCCCTGAAAAGGGGACCGCTTCCCGTCAAGGGTGCGTGTGCCGCTTCGTGAGGTGTCACAGGCGCCCTCCCGCTCCCGAGTCCGAAAGCGCACCGTGCGGAGACACACGCCCGGCGCTGCCGGGGCGATCTCACATCACGTCGAGGAGGGAGAGATGCCGCGTTCCGTGAATCGCGTCACGCTGGTGGGCAACGCGGGGGCCGACCCGGAGCTCCGAGAGACGGGCAACGGGACCCCCGTCGCGCACCTCTCGATGGCCACCGACCGCACGTTCCGGCGAAACGGAGAGCTCCAGCGCCGGACGGACTGGCATCGCCTGACCTTCTGGGGAAAGTCGGCGGAGACGGTGCAGCGCTTCGTTCGCAAGGGCTCCAAGCTGTACGTGGAAGGACGCATCGAGTACGGCTCCTACGAGAGGGACGACGTCTCGATTCCGACCGTGGACATCATCGTCGGGGACTTCGTGATGCTGGATCCGCGAGACGGCAGCGGAGCGGCGTCGGAGGAGGAAGCGGACGTTTCCCGGTAGAAGCCTGTTGAGGAACCACTAGCCGGTGGCCCACGTCCGGCACGGCCCCCCGCCGGGTCGTGGGCTATCATCGCTCTGGCCGCGTCGCGGGCCGGGCGTTGAGACGTCTCCGAGGAGACGCCGGCAGGGTCAGGCGTTGCGTGGGTCGATAGCGGGGCTCACATTTTCCCCCTCTGCACTCTCACGCACCGGGGAACGGTCATGTCCCAGGGGCCTCCGCCTCCCCTTCAGGAGCCAACCACCTCTTCTCCGGGCCCCGAGCTGGCCACGGAGCCGGCTCCGGATCCGTTCCTCACGGAGTTCCCGAGGCCTCAACGGGTGATCGTGGCGGGGGCCACCGGCTTCATGGGACGGCACGTGGTGGCGCGTCTCGCCGCCCGAGGCCACGCGGTTCGCGCCCTGTGCCGGACGCCGGACCCCGAGCGGGTGCCGCACGTCGCCGAATGGTGGCCGGCCGACGTGACCGCCCCGGAGGAGGTGGCCGGCGCGGCCGCGGAGCAGGATGTGGTGCTGCACCTGGTCGGGGTCCGCGAGGGGCGGGAGGTGACCGCCTTCCGAAGGGTGCACGTGGATGGGACGCGGACCCTCGTCGAGGAGGCGGTCCGGGCCGGCGTGCGACGCTTCATCTACGTGAGCGTGGCCGGCGCGCGGCCCGACGGAAGCGTCTTCTTCCGGACGAAGTGGGAGGGGGAGGGAGAGGTCGTGCGCTCGGGGCTGGAGTACCTCATCTTTCGGCCCTCGATCGTGTACGGGCCGGGCGACAAGTTCACCAGCGCGCTGGCGATTCTGCTGAAACGTCTCCCGGTCTTTCCCGTGCTGGGCGTGGGGTCGATGCGCCTTCAGCCCGTGGCGGTGGAGGACGTGACCGACGCCCTGGTACAGGCGGTGGAAAGGCCGGACATGGGGGATGCCGTCTATGAGCTGGCGGGACCGGAGCAGTTGAAGCTGACGAAGATCGTGCGTCTGGTGGCGCGGGCGCTGGGACTCCGCCGTCCGATCGTCCAGCTTCCCCGGCCGCTGGCCGCGCCGGCCCTGTGGGCCGTGAACCGCCTGGGGCTCCCGGCTCCTCTCACTCCGGCGCAGCTCGACATGCTGTGCGAGGCGAGCCTGCTGACGAAGGCGGACAACGCCCTGAGGACCGTCTTCCGGGTGGAGCCGATGCCGTTTCGGGTGGCGGTGGTGGACTACCTGTGAGCGAGACGGAGCGCGGAGGCCCGGGACGCCCGGAGGCCGCGCGCGAGACCGGGCCGCGGGCCTCGGTGGGGCCGTGGCTGCACGGCCTGGTGGCCGTGGGTCTGGCGGGCCTCTTTCTGCTGGCCGTCCGGACGGTGCTCTCTCCGTTCATCCTCTTCATTCTGCTGCTCTACCTCCTGTGGCCGCTGGTCGGCGGCCAGGCATACCGCCGACTGGCCGTCGCCACCACGGTCCTCTTCCTGCTCTGGGTGGTGGACACGACGGGACTCCTGCTGGCGCCGTTCATCCTGGCGCTCATCCTCGCCTACATTCTGGATCCGGCGGTGACCCTCCTCGAGCGGCGGCGGGTGCCCCGCTGGGCCGCCGTGGCGCTTCTGGCCGTGCCGCTCCTGGCCGTTCTCTCCCTCGTCGTCTTCGTCCTCGCTCCGGCCGTGGCCCGCCAGGTGACGGAGTTCATCTCCGACGTCCCCTCGCACCTGAGCGCGGTCGAGCGCTGGCTCGACGGGGCTCGGAGCTGGGTCATCCGTCTGGGGATTCCGGGGATCGACGAGAGCACCGTGCCGCGGCTCCGGGACATCGACGCCGAGGCGATCGTACAGTACCTGCAGGCGCGGCGCACGGCCCTCGCCCAGGGCGGGGTGCAGGCCGTCCTCGGGATCGGGCGCGGGCTGGGGGCCGCCCTGACCCTGGTCGCCTATCTGGTGCTGCTGCCGATCCTCACCTTCTACCTGCTGCGGGACTGGCGGAAGGTGATCGCCCGGGTGACCGAGCTGATTCCCCTGGAAGAGCGGGAGCGGGTGGTCGGCTTCGTCTCCCGGTACGATGACCTTCTCAGCCGCTATCTGCGCGGACAGCTCCTGCTCGCGACGATCGTCGGGCTCCTGATCTGGCTCCTCTTCACGATCGTGGACTTTCCGTACGCGCTTCTCCTGGGGCTGATCGCGGCCGTCTTCAACCTCGTTCCGTACCTGGGATTCGCGGTGACGCTCGTCGTCTCCGTGCTCATCGCCCTGTTCAGCGGGGCGATCCTCCCCTCGCTCGGCAAGGTGGCGATCGTTCTCCTCATCGAGCAGGTGGTGGAGCAGGTGCTGGGGCCGCTGATCGTCGGCGAGTCCGTGGGGCTCCATCCCGTGTGGGTGATCCTGGCCCTCGCCCTCTTCAGCTTCTTCTTCGGCTTCGTGGGCCTGCTGCTGGCCGTACCGGCCGCCGTACTCCTCAAGCTGGTCGTGGAGGCGTGGATCCAGGGGTACCGGGGGTCGGCGTTCTATCACGGCACCGTGGAGAGCGGGGCCCTGGAGCAGGACGCGGCGGGTTGAGCGGGAGCCACCACGAATCCGAGCGGCACCGGCAGACCGCGGGCACCCACGATCCGGGGTTCCTCACCGTCTCCAACCTCCTCTCGCTGAGCCGCATTCCGCTGGGGCTCTCCTTCCTCGCCCTGAGCGACCCGCGATGGCTGGCGGGCGTGGTCGTCGTCAGCGGCCTCACCGACCTGCTGGACGGCTTCATCGCGCGGGTGAGCCGCACGGTCTCCCAGGTGGGCCTCCTTCTGGACCCGTTCTGCGACAAGCTGTTCGTGCTCATGTGTCTCGTCTCGTTCATCCCCGGACCGCACCTGAACTGGGCGGACTTCCTCATCCTCATCCTGCGGGATGTCTTCACGGGAGGCTCCTATCTCATCGGCCGGATCTCGGGGACGATCGTTCCGTTCCGGCCCCGGTGGGGCGGGAAATTCGTCACCTCCCTGCAGCTTCTCACGTTGCTCGCCCTCATCTTCTGGCCCCGGTATGTTCCTCTGCTGATTCTGCTCGTGGGGATCACCTCGGTGTACTCGGTAATCGACTACGGGATGTCTGCCCTGCGCGAGCAGCAGCGCAAGCACCTGGTCCCGGGCCGCTGAGGTGTGGCGCACCAACGAGTCGGTTGACCCCGAACAGGGCGTAGCATGGGTTCGAACCCTGACGGTCGAGAGCGATCGGAGCTCGTCGACATCACGATCATCGGCGGGGGGCCCACGGGCCTCTACGGCGCGTTCTACGCCGGAATGCGGGGCGTCTCCTGCCGCATCATCGATGCGCTTCCCGATCTCGGCGGGCAGCTCACCGCGCTGTACCCCGAGAAGGACATCTTCGATGTGGCGGGCTTTCCGAAGATCCTGGCGAAGGATCTGGCGCGGGACCTGATCGCGCAGGCCACCCAGTTCGATCCCGAGGTGTGTCTGGAGGAGCGGGTGGTCGATCTCGCGCGGCGGGATGGGATCCTGGATCTGGAGACGGACGTGGCGATCCGCCCCACCCGGACCCTGGTGATCGCGGCCGGCAAAGGCGCGTTCAAGCCCAGGACGCTCAGCGTGCCGGGGTGGGACCGCTTCTACCGGAACGGGATCTGGTCGCACGTCAGGGACCCGGAAGCGTTCCGCGACGAGCGGATCCTGATCGTCGGCGGAGGAGATTCCGCGTTCGACTGGAGCCTCGGGCTGTGCGGCGTGGCCCGCTCGGTCGTCCACATCCACCGCTCGGACCGCTACCGGGCGCATGCCCGCACGGTGGCTCGCGTTCAGGAGGCGAGCGCCCGGGGAGAGCTGGAGCTGCTGCCGTTTCACGAGGTGGAGGAGATTCACGGGGAGGATCGGCTCCGGGGCGTCACCATCTACCACAACAAGTCCATGGAGAAGCGCTCCCTGGAGGTGCAGAGCCTGCTGGCGCTCATCGGGTTCGTCCCCAACATCGGGCCGATCTCCGAGTGGGGCCTGGAGCTCGAGCGGAACACGATCCGGGTGGACTCCCGCATGCAGACGAGCGTCCCCGGGATCTACGCCGCCGGAGACATCGTCACGTACGAGGGCAAGCTGGAGCTCATCTCGACCGGGTTCGGAGAGGCGGCGATCGCCGTGAACAACGCCGTCCACTACATCGACCCGTCCGCGAAGGTGGACCCCGGCCATTCCACCAGCTCCCGGGCGTTCCGGGGGAGATAGCCGCGGGGGCATGCTCCGACTCCTTCACCTGGCCGACGTCCACATCGGGGCCCCGCTCGGGGGGTTCGGCGACCACGCGGAAGAGCGGGGCCGGCAGATCCTGGACGCGGTTCGACGGCTTCCCGAGCTGGCGGCCGCCACGGAGGTCTCGGCGATCCTCGTCGCCGGCGATCTGTTCGACTCTCCGCGTCCGACGGAGGGCGCGGTGGCGGCGGTGGGAGAGGTGGCGAGGCGGCTCCGTGAGGCGGGCATCCCCCTGTTCGCCGTCCCGGGAAACCACGACGCCTACTCGCTGAACCCGCCTCTGTACGAGGAGGCGCTGCGGGACGCGCACGTCTTCAGCGACCCCGTCTTCGGCGAGCCGATCTGCGTCGAGGTCGGGGGTGAGGAGCTGCACGTGTACGGCGTGGCCTACGACCCGGCCGAGGAGCCGGATCCGCTGGCCGGCCATCGCCGCGCCGAAGCACCGGGATGGCACGTGGTCCTCCTCCACGGGTCCGTCCCCGGGGCACCCCACTGGGAGGGAGGAAGCTCTCTGCGGCTCACGTGGGAGCGGCTGGCCGGGCTCCACGCCGACTACATCGCCCTCGGCGACCACCACCGCTTCCGGCCCCCGGAGGAGTTCGAGAAGCACGGAGTTCCGGCGTGCTACAGCGGCTCGTTCGCGGCCGTGGACGTCACGGAGACGGGCCCGCACGGCGCCGCGGTCGTCGAGCTGGAGGCGGGTCGGCCCCCGAAGGTCTCCCTCGTCTCCTCCGGCGTGCCACCCGTCGTGCAGGTCGGGGAGCTTGATGTGAGCTCGCTCGAGGACGAGATCGCCGTGGCGGAAGCGGTGGGCGAGGGGGTCGCGGAGCCGGCCGTGCCGGTCGTTCGTCTGGTGGGCGCTCCCTCCTATCCGCTGGACGCGGAGAAGGTGCGGGCGTGGCTGACGGAGCGCTACGGATGCGCCGCGGTGGAGGACGACACCCGGTACTACGCCTCGGAACGGCTCTCCGAGCTCGCCCGCGGGAAGACGGTGGCGAGCCACGTGGCGCGCCTGGGAGCCGCTCGGGTCCTCGAGGCCGGGGACGCCGAGGAACGACGGATCGCCGAGGAGGGTCTGCGGATCGCGCTGCGGGCGATGGGGGTTCGGTGACGGCGGGCCAGGCGGGGGGAAACGGCCGATCGGCCGCCTCCCTCACCCCGGGCGTCGGGCCGAGGCGGGAGGGAGCCGTACTGGAGCGCGGCCGGGGCGCCCCCGTCCGCTTCGAGCGGGTGGAGCTGCGCTACGGCTGCCACTCCCGTCTCATCGAGCTGCGGGCGGGGGATGCTCCGTTCGTCATTCTGGGCCCGAACGGGGCGGGCAAGACCACGGTGATGGAGGGAGCGGTCCGTGCCCTGTACGGGTTCAACCGTCACCGGCCGGCCGAGCGGCGGATCCACCAGGAGAGACGGCCCTGGGAGGGGGAGGGGTACACGGCCGCCGTGGAGCTCTCCGGACCGTTCGGACGGCTCCGGGTGGAGCGGGACTTCGAGACGGACGAGGTGGCCGTCCGGGAGGTCGAGGAGGGGGCACCCCTGTTCCAAGGCCAGGCGACGCCCACCGGGGAGCGGAGTGAGGCGAAGGAGTACCGCCAGCTTCTGGAGCGCATCCTGGGGCTGGCCGACTACGAGGCCTACGCCCGGACGGCGTTCGTCGGACAGGGGGGCCTCGGCACGACCCGCCTGAGTCAGGATCTTCTCCAGCTGGCCGCCGGGGGACACCGCGACGTACAGGAGGCGCTCGAGGCGATTCGCGCCACGTACCACGAGATCACCACGGAGCCGATCGCGCCGGGAGCGGCGCGGAGACGGCGGCCGGGGCACGTCGAGAAGCTGCGGGCAGGGCTGGAAGAGCTGGAGGGGCGGCTCGCCGAGGCGCGGGCGGCTCGGACGCGGCGGGAACCGCTCGTCCGCGAGCGGGAGGAGGCACGCGGGCGGCTGGTCGTGCTGATGGAGGAGATCCGCCGCCTCGAGGACGCGTTTCAGGGCCTGTCCGAGATGGAGGCGCTCGGCGCGCAGCGGCAGGCGAGCCTCGAGAGGATCGGCCGCCTCGAGGACGCACGGAGAGAGGTGGATGAGGCGCTGGCGCGGCTCGAGCTACTGGAGCAGGGTCCGGATGCGGCTTCCTATCCGGCCGATTTCCTGGAGCGGGTCGCGGCCCTGGCGGATGGGCTGTGGCCACGCCGCGCCGCCCTCGAGGCGAGAAGGACGCGAGAGAGCGCGGCGCTGGAGCGGGCCACCGGCCGGCCGTCCTCTGCGGCGTGGCTGGCCACCGGAGCGGCGGCCCTGGCTACGGCCGGCCTGGCCGCCGCGGTGGGTGCGCCCCGCCTCCTGCCCGTCCTGCTGGCCCTCCTGGGGCTCGCGGCGGGCGGGATCGCGCTCGCGAGCCGGTACTGGCGGCAGGCCCGGCGCAGCCGCCACCGGGCATCGCTCGTCGAGGTAGAGGTGGAGCTGGCCGAGGTCGAGGCCCTCATCCGGGAGCGGCTCGCCGGAATCCCGGAGGCCGACACGCTGGACCCGCACACGCTGGAGGACCGGCGTCGCGAGTGCCTGCGTCAGCGGGAGGAGGCCCGCCGCGTGGAGGCGGCCCGCACGGAGCTCCGGGGGGCGATGGACCGGGCGCGGTCGGCCCTGCGAGGGGAGGACAGCGGTTCCGCGGTGCCGCGGAGCGAGACGCTCGCCCATCGGGCCCGCGGGCTCCTTCAGGAGCTGGACGGCGTGCTGGCGGAGGAGCGGAACGAACGTCTCGCCCCGCTCCAGCTCGAGCTCCGCGACATCTCCCACACGCAGTTCGCCCTGCCCGATGCGGTTCGCTCGGACTCGCGCTCCGTGCGCGCCGCCCTGGAGGCGCGCCGCAAGGAGGTGGGGGAGCTCCGCGAGCGCCTGGAGGAGGTCGGTCGCCGCCTGGCGTTCGAGCGTCCCGAGGACGGGCCGGTGGCCCTGGAGAGCGCGCGCGAGCGGCTCCGGTCGCGTGTGGCCGAGCGCGAGCGGCAGGCTGCTGCCTACCGGTGGGCGTTCGAGCTGGTCACCCGGGCGTACCTCGAGTTCCGGCAGACCGATCAGGAGCGGCTCCTGGAGGAGGTCTCGGCCCGACTCGCGGCCGTCACCGAGGGGGAGCTGGGGCCGGTGAGCACCGAGGCGGAGCTCGAGGAAACGAAGGTGGCCAGCCGGGGACGGCTGCTGCCCCTGGACTCTCCGCCCCTGAGCTACGGCGAGTTTCACTCCGTGCTGCTGGCCGTTCGGCTGGGGATGGCGGACTTCCTGACCGAGTACGGGGTGCGGGTCCCCCTCGTGCTGGACGATCCGTTCGTCCACCTGGATGCGGAGCGGGGCCGGCAGCTGTGGGCGCTTCTCGACCGGATCGCGCGGGAGCGTCAGGTGGTGATCCTCACCCAGGACGGTCTGCTCCTCGAGCACCTGGGGGTGCACCCCGATCTGCGCCTGGGGCCGGAGCGGCAGACCGCCTGAGGCCGCGTTCGTCGGACGCGCCCCAGGGGAGCGCCAGGCTTCGCGCGCGGGGATTGGGCACCCGCGCCGCGCTCAGGAAGCCGCGGCCCCCGCCTCCCGTCCCGCGAGCAGGAACTCGGCGATCTCCTCCCACCGCTCCTCCGCATCCTCCTCTCCCAGCCGGATGAGCCGCGAGACGTACGTGCTCTCGAACAGGAGGTAGCTGAGGAAGTCGTTCGAGCGGGATTCGGCCGTCCCCAGCCCCTTCACGAAGAAGCGCAGGGTCCGGGGCAGGGAGGCTTCGTACTCGAGCGCCAGCCGGCCGACGTCCTTCGAGGGGCGCAGGACGAGGAGATCCACGCGGCGCAGTGGCACCGTGGCTCGGTCTGCTTCGGGCAGCCGGGCGAGCAGGCCGTTGATCCGCTCGAGGCGCGCGGCATCGTCGTCCAGGGTGTCCAGGAAGACCGAGTTGAAGATGAGGCCCAGAATCTGGGCGGGAGGCGGATACCCGAGCATGTCGGGGCGCCGCGCCTCGGCGGAGCTCTGGCCGTAGCGAGAGGAGATCGCCAGCACCCGGTCGGCCCCGAGGTGGATCGCGGGGGAGAGCGGGGCCGTGAAGCGGAAGCTCCCGTCCCCGTACCACTGCTGGCCTACCTTCACGGCGGGGAAGAGGATCGGGATCGCCGCCGAGGCGGTGATGTGGTCCACCGTCAGGCGGGCCCGGGCCGAGCGATGCTGCACCCGCTCCCACGGGACCACGGGGGCCCGGCTCTGCACGAACGTGACCGTCCGGCCGGTCTGGTATGAGAGGGCCGAGATGGCCACGGAACGCAGCCGGCCCGACCGCAGGTTCGCGACGATCCCCGTCGTGTCGATGGAGCGGGCCAGAAAGTGCCGCAGGGGCTCCGTGTTCACCAGGCTGCGCGCGCGCGGCGCCAGGCGCATGCCGCCGGAGAGGAGGCCCGTGCCCCACCGGGCCGCGATCCACATGAGAGACCACGGATCCGCCCGGAAGACCTCCTCGGTCGTCAGGGAGCACCACTTCCGACACAGGGACTCCACGGCGTCGCGCAGGCTGCCGCAGTGGGAGGCGAGGAAGCCGATGTTGATCGCTCCCGCCGAGACCCCGGTGAGGATCGGGACCGACAGGTCGGGCAGCCGCCGTCCGATGTGGGCCATGACGCCGGCCTGGTACGCGGCACGCGCCCCGCCCCCGCCGAGCATGAGGCCGAGTCCGTACGTCTGCGGGCCGGCCCGTCGCGCCTTCGCCTCCGTCCCCTCGCCTCGCATCGCCCCGCGACCGCCGGCCGCTCAGTCTTCGCCGGCTTCGCCGGTCTTCCGAGCGCTCGCCCCGGCCCTCTCCAGGAGCCGCGCGTGCCAGCTTTGCCTGGCGGGCCGCTCGAACCCCTCCGCTCGAAGGTCCCCCAGGCGCGATGCCGCCAGGTCGAAGACCGGGGTGCGGGCGTCCACGGCTCCCTGCTCGGCCAGCTTCCTGAACCCGTCCCGGGAGGTGGTCTCGATCCGGCCTTCCGGGCTCCGGTACCAGACGGGCGTGCCGTCCAGCAGCCCGATGCCGAGCTCCGTTTCGATGGAGCGTACGTGATGGACGAGGGCGTCGATCGAGCAGCCCGAGGCCCTCGCCGGGCGCTCGTCCACGGCCACCACGAGGAAGCGGTCCTCGTGGAGCTCGCAGGCGGCTCGCAGTTCCCGGTCGTGGGCCGTCCACTCGGAGAGGAACGGGATCATAAGGCTCCGCAGCCGGTCGGCCGCGGCTTCCTCCACCGGGCGATCCGCGCCGAAGATCCACACCCTGGCATCCTCCGGCAGCGCCTCGAGGCTCGTCACGCTCATGGGGCTTCGTCCCGCGAAGATGGGCTCCTCACGCTCCCGCACGCATCCCGTTGGATGATCAAGGGAAGCGCGGGCCGAGGCAAGCGGCCCGCTCCCGGCCGCCCGGCCGGCGCCGGAGGACGGGAGCTGTCAGGGGTCACGTGCGTCGGGGAGAAGCGCCCGGTGGAGCGCGGCACGCGGGGGGCGTGCCGCGCCGTCTACTCGTAGCGCAGGGCGACGATCGGATCCAGCCGGGCGGCCCGCCGCGCCGGCCACATGCCGAAGAACAGACCCACCGCCGCGGAGAAGACGATCGCCAGAAGCGCGGCCCGCGGGGAGACGGCGGTGTTGAAGTTCGCCCAGGCGGACATCGCGGCCGCCGTCCCGAAGCCGAACAGGAGGCCGAACAGGCCACCCACCAGGCACAGGGTCGTCGCCTCGAGCAGGAACTGGAGAAGAACCGCCCGGCGCGTCGCCCCGAGCGCCTTGCGGACCCCGATCTCCCGGGTCCGCTCGGTCACCGAGACGAGCATGATGTTCATGATCCCGATGCCGCCGACCAGCAGGCTGACGGCGGCGATGCCCGCCAGGAGCATCCCGAACGTCTTCGTCGTCTCCTCCCGCGTGCCGAGGAGAGCCGCGTAGTCCCGAATGCGGAAGTCGTTCTCCTTCCCCATGCCGAGCCTGTGCTGGCGGCGGAGCACGGTCTCGATCTCCACCATGGCGCCCGCCTTCGTGGCGTGCGGACCGATGGCGACCTTGAAGGAGTTCACCCAGTCCGTGCCCATGAGGCGAAACTGGGCCGTGTTCAACGGGACCCAGATCTGGTTGTCCTCGTTGTACCAGCCCGTGCTCCCCTTCTCCTTCAGAACCCCGACGACCTCGAACGTGATGTTCCGGATGCTGATGGGCCGACCGAGCACTTCCGCGGCCGTCACTCCGAGCTCCTCAGGCACGGCGCTCCCGAGGACGGCCACCCGGCGTCGACCGGAGTTCTCCGCCTCGGTGAAGAAGCGGCCGATCTCCACGTCCCAGTTGTTCACCCGCGGGAAGTTCGGCGTCGTCCCGATGATCCGCGTGTTCGCGTTCGCGCGCCGGTACTTCACCTGGTAGCTGCGCTGCATCTGGGGAGCGAGCGCCTCGATGCTCGGGGAGCCGCGGCGCACGGCCTCCACGTCGTCCACCGTGAGCCGCGCCTCTCCCGAGCGGACGCCGTGGAAGTCGCCGAGCCCCGGCTGCACGGTGAGGACGTTCGTGCCCAGCCTGGCGATCTGCTCCTCTACGGCCCGCTGGGCGCCCTCGCCCATGGCGACCATCGTGATGACCGCGCCGACGCCGATCACGATGCCCAGCATCGTCAGGAAAGACCGGAGCTTGTGAGCCCGGATCGCGTCCATCGCCACCCGCAGGATCTCGATGAAGAGCATCGTCTTACCGTTCTCTCGAGTCGCCCGGAGCCGGCTCGGCCGTCGCCCGCACGGAGCGCAAGGCGGCCCGC
>JBHHYJ010000031.1:0-30364 GCA_046757485.1 Gemmatimonadota bacterium
GGCCGCCTGGGGACGGGGACGGAGCAGAACCGCCTCACGCCCGCCGCGGTGGTCCAGGAGACCTCCTTCCTGCGGGTCGCCGCCGGAGGAGCTCACACCTGCGCGCTGACTCTGGAAGGAGCCGCTCTCTGCTGGGGAAACGGGGGCGCCGGTCAACTGGGTAACGGGGTGACCGTGAACCGGCTCGTGCCCCACCCGGTGAACTCCGAGCTGCGCTTCGCGCTCGTGTCGGCGGGAGCGGAGCACACGTGCGCCGTGACGGGAGGCGGCAGCGCCTTCTGCTGGGGCAGGGGAGAGAGTGGCCGCCTCGGAACGGGCTCCGAGGCGGATCAGATGCTTCCGTTCCGGGTGGTCGGCGACCTGCGCTTCGTGCAGATTCGCGCCGGGCTGGCGCACACGTGCGCGGTCACGGACGATCGGGTGGCCCTCTGCTGGGGGGCCGGATCGGACGGACGGCTGGGAAACGGCACGTCACAGAACCGCCTGACCCCGGTCCAGGTCGGCGCGCAGTCCTGAGTTGGCCGAGACCGGCTGCGGCTCGCCGAACCGCCTGGCGGCCGAGAAGAGTCCCTACCTGCTGCAGCACGCGACGAATCCGGTCGACTGGTACCCGTGGGGAGAGAAGGCGTTCGAGAGAGCCCGCGCGGAGGACCGTCCCATCTTCCTCTCCATCGGCTACTCCACGTGTCACTGGTGTCACGTGATGGAGCGGGAGTCGTTCGAGGACCCCGGGGTCGCGGCGCTGCTCAACGACTCCTTCGTCTCCATCAAGGTGGACCGGGAAGAGCGTCCCGACATCGATGGCGTGTACATGACCGTGTGCCAGATGATGACCGGAAGCGGCGGGTGGCCGCTGACCCTCGTCCTGACTCCCGACAAGAAGCCGTTCTTCGCCGGTACCTATTTTCCGCGTGAGAGCCGACATGGGCGGATCGGTATGTTGGATCTCCTGCCCCGGCTCCGGCTCGCGTGGCAGGAGCGACGGGGCGAGATCCTCGGATCGGCGGACTCCGTCGTCGCGACGCTGAGGCGTCCGGTGGGGGAGCCCGGGAGAGAGCTGGGGGAGAGGGTTCTCGAGAACGCCTTCCGGGGCCTGGCGGCCAACTACGACGACCGGCAGGGCGGGTTCGGGCGGGCGCCCAAGTTCCCCACCCCGCACGCCTTCCTCTTCTTGTTGCGCTACTGGCGGCGCTTCGGAGACGAAAGGGCGCTGGAGATGGTGGAAGGCTCGCTGCGGGCCATGCGCCGCGGCGGGATCTTCGATCAGGTGGGGTTCGGCTTCCACAGGTACTCCACCGACGCACGCTGGCTCGTCCCCCACTTCGAAAAGATGCTCTACGATCAGGCTCTGCTGACGCTCGCGTACGTGGAGGCCTACCAGGCGACGGGACGGGAGGAGCACTCCCGGGTCGCGCGCGAGACCCTCACGTACGTGCTTCGAGAGATGCGGGACCCGTCCGGGGGCTTCCACTCCGCCGAGGACGCCGACAGCGAGGGACGGGAGGGTCGTTTCTACCTGTGGACGGAGGAGGAGCTCGGCGCGGCTCTGGGCGAGGAGGCGGAGCTGGCCAGGGAGGTGTACGGCGTGCGTTCCGAGGGGAACTTCGCGGAGGAGGTGACCGGCTCCTTCACCGGGGAGAACATCCTCCACCTCCCGAGGCCCCTCGGGTCGGTCGCCGCGGAGCTGGGTCTTTCGGAAGCGGATCTCGAGGCCCGTCTCGAGCGGGTCCGCCGCCGGCTCTTCGAGGCGCGAGAGAGGCGGGCACGACCGCCGAGGGACGACAAGATCCTCACGGACTGGAACGGGCTGATGGTGGCCTCGCTGGCGCGGGCCGCGCGGGTGTTGGAGGAGGAAGCGTATCTGGAGGCGGCGCGCACGGCGGCCGGCTTTCTCCTCGAGACGCTGCGCGACGCGGAAGGGCGGCTCCTTCACCGCTTTCGCGACGGGGAGGCGGCGGTGCGCGCCACGGCCAACGACTATGCCTACCTGCTGTGGGGGCTCGTCGAGCTGTACGAGGCGAGCTACGAGGTCCGGTGGCTACGCGCGGCCACGGATCTGGCCGACGGCTTGGTGGCCCACCACTGGGACGAGGTGGGCGGCGGTTTCTTCCTGACGGCCAACGATGCGGAGGTGCTGCCGGTGCGTCAGAAGGAGATCTACGACGGGGCGCTTCCCTCGTCGAACTCCGTGGCGTACCTGGGGCTCCTCCGGCTGGCGCGACTCACCGGGGCGACGGAGCTGGAGTCCTACGCCGCTCGACTCGAGGAGGCGTTCGCCACCGCGGTCGGACGGGCCCCCGCGGCCGAGACGCTGTTCCTGACGGCCCTGGATCTCCGCCTGGGGCCGACGCAGGAGGTCGTCGTGGTGGGAGATCGCGGCGCGGAGGAGACCCGGCGGCTCCTGGAGCCCCTCCGCTCCGGGTTCTTCCCGCGGGCCGTCGTTCTCTTCAAGCCCGCCGGCGAGCCGCATGCGGAGCTCGAAGAGGTCGCTCCGTTCACCCGGCAGCTCACCGCCGCCGCGGGCCAGGCCGCGGCGTACGTGTGCCGCGAGTTCGCCTGTCAGGCTCCGGTCGGGCAGCGCGAGGAGCTCCTGGCCGCCCTGGCCGGGCGCTGAGCGGCTCGGCGTCTGGCCCCCGGGGCGCTCATGACCCGGCCCCCCGGCGTGGGTCTTCCACGGGCTTCTCTTCTCTAACCCCGGTACAGGATCCGCCAGATCCGACCGGACCGGTCCTCCGTCACGTACAGGGAACCGTCCGGGCCGATCGCCAGCCCGGTGGGTCGATGGGCGGCGTTCCTCGGGTCCTTCCGCTCGCCCGCGAAGCCGTCGGCGAAGACCTCCCACTCCCCGGTCGGTCTCCCGCCTGAGAACGGGACGAACGCGACGTTGTAGCCGGCCTGGGGAAGGGGCGCACGGTTCCAGGAGCCGTGAAAGGCGACGAACGCGCCGCCCCGGTACCTCTCCGGAAACTGGTCGCCCGCGTAGAAGAGGAGGGACTCCGGGGCCCAGTGGGCCGGGAAGGCGACGAGCGGATCTTCCTTGTCGGCGCAGCGTCCCACCCTCTCGCCGTCCCCGCCGTACTCGGGGCCCAGCACCTTGCGACCCAGGGCCGGGTCATAGAAGCAGTAGGGCCAGCCGAAGTCATCCCCCTGCTGGATCTCGACGAGCTCCTCGGCCGGCTTCTCGGCTCCCGCCTCCTCGTCGAACAGCTCGGGCCAGTTCTGATGGAGCTGGTCACGGCCGTGCTGGACTCCGTACAGGATCCCCGTCTCGGGGTGCACGGCCAGGGCGAAGGTGTTGCGGAGTCCGGTGGCGAAGCGGAGGCCATCCGCGTGGGTCTGGCCGGTTCGGTCGGCCTCGAACCGCCAGATCCCGGCGCGCCGCTCGAGCAGGGGGCACGGATCCTGGCCCGGAGACCCGGCGGTGCGGTCCGCGACCTGGCAGCTGTTGGCGGGCGCGCCGATGTTCACGTACAGGTGGCCGGCCCCATCCAGCACGGCGCTCTTGGCGGCGTGCTGGGTCCGCGGTCCGGGAAGCCCCGCGACGATCGTGTCCGGTGGCCCGCTCGGAGTGAGCTGGCCGGCGGGGATCCGGTAGCGGAGCACTCCCCAGTCCGGCGCCACGTAGAGCTCCTCGCCGTGCAGGGAGAGACCGGTACCGCCGGCGTCCCCGAAGCGAACGACGACGTCGGCCCTTCCATCCCCCGTGGTGTCCCGCAGTGCCGCCACGCCCGCTCCGCCGCCGCGTCCGCCGCGAAGAACGACGAAGATGTCCCCGTTGGGCGCGATGCCCATGTGCCGGGCGCGCCCCAGCCCGTCGGCCACCACCAGCGCGCAGAAGCCCTCCGGCAGCGCGAGACCCCCATCGTCCGGATCGCAGGAGGGGCGGGACTGTCCGGCCACCGCGGCGCCGCATGAGGCGGCGGTGAGGCCGAGCCACAGGAGGGCCGCGACGCGGCCCGCGCTCCTGACCAGGGTCGGGGCACCTCGATTCATCCTCTCTCCCGAGCTTTGTTCATCGGCGTCAGCCGTCTCGTCCCCTCCGCTGCCGAAGGGGTCGGGGAAGGTGGCGGGGATCGGACGCGGGCGTCAAGCGAGGCTTGCCGGTCCCACGGTCTTTCGCGAAGCTGGATCCGCCAGCCAGCGGGGTGACCGCCGGGGCTCACCGCCGTCGACGACGTGCCTCCGTCGCGCCCCGGGCCCGGGCCGAGTTCCTCCGCGCCTGTACGGAAGACAGCGAGGGAATGATGAGAATCCGGCACGCGACCTCCGGCGGCCCCCGTCCGTCGACCGGACGTGAAGCGCTCCACCGCCACCGCGGCGCGCAGCGGCCCGGCGCCGGCCCGCTCGTGGCGCTGCTGCTCGCGGCGGTCGGCTGGGCGGCGGTCGGCCGGGCTCCGGCCGCGGCCCAGGTGCCGACCCCGGAGTCGGTGATCGGCTGGGAGCCCGGAGCGGACCGCCGACTGGCCGACTATGACCAGATCCTCGAGTACTTCCGGGCCCTGGACGGGGCCTCCGACCGGCTCGAGCTCGCGGAGATCGGACGGACGGCCGAGGGCCGGCCGATGATCCTCGCGCTCATCTCCAGTGCCGAGAACCTGAAGCAGGCCGGGCGCTACCGTGAGATCTCGCGGCGGCTCGCCGAAGCCGAGGTGGCCGACGAGGAGGAGGCCCGTTCGCTGGCCCGTGAGGGAAAGGCGGTCGTGTGGATCGACGGCGGTCTCCACGCCACCGAGGTGGCCGGCGCGCAGTCCACGCCCCGGCTGGCGTACCGTCTCGTCACCGAGGAGTCGGAGGAAGCTCGCCGGATCCGGGAGCGGGTGATCGTCCTCCTCATGCCGGTGATGAACCCGGACGGGCTCGACCTGGTGGCGGGCTGGTACCGGAGCCACGTGGGCACGGAGTTCGAGACGGCGCCCCTCCCCCGGCTGTACCAGAAGTACGTGGGACACGACAACAATCGGGACTTCTTCATGATCCTCCAGCCGGAGACCCGGGCGGTGGCCCACCAGCTGTGGGGCGTATGGTTCCCGCAGATCGTTCTGAACCACCATCAAACGGGCCCGTTTCCCGCGCGCATCTTCATCCCGCCGTTCGCCGACCCGCTGAACCCGCGCATCCCCCCGCTCGTAGTGACCGGCATCAATCTGGTCGGCGCGGCGATCCACCGGCGCTTCGCCGAGGAACGGAAGCCCGGGGCGGTCTCGCGGATCTCCTACACCCAGTGGTGGAACGGGGGGATGCGCACGGCTCCCTACTTCCACAATCAGGTGGGAATCCTGACGGAGGTCGCTCTCCACCGCTACGCGACTCCCAGGCGGTACCCGCCGGACTCGCTCCCGCATCGCTTCTCCAACGGAGTGGCGGCGGACCGGCCGAGCACCTGGTACCCGGATCCGTGGCGGGGCGGGTGGTGGCGGCTGGCCGATGCGGTGGAGTACATGATCACCGCGTCGATGGCCGTGGCCGACATCGCGGCCGAGCGGAGGGAAAACTGGCTTCTGAACGCCTACCGGATGGCCGAGCGGGCGATCGAGCGGGGAGAGCGCGAGGCGCCGTTCGCCTACGTCGTCGATCCCGGCGCCCAGGGAGACGCGGGCGAGGCGATGGTGCTTCTCCGGGTCCTCGACCGGGGCGGGATTCGGATTCGCCGGGCCGTCGCCCCGTTTCGGGCGGGAGAGCGGGAGCATCCCGCGGGGAGCTTCGTCCTGTACGCGGGCCAGCCGTACCGGCCGCACCTCCTGGACCTGCTGGAGCCTCAGGACTACCCGGACCGTCGGCTGTACCCAGGAGGACCGCCGGACCCGCCGTACGACCTCGCCGGGTGGACGCTTCCACTCCAGATGGGGGTGCGCGTGGACCGGGTGGAGGAGCCGTTCGAGGCGCGGACGGAGCGGGTGAGCGGCAGCCGGCTGCGTCTCGAGGGAGGGGGGATCACGGGATCGGGCCCGCTCCTCCTCCTGGGTCCCGAGCAGAACGCGGCGTTCCGGCTCGTGAACCGTGTTCTGGGAGAGGAGCCGGGCGCTGGCGACGCCGGGGTGCAGGTGGAGCGCGCCACCACGGCGTTCCGCGCCGGCAAGCGTGACTGGCCCGCCGGCACCTTTCTCCTCCGCGGAGACCGGGCACGGCTGGGCCCGCTGGCGCGAGAAGAGGGTCTGGAGCTGACCGCCGCGGCCCCGGAGGCGGTGGAGTCCGCCCCCGTGAGGCGACCCAGGGTCGGGCTCTACCGAAGCTGGGTGGCGAACATGGACGAGGGATGGACCCGGTGGATCCTGGAGCGGTACGGCTTCGCCTACGAGACGCTCTCCGATACGGACGTGCGCGCGGGGGAGCTGGGTCGCTTCGATGTGATCGTGCTGCCCAGCCAGAGCCCCGAGTCCCTCCTGCACGGGCACCGGCCGGGGACGATGCCACCGGAGTACACGGGCGGGGTCGGCCTGGAGGGGGCCCTGCGGCTACAACGGTTCGTGGAGAGGGGAGGTCTCCTCGTCACGCTGGACGAGGCGAGCGACTTCGCCATACAGGCGTTCGGCCTCCCCCTGCGCGATGCGGTCGCCGACCTGCCCCGTCGGGAGTTCTTCATCCCCGGCAGCCTGATCCGGCTCCGGGTGGACAGCTCCGACCCCGTCGCGTACGGTATGCCGGAGGAGGGGGCCGCCTTCTTCGTGCGCAGCCGGGCGTTCCGGATTCTCCCCGAGGCCTCGGGCGCTGTGGACGCCTCGGGAGTCCCGGAGGTCTCGGGGGCTCCGGGCGCTTCCGACGCTCCGCGCCGGCCGACGGTGCCCCGGGTGGACGTGGTCGCCCGCTACGCGGACGACGACCTGCTGCTCAGCGGCTGGGAGCTGGGCGCGCAGCGGCATCTGGCGGGGAAGCCCGCCGTGGTCCGCGTGCCTCTCGGCCGCGGCTCCGTGGTGATGATCGGCTTTCGCTCGCAGTTCCGGGCCCAGCCCCGGGGCACCTTCAAGCTCCTCTTCAACGCGCTGTACGCCGGGTCGTCGGGCGACACGCCCGGGCGGAGTGTGAACCCGTAACGGAGGATCGGCCGATGCTGAAGGAGTTCAAGGACTTCGTCATGCGCGGCAACGTCATGGACATGGCGATCGGGATCATTCTGGGCGCGGCGTTCGGGGCGATCGTCTCCTCCGCCGTGAACGATGTGATCATGCCACCGATCGGGCTGGCGCTCGGGGGGGTGGACTTCTCGGACCTGTTCGCGAACCTTTCCGACACCGCGTTCCCCAGCCTCCAGGCGGCTCAGGAGGCCGGCGCCCCGGTCATCGCGTACGGGACGTTCCTGAACCACGTGCTCGACTTCCTCATCGTGGCGCTCGTGATCTTCCTCATCGTGAAGCAGATGAATCGGCTCCAGCGGCCCGCCGAGGAGGCTCCCGTCGAGCCCACGGAGAAGGCATGCCCCGAGTGCGCGACCTCGATCCCGATCGCGACGCGGCGCTGCCCGAACTGCACGTCGCAGCTGGCCGCGGCGTGAGGCGACCCGCCGCGGCGTTGCCGCGTTGGAGGAAGGAGCTCTCGAGCGACGGGGTGGGCCGTAAGCCGTCCGCGGGAACGGGGGAGAGGGTCATATGACGGTGCTGGAGCGCACCTTCTACGGCAACACGCTGGAGGCGTGGCTCGTGGCGGCCGCGTTCTTCGCCGGGGTGCTCGTCGCGCTGTGGCTGGTCGATCGGATCGTGACGAGCCGCCTGACGAAGCTGGCGAAGCGTACCCGCACGGGCCTGGACGACCTGGTGGCGCACGTCCTGGGCACGACGAAGGTGCTCCTCTTCCTCTTCCTCGCCCTGTACTTCGCCTCTCTGAGGCTGTCCCTGTCGGCGGGAACGCGAACGGTCCTCGACCGGGTCGTCGTCATCGCGCTCCTCCTGCAGGTCGGGGTGTGGGCGAGCGCCGCCCTCCGCTTCTGGGTGGAGAGCTACTGCGACCGGATGCTCGCCGAGGATGCGGCGAGCGCCACCACCGTGAGCGCCCTGAGCTTCGTGGGCCGCCTCGTCCTGTGGGTCGTCGTGGGGCTCCTCGTTCTGGACAACCTCCAGGTGGACATCACGGCTCTCGTCACGGGACTGGGCATCGGGGGCATCGCCGTGGCGCTGGCGGTTCAAAACGTGCTCGGGGACCTGTTCGCGTCCCTCTCGATCGTGCTCGACAAGCCGTTCGTGATCGGCGATTTCCTGGACGTCGACGGCATGGTGGGCAAGGTGGAGCACATCGGCCTCAAGACGACCCGAGTGCGGAGCCTCTCCGGCGAGCAGCTCGTCTTCTCCAACGCGGACCTCCTCAAGAGCCGCATCCGGAACTTCGGCCGCATGTTCGAGCGGCGGGCGTCGTTCACCATCGGGGTGACGTACGGAACGCCCCGGGAGAAGCTGGAGGAGATCCCCCGCATGATTCGGGAGATCGTGGAGAACCGAGAGCTCACCCGCTTCGACCGCTCCCACTTCAAGGAGTACGGCGACTCGGCCCTCCTGTTCGAGACGGTCTACTACGTGACGACGCCGGAGTACGGCACCTACATGGAGATCCAGCAGGGGATCAACCTGGAGCTCTACCGGCGCTTCGAGGAAGAGCGGATCGAGTTCGCGTATCCGACCCGGACGATCCTCCTCAAGCCCGAGGGCGCGCGGACCGCCGGGAACCGCTAGGAGCACGTCCGAATCATGGTGCGGCCGCGCGCAGGGGTCTTGCGAGGCGGCGGCCGCGCCCGGTTGTTGACGCTCCCGGATCCGGCCTGTATTCTTCGCGGCTGCGAAAACTTCGGTGCCAGGTGCGGCGGCCGCACCCCATGACTCGGACTCCTGGTGTTCGCCTACACGATCTCTGATGAAAACGCGGCGCGTTCCTCTCGGGGGGCGTGAAGGAGTGATCATGCCGGAACTCTCGTCCTCCGAGAGCCCGCTCATGCTGCTGTCCGGAACCGCGAATCGGGAGCTGGCGGAACGGATCGCCACGGAGCTGGAGCAGCCGCTGTGCGACGTGACGATCAAGCGCTTCGCCGACGGCGAGATCTTCGTGGGCATCAACGAGAACGTCCGGGGCCGGGACGTGTTCATCATCCAGCCGACGAGCCCGCCGGCGGAGAACGTGCTCGAGCTCCTGATCCTCGTCGATGCCGCGAAGCGCGCCTCCGCGGCCCGGGTGACCGCCGTCGTCCCGTACTACGGCTATGCGCGGCAGGATCGGAAGGACCAGCCCCGCGTGTCGATCGCCGCCAAGCTGCTGGCGAACCTGCTCGTGGCGGCCGGCACGGACCGGCTGCTGAGCATCGACTTCCACCAGCACCAGCTCCAGGGCTTCTTCGACATCCCGGTCGATCACCTGTACGCGGCTCCCGTTTTCCGGGAGTACTTCGAGAAGCTGGGGCTCGACAATCTCGTCGTCGTGGCCACCGACGTGGGCGCGGCGAAGATGGCCCGCGGATACGCGAAGCGCCTGGGAGCGGGGCTGGCGATGGTCGACAAGCGCCGACCGGGGCCGAACGTGGCGGAGATCCTCAACGTGGTGGGCGACGTGGAGGGGAAGCGGTGCCTGATCCCGGACGACATGATCGACACGGCGGGCACGATCTGCGGGGCGGTGCAGGCGCTGCGCGAGCGAGGCGCCGTGGAGATCTACTGCGCGGCGACACACGCCCTCCTCTCCGGTCCGGCGATCCAACGCCTCGAGGAAGCCGACGTGCGCGAGATCGTGATCACGGACACCGTCGCCGTCCCGGAGGAGAAGAAGGCCGCTCTGAAGAACCTCACGGTCCTCTCGGTGGCCAACCTCCTGGCGCGGGCGATCGAGAGCACCCACTACAATCGATCGGTCAGCTCCCTCTTCGGGTGAGGGTCGCGCCGCGAGACGCGCGGCGCCGGATGAGAGCGGGCTGCACGAGCTGCGCATACCACATACGGGGGAAGGATGACGGAAAAGGTCAGCTTGAGAGCGGAGAGGCGCGCGGGCGCCGGCAAGGGGAAGGCGCGCCGGCTCCGGCGGGCCGGGTACGTGCCCGGCGTCGTGTACGGCCACGATGAGGAGGCCGCCAGCCTGAAGGTGCGGACGGAGGAATTGGAGGCCCTGCTCGGGCAGATCAGCGTGGACAACACGCTGATCGACCTTCAGGTGGACGGTGAGGACTCTCGCCGCGTGCTGATTCGGGAGGTCCAGCGCCATCCGTTCAAGCCGGAGATCCTGCACATCGACTTCTTCCACATCCGGGCGGGCGAGAAGATCCGCGTGGCCGTGCCGCTGCACCTGACGGGAAGGGCGCTGGGGGTCGAAGAAGGCGGGGTCCTCCAGCAGCAGCGCCACGACATAGAGGTGGAATGCCTGCCTCGAGAGATTCCCGACCAGTTCGAGCTGGACGTGTCGGAGCTGGGCATCGGCGATGCCCTGCGCGTCGGAGACGTGAACGTCGGAGGATTGACCCTCCTGGAGGATCTGGACGCTCCCGTGTGCGCGGTCCTCCCGCCGACCGTCGTAAAGGTCGAGGAAGAGGTGGAGGAGCTGGAGGAGGGCGAGCTGGAGGAGGGCGAGCCCGAGGTGATTGGCGAGGCGGAGGCGCCGGGCGAAGGGCCCGCACGGGAGGCGCCGGGGGAAGGGGGGGAGTGACCGACCCGGGGAGCGCGCCGGCTCCACATCCACGCCCGGGACCCCACGGCACGTACCGCCGGCCGCCGAACGGGAGGACCGCCCCGGCTTGAAGGCGATCCTCGCCCTGGGCAACCCCGGTCCCCGATATCGCGATACCCGGCACAACGTGGGCTGGTGGCTGGCCGACCGCCTGGTGAACCGCTGGCGGGCCGAGCCGTTCCGGGAAGCCGGCCTCGCCCTCCGCACCGGCGCCAGGCTCGACGACGGGGCGACGGTGGAGATCCTCAAGCCTCTGACGTACGTGAACCGGAGCGGGGCGCTCGTGGAGCAGCTCCTCGACCGGCCGGGGTGGGACGTGCGGCGCGACCTGCTCGTCCTGGTGGACGACGTGTGGCTGGAGCCCGGCGCGATCCGCTTGCGGGCCCGGGGCTCGGCCGGGGGACATCGGGGGCTGGCCAGCCTGGAAGAGGCGGCGGGCAGCGAGGAGTACTGTCGGATGCGGATCGGAGTGGGTCGGCCGGGCGACGCGCGGATCGAGCTGGCGGACTGGGTTCTGTCGCCGCTGCCCCACCACGAGGAGGAGCGGGTCCTGGAGGCGCTGGCGGTCGCCGCACCGGCCGTGGAGTGCTGGATCCGTGAGGGAATCGAGGCCGCGATGAGCCGTTACAACCGGAGCTGACAGGAGGAGGCGAGGTGGAGCAATACAGCGAGTGGGCGCTCTGGCTGGGGCTGATCGGTCTGAGCTTCGCGTGGGCCCTGTACGCCTACGTGACGCGCCAGACCGACGGGACCGAGAAGATGCGGGAGCTGGCCGGGCTCATCCAGACCGGAGCGATGGCGTTCCTCAAGCGAGAGTACTCCGTCCTCCTCCCGTTCGTGGCCGTCGTGGCCCTGACCCTCTTCCTGCTCATCGGGAGCCGGACGGGGATCGCCTACATCTTCGGGGCCGCCTGCTCCCTGACGGCCGGCTTCTTCGGGATGCAGGCGGCGACCCGGGCGAACGTGCGCACGACGGAAGCGGCGCGCTCGGAGGGGCGCGGGAAGGCGCTGCGGGTCGCGTTCAGCGGGGGCGCCGTGATGGGGCTGGCCGTGGCCAGCCTGGGCCTGATCGGCCTCGGGGCGGTCTACCTGATCTGGCGGCCGGAGGCGATCGGCTTCCGACCGTTCGCCGAGATCATCTCCGGCTTCGCCATGGGGGCCTCGTCCATCGCGCTGTTCGCCCGCGTCGGAGGCGGGATCTACACGAAGGCGGCGGACGTGGGAGCCGACCTGGTCGGGAAGGTGGAGGCAGGGATCCCCGAGGACGATCCGCGCAACCCCGCCACGATCGCCGACAACGTGGGAGACAACGTGGGCGACGTGGCCGGCATGGGGGCGGACATCTTCGAGTCGTACGTGGGCTCCGTGGTGGCCACGATCGTGATCGGCGCGACGAGCCCGATCATCCTCGGAGGGCAGCGGCTGGAGGCGATCGCCCTGCCGATCCTGTACGTCATGGCGGGCCTGCTGGCGAGCGCCATCGGCGTGCTCACCATGCGCATGCTGGAGCGGGCGAACCCGGCCGCCGCGCTCCGGAACACCACGTTCGTGGCGGCAGTCCTCTTCTGGATCGCGTCGTACTTCATCACGGTGAACCTGCCGATCTTCCCGGGGGATGCCGGGCTGTGGCACTGGCTGCACCCGAATTCGGGACCGTTCTGGGCCATGCTGTTCGGCTCCCTGGTCGGGATCTTCATCGGGCTCTCCACGGAGTACTACACGGCCGGCCCGCCGATCCGGAGGATCGCCGACGCCTCCGAGACCGGCTCGGCGACGAACATCATCACGGGGCTGGCCGTGGGCATGGAGTCCACCGCGGTGCCGCTCCTGCTGATCGCGGTGGCGATCTACCTCTCCTACAGCTTCGCGGGCCTGTACGGGATCGGGATCTCTGCGGTCGGCATGCTGGCCACGGTGGGGGTCACCATGTCGGTGGACGCCTACGGCCCGATCGCCGACAACGCCGGAGGGATCTCCGAGATGAGCGGGCTGGGTCCGGAGGTCCGCTCGATCACCGACGGCCTGGACGCGCTGGGGAACACGACGGCGGCGATCGGGAAGGGGTTCGCCATCGGCTCGGCGGCGCTCACCGCGCTGGCGCTCTTCTCCGCCTACGCGAACGCCGTCGGGCTTCAGGAGACGGGGATCAACATCGTGAACCCGTTGGTGGTGATCGGCCTCTTCGTGGGCGGCGTCACCCCGTTCTTCATAGCGGCTCTCACCATGACCGCCGTGGGCCGGGCGGCCGCGGGGATGGTCGCCGAGGTCCGGCGCCAGTTCCGGGAGATCGCGGGCCTCATGGACGGGACCGCGCAACCGGACTCGGCGCGCTGCGTGGACATCTCCACCCGCGCCGCCCTCAAGGAGATGATCCTGCCCGGGCTGGTGGCGATCCTCGTGCCGATCCTCGTCGGGCGCTTTCTCGGCGTGGAGGCCCTGGGAGGCGTGCTGGCCGGTGCCACCGTCTCCGGCGTGCTGCTGGCCCTGTACATGGCGAACGCGGGCGGCGCGTGGGACAACGCGAAGAAGTACATCGAGGCGGGTGCGCACGGGGGCAAGGGGTCCGCGCCCCACAAGGCCGCGGTCGTGGGGGACACGGTCGGCGACCCGTTCAAGGACACCTCCGGCCCCTCCATGAACATCGTCATCAAGCTGATGAGCGTCGTCTCCCTCGTCCTGGCGCCGTGGTTCGCCCGCGTCCACGGGTTGGCGGGGGACGGGGCCGTCACCGGACCGGTGGCGGCCGCCGTGCAGGCCGTCCTCCGGAGCGTCGGCCTGCAGTAGCGGATCGCTGGAGATCCTCGGCGGCCCGTCGAGGGCGATCCGGCCCCGCACCCGCGTGTTCTCGCCCGTCGCTTGAAGGGGGGACCCGAGGGGCGTTATCTTTCACTCGTTGTTTCCCAGACGGGCGGCGCCGTGCGCCGCCCTCCGTTTTCTCCTGCCCCGGCACGCGCGGCCGGGGCCGTCGGGCTGCCCGGGCGAAACGCCGTCCCGAAGCGCCCGGAGTCCTGAAGACCGCAGGAGAGAGGGATGCGTGACTACGAAGTCGTCTACATCTTCCAATCGGCTCTCACCCCCGAGGAGGTCGAAGCCAGGCTGGATCGGTATCATGCCATCCTGACCGGCGACGGCGGCCAGGTGAGGGCCGTCGAGCACTGGGGAAAGCGCCAGCTCGCCTACCCGATCCGCAAAGAGACGAACGGCTACTACGTCGTGACCCAGTTCACGGCGGATCCGGAGATCCTGCCCGAGCTGGAGCACACGCTGAAGCTGGACGAGCAGCTCCTTCGTCATCTGGTGGTGCTTTCCGAGGGCGAGCTGCCGTTCCCCTCCTCCCCCTCCTCCAGCCGCGTCGAGCGGGGGGCCGAGAAGGCGGCACCGGGGGGGGCGCCGGAGGAGGGCGAGACCCGGCCGGTCGCCGAAGCGGAGTCGCCGGATGACGAGGCGGAGAAAGAAGCGGCCGAGCCCCCGGAAGACGCTCCCCGGATCGGAGGGGACGAGGAGGGTGCGGAGGCGGAACGGGCCGAGACGACCGGGGGAGAGGCCGATGACGAGGATGAGCAGAAGGAGAGCTGAACGATGGCGCTGCGTAAGACGTGCACCATGTGCGAGCGGAAGATGGAGCGCGTGGACTACAAGGACGATCGCCTGCTGAGCCGGCATATCTCGGACCGCGGGAAGATCCTGCCCCGCCGGGCCACCGGGACGTGCGCCCGCCACCAGCGGCAGCTGGCGAGGGCGATCAAGCGGGCCCGGTACCTGGCCCTCGTCCCGTACATCAAGGGGTACCACGCGTAGGTCCGGCGTCCCCGGCCCGGGGGTGACCGGAGGTGGGATAGGGTGAGCCGTCGCGGGTGGCCGCTGGCCCGCACCCTGGCTCTGGGACTGACCGTCGTGCTCGTCTCCCCGCTGAGCCCCCTGGTGCTGGTCGGCGTGCCGCTGGCCGTCTTCCTGCTGGCGTTTCCCGGGCGAAGCCCGGCGACGGCGGCCCTGGCCGGCCTCATCCTGGTCGCGGTCCTCTCCGGTCTCTCCACCGCGTCCTCCCCGGTCTGGTTCGCGGAGCGGGCCTGGGCGTTCCTGCTGGCGGGAGGCTTCGTCGTCGCCACCCTGCTCGCGCCGGGAGGGGCCCCGCTGCGGCGCTCGATCGTCGCCCTCGCGATCACCCTGGGGAGCGTGGCGCTTTTCGCGGGCCTGCGTCCGGAGGCGGTCGCCGAGGTGGACTGGTGGATCGGGATGCGGCTCGAGCGGGCCGTGTACCTAGCCCATGAGTGGACGGGATCCCCGGTGCTGGCCGGGCTGGCGGCGACGCTGCGGAAGGCGGTTCGGATCCAGACCGCCCTCTACCCGGCGCTTCTCGGGCTGGCCTCGCTCGGGGCGCTCGGCCTGGCGTGGTACGTGGCGGCTCGCCTCCGGGGAGCGGAGGAGAGCCCTGCCCCGCTACGCGAGTTCCGGTTCAGTGACCAGCTGGTGTGGGTTCTCATCGGCGGTCTCCTACTCTTCCTCCTCCCGGCCGGCGAGCTGGCGGCTCGGCTGGGCGAGAACGCGATGGCGTTCATGGGAGGTCTGTATCTGGTGCGGGGGCTCGCCGTGCTGGCGTGGATCGGCGCGCTGCTCGTCACCTCGGCCTGGTCCGTCGCCCTGTGGACGCTGCTGGCGGTGCTGTTCTATCCTGTCATCGTCGGAGCCGCCCTGGTGGTCGGCCTGGGTGACACGTGGCTGGACCTGCGCGCGCGCTGGCGGCGAGCTTCGGATGGGGCGGAATGATGCGACACATGCGGGAGCGGGAGTGAACTATGGTGAGAGTCATCCTGCGGCACGACATCGAGAACCTCGGGGAGACGGGTGAGGTCGTCGACGTGAAGGCGGGTTACGCGCGGAATTACCTGGTTCCGCATGGGCTGGCCCTGGAGGCGACGGAAGGGAACATGCGGCGCCTGCGGGAGGAGCGCCGGCACCGTGACAAGGTGGTCGAGCTGGCGGTGACCCAGGCGCGGGAGGCGGCGGAAGAGCTAGAGGGTCGCTCGGTCACCTTCACCGTCCGGGCCGGAGAGGACGGCCGCCTGTTCGGCTCCGTGACCGGCGCCGACGTGGCCGAGGCGCTGGCGGAGGACGGGGTGGAGGTCGACCGGCGGGCCATCCTCCTCGAGGAGCCGATCAAGCAGCTCGGGGTGTACCGGGTTCCGATCCACCTGCCCGGGGGGCTCCAGCCGGAGATCAAGGTGTGGGTCGTGGCCCAGGAGTAGCATGACGGGAGAGACCGAAGCCTCGGTGGGGCGGCGGAGAGCGGGCGAGCGCCCCCCGGAGCTCGTGCGGGTCACCGAGGCCGCCATGGAGAGGAACGCCCGGCAGGCCGTCGTGCTGGATCTCCGGGGCCTCTCCGACGCGACGGACTTCTTCCTCATCGCCTCCGGCGACTCCGACGTCCACACCCGTGCGATCGCCGACAACGTTCTCGAGCGGATGAAGGAAGCCGGGTACCGCCCGATCGGCATCGAAGGGCGGTCGGCGGGCCGCTGGATCCTCATCGACTTCGTGAACTTGATCGTTCACATCTTCCTCCCCGGAGTCCGGGAGTTCTACCAGCTCGAGCGCCTGTGGGGGGACGCTCCGCGGGCGGAGCTGGCCTGAAGGCTCCGGACCGAGCCGCGTCTGACGCCGCAGCCACGCGACAGGTCCACTTCCCGGAACGGGATTCGCGGCCACGGAGCTCGGCCGTGCCGCGAGAGCGGGCAGACGGCGGGTAGGAGACGGACGCTACCGGGAGCCCCGCCCCTTCGTCCACACGAGGACGAGCCCGCAGGCGTCGCCGACGGTTCGGTACCGGGCGGGGGCCAGGGCGGCGTTCCGGTACACCTCGATGCCCTCCAGCATGGTCCGCGGGTAGCGCTGGATCACGTTGAACGGGTTGAGGCCGGGGTACAACGGCTTTCCCCCCGTGGTCCGGAAATCAATGAGCTGGTGGCCATCCAAGTAGACGACAGGCTTGCACTGGTCATAGAGGCCTATGCCCGACCCGGAGTAGCCGCGGGCCAGGCGCACATCGAAGCAATTTGGTACGCGCAGTTTGCCCGCGAAGCCCACACACTGATCGACGCGCACGTTGGGGATGCGCCGGAAGTTGGAGACGACGTCGCGGGCCTCGAGGTCCTCGCGGCTGATGAAGTCGCCGAGCCCCTTGTGCATGCGGTCGTAGAAGCCCACCAGCTTGGGGCTCAGGGGTCGGGCCACCTCCACCTCGAGACCCGGGAGCGCGATCGGGTCGGTCTGGAGCGCCAGGGTGACGTAGGCCCCGCCGGCCGGCTCGAGCTCGACGAGCACCGTGTCGGAGGAGAAGCCGAGGTAGGCGGCCGCCAGCCGGTGCCGGCCAGCCGGGAGCTTGGGGAGGCGGAACGCGCCGTGTCCGTCCGTGACGTCGGCCACCCCGAGGCCCGGCAGGCTCACCCGCGCCCCCTGGAGCGGACGGCCCGTCTCCGCCGAACGGACCACCCCCAGCAGGGTGGCCGTCCCGCGCCGGCCGCCCTCCGGCTCCTCGGCCACCCCCACCGGTCGCTCCGGAGCGACGGGCTCCGCCTGAGGCTTCGCCGCCGCCACGGCCGCGGCGGAGAGCCGCAGGTCCCGGAGCAGGAGCCCCGGCTCTCCCACCTCCAGCGCCACCGGCTCCCCCACCCGATCCGGTGCCAGCGCCTGCACCTCCCACTCCCCCGCCGGCAGCCCGCACACGAGGTACACCCCGACGCTGTCCGCCCGCACCATCCCCGGGCTCGCCTCGGCCCCCTCCTTTTCCTCCGGAGCTTCCTCTCCGGGGGCCGCTGACCGCCGCACCCACACCACCGCCTCCGGCACCGGCTCCCCCGTCTCCGCCTCCACCACCCGACCCAGCAGCACTCCGCCCCGGCTCCGAGGGGCCCCCGGTCCCGGCGCCTGCCCCGCTTCCGCTCCTGCCTCCTCGGCCACCGCCACTTCCGCCCCGCACATCCGGCTCGCCGCCCACCCCGCCGGGTACTCCAGCTCCACGCTCGTCGCCCGCTCCCTCCTCACCTCCACCCCTCGCTCCAGGCCCCCGAGCCCCCTCAGCAGCGGCTCCGGGTGCACGACCGCCAGCCCGTAGCGCCCCGGCTCCACGAACGCCAGCCGGAACCGGCCCCCCTCGTCCGTACGCGTCGCCCGCTCCGTCCCCGTCAGCCGCACCTCCGCCCCCGTCAGCGGACCCCCGCTCACCCCATCCCTCACCCGGCCCACCACGCTCCCCCACTCCCCCACCCCCACCCGCTCGCCCCCCGGCTCCCGCAGGGCCACCACCTCGCCCCCCACCTCCTGCCACGCGTACGCCCGCACCTCCCGCTGCGTCGGACGCCGGTACCTCGTCTCCCGCAAGAGCGGCATCCGGATCCACCACCGCCGCACGAACCACGGGCCCGTCGGCAACCGCCGAAACTCGACCCGCGCCCGCCCCGCCACTCCCCGCGGCAGCCCCGCCAGCTCCAGGTCCTCGTACTGCACCTCCAGATCCCGGAGCTCCGCCGTCGCCTCGTCCACCCACAGCACCCCCCGCACCTCCACCACCCGGCCCCGCTCCGCCGGCTCGAACCCCAGCCCTACCTCCCCCGCCCGATCCCCCGCCCCCCGCACCAGCGAGAAGCAGTGCCCCGCCTGAAACGCTTCCGACAGCAGCACCTCGGCGTCCGGAGCGAAGTAGCGGTACGTCCCCCCCTCCTCCTTCCGCACGTACCCCTCCCGCGCCAGCTCCTCCGCCGGACGGCTCACGAACGCCCGCCGGCCCCCTCGCTCCTCCCGACGACGACGCTCCCTCAACACCTTCAGGCTCGAGGCGTCCAGCTCCCGCTCCCACCGCCGGAGCTCGTACTCGATCAGTCCCCGGCCCTCCGTCCACCGGGCTACCTCCAGCGCCTTGCGCGCCTCCTCCCACACCCGCAGCAGCTCCGGACCGCCCCGCGCCCGCGAGGCACACCGGGACGCCACCTCCACCGCCAGGCCCGCCAGGTCCACCGCCTGCACCGAAACCTCTAGCCGCCGGGTCACCGTCCGGCCCGGGCCCGCCTCGAACCCCTCCGACTCCCAGCTCTCGTACCCGATCCGCTCCACACGCAGACGGTACTCCCCCGCCGTGAACCCGTGCAGCACGTAGGTCCCGTCCGCCCCCGTCAGCGTCGAGGCCACCGGCCGGCCCCCCGAACCCACCAGGCTCACGAACGCCCCCTCGATCCCTCGTCCGCTCCCCGAGTCCACCACCACTCCCCGCACCTCCTGCGCGCAGAGCGGCCCCCGCGCCAAGAGACTACCGGCTATCCAAGTGAGGAAAAGGATCAGGACGCTGGGGAAGAGGTGCGGCGCAGCCCCGACGACGAAGCATCGAACGCGCCCTTCAGATCGGCCGGCCATCGTGCGGGACCTCTCGCCGATGGGTTGGGAACGTCCGCGAACAGCGGACATCCTAAGAGCTCCTTTCCCAATCAAGATAACCACCTCAAGACGGCCGCGAATCCCTCACGCCTGAGCGCGTGACTTCTCACCGCTCACTCCCGCCGCACGCGCAACAAGCGGTACGCCACCGCCGGCTCCACCCCGTGGCCAGCACGGCGACATCGCGGCGCGGACCGTAAAGGCCGCCCGACCGTCTCCCGCGGCAACCCGACACCACCTCCCGCACGGGAAACCGGCCGTTGACCGGCCTGACGCTCTCGATCCCCGCTTCCTCCCGCACGAGCGCTGTCGTCCAGCCCCACGGAAGGCGAACACCGTCGAGCCACGCGGGCGAGTCGGGGAGGGTTGGAGGCCCGCGTCCGGGCGGATCGAGCCCCGTTTCTTGCGGCCGTTTTCCGGCGGCGGCTATGTTGAGCTCCTGGCTCGAGGGGTGCTGGGGTGCGTATCGGAAGGGTGGCCGAATCTCCGTTGAATCTCTCGCTCCTGCAGGACTGGAGGCCCGCGGCCCTGGCGGGAGCTCTGCTCCTGGCGGGCTGCGGCGGGAACGGTGGAGAACCGTCTCGCGCGCGGGACGCACCGGCGGTTCGAGGCGCCGCCCTCGTGGCCGGAACGTCCCTTCAGGAGTGGTCGCTTCTCGAGGTTCCACGGGCCGGCGGGCAGGCCCGACTCCGGGCCATCGACGATCCGGACGACACGCTGTGGACCGGTGAGACCCGGCTTCCCCCCTCCTCGGCGGCGTATCCCCTGGCCGACAGCACGGTCATACTCCACGCGCCTGGTGGGGAGCTGTATCGGTACGAGCCCGGTGCGGACCTCCTGAAGGCCGCCGGCCGAGCCGAGCGGGCGGGTGCCCCGGCGGCGGACGGGGGACGGCGGGCGTGGATCGATCGCGGCGGCTCCTCCGTGGTCGTCCTCTCGAGTGGCAAGCCGTGGACCGTGCGGGCGGACGGCCCGGTGCGGTGGGCGGCGCCGGCGGAGGACGAGGCGGTGGCGCTGGTCAGGGAGGAGGCGGGATCCCCGGGCGTCCTGCGGCTCGCCCTCGCGGCCGCGCCGACCGGCGCCTCGCCGCCTGCCGCTGCGGAGACCCGGGAGCTGTTGATCGGGCCGCGGGTCCTCCTGCCCGGCGTGGCCACCGCCTGGGGGCGCCGGCTCGTCTTCGCGGATCCACAGGGCGACGGGATTCTCCTGGCCAGCGCGCCACAGATGGAGATCGCCGGGCGTTTCGCGGTCGGCGGTCCGGTGGCGGCGCTCGCGGCCTCCCCCTCCTCGCACGAGATGTATGTGGCGGTCTCCGGCACGGGCAGAGGGGCCGGCCACGTGCTCGCGATCGACCGGTTCAGCGGTCGTCGGAGGACGCTGGCCAAGCTGGAGGAACCGGTCCGGGCGCTCCGCCCCTCTCTGTTGGGAGGCTTTCTCATCGCCGGCCTCGAGGATCGGGTCGCGTTCCTCGCGCTGGAGGGAGGAAGGACGCTCGCCCTCGGGTCCGAGTGGCGCGAAGACCTGCCGCTCGGGCTCCCCGGCGACCGGATCCTGGCCGTGGAGGGCGACCGGCTGTTCCTATGGAGCGCCGAGGACCGCGCGGGAGCGGAACGGCGCCTCGACGCGTCCGCGGACGCGTGGTGGCTGCCCCTGCACTGGAGACCCGCCGGGCAGCGCCTGGCGCGCGCCGACGTGAGCAAGGGCCGGGGGCCGGCCCGGGCGGAGGAGGAGGCGGTCCCAGGGGCCGGGGCGGTCGCCAGGGAAGCGTCCGAAGCTCCGGGAGAGGGGGAGATCGATGCAGGGGCCGAGGAGGCCGGCGCGACTGGCGAGTCCTCCACGGCGTCGGAGGCGGCGCCGGAGGGTGGACCCGGACCCGGGCGCGTCCGGCTTCCGCCGGGGTTCTACGCGATCGTCGCCTCCTCGCTGGCGCCCGGCGGCATCGTGGGGCTGGCGGAGCGTCTCACCTCGGCCGGCTTTCCCGCCTCCGTGCAACGGTACCGGGACGAGGCGAGCGAGCTGTGGTTCCGGACCCTCGTCGGGCCGTACGAGACGCGGGAGGAAGCGGAGGCGGCCGCGCGACAGCTCCGCCGGGAGCGGGGGCTCCAGGCGTGGATCAGCGAGATCGGACCGGACGCGGTTCCCGAGGAGCCTGACGGGTAGGGGGGAGGGATGTGAGGGAGCGAGCGGCGGGAAAGGCGAGGACCCTGGCCAGGGTGATCCCGGCCGATGCGAGGGTCGTGGGCCTCGTCTACCCGGAAGGAGGGGCGGGCCGCACGGCGACCGCCGCCGCCGGGCTCGCCGCGGCCGTCGGGCTGCGGCGAGAGCACACGCTCCTGGTCGGCACGGAGGCGGGCCGCGGGTCCCTGGACGAGCGGCTCGGCGTGGCCCGCTCGCCCGGCCTTTTCGAGGCTCTCCGGGGAAAGGTGCGCTTCTCGGAGCTCGCCGTTCGCCTGGAAGGGAAGCCGTACCTCTACCTCCCGGCGGGCGCGGGGGCTCCGACGCCGGCGGAGCTGCTCGCCGGCCCGGAGTTCACCGGGTTCGCGCGCCGGGTCCGTGCCCGCGGAGGGACCCTCCTGATCCACGTGCCGGAGGAGGCGGTGCGAGAGGGGGAGGTCGCATCGTTGCTGGACGGGTACGTGAGCCTCGGGACGCTGCGCGGCCCGGTTCCCGCCGCGCGGGAGTACGGCCGGGTCCGATTCCCGGGGCAGCCGGGGGAGCTTCCCGGAGAGCCGGTGGCCGCTCCTTACCTGCCGAGCCTCCCAGGGGTCGGGCCGGCCCGGGCGGGCTCCGGGGCCCCCGCGGCCGCGGCGGAGACCGCCGGGACGGGCTCCGGGGGCGTCGGTGAAGCTGCTCCTGCCCCGGAAGCCGCCCCGCGTGAAGCCCCGCGGGAATCCGCCCCCGCCGCGCCCCGTACGGTCGTCGGCGTACCGGACACCGACCGCGACCGATGGGGCCGGCATCGTGCGAAACCGAGGCTTCCCGTCCTGCGCAGCGTGTCGAGCGCGGCTCTCATCCTCCTTCTTCTGGCTGCGTGGTGGATCCTGGCCGGAAGAACGATCGGCCGCGTCACCGGAACGGCGGATCCCGGAGCGCTCCCGCCTGGAGGCCCGGGCGTGGGGGAGCGGGACGGGGCCACGCCCGCCGGCCGGGAGGGGGCCGAGACGGAGATGCGCGGGACGGATCCGGGGGGCGGGTTCGGAGAGGCCGATGCCGGGCTCCTCGGGGTGGTGGAGTCCGCGCCCGAGCTGCCCTACTCCGTGCTGATCGCCTCCTACGCCCGGGCAGCGGATGCGACGGAGGCCGTCGCCTCGATGCGGCGCGGACGGGGCACCGTCTTCTTCACGGCTCCCACCCCGGTGCGTGGCCTCCTCTACCACCGGGTCTTCGCGGGGGCGGTCGGCACGCGCGCCGATGCCCGGTCTCTCATGGAGGATCTGGTGCGCAGCGGGACGAAGGCGAGCGTGGGGGAGTGGGACGTGCGCCCCTCGCGGCTGGCGTACCGTCTCGGTATCGCCCCGCGTCGGGCGGCTGCCGAGGAGATCCTCCGCGAGGCGGAGGCCGCGGGGATCCCGGCGTACCTGGTGACGGCCGAGGAGGCCTCGGGCTCCGTGTGGGTCGTGTACGCGGGAGGCTACGAGTCGGAGGATGCGGCGCGGGCGATGGGCGCCCTGCTGGAACGAGCCGGCCGGGCCGCCGAACTGGTCACACGCAGGGGAGAGGCGAGGTGAGGAGACCGTGAAGATCAAGTCGCTGACGCTGCACGGGTTCAAGTCCTTCGCGGATCGGACGCGGATCGACCTGCACGAGGGGATCACGGCGATCGTGGGGCCGAACGGGTGTGGCAAGTCGAACGTGGCCGACGCGATCCGCTGGGTGCTGGGTGAGCAGCGTCCCACGGCGATCCGGGGGACGCGGATGGAGGAGGCGATCTTCGGTGGCACGGAGCAGCGCCGGCCGATTCACCGGGCGGAGGTGGACCTGGAGATCTCCAACGAGGACGGCGCGCTCGCGGTTCCGTACTCGCAGGTCGTCATGGGACGGACCGTGTACCGCGGGGGGGAGGGGGAGTACTCGCTGAACGGGGCCGGCTGCCGGCTCCGGGACATCCAGGATCTATGTCGCGATACCGGCCTGGGCGCGAACGCCTACGCGATCATCGAGGGGCGGATGATCGATGCGATCCTCAGCGACCGGGCGGAGGAGCGCCGGGCGCTCTTCGAGGAGGCGGCCGAGGTCGGGCGGTACAAAGCGCGCCGGCGGACGGCGCTCCGGCGGCTCGAGCAGGCCGAGGCGGACCTCCAGCGGCTGAACGATCTCCTCCACGAAGTGGAATCCAAGGTCCGCTCCCTGGCCCAACAGCGAGGTCGCGCCCAGCGGTTCGTCGAGCTCCGCGCCCGGCGGCTCCAGCTCGAGGTGGCGGTGACGGATGTGCAGCTCGCCCGTTCCCGGGAAGAGGCCGCCGCGGCGGAGGAGGAGCTGGCCGCGCTCCGCTCCCTCCAGACCGGAGAGCAGACGGCGCTCCAGACGGCCGAGACGGAGGCGGAGGCGCTGCGACTCCGGCTGACGGAGCGGGAGCGGGAGCGGAGCGGCACGGCCCGCCAGCTCGAGGAGGTTCGACAGCGACTCGAGGAACGGGAGCGGGAGCGCCTCGTGGCGGAGGAGCGAATCGCCGCGGCGGAGCGACGAGCCGCGAAGCTCGAGGAGGAGCTGAAGCGGCTGGCCGCTCGGGACGACGAGCTGCGTGAGGAGCTCGAGCGGGCCTCGGAGCGGCTCCGGGAGACCGAGGAGGCCGTCGCGGCCCTGAGCGAGAAGAGGGCCGAGCGGCGTGCCGAGGTAGAGACGCTGAATCGAGCCCGCGGTGAGGAGGGGGCCAGAGAGGAAGCGGCCCGACAGCGGCTCGCCGAGGTGTGGCGGCGGCTGGATCAGCTGGAGGCCGAAGGCCGGGCCACGGAGGAGCGCCTCACGGACCAGTCGGCCGAGGTGGACCGGTGGGGAGCCTCGCTGCGGGAGATCGAGCGCCTGGAGACGGAGCTTCGGGCGCAGCTCTCCCGAGCGGAGAAGGAGGCGGGAGAGGCCCGGAAAGAAGAGGACCGGCTGAACCGCGAGCTGGAGAACGGCAGGTCGGAGGCGCTCCGGCTGCGCGAGGTCGTGCGCGAGCTGCGCAACCGGGTCGGCTCCCTGGAGGGCGATCATGCCTCCGCCGTCGCCCGACGGACCAGCCTGGCCTCCCTGCTCTCCTCGGGTGCCGACCTACCCCGCGTCGTGGCGGACCTGATCCAGGCTTCGGTCGCCGGGGTGCACGGCGTGCTCGCCGACTCGATCCGTGCCGCGGAGGAGATCGGTCCGGCGGTCGAGATCCATCTCGGGCCCTACCTGCACGCCGTCCTGGTGGACGATTGGGCGGCCGTCGAGCGCGTGCGCGCCTGGTTGGAGGATCGGGAGGCGGACGGCGGGCTGGTCCTCCTGCCGCTGGAGCCGGGGCCCCGGGGGGGCGAGGTGGCGGCCGACGGATCCCGTCGCCGCCGGCTTTCGGAGCTCGTCGAGCTGGACGGTCCGGGAGCGGGCTGGGCGCGGGCGCTGTTGGAGACGGTGAGCTGGGAGCCGGAGCGGGAGCTGGGCCCGGCGGCTTCCTCCTGGATCCGCGCCGACGGGGTGGAGCAGGACCCGGCCGGTGCCGTGAGGATCGGCCAGCCGGGCCCCGGCCGGGGCGTCCTCACCCGGCGGGACGAGCTGGAGCGGCTGGAGCGGCTGCTCCTCGAGCAGGAGAAGTCCTTGGAGAAGGGCCGCGCGGAGCTGGAGGGGCAGGAAGCGCGTCTGGGGCAAGCGGAAGGAAAGGCGGACGAGCTGGAGCGGCTCCTCCGGGAGGCCACCCGAAGCCGGGAGGAGGCGGAGGCCCGAGGGGCGGGCATCGCCGAGCGCCTGGAGCGCCTGGCGGAAGAGCGGGCCGAGATCACGGGCCGGATCGATGAGCTGCGGGAGTCGCTCCACCTGGCCCGTACCCGCTCCGAGAGCAGCGCCGAGATGCTGGCCCGCCTGCAATCGGAACGGGAATCGGCCCGCGGCGCTCTCGCCGAGGCGAAGGGAAAGCTGAAAGAAGCGGAGGAAAGCTGGGAGGCCGAGCGCGGCGCCTTCCACGATCTCGAGCTGGAGGTGACCCGGGGAGAGGCCGGCCTGGCCGCCGCCAAGGAGCGGGTGGAGCAGGCGCAACGGACGCTCCGGGACGTCGAGGAGCGGACGGGCGGAGTGCGCGAGGAGCGGAGCGAGCAGGACCGGATCGTCGAGCGCTGCCGGAGCACGCTGGACGAGGGTGAGGAGGAGGTCCTCGAGTTGCTGGAGAGGCGCCGCGGCCTCGAGGAGGAGCTGCGCGGCGTCGAGGAAGCGTTGAGCGAGCAGCGAGTCGAGCTCGAAGAACGTGAGCAGGTCCTGCGGGAGGCACGTCGGGAGGAGCGCGATCATACGGAGCGGCGGCACGGTCTGGAGCTCCTGGTCACCGAGCTCCGGGCGCGCCAGGCAGCCCTCCTCGAGCGCCTGGAGGCGGAGTGGGATGCCCCGCTCGAGGCGCTCCGCGAGGAAGCGACCCCCCCCGGCGAGGGGACGCCGGAGGAGTGGGAGGCGGAGCTCGAGGAGGTGCGGCGGCGGCTGGGCCGGCTCGGACCCGTCAACCTCCTCGCCGAAGAGGAATACGGGAACGAGAGGGAACGGCTCGACTTTCTCCGAGGGCAGCAGGAGGATCTCGTGGAGGCGCGCGACGACCTGCGGGACTCGATTCGACGGATCAACCGCAAGGCGTCCGAGGCGCTCCTCGAGACGTTCGAGCAGGTGCGGGGCCATTTCCGGCGCACCTTCGAAACCCTCTTCGAGGGCGGGGAATGCGACATGTGGATCGAGGATCCGCAGCATCCTCTGGATTCGCCGATCGAGATCTCCGCCAGTCCGCGGGGCAAGCGGACCCAGAGGATCCACCTCCTCTCGGGGGGAGAGCGGGCCCTCACCGCGCTCGCCCTCCTGTTCGCCATCTACCTGGCCAAGCCGAGCCCGTTCTGTCTCATGGACGAGGTGGACGCGCCGCTGGACGAGACGAACGTCCTGCGCTTCGTGTCGATGCTCGAGCAGTTCAAGAAGGAGACGCAGTTCATCGTCATCACCCACAACCCGCGGACGATCGAGGCAGCGGACTGGATCTACGGGGTCACGATGCAGGAGCCCGGTGTCTCCTCGGTGATCGGAGTCCGGTTCGGGGAGCCCTCCGATCAGGTGGCATGAGGGTGAGGCGGGGGCAGCGAGGTGAGGTGCCGGTGCCGATGGACGGCAGCGGCGATCGGGCGGGGGATCGCGGGGATGAGCCGGCGCGGCTCGTGGTCGTGGGCTGCGGGACCGTGGTGCCCGAGGGGGACCGGGGGGGGAGCTCTTTCTACCTGGAGATGGACGGCGCCCGGGTCCTGCTGGACTGCGGGCCCGGGGCCGTGCAAAGCATGGTCCGCCACGGGGTCCCGTGGTCCGGACTGACCGACCTCGTGCTCACCCACTTTCATACGGACCACGTGGGCGCCGTGCCGGGGCTCTTCTTCTCCCTGAGGCACGGGATCGCACCGGGCGAGCGGGACGCGCCGCTGGACGTCTGGGGTCCCCCGGGCACGCGGCGGCTGTTCGAGCGGCTCGCCGTGGCGCTGGGCGAGTACCTGACGGACCCCGGATTCCCGCTTCGCGTTCGGGAGATCCCCCCCGGACAGGCCACCGAACTGCGGAGCGGAATCCGGCTCTCCACCCACAAGACGTCCCACACCCCGGAGAGCCAGGCCGTCCGGCTGGACGGAACGGCGGCGGTGGGCTACACGGGCGACACGGGGCCATGCGAGACGCTGGGAGCGTTCCTCCGTGCCGTTCGGCTTCTGGTGTGCGAGTGCTCTCTCGCAGACCGGGAAGTGGGGGAGAACCATCTCTCGCCGGCGCGGGTGGCCGGGATCGCAGCCGAGGCCGTGCCGGAACGCCTCCTTCTCACCCACATCTATCCCGAGCTCCGACGGGCCGGCGACGTGGCGGCCCTCGTGCGGGATGCGGGCTACGAGGGCGAGGTGCTCGTCGCCCACGACGGCCTGGAGCTGTCGCTGCCACCCCGGCGTTGACGCAGCGTTGACGGCGCCGAAGTATCTGCAACCCGAGCCGCTCGCTCGTCGGTCGCCCGGGGGCGGACGAACGAGGCCCGCGGTGCTTCACTCCGGAGAGGGTTCCCGAGGTCGCACATGCTCATCGTGATGAAGCACGGCGCCACGCCGGACCAGGTGGACCGGGTCGTGCGGACGATCCAGGAGATGGGGTATCGGGCCGAGCCGATGCCCGGTCGTCAGCGCACCTCCGTGGGGTTGGTGGGCAACGACGGGCGGGTGGACGAGAGCCGGCTCGTGTCGCTGGACGGAGTCCTGCGGGTCATTCACGTCACCCAGCCGTACAAGCAGGTGAGCCGGGAGTGGCGCCCGGAGGATACGGTGGTAGAGCTTCCCAACGGCGTCCGCATCGGGGGCGGCGAGGTGGTCGTGATGGCCGGGCCGTGCGCCGTGGAATCGGAGGAGCAGATCCTGGAGACGGCCCGCCGCGTCGTCGCCGCCGGCGCGGCCGTGCTCCGGGGCGGTGCGTACAAGCCCCGCACCTCCCCCTACTCCTTCCAGGGACTCGGGAGGGAGGGGCTCCGGCTCCTCGCGCGAGCCCGCGCGGAGACGGGGTTGGCGGTGGTCACCGAGGCGCTCGACCCGGAGACCGTGCCGGAGGTGGCGGAGCACGCGGACATCGTTCAGATCGGCGCCCGCAACATGCAGAACTACTCGCTTCTCCGGGCCGCGGGCAGGGCCGGGAAGCCGGTGCTGCTCAAGCGCGGGATGTCGGCCCGCGTGAAAGAGCTCCTTCTGGCGGCCGAGTACATCCTGCTCGAGGGAGAGTCGCGGGTGATCCTCTGCGAGCGGGGGGTGCGGAGCTTCGACGACCACGCGCGCAACATGCTGGATCTGACGGCGGTGGCCACGGTGAAGGAGCTCTCACACCTGCCGATTATCGCGGATCCGAGCCATGGAACGGGGGCCCGCTCGAAGGTGCCTCCCCTCGGCCGGGCGGCGGTGGCGGCGGGCGCGGACGGGATCATCGTGGAGGTCCACCCGGACCCGCCCCGCGCCCTCTCCGACGGGGCGCAGTCCCTCACCCTGGAGCAGTTCGACGAGCTCATGCAGGAGATACGGACGCTGGCCGCGGCGCTCGACCGCCGGGTGGCCGCCCCGCGAGCCGGCGTGGGAGCGAGCTGAGGCGGCGTCTTGGGCCGTCCGGAGCCTCTCGGGCGGGGGAGTCGGGGTGTCCCGGGTGCCGGAGAGACGCCGGGGAAGCTCGGGGCGGAGGCGGAGACCCTGGCCGCGCGGCACCTCGCCGGCAACGGCTACCGCGTGCTGGATCGGAACTGGCGGGCGGGCCGCCGGGAGCTGGATCTCGTGGTCCGCCGCGGGGAGGTCGTCGCGTTCGTGGAGGTGAAGGCTCGCGGGCCGGGACCGCAGGACCCGCGGGAGGCGCTGAACCGGAAAAAGCGCCGGGAGGTGAGACGGGCGGCGGAAGCGTGGATCCACCTCCACCCCGGCGTCGGGAGAGAGTTTCGCTTCGACGTCGTCGCCGTTCGCGCCCGCGCCGGGCGGCCGGTGGAGCTGGAGCACATCCCGAACGCCTTTTTCGGCGAGGACTGCTGAGCGGTCTGCCTCGGTGCCGGGGCGTTTCGCGCCTCGGGGCCGGTTCGTTCTTCGGGGGCCGCTTCGGGCCCCGCGGCGAAAGGGCGCCCCCGGCCCGCCGGGGATCCTGTCGCGCCGCCTGCTTCGTTGCCGCGCCGAGAGAGGCTGCGTATGATGCGGTTCGCCCCAGGCCCCCGGGGCCGGCGCGCGTGAATCCCGTCAGGACCGTGAAGGTAGCAGCGGTAAGCGCGTAAAGGTCGCCGCGGCAAGCCTGGGGCGACCTGCGTGCAGCCTTTCCCTGTCGGACCTTCCGACCGTCTTTCGAGAGGCCCGATGCGCGTCGTACCTTGCCGCATGCATCGGACGGCTCTCGCGCGGAAGCACCGCCCCCGGCAGTTCGCCGAGCTCGTCGGCCAGGATCCGGTCGCCTCGACGCTGCGCGCGGCGGTGGAAGGCGGCCGCGTGGCCCATGCCTACCTCTTCTGCGGCCCGGGTGGGGTGGGTAAGACCACGGCGGCCCGTATCCTCGCCATGGCGCTCAACTGTCCCGACCGGGAAGCCGGCGAGCCGTGCGGTCGGTGTGACTCCTGCGAGCGCATCTGGTCCGGGCTCACGGGGCTGGACGTGGTGGAGATCGACGCGGCCAGCCATCGGGGGGTGGATGCCGCCCGTGAGCTGAGGGAGCGGGCCATGTATGCCCCGTCCAGCGAACAGCGCTTCAAGGTGTACATCATCGACGAGGCGCACATGCTGACCCGGGATGCGTGGAACGCTCTCCTGAAGATTCTGGAGGAGCCACCTCCGCGGGTCATCTTCGCGTTCGCCACGACCGAGCCGAAGAAGATCGAGCAGAGCGCGAACCCCGTGCTCTCCCGTTGCCAGCGGTTCGACTTCCGACGCGTCTCGGTCCCGGAGATCGTCGCCCGGCTGCAGGTCGTTCTGGAGCGGGAAGGCGTCCCCGCGGAGGAGGGCGCCCTCCTCGCCCTGGCGCGCCGCGCGGAGGGGGGGGTGCGGGACGCGCTCTCGCTTCTGGATCAGGTCCTCTCCTTCGCGGGGGACGCCGTGCGGGTGGAGGATGTGGGGAGCATGCTGGGGCTGGTGGAGGAGGAGCGGTATCTGGAGCTGTTCGGGCTGCTGGAGCGGGGCGACCGGGCGGAGGTGTTTCCGTTCGTGCAACGCCTCCTGGATGCGGGTTTCGATCCAGGCGAGTTCGTCCGCGGGCTGGCGGAGGCCCTGCGCGCCCTTCTCCTGCTCCGCACCGACGCTGAGGGGACGGCCCTGGACCTGCCCGGCGAGTCGCGCGAGCGACTCGCCGCCGTGGCGAGCCGCGTCGCCGAGGTGGATCTGCTGCGCTACCTGCTGGCGGTGAGCGACTTCGAGACGTCGGGGCGCTTTCGGCGGAGCTCCCAGCAGAGGATCCAGCTCGAGGTGCTTCTCCTGCGCCTGGCGAGCATGGATTCCGCCGTCGAGCTGGAGGAGCTGTTGGAGGCGGCCGGGGAAGGGGGGGGCGCCCCCGGGTCGCCGGCCGCGGCCGCTCCCCGGTGCAACCCGCCGGCGCCGGCGCCACCCACTCCGGATCGACCCGTTCGGCGAGCGCCGGCACCCACGTCCGGCGCCCGCGAGGC
>JBHHYJ010000032.1:0-30041 GCA_046757485.1 Gemmatimonadota bacterium
TTCGCCGCAGCCGGCGAGAACGACCGCCAGAAGCACGAGGCCCGCTCTCGTGCCCGCCCGGATCAGCCCACGCGCCGCCGCGTGCCCGGCATGCCGGGAGCTCCCGGCCGCCACGGACGGACGCCGGCGAGCATTCACAGAGTTCACGGCAAGCGAGTCGCCTGGAAGCTCCGAATCCCCGAGGTGGCCGACGTACCGCTCTCCAGGAGCGCGTCCACGTACCAGAAGAACTCGGCGCCGGGGGTAAGCAGGATCTCCGACGTAAGCGAGAGGACGGTGTCCCGCGTGTTTCCCCGCCACAGGACGTCACCCCCGGCGTCGGTGAGAGTCAAGCGATACAGGGCGCCCGGCTCCACAGCTCGCCACACGAAAGTGAGCTCTCTCGAGGGAAGCTCTCCCCCGTCGGGTGGCCGCACCGCTTCGACCGCGGGCAGGGACTCACCCTGCTGCAAGACGCTTTCGGGTGCCCGTAGACGGCTCCCTTCCGCCTCGCTCCGATCCCCTCCGCCCACGCCCAGGCCGACGGCGAGGACGCCCGCCAGGACCGCCGCGGCGGCCGCCGGGACGTAGATCCGCCGGCGCCTCCGCCCGCGCCATGCGCCCACCGTCCCGGAGGCGGAGACCGTGGCATCGAGGCAGGCAGGACACTCCGCCAGGTGCGCCTCGATCTCCCGCCGTTCCGTATCCGAGACCGCGCGGTCCAAGTACGCGGCCACCGTTTCCGGGGGGGGATGCAGCCCCTCCCATGCATGCCCCATCGTTCCTCCTTCAGCCCTCATCGAGCGCGTCGCGGCAGCGTCGCCCTCCTAAGAGTATCACGGTCGAGCCGACCTCCGATTGCTCTCCCACGGCTCCGCATCACGGCCTCGGATCCCGGATTCCCTTCGCCCGGAGCTCCTCCCTCAGATCACTGAGCACCCGCCTCAAGCACCGGTACACGTGAAAGAGCGAGGGGAAGTCCATGAGCCCGGCGATCTCCCGCGCCGTGAGCTCCCGTTCGAACCGCAGGCGGAGAAGGAGACGCTCACGGGGTTCCAGAGCCTTCACCACGTCGGCGAGTGCGCCCTGTAGCTCGGAGCGCCGGACCCGGAGATCGGGACTGGCCTGGCGGGGATCCCCGTAGCCGTCCAGGTCGAGCTCCGCGGCCACGAGGTCCGCCAGGTGGCGGCGCGTGATGAGCTCCAGGTTCCGTTCAGGCGCCGCGGCGGCCTCCCCGCGCGGTCGGCCGTACTGCTGGCGCCTGTAGTCGACGCACAGCCGCTGCGCCACGACCACCAGCCAGGTCGAGAATGCCGCCCGTCCGTCGGCCGCGTAGGCCTGAAGACGCCGGCACCCGTCCTCCCGCAGCTTCTCCAGCACAAAGACGAACTGGTTCATCGCCACGTCGTAGGAGCGGGCGCGGGAGTGAACCGCATGGAGAAGCAGGCGGCTGTGTTTCTCGACGAACGCCTCCCAGGCCGCCTCGAAAACGTCGGGAGAGGAACCGTTCGTGGCCTTCAGGAGCCTCGAGAGCTCCGGTGGGAGGCCGTTCATCTCTCCGTTTCGCCCCGTGCGAGCCAAAGCGGGCTCACCTCCGACGGAGGAAGTCCTGGAGTGCAGCATGGCGGCGTCTCCGCCAACCGTTCATGGTCCGGCGCCCGCCGGCGCCAAAGAGGCCCTCGCCTGAACCCCGCTAGCGTCTGGACGTGTCCGTGTTCGTTACACGGACAGCGGTGGTAGTTTTACACCTATCCGAGGGGGCCTGGACCGTAAGAGCAACAGGTGTAGCGTCCGTCGCGTTCCGGGGTCCATCCTTCGGCTGGCAGCGCGGCGGGAAAGCAGCTCGTACCTCAAGGGTATCAGAGGCCATGACTGAGTCGCGGGGGAGTGAGGTGGTCCGTGACTTCCGGGACCTGCTCCACGGTCGGAATCGGTCGTGTATCTTCTGATAACATGCGTGCACGATGGACGCGACCACACCGCATCGCGACGACCGCCGCGACGGCCTCGTGCCTGGTGGCCGCCTGCGGCCTTGCCTCCGAGCATGCGGCCTTGCCTCCGAGCATAAGGTAACCTCCGCGGACACCGCGGCGGCATGGGAATCGGACGCAGGTATCATAGCCCATAGCCCGGGGTTCCGCTGAGAGCAGTTCCCCGGCCGCCCGGGGAATGGAGCAGGCCTCCAAAGCGAGGGAGGAGACGATCATGGAGTTGACGAGCGACGCGTTCGCGGACGGCGGGGAGATCCCGGTCCCCCATACCTGTGACGGGGAGGACCTATCGCCGGCCCTTTCGTGGAGCGGTCCTCCCGAGGGAACGACCAGCCTCGCCCTCATCGCGGACGATCCGGATGCCCCGGTCGGCACGTGGGTCCACTGGGTCGTTTACAGAATCCCGCCAGAGCTCCGAGGGCTGCCCGAGGGCGTCCCGGCGGATCCCGAGCTCCCGGACGGGACTCGGCAGGGCCGGAACGACTTCCGGCGTGTCGGCTACGGAGGCCCCTGCCCGCCACCCGGGCGCCGGCATCGCTACTTCTTCAAGCTTTACGCTCTGGACGCACACCCGGATCTCGCCCCCGGCGCCACGAAGCGGGACCTGCTGGACGCCATGGAGGGACACGTGCTGGGCCGGGCCCAGCTCGTGGGCACGTACGGGCGGGGTCGGTAGGTGAAGCCCTCCTCCACCCTGGAGGAGCTCGCCTCCGCCCTCCGGCGGATCGACGGGCAGGGGTACGGCGCGTACAAGAGGATCCGGGGCGCCTGGCGCGGGCCCGACTTCACCCTCCACGTGGACCACGTTCAGGGGGACCCGTTCGCCACGCCCAGTCGCCTTCGCCTGCACCTGCCGCCCGCGGCGCACGGGATCCCCGCGGAGGCCTGGGAGACCCGTCCCCGACGGGTGGGCCTGTGCGACTACCTGCTCCGCGTCTTCCGCGACGCGTGCCAGAGCCTTCCCCGGGTGGGGGGCTCGGGCAAGTCCGGCCTCGTCATCGTGTCCGTCGAGAGCCCGATCGTGGTGGAGCGGGCCGGCTGCACCCTGGACGCCGCAGGGCTCACCCTCCGCTTCCGGGTCGGGCTTCCGGCCCGGGGCCGCCGCTGCCTCGGCCGCTCCGCCGCCACCCTCCTCACGGAGCACCTCCCGAGAGTGCTGGACGCGGTACGGTGGAAGCACGTGGAGGCGGAGCGCGCCTGGGCCTGGATCCGGACCACGGAGGACCACGACCACCTGCAACGGCAGCTCGCGCAGCGCGGGCTGGTGGGCTTCGTCCGGGACGGCTCGATCCTCCCCCGGGCGAGCGGGGTGAGCCAGGAACCGCTCCGGGACGCGGTTCCGTTCCGGAGCCCGCCGAAGCTCCGCGTCACCCTTCCCACCCTCCATCACGGGGAGGTCACGGGCATGGCAATCCCCACCGGGGTCACGGTGGTCACCGGGGGTGGCTTCCACGGCAAGACGACCCTCCTGGAGGCGCTCCAATACGGCGTCTTCCCCCACGTGCCGGGCGACGGTCGCGAGTGGACGGTCACCGTGCCGGACGCGGTCAAGGTCCGGAGCGAGGACGGTCGCTCCGTCTCGGGCGTGGACCTGCGTCCGTTCATCCACGACCTCCCCCTCGGCCGCGACACGGCCCGTTTCACGACCCCGGACGCCTCGGGGAGCACGAGCCTGGCCGCCGACATCGTCGAGGCGCTGGAGGCCGGGACCTCCCTCCTCCTGATGGACGAGGACACCTGCGCCACGAACCTCATGGTGCGGGACGCGCGCATGCAGGAGCTGGTGGAGAGGGAGACGATCACCCCGCTCATCGATCGCGTCCGGGAGCTCCGGGAGGCGGGGGTGAGCACGCTCCTCGTGACCGGAGGGGGCGGCGACTATCTGGACGTGGCCGACACGGTGGTCCTCATGCAGGAGTACCTGCCGCGAGAGGTCACGACCCGGGCGAGGGAGGTCGCGGCGGCCCATCCGACCGGCCGGAGGATCGGGGAGCCCGAGCACCCCCTCCGGCACACCGACCGGGTCCCCGCACCGGAGAGCTTCGATCCCCGGCGGCGGTCGGGGAAGGTGAAGATCCGGACCCGGGGCTCCGACGCGATCCAATTCGGCGAGCAGGAGCTCGACCTGGGGGAGGTAGAGCAGCTCGCCGACTACGGCCAGGCGCGCGCCGTGGGCGCGATGCTGTGGGAGCTCCAGAAGCTGTGCGACGGGCGCCGCCCGATCCCGGTCCTCGTCCACGAGGTCGTGGAGAAGGCGATCCGCGAGGGGCTCCCCTCGATCGAGGACAGCCCCGAGCTCGCGCTTCCCCGCCCCCAGGAGGTGGCCAAAGCGGTGAACCGGCTCCGGAGCCTCCGGATCCTCTGATTCCGGAGCCTGCGGAGCCTCTGATTCCGGAGCCTGCAGATCCTCCGATCCGCGTCGGCGGATCCCGTGCTCCGCCGCACCGGATTCCCGCACGGGGAAGGCTTTCGGCAGATCCCTTGCTTCCGCCGCGCTGGATTCCCGGACGGGGTAGGGTTCAGGAGCTGGCGGAGACCGAGACGGGGACCGTGTCCGCCGCGCCCGACGTCCGGTGAAGCGCCCGCACCTCGGTCTCGCCCGGGCTCCTCCCGGTGACCACGGTCACGCGGCCGCGCTTCGGAGCCACGCCCGCTACCTGTGGGTCGGCGGCCTCCCACACGAGCTGGACTTCTACCGTGCCTCCGAAACCGTCCCGGCCGAAGCCTTCGAGGGTGGCGACCTCCCCCACCCGCAGCGAGAGGGAGCCTGGAGAGACGAAGACCTCCTTCACCTCCAGGGGGCCCGTCCCGAGGACGTCCCCCGTCCCGCACTCGAAGCGCGAGCCGGGAAGCACGAGAAGCAGCGCCCCGAGGAGAAGGCGTCGAGAGGGAAGGCCGGTCGGTTTCACGAGCACCCCTCCCGGCGCGCGGGCTTTCGCCTCATCGGGGGGCCGGGGCCCTGCGGAAAGCCACGGGACTCCGGCGGCCGCTACCCGACGAAAAAGTCGGCCACCGGGACCCCGAAGCCGGGCAGTACGTCGCCGCCCTCCAGCTCCTCCGCCTCCCTCAGGAGCCGCATCTCGCCGCCCCTGCGGTAGGCCGCCACGGAGCGACTCACGGGATCCAGGACCCAGACGAGCCGCGTCCCGGCGTCCAGGTAGTCCACGACCCGCGCCTGGATCTCCGAGGCCGTGTTCGTGGACGAAAGGATCTCCACAACGAGATCGGGAGCAAAGCGGCCGAAGCCCCTGGGCGCCGGATCCGGGATCCGCTCCGCGGCCACGAAGGCGACGTCCGGGGCGCGCACCGTGGGTGGATCCTCCCGGAGCACGAAGCCTGTCTCCGCGGCCAGCACCTCTCCTAGGCCGCGTTCTTCCACGAATCGGGTCAGCAGGAAGGCCATGCGGTTGGCGAGCCGGCCGTGCCCGAAGCCGGCCGGCGGCTCCCGGAGGAGCTGCCCGCGCACGAGCTCACTTCGGCCGTCGCCGGCCGACAGCCGCTCGAACTCCTCGATCGTCAGGAGGCGTTCGCCGTCGGGACTCCGTTCGATCTGCACGCTCACGCTCCAGGGTACGTGACGGGTCTCAACCTAGCGGCAACAGAGGAGGTTTGCCTCGCCGCTCGCCCAGGCCGCCGCGATCAGGCCGCGAAGCCGGACAGCCGCACGGGCAGCCGCCGGCTCCCCCAGCTTCCCGGCTCCACCTCGAAGAGCCCGGGGATGGCCGCGCCGCAGGTGCGGCAGCGCGCCGGGCCCGGCGTCGCCCCGGCTTCGTCCGGAACGACGTTCCACTCGCTGAGGACGTACCGCCGGCGCCCGACCAGCAGGTCGCCGCACGCGTGGCAGTAGGTGCTCTGCCCGGCCTCGTCGAGGACGTTTCCCGTGTAGCAGTAGCGGACTCCGTTGGCCAGGGCGATCCCCCGGGACCGCTCCAGCGTCCCGGCGGGGGTGGAGGGCCGGTCCCGCATGTTCCAGTCGGGGTGGAACGCCGTGAAGTGGAGGGGGACGTCAGGCCCCAGCTCCTCGGCCACCCAGCGCGTGAGCGCCTCGATCTCCTCCTCCGAGTCGTTCTCCCCCGGGATGAGCAGGGTCGTGATCTCGAGCCACACCCGCGTCTCGTGCCGGAGGTAGCGGAGCGTCTCCCGCACCGGCTCCAGATGCCCCGCGCAAACCCGGCGGTAGAACGCCTCGGTGAACGCCTTCAGGTCCACGTTCGCGGCGTCCATGTGCCGGTAGAACTCCTCCCGGGGGCCGGGGCACTGGTAGCCCGCCGTCACCGCCACGGTCCGGATGCCGCGCTCCCGACACGCCTCGGCCACGTCGATGGCGTACTCGTGGAAGATGACGGGGTCGTTGTACGTGAACGCCACGCTGCGGCAGCCCAGCGCTTCCGCCGCCCGGGCCACCGTCTCGGGCGCGGCGGCGTCCGCCAGGGTGTCCAGCTCCCGCGACTTCGAGATGTCCCAGTTCTGGCAGAACTTGCAGGCGAGGTTACAGCCCGCCGTGCCGAAGGAGAGGACCGGGGTCCCGGGGAGGAAGTGGTTCAGCGGCTTCTTCTCGATCGGATCCACGCAGTAGCCGCTGGAGCGGCCGTGGGTCGTGAGGACGATCTCGCCTCCCGCGTTCGCCCGCACGAAGCAGAGCCCCCGCTGCCCCTCCCTCAGGCGGCAGGCCCGCGGACACACGTCACACTGGGCCCTCCCGTCCGCCAGCCGGTGCCACCATCGGGTGGGGACGGCCTCTGCAAGCGCTTGCCTCGGGTCGCCAATCTCGGCCTCTCGGTCCATCGCACTCCCCTTCGCCGGGCAGGGAGGCAGCCCCGGTGGAAAGCGCTCCCCCCGTCGGGGTAGCAACGATTCCGGAGCGGCCCTCGGTCCTGTACCCTCCACCGGGGCTCGGGAGCCGCCGAGCCACGAGGCGGGAACCTTTCGCGCGTCGCGCCGGCTTTCGGGTACGGGGGAGACGGAGACGCCGGAGCCCGCCGACGGAGCGCCCCACCGGGCGGCCCGTCGGCTACGATCGGGCGGAAGGGGACGGAGAGCGGCCACGAGAGGAAGACGTTGAGGAGAAGGAGCTCACATGGAGGCCCCGCAGGGCGCGGCAGCCCTCGCGGCGGGCGTGGGGCCCAGTGTCCGGGGCGCGGCAGCCCTCGCGGCGGGCGTGGCGTTCGTTGCGCAGGGCGCGGCAGCCGGTGGCCGGGGCGCGGCACCCGGTGGCTGGCGTGCGGCACCCGCCGCGCGCCGGCCGTCCTGCCGCTCGGCCTGGCCGCCATCCTCCTGGGTGGGTGCGCCACGGCGGGCAACCTCCTGAGGGCCCGGGGCACGGGAGAGGTCCGGGAGTTCGAGGCGTCGTGGAAGAACATGTGGCAGGCCTCGCTGAACGCGATCCCCGCCAACGGGTTGCAGCTCGACAGGGCGAACGAGTACGAGCGCTGGATCCTTGCCACCCACTATCCCACCCCTAGCGGATCGGGCCTCCGGGAAGAGGAGGTCACCCTGGAGGCAGACCAGGGGGAGCGGATCGGGGTCTTCGTGGACAGCATCGGACCGAACCGGTGGTCCGTGGAGGTCGTCACCGTGAAGCGCTTCGCCCTCGACCCGGCCAAGCTCGAGTGGGCCGACGACATCTTCTGGGTGATCGAGCGCGACCTGAACCCGGAGGGCCGCATCCGGGTCCCGGAGCGGGCCTTCAAGAAGCCGCCGCGCCGCTGAGGCTGTCTCCGCGGCGCGCCTGAGGGCGGTGGACCGGTTCCTCTGGCTGATCTCGCCCCGGCCCGGTGGCCACCCGCACGACGGTCGGCCGACTTTCTTCGACAGGTTCTACCCCCGCGGCAGCGCCGCCCCCCTCACGAAGCGCCCGCCCGCCGCGAAGACCCCGGCCATCAGGAGCGCCAGCACGACACCGAGCGCCGCCGCCGCCCCGAAGTCGAACGCCCGGAGCTGGGCGAGGATCTCGATGGAGATCGGACGCGAACGGTGGCTGTAGAGGAGGATGGAGGCCACGAACTCGCCCAGGGCCCCCACGAACGCCAGCATGCCACCGGCGGCGAGCCCCGGCAGCACGAGCGGCAGGGCGACCCGCCGCATGGTGGTCAGCCACCCGGCCCCCAGCGAGTGGGCCGCCTCCTCGAGCACCGGATCGAACTGCCGGAAGGAGGCGATCGCGGCCTGGGCGACGAGCGGGGTGTTCCGGATGAAGTAGGCGAGCGGCAGGATCCAGAACGTCCCCACCAGCACGAGCCGGCCGGCCGCCGGCTGATGGACGCTGAACGTGGTCGCCAGCCCGATCGCCAGCACGGTGCCGGGCAGCGCCCACGGCACCACGAGCAGGGTGGCCAGCAGCCCGCGGCCGAGGAAGCGTCGGCGCACGACCAGGTAGGCCGCCACGAAGCAGAAGAGGACGTTGCCCGCCGTGGCCAGGGTCGCCATGCGGAGGGAGGTCAGCACGGGCCGCAGAAGCTCCGGGTCCTGGAGAAGGGCCCGGAAGTTCTCCACCGAGTAGCGGCTCGGCAGGATCTGGACGGTCCATGCCCCCTCGGGCACGAGGGAGACGAGGAAGAGGGTGAGGTGGGGGAGGAGGAGCAGGAGCACGACGAGACCTCCGGCCGCCCCCAGCAGCCGCCGCGCGGCCGGTGACCGCACCTGCCGCCGCGCCCGGCGCACCCCCTTCCCCACCGCCGCGTACGCCCGCTCCCCCTGCAGCCGCCGCAGCAACCACAGGAAGCCGAGGGAGGCGGCGGCCAGGACCGCCGTCTCGACCATCGCCATCGGCAGGGCCCCGCTCATCTTGCTGGCGTAGATCTGGGTCGTGAGCACCCGAAAGCCGCCGCCGAAGATGTACGGGGCGGAGAAGGAGGCCATGGAGGTCATGAAGACGAGCACGGAGGCGGCGGCCAGCGCGGGGGTGAGGAGAGGCAGCACGACCGTCCGCAGCGTTCGCCAGCGCCCCGCCCCGAGCGAGGCGGCCGCCTCCAGGGCGGAGTCGTCCAGCCGGGCCAGGCCGGCCAGCGTGAACAGGTAGAAGTACACGTACATCGTGTAGGCGTGGACCAGAAGGATCGCCGGCGCCCCGACGAGCCGCCACGGGGAGCGCTCCAGACCCAGAACCTCCTGGACGACGCGGGTCAGGATCCCGCTCTCGCCGACGAGGAAGAGGAAGGCGATCACCCCGACGAGCGGGGGGAGGAGGACGGGGAGGGCGGCGAGCGCCGAAAAGAGGGCCCGCCCCGGGAAGTCGTACCGGTGGAAGAAGAAGGCGAGCGGCACCCCGATGAGGCCCGAGAGGAGCACGCTGGCCGCGCTGATCCACACGCTGGACCAGAGGGCCTCCAGCTCCGCCCGGGTGGAGAAGAACTCCGTGTAGTGGCCCAGGGTGAGGCGGCCGCCCTCCCGAAGCGACTCCGTCAGAACGACGAGGTTCGGGTAGAGAACGAGCCAGGCGAGCAGGGCCAGGCTGGGGACGGCCAGCGCGAGGGTGAGGCGCCGGCTCCCGGCCGCTCCGCCCGGTCTCACGTCTTCTCCCCCTGCGCCCGCGCCGGTCCGCCGCCCCTCGGCCACGGCCAACCGGGTGCCGACGTCCGCGGAGACCGGGGGTGGCGCGCTCGGCTCACGGCTCTGCCGCCGGGAAGGCGTGGATGCGGGCCCCCGGGCGTACGCCCACGCCGACCGTGTCGCCCACCTCCGCCAGCCCTGCCTCCCCCGACACCTCGAGCAGTCCCTCTCCCGGGATCTCGATCCGGTACGTCGTCAGCGCCCCGCGAAACCGCCGGTCCCTCACACGCCCGCGGAGCACTCCTTCCCCGGCAGCCGCGAGCCGGAGGACCAGCGCCTCCGGCCGCAGGTACAGCTCGATCGCCGCCCCGATGGGAGGTGGCTCCGGGGCCAGGCTCGCCGCCGGCAATCTCCATCCCGTTCCGTCCGGCAACCGGCCGACGAGCTCGCCCTCGGCGCCCGGAGTCTCCAGCGTCGCCGCCAGGACCGTCGCGCGCCCGACGAAGCTCGCCACGAAGCGGTCCGCGGGTCTCTCGTACAGCTCCTCCGGCGTCCCCACCTGCCGCAGCCGGCCCGCCCGCATGACCGCCACCCGGTCCGAGAGGTCGAACGCCTCCTCCTGGTCGTGGGTCACGTACAGGGAGGTGATCCCGAGATCCTTGATCAGCGCGCGGAGCTCGGTCCTCGTACGCTCCCGAAGCGCGGCGTCCAGGTTCGAGAGCGGCTCGTCCAGCAGCAGGAGCCGCGGCTGAATCGCCAGGGCCCGCGCGAGCGCCACCCGCTGCTGCTGCCCGCCCGAGAGCTCCTGCACCTTCCTCGACTCCCGCCCCTCCAGGTCGACACGCGCCAGGCTGTCCGCCACCCGCTCGCGGATCCTCTCCGCCGGTGTCCGCCGGGCCCGCAGCCCGAAGGCGACGTTCTCGAACACGCTCAGATGGGGGAAGAGGGCATAGTGCTGGAAGACCATCCCGAAGCCCCGACGCTGGGGGGTCCAGCGGGTCACCTGCTCCCCCCCGAACCACACCTCTCCCTCGTCCGGGCGCTCGAAGCCGGCCACCAGCCGGAGGACGGTCGTCTTGCCGCACCCGCTCGGCCCCAGGAGGGTGAGGAACTCCCCCTCCTCGACCTGGAGGTCGACCCCGTCCACCGCCCGCGTCTCCCCGAATCGCTTCCGCAGGCCGTCGAGCTCCAGGCCGCCTTTACTCACGGGAGACCGCGGCCAGGGGGCCATCGCCCCGCATCCCGCCGTCGGCCTCCGCATCTCCGCGGCGCCACCTCAGTGCCCCTCCGCCCGGCCCCGCCCGCGGATGTGCCGGTCCCAGTGGCGGAGCCACTTCGGCGTCCACTCGCTCACCAGCGCCCGGTCCACCTCCATCGGGTGGATCCGCGGGGCGGCCTCCCGCAGCCACTCGGGAAACGAGTCCGCCGGGAGGTCCTCCCGCACGGGGATCCGGTAGAAGCGCCGGGCGGCCTCGAGGAGGCTCTCCCGGGCGCCGGCGAACTCCACGAAGGTACGGGCCAGCTCCGGGTTCGGGCCTCCCCGGACGATGGCGATCGCATCTACCACGACGGGCGTCCCGCTCGCCGGGAGCACGTAGTCGATCGGGAACTCCGTGTGCGCCCGCAGCCGAAGGATGTCCGGCATGTCCCACAGGGTGACGAGCCCCTCCCGCCGGGAAAGCTTCTGGTAGAGCAGCGTCGGGTTCAGCACGTACTCCTTCGTCTGCGCATCCAGGCGCAGGAGCCACCGGTAGCCGGCCTCCATCTCGCCCTGCCGCCGATACTCCCGATACATGATCGCACCGAAGATCGCCCGCATCGTGCCGGAGGCGAGCGGATCTCGTATCAGAACTTTGTCTTTCCACTTAGGATCGAGCACCTCATCCCATTCATGAGGCGCTTCCGCCCGGGTCAACACCTCGTCGTTGTAGGCGATCACCTCTGGAGTCAGGTAGGTGCCCACCCAGTGGCCTCGGGGGTCGCGTGCGCTGGGCGGCACCGCCTCCGACCAGGACGGAACGAACGGTTCCAGGAGCCCCTCCTCCGCCGCCCGGTCGAACATGTCGCTCGGCGCTCCCCACCACACGTCGGCCTGCGGATTCGCCCTCTCCGAGCGGATCCGATCCAGCACCTCCTGGGACCCCATGTCCACCCACTGGAGGTCCACCTCGGGGTGAGCCGTCTCGTAGCGGCGTTCGAAGAAGGCGAGGAGGTCCCGGCCGTGGGGGGAGTACAAGACCAGCACCCGGCGCTCGTCCCTCCCGCAGCCCGCGACGAGCGTGGCGAGCGCGGAGAGCAGGAGAGCGAAGGCGGCGCCCGCGGGTCGGGTCATCGAGGGACGCCCACACGTCGAGTCACCGGCCGGCGCCCGCACGTAGCCACCGGGCGGCGCGCGCAGGTCGAGTCACCGGGCGGCGCCCGAAGTGCCCCCCTCCCGGTATGCCCGCCACGCCTCCGGCCTCAGGGAGAGGAGGTTGGCCAGCAGGCGGTACGCCCCCGGCACTCCCGCCGGAAGCTGGCGAAAGAGGGAAAGCGATGTGTACACGTACAGCCCGGCGCCCAGAGGTGCCACGAGCAGAGAGCCCCGGAGCTCCTCCTCCCCCGCGTCGGCCATGCCGAGAAGCGGCGTATACTCGGGAGCCCACTCGTCCGGAAAGTAGAGGCCCCTCTCCTGCACCCAGCCGCGGAAGTCCGCCTCGGTGATCCGATTCGGCCTGGCCAGCGGCGGCGCCTCCGGATCGAGCAGGCGTACGGGAGCCTCCTCATCCGTCACGCGATCGGCGCGGCCCTTCATGTGAAGCATGTAGGGAGCGAACCCCCCGGTCACCATCTCCCTCTTGTTGTACTGGACGATGAGGGTGCCCCCCTCCCGAACCCAATCCAGCAGCCGTTCGTTCGCTTCTCGCAGGTCCGGCCGCGTCTCGTAGGCCCGGATGCCGAGCACGATGACGTCCAGTCCAGCGAACGCCCCGTTCCTGACCCGCTCCGGTCCCAGCGGCTCCACCTCGAGGCCGAGCTGCCGAATCTCCTGGGGTCCATCGTCCCCGGAGCCCATCAGGTATCCGACGCGCCGCTCCCGGGCCACCTGGACGGGAAACCGCCGCACGCGGGCCACCGCGTCGTGGAAGAGGAAGGCGGGCGAGATATGGGGATACGCGACGAGCGTCACTCCGCGGGAAAGCACCTGACCGCCGGAGAGGCGCGCCACGCCCCGGACGATCACCTCGCCCCCGCCCGTTTCCTCCTCGGGCGCCTGAAGCTCGAAATCGAACACGGCGGTGGCTCCCTCCTGGAGCCGGAACGGCTGCTCGGCGGGCCGGGATCGCCAGCCGGCTGGAAGATCCAGGCTCATCGTGCCCCGAACTCCCCGCGGCGCCATGGCGCGGACCCTAACGGCGAGATGGCGAGGGCCCGGGTCTCCGAGAGGCCAGATGGACTCGACGGGCGTCACGCTCACCGAGGCGGCCGGCGCGACCATGACGGGCCTCCAGTACTCGCCGCGGGCCTTGTCCACCCCCCGGTAGCGGACCGGCCTCTCCACGTGCACCCGAACGGGGGTCGTGGCGCCCCCCGGCCTCACGTCGATCGTCACCCCCGCCCGCAGGAGCGGCGGGTCTCGGGGGAGAGCCCGGAGCTCGAGCGAGGCGGGCCACCGGTACAGGCTTCCGTCCCGCTCGCGTCGCACGTAGTACAGCTCGGAGTACGCGGCCGTCGGCGGCACGTGCACGGCCGCGCGAGAGCGCCGGATCCCGCCGGCGGCCACCTCGCCTCCCCGGTCCGGAACCGGAGGCGGGGCGTCGGACGCGCTCCGGGGAGGGGCCGCGAAGAAGCGGGGGGGCGACCAGGCGACGTGGAGGGGCGGTTCGGCGCTCCAGCCTGCGGGGAGCGAGAGGCGGACCGGTGACGCGCGAATCGGAAACGGCCCTCCGTTCCACACCTCGGCCGTCACCTGGAGCGTCTCACCCGGTACGACGACGTCGCGCTCCGCTCGAACGCTGAGCGAGACCGACGCGGCGGCCAGGAGCGCCTCCTGGGCCAGACCCTCCTTCTCCTCCAGCTCCGCGAGCGCCTCCGCCACCTCCGGGGCCGTCACCGAGCGCACGGAGGCGATCGCCTCCCGGATCGAGGCCAGGGCGTCGGCCAGGTGACGCACGGCACCGTACGGGGCGAGCCCGGCCAACGCGCCGCGGGCCCGATGAACGGCGGCCAGATAGCGGTCCACGGCCCGCTCCGCCTCCGCCCTCGCGTCCGGCGGAAGAGGCCGAAGAGGCGCGACCAGAGAGGTGTCGATCCCGGAGAAGAGGCCGTTCCCTCCTCCCTCTCTCCTCCGGGAGACCCGGCTCTCCAGGAACTTCAGGCGCGTGACGAACGGGCCGGGGGACTGGGCCACCCCGAAGTCCTGCGACCGGTGCTGGCTCCGCCCGGCCATAGCCACCTGGTGGTAGGAGCGGCCGAGCAGCGGGTCGAGCCGCCCCGTCTCCACCGTGAGGTCGGCGTTCTGGGGGTCGCGGAACGTGCGGCGGTACAGCTTCAGGGGGGCCCAGGGCCGCAGGCCGGCCGCCAACTGCTCGGGGAAGCGCTCGGGGTCGCCGGCCGTCCGGAACGCTTCCCGGGCGAGGATCCCGGCGACCTGGTGCTGGCCGTGCCCGTCCAGGGGCGTGCCGCTGAAGATCGCCACGATCACCTGGGGCCGGAAGCGGCGCACGACCCACACCACATCGCTCAGCAGGGAATCCTTCGGCCAGTGGCGAAACGACTCCTCGGCCGTCTTCGAGTACCCGAAGTCGTACGCCCGGGTGAAGTACTGCTCGGCCCCGTCCAGCCGGCGGGCGGCGAGCAGCTCACCCGTGCGCAGGATCCCCAGCGCCTCGCCGAGCTCCGGCCCGATGAGATTCTGGCCCCCCTCGCCCCGGGTGAGGGAGAGGTAGGCGGCTCGGGCCCCCAGCCCGCGGGCGAGGGCCGTGAGGAGAGACGTATCCTCGTCGTCCGGGTGAGCACCGATCACCAGGACGCGCTTCACCCCCTCCAGCTGGCGGAGACGGAGGCCCGCCGCCACGGTGCCCGTCTCCGGGATCGGGGCCTGGGCGGCCGTCGGGGTCGGATGGAGCTCGGCCGCCGACGCCATCGGGAGCCCGACCGCGAGCCAGCCCGGCGCCCTCAGGAACCCGGCCGCGAGCCAACCGTGCACGAGCGAGAGCGCCGTCCCCGGCCAGGCCGGACGGCGGCGGAGGGCGGGGCGGGAGGAGGTCGGACTCCGAGCCAAGTGTCGCATCGGGCGGAAGGTAAGAGGCGCCTGGAGACGCGGAAAGGTCCGGCTCGCGGACGGTGTGGGCGGTCCCGCCGGGGGTGCGGCCGGCCCGTCGGCCGCCTAGCATCAGCGAAGGCCGGGGACCGCGGAGTGACCGCATCGCGGGAGGAGGAACCGGTGGAAGCCACCCGGGTGGAGCTCGACACCCTCCTCGAGGCAAGGGATCGCCTCCGGGGACAGGTGCACCTCACTCCCCTCCTCCCGGCGACCCTGCTCGGCCGTCAGGCCGAGGTCCGGCTGTGGCTCAAGTGCGAGAACCTCCAGAAGACCGGTTCCTTCAAGGTCCGGGGCGTGCTGAACAAGCTTCTGGGGCTCGGTCCGGAGGAGCGGGCCCGCGGCGTCGTCACGGTCTCCGCCGGAAACCACGCCCAGGCGCTCGCCTGGGGAGCCCGGGCGGCGGGAGTTCCCTGCACGGTCGTCATGCCGGCCGATGCGTCCCCGACGAAGGCGGCCGCCAGCCGTGCGTACGGGGCCGAGGTGGTCCTGCACGGAGACGTCTTCGCCGCCTTCGCGCGGGCACGGGCGCTGGCCGAGGAGCGGGGACTGACCTTCGTCCACCCGTTCGACGATCCGGCGATCGTCGCGGGGCACGCGAGCGCGGGTCTGGAGATCCTGGAGCAGCTCCGCCCGCCGCCCGACGCCGTGGTCGTCCCGGTCGGAGGCGGCGGCCTCATCGCGGGCATCGCGAGCGCCGTGAAGCTCCGCCGGCCCGACCTCCGGGTCTACGGGGTGGAGCCCGAGGGGGCGGCTGCCATGTACCGCAGCCTCGAGGAACGGCGGCCGGTCCGCCTCGACGAGATCTCGACGATCGCCGACGGCCTGGCACCCCCGATGGCGGGGGAGCTTCCGTACGATATCGTTCGACGGCTCGTCGAGGAGATCGTCCTGGTCACCGATGCCGAGATCGCCCGCGCCATGCGGGAGATCCTCGCGTGGGCCAAGCTTCTGGCGGAGCCCGCCGGCGCGGCGGGGGTCGCGGCGCTGCTGGCGGGACGGCTCTCCCTGGAGAACGGGACCCGGGTCGTCTGCGTCCTGTCGGGCGGCAACGTGGATCCCGGAGAGCTCGGGGCGATCCCCGGGTTCTGCTAGGAGCCTGACCGAGTCATGGGGTGCGAGGCCGCACAGCCACGGGGAGGAGGAGGATGCCCGGCGTCCGTCACGTGAGCCGTATCGAGGCCTCGCCCGAGGAGCTGTTCCGCTGGCACGCCCGGCCGGGGGCCCTGGAGCGCCTGCTGCCCCCCTGGGAGCCCGTCCGGCTTCTCCACCGGGAGGAAGGACTGCGCGACGGGGCCCGGGTGCACCTCGAGCTTCGCTGGGGGCCGTGGCGCCGGAGATGGGTCGCCGTACACCGCGACTGTGAGGAAGGACGACAGTTCGCCGACGAGCAGGCCGTCGGTCCGTTCCGGCGGTGGGTGCACGTGCACCGTTTCCTGCCGGCCCCCGGCGGGTGCTTCCTGGAGGACGACCTCGCCTACGAGCTACCGTTCTCCCCGCTGGCCGAGAGTCTCCTCGGGGGGGTCGTCCGGCGCCGGCTGCTCCGCATGCTCCGGTGGCGTCACCGGCGCACGGCCCGCGATCTCGCGCGGCATGCGGCGTACGGAGAGCGTCCGGCCCTCCGGGTGGCCATCACCGGGGCCTCCGGGCTCGTGGGGAGCGAGCTCACGGCCTTCCTGCGCTCCGGAGGCCACCGGGTGGACCCCCTCGTGCGGCGTCGGCCCCGGCCCGGGACGACGGAGATTCGCTGGAGCCCTGCCTCCGGCTTCGTCGACGCCGCGGCGCTCGAGGGGGTGGACGCGGTGGTGCATCTGGCGGGCGAGAACCTCTTCGCCCTCGGGTGGACCCCGGGGAAGAAGCTCCGGATCCGGCAGAGCCGGGTCGCCGGCACGCGCCTGCTGGCCGAGACGCTGGCGGGTCTCCGGCACCCGCCCCGGGTGCTCGTCTCCGCCTCCGCCGTCGGCTACTACGGAAGCCGCGGCACGGAGTGGCTCCCCGAGGAAGCCGGACCCGGGAACGGCTTCCTGGCGGAGCTCTGCCGGGATTGGGAGGTGGCGGTCGCCCCGGCCGAGGCCGCCGGCATCCGGGTCGTGCGTCCGCGGATCGGGATCGTACTCACGCCCCGGGGCGGCGCCCTGCGGACCATGCTTCCCGCGTTCCGGGCCGGGCTGGGCGCCGTTCTCGGCGACGGGGAGCAGTACGTGAGCTGGATCGGGCTCGACGACCTGGTCGGCGTGATCCACCGCTCCCTGTGGGACGAGCGGTTGCGGGGTCCGCTGAACGCGGTCTCCCCCGCCCCCGTCACCAACCGGGAGCTCTCCCGGACGCTCGGCCGCGTCCTGGGGAGACCCGTTCTCCTCCGGGCACCGACGGCGGTCCTGCGCCTCGCCCTCCGGGAGATGGCGGAGGAGACGTTCCTGACCAGCACCCGAGCGCGGCCCTCGGCGCTGCAGGCGAGGGAGTTCTCGTTCCTTGCCCCCGGCCTCGAAGAGGCCCTCCGCTGGGAGATGGGGCGACCCGCCGAGCCGACGGCCACCGGGGTGGAGGGAGGCGGGTGAGCGACTTCCCCCGACCCACCGTCGTCGTCAGCCGCTGCCTGGAGTTCGAGGCCGTCCGCTACGACGGACGGAGAATCCCCGACGACTTCATTCGCAGGCTCGAGTCGCTCGTGACGTACGTCCCCGTGTGTCCGGAGATCGAGATCGGACTCGGGGTGCCCCGGGACCCGATCCGACTGGTGCGGGTGGGGAAGGGGGAGCGCCTCGTCCAGCCGGCCACCGGCCGGGAGCTGACGCGGGAGATGACCCGCTTCGCGAAGCGGTTTCTCGACCGGCGGGCCGATCTCGATGGCTTCATTCTCAAGAGCCGCTCCCCCTCCTGCGGCACGAGGGACGTCAAGGTGCACCCGGACGCCGAGGCCACGGAGGCGATCGGACGGCGGGCGGGCGTCTTCGCGGCCGCCGTGCTGCACCGGTTTCCCGACCTGGCGGTGGAGAACGAGGACCGCCTCGGGGACCTTCGCCTGCGAGAGCACTTCCTCACCAAGCTCTTCGCCCTCGCCCGCCTGCGGGGCGTGGAGCGCTCCGGCCATCGCTCGGAGCTCGTCCGCTTTCACGAGGCCCACCGGCTCCTTCTCCTCGCCTACCACCGGACGCAGAGCCGGGCCCTGGACCGCCTGATGGCGAGCGCGAACGGCACGCCGTTCCCCGAGCTCGCGGCCCGTTACCGCGAGCGCTTCGGCAGCGCGCTGCGCCGGCCTCCCCGGAGCAGCTCGGCCGTTCGCGTCGCGCGGCAGGTGGCCGAACATCTCTCGGACCGCCTCGGCCGAGAGGAGCGGGCGCGGCTCGGAGCCGCCGTGCGGGCCTACCGGGAGCGCCGCTTGCCGGTCGGTGCGCTGAGCGACATCCTCCGTTCGTGGGCGGCTCGCTTCCCGGATCAAGAGCTGCGTGACCAGGCGTTTCTCGACCCGTACCCGGCTGCGCTCCGGAGGTAAAGATGGTGCAGACCCCCTCGACGATGCTGTCCCTGGGCACTTCCCTGCCCGACTTCTCGCTCTCGAACGTGATCGACGGACAGACGGTGACTCCGGAGGAGTTCGCCGCCAGCCCGGCCCTCCTGGTGATGTTCATCTGCAACCACTGCCCGTTCGTCCAGCACGTTCTTCCCGAGCTCGGCCGGTTGGCGCGGGATTACCAGGCTCGCGGCGTCGGGGTCGTGGCGATCAACTCGAACGACACCGACGCCTACCCTCAGGACGGTCCGCAGCCCATGCGGCAGCTCGCCTTCTCCCAGGGGTGGGGGTTTCCCTATCTGCTGGACGAGGAGCAGGGGGTGGCCAAGGCGTTCCGGGCGGCCTGCACGCCGGACTTCTACCTGTTCGACGCCGACCGGCGGCTCGTATACCGCGGCCAACTGGACGACAGTCGACCGGGCAACGGCGTTCCGGTGACCGGGAAGGATCTGCGGGCGGCGCTCGACGCGCTCCTGGCGGGAGAGCCGGTTTCGGACGAGCAGCAGCCGAGCGTCGGCTGCAACATCAAGTGGAAGCCGGGGAACGAGCCGGAGTACTTCGGGTGAGGCCTCTGGCCGCCGGTGAGGATCGGGCCGCTAGCCGTGGCCTCCCCCTCGGCCACCGACGGAACCCCCCCATCGGCTTCTGAGGACCCCCGCCGGCTGCCTGTGAGGGACCCCCGCCGGCGGCCGGGGAACTCGCCGGCTACTCCTCGAACGCCTCCAGCGGAAACGAGCCCACCCGAACGCCTCCCGCCGGACCCGGCACCGTCCAGGCGGCCAGCAGCTCCTCGCCGACCCGGACGAGCCGGGGGAACCCCGAGGCCCGGGCCGCGGAGGTCGCCCCGAGGCGCACGGGCCGGCTCAGCCCGCCCGCCGGCCCGACCCTCCTCACGAGCAGACCCGCCGTCCCCCCGGCCCGCTCCAGCCAGGCGACGAGCGCCGCCCCGTCCTCCAGGAGCACGCTCTCCACCCGGCCGATCGGTCGGCCGGCGTCCACGCGAAGCGGTTCGCCGAACGTCATCCCGCCGTCCTCCGAGAAGGAGGCGTACACGCGGGGCTCGCCCCCCGCTCCCGTGAACCATGCCACCACGACCCGATCGCCGGCGGCCGCCAGCTGCGGCCCGTTCACCGGGCAGGCGTTCTGCCGCCATTCGTCCCGTGCCACGGGATGGGGAACGGACCAGCTCTCTCCCTCCAGGCGGGTCACGTAGATGTCCCGCACCTCCTCCGGACCCCGATCCCGATAGGCGACCAGGAGCCCGTCGGCCGTGCGGGCGAGGGAGGTCTGACAGCACTCGCAGGTTCGCTCGTCCAGGAGCACCTCCTTTCCGAGCGCTCCGTCCCCGCTCAGGGTGGTGAACCGAAGGGTCATCGCCCCCTCCTCCTCCCCACCGCTCTCCCCGTGGCCGTCCACGGGCATCTCCCGTCCGTCCAGCCACACGAGGGCCGCCCCCTCGCCCCACGGAACCATCGATACGAAGCCGTGCTCCGTGGGGGAGCGGTCCGCGTGAGGGGTGAACGGCTCGGACCAGCCGAGGCCGTCGTCCCGGGAGAGGGCCATGCGGACGTGGTAGGCGTAGGGCGAGGCAGCCACCTTCTCCAGCCAGTGGATCGCCCACGTGCCGTCCCCGAACTCGGTCAGCGAGGGGAAGTCCGCCCAGTTCACAAAGAAGCTCGCGCTCCGGCGCACGGTGCGGGGCTCCGACCAGCGGGCCGCCTCCCGGACGGCGACCCGGAGCGCGTGCTCTTCCGCCGGTGCCGGCTCCAGCCAGGTGAGGATCGCCCTGCCGTCGGAGCTCGCGTACAGGCTCGGCTCGCCGCTCCCCGGAGGCCCGGAGAACTCGAGGGCCCCCGGGGCGTCCGGGACGCCTTCCTCCGCGCATCCTCCCACAGAGAGGCCTCCGACGGCCAGCAGCCAGGCACCGGCCGCGCGCGGGAGAACGGCGTTCGAGACGGTCCGGGCAATCCAGCCGCGCGCGCTCATATGCGATTGGGAGCCGTCGGAGGCTTCATCCGTTGCCGACGCTACGGCCGCAGGAACCTCTCGAGGAGCAGCAGTCCGAGGAGGACCGCCACGAGCTCCACGAGATGGTCGGAGCCGAAGCTCCACACGTCCCGGGCCACCTCCGTCACGTCGCTCCAGGCGCCCGTCACTCCCCCGTACTCTCCCAGGGACTGGGCGACGAGCGCCGGGAGTGCCGGCCCGAGCCTCAGGGCGGACACGCGCCGTCCGTCACGTCCGGATCGGAAGCCGCCGGATCGGCTCTCCCGCGTGCGAGTACGGGGCGTTCACGACCGTCGGCGCGATCGGAGGCGTCCCGACGGGGGCCATCTCAGGCCTCCTCGACCGTGGCCAGCTCGGCCGCCCGGTGGACCGCCGCCCGGATGCGGCCGTACGTGCCGCACCGGCAGATGTTGCCGCTCATCGCCGAGTCGATCTCGGCGTCCGAGGGATTCGGATGCGTGGCCAGGAGAGCGGCGGCGCTCATGATCTGACCCGACTGGCAGTAGCCGCACTGGGGAACGTCCACCTCCACCCAGGCCCGCTGGACGGGATGGCTGCCGCCCGGAGAGAGCCCCTCGATCGTGGTGATCGACTTGCTCTCCGCCGCGGAGACGGGCGTGACGCAGGAACGGATCGGCTGGCCGTCCACGTAGACGGTGCAGGCGCCACACTGGGCCATCCCACAGCCGAACTTCGTGCCGGTGAGCCCCAGCACGTCCCGGAGCACCCACAGGATCGGCATGTCGGGCGGCACCTCGACCCGGTGCTGGCGGCCGTTGACGCGGATGGAGATGCGGTCCATCGGAATCCTCCTCGTGCTCCGCTTCGCTTCCCAGGTCGGGGCGACGCCTTCGTCCGACGCCCTCAGCAGACCCCAGCCGACGCCCCGCCCGACGCCCCGCGCTCGGCGCCCCGCGCCCAACCTGGCGCCGGAGCTGGGCCGGATCAAGCGCCCCCGAGACCTTCCCGGCGTTCCGCGACCATGAACTCTTCCGGGTTCACCCCCAGCCCCTCGGCGAGACGTACGTAGTAGTTGAACATCCCGATGATGTGGGTGGCGGTCAGGATCTCCTCATCGCTCCAACCCACCGCCCGGAGAGCGTCGATCCTCTCGTCGGTCACCGCGCGCGGACTCCGGGTGAGGAGGACGGCGTGGTCCAGCAGGGCCCGGGTCTTCGGGTCCAGTGGCGCCTCCCGGTAGTCGCGCTTGATCTGCTCGGCCAGCTCGTCGTCACCCGTCAGCTCACGGAGATCCTCTCCGTGTGCCTCCGTTCAGTAGAAGCAGTCGAGCGTCCGGGCGGTGACCGTTGCCAGCATCTCGCGCACCGGCCTCTCCAACGGGCCCGGACCCTTCATCACCGTGAGGTAGAAGGCGTTCGAGGCCCGCAGGGCGCTCGGGTTCAGGCTCTGGATGCGAATGATGTTGAAGACCCGCCCCGCTCGCTTCAGGGCCGCCTCGTACTGCCGCCGGAGATCCCCGGTGGCCTCCTCCGGAGGGATCGTTCGGATGTACGCCATCGCACCTCCCGCGTGGATCGGTCCCGCGAGCGGCGTCACCGAGCCCCATGGGGTGCTCGGAGGCCGCGCGCGGCTCAAGCTACAGGAGCCCGCTCCGCGGCGCGAAGGGCCTGTCGCAGCAGCTCGCGACCGGTGTGACGGGACCCGCCGGGGTTCTTCGCAGGCTCCCGGCCGTCAGGGGGCTCCGAAGAGCGTTGCTGGGATTCGGCGACGCGTGCTAAGCTTCGGCACCGAGCGCGGTGCGGCGCGGACGGAGGCGAGAGACTGACATGAGAGATGACCCGGCGCCGCCGGAGACGATCCACGTGTGGAAGGCGCGGCTCGACCGGCTGAACGGCTCGGCACCGTGGGCGACCGCCTGCCTCACGGCGGCCGAGCACGCCAGGGCGGCACGTCTGCATCGGCCGGAGGACCGCCGGCGATGGCTCCTGGGACGAGGGGTCCTGCGGCACGTGCTGGCACTCCACACGGAGGACGAGCCATCGGAGATCATCCTCGCCGCGGAGGGCGGTGGAAAGCCTCGCCTGGAGAGCTCGGGAAGCACCGCATCGGCCTGGCACTTCAACCTCTCCCACTCTCGAGACGCCCTCGTCGTCGGGGTGGCGCGCGTTCCTCTCGGCGTGGACGTGGAGCGCATTCGTCCCCTGGCGGCCCCGTCGAGCCTGGCGCGGCGGATCCTCTCCTCCTCGGAGCGCGAGGTGTTCCGGAGCCTGCCCGTCGAGCACCGGTCCCGGGCCCTCTTCCGGGCCTGGACGCGGAAGGAAGCGATGCTCAAGGCGCTCGGGACCGGCCTTCGAAGGCCCCCGCGGAGCGTGGAGGTCTCCCTGCGGCCCGCAGCCCCCGCCCGCGTCCTGGCGGTGGACGGCGACCCGGGTCGGGCCGCCCCATGGACGCTCGTGGAGCGAGAGCCGTGGCCTCGCCACGTCGCCGTCGTGGCCGTCCGAGCCCCGGTCGGCGGACTCCTGGAGCACGATGTCGTCGAGCTCCTCGGCTGAAGGGTGACCACGCTCCACCACGAGATTCGCCGCGGGGCGTATCACGACTCGATCGTTCTCATGCAGCTACAGGCCGCTCTGGCCGAGCGGCCGGGGATTCTCGACGCGGGAGCCGTCATGGCCACCCGGGAGAACCTCGCGCTCCTGAAGGCCGGGGAGCTCCTCCCGGCGGAGGCGGAGGAGGCAGGGCCCGAGGATCTGCTCGTCGTGGTGCGGGGGGAGACCCGGGCGGCCGCGGTTGAAGCCCTCGGCCGGCTGGATGATCTGCTGGTTCGTGGCTCACGGGCCGGCGAGGGGTATCGGCCCCGCAGCTTCGCCGCCGCCGCGCGCCTCCTTCCCGGAGCACGCTGGGTGCTCGTCTCCGTCCCGGGCCGCTTCGCCGCCGGGGTGGCACGGGAGGCGCTCCACAGCAGTCGCCACGTTTTCCTGTACAGCGACAACGTCACGCTCGCCGAGGAGGTGGCGCTCAAGGAGGAGGCGCGGCGGCGGGGACTTCTCGTCATGGGGCCCGACTGTGGCACCGCACTCGTGAACGGGATCGGCTTCGGCTTCTCGAATCGGGTGCGGCGGGGCCGCATCGGCCTCGTCGCCGCCTCCGGCACCGGCCTCCAGGCGGTGAGCTGCCGCATCCACCAACTGGGTGCCGGCGTCTCGCACGCGATCGGCACCGGCGGACGGGATCTGTCGGCGGCCGTGGGCGGCATCAGCGCGCTCCAGGGACTCGACCTGCTGGCGCGAGATCCCGGGACCGACGTGATCGTGCTCATCTCCAAGCCGCCGGAGCCGGCCGTGGCGGAACGGCTCCTCGACGCGGCAGGCCGGATCGGCAAGCCCGTGGTCGTCCGGTTCCTGGGCGACGACACGGCAGGCCCGGCCGGCGTCTCCGGCGAGCCTTCCGGCGGCCTCTCCCCGAAGCTCCACTTCGCCGACGGCCTCGGCGCGGCGGCGACGCTCGCCGTCGGGCTCGAGGGAGAGTCCGGCAACCACCGTGCGGACCCGCGGCCACCCGGGGCGGGCCCACGGGACGGCGGCGGGCCCCGGGCCGAGGGCGGCGACGGGGGCCGATCCCCGAGCGAGCCCGGGCAGATCGAGACGCCTTCGAGACGCCGTTTCCTGCGCGGCCTGTTCGCAGGAGGGACGCTGGCCCTCGAGGCGCTGCCCACCCTCCGGGACCGCCTCGGCCGCCTGGAGACGAACCTCGGGGCGGCGGCCACGATTCCCGTGCGGGATCCCGGCCGCAGCCGGGGCCACACGATTCTGGACCTCGGGGGCGACGAGTTCACCCGGGGACGGCTGCACCCGATGATCGACCAGAGCCTCCGGTTGAAGCGCATCCGGCAGGAGGCCCGAGATCCGGAGACAGGGGTCATCCTGCTCGACGTGATCCTCGGAGACGGCGCCCATCCGGACCCCGCCTCGGAGCTGGCCCCGGCCGTGGCCGCCGCTCATCAGAAAGGCGTCCGGGTCGTCGTGGTGATGGTCGGTACGGAGGAGGACCCCCAGGGACTGGAGGAGCAGAGCCGGTGCCTGGAGGAGGCCGGGGCGTCCCTCTTCCCCGACGCGGCGGAGGCCGCCTCGTTCGCCTGTCACCTTCTCTCGCGAGAGGACCCGGGCCCGCCGGCGGAGGTGGCCGGGATCACCCGGCCGACCGTGGAACCCGCCGCCCCTCCGCCCGCCAGCCACTCTCCCGGGCCTCCCGTGCCGTTGGAGGACTTGCAGGCTTCTGTTGCGGCGATCGGGGTGGGCCTCGAGGTCTTCCACGACAGCCTCCTGGGACAGGGGGCGGAGGCCGTACGGGTGGAGTGGAGCCCGCCGGCCGGAGGCGACGAACGGCTGCTCGAGATCCTGCGCAAGATGCAGGGTTGAGGGACCCGAACGGTCGCTGGGAGGGCTCTCGATGGTCGACCCGGCCGCCCGTCATAAGGACAGGCGTGCAGCGCGGAATCCAAACCGAACGCTGAGGAGGCGAGGCATGAGCATCGGGGAAGCGAACCGGACGGCCGTGGAACGGATGATCTCGGCGCGGCCGATCCTGCGGGGCGTCGGCGTGGCCCGGCACACGATCCCCGGGATGCACGACCGGCTGTTCCTCCACGCCGGGCCGCCGATCGAATGGGAGGAGATGTCCGGGCCCCTCAGAGGAGCGGTGATCGGTGCGCTCCTCTTCGAGGGCCGGGCCGGAGACGAGCGGGAGGCCGCGTCGCTGGCGGCGGCCGGGGAGGTGGAGTTCGGACCCTGCCACCATCATCAGGCGGTCGGGCCGATGGCCGGCGTGATCTCGCCCTCCATGGCCGTCTACGTGGTGGAGAACGTGACCCATGGAAACCTGAGCTACTCCAACCTGAACGAGGGATACGGAAAGGTGCTGCGCTACGGGGCGTACGCCCCCGAGGTGCTGGAGAAGCTCCGGTGGATGAACGACGCGCTGGCCCCGCTGCTGGGCGAGGCGTTGGAGAGGAGCGGCGGCCTCGACCTGCGTGCCCTGGTGGCCGAGGCGCTTCACATGGGGGACGAGGGACACAACCGCAACAAGGCGGGCTCCCTGCTCTACCTGAAGGCGCTCGCCCCCCACATCGCGCGCGTGGCCCGCGAGCGCGATTTGGAGGCCGCGGCCCTCGAGTTCCTGGGGGACAACGCGCTCAGCGTGCTGAATCCCGTGATGGCCGCCTGCAAGGCGATGGCGGACGCGGCCCACGGGATCGAGGAGAGCACGCTCGTGACCACCATGGCCCGCAACGGAACGGAGTTCGGCATCCGGGTGAGCGGGCTCGGTGACGCGTGGTTCACGGGTCCCGCCGAGGTGCCGGAGGGGCTGTACTTCAGCGGCTTCAGCGGAGAGGACGCGAACCCGGACATCGGGGACAGCACGATCACCGAGACCGCGGGAATCGGGGGCTTCGCGATGGCGGCGGCTCCAGCCATCGTCACTTTCATCAGCGGCACCCCCGAGGACGCCCTGAACGCCACGCTCGAGATGTACGAGATCACGGTGGCGGAGCATGCCCATTTCACGATCCCCCCCCTCGAGTTCCGGGGCACGCCCACGGGAATCGACATCCGGAAGGTGGTGGAGCTCGGGGTCACGCCGCGGGTGAACACGGGGATCGCCCACCGGGAGCCGGGGGTCGGACAGATCGGAGCCGGGCTCGTGCGCCCGCCGTTGAAGATCTTCCAGACCGCTCTGCTGGCGTACGCCGACCGGCACGGGCTGTGACGCCGCCGCAGCCGGGAGGCACGCTCGTTGCAACGTTCGGGGCGGATCAGGTGTCCCAAGAACGGGTCAGGCGCAAGCCGGCCGGCGGTCCGATCGGTTCACATCGGACTTCGGTTGCAAGCGGTGGTGGGATTGTCCATCTTGTTGCGTTTTCGTCGCCATCCGCGTACCCATATAGACCGTCTATGGGACGACAGCCAGCGGGAATCGTCAGTATGCCACGATACAGTCGTTCGATGTTCCTCCCGGGCCTCATGCTCCTACTTGTCGCCGGACCGAGTGCCGCCCAGGTGATCCCGGGCGGCAGCGCTCGGGACTACCAGAAGCGGCACGACCGTCGGCAGATGGAGTTCCGGGGCGCCGTGCTCCGCGAGACGACCGACGTCATGCAGAGGTGGCAGAATGCGTGGACCTCCGACGCGATCCGGGCGGTGACTCGGCTCTACACGGAAGATGCCGTGCTCGTGCCGGCGGACGGGTCTCCGGTCGTGAGAGGACGGCAGGAGATCGCGGCCTACCTGAAGCGCGTTCTTCCCAAGCTCGGGGAGATCACGACCTCTTTCCAGGACTTCGACGTCGGCGGCTCGCTCGCCTTCGCCATGGGCTCCTTCAGCTACGTGGCTCCCGGCCGGAGCGTCGGCACGCGCAGGCTGAAGGGCCAGTTCGTGGCCGTCTTCCGACTGGAAAGCGGCCACTGGCGGATCCGCTCCCAGGTGTTCGAGCAGCGCACCTGAGCGCCGGGGGCCGCCGCGCAGCCTGCCGCCCGACCCGCCTCCGGCGGGTGCCCGCTGGCCCCACGGCGCTCGTAACGCGGCCCGCCGTGGTTCTTCAACAGGCTCCTAATCCAGCCCCTGGTTCACGAGAAAGCCGAACAGAAGCAGGTTGGCCGACGCGGTTTCCAGCTCGAACCCCTCCTGGAAGATCGCCTCCAGCGCGTCCAGGCTCGCATTCGACAGGTTGCTGCCGGAGATTCGCTTGACGGACGGGTTGCTGAAGCTCCCCGAAACGGAGGCTCCCGCCATCCCGTTCACCGTCACGGTGCTGTTCGAACCGATGTTCCCATTCGGATCGAAGTTCAGGAGGAACTGCAGGGCGAGACCCCCCGCGCTCACGGCCACCTCCTTCGTGCCCGCGCCGTTTCCGGTCACCTCCGTGCTCGACCCGTAAGTGACGCTGCCCACCGTGGCGTCCACCGTCGTGACGAGGGTGAAGCCGCCGGTGCCCGCCCGCGTCCGCGCGCTGAAGTCTATGTTGCTCGCGCCGTCCGAGAAGAAGCCCGTGGCCCCGAAGTCGAACTCCACGCCTAGGACCCCGTTGGTCTGGAAGGCGGCTCGCGCGACGTTGTCGTCCCGGATCGTGCCCGACACGTCGATTCCTCCTCCCGAGCTCACATCGATCAGGTCGATGAAGCCGACGTCCAGCAGGGGAACGAGCGGCGAGTTCTGGCTCGCCAGCGTGTACAGCCGAAACCGCACCCCGTTCGCCGGGGCGAGGAACTCGTCGTCGGGATCCAGATCGTAAGCATCGGTATCCACGTTCCAGATCAGCGTCCGTCCCAGGAACCCGAACGGGATCGCGAGATCGACGCGCCGGGAGACGAAGAAGAGTCCGCCCGCGAGCCCGGCCTCGCCGCTCGCAGTCTCGACCGGATCTCCCGTGCCGCGGCCCGCGATCGGATGGTAGGAGCCGAGCCGGAGAGGCTGACCCACCGAGCCACCCGGGGGACTGCCCAGGGAGCTCAGCATCGCGCCTCGGAGACCCAGCATCGAGGTCAGAACGGAGTTGTTGCGGATCGTGCTGGCGACCCCGGTGGAGAGCTCGGCCGCCAGGGGCGTCAGGTCGGGCCCGTCGCCCGGGCCCGTGCCGTCACCCCCACAGGCGGCGGCCAGCAACGCGACCGTCCCGGCCGCGAGCGGAACAGACACGCGAGATCGCTCGAACGACGCCTTTCTCATCACACCTCCGAGGCCAGGGGAGCGGGCGAGCTACTCCAGAGAACGCCTCTTGCCCCCCGAAGCGTTTCATCCTCTTTCCACACCAGTATAAGAGAGGCCGGGAGAGCCGCAACGGAGGGAGGGTTCAGTCGCTCGCTCGCCGGAGCCCGCGAACGTCCTCCTCCCAGAACTCCCACTCCCGTCTCTCCTCGCCGCTCTCCCTCGCCGCTTCGCGGGTCCGGAGATCGACCCGGCGGATCTTGCCGGAGATCGTCTTCGGCAGCTCCGCGAACTCGAGTCTCCGCACGCGCTTGAACGGGGCCAGGCGGCCCCTGACGTAGGAGAAGATCTCTCGGGCCGTCTCCGGCCCGGGCTCGAACCCCTCCGTGAGCCGAACGAACGCCTTCGGCACCGTGAGGCGCAGCGGGTGCGGGCTGGGTACGACCGCCGCCTCGGCCACCGCCGGATGCTCGATCAGGACGCTCTCGAGCTCGAACGGGCTGATCCGGTAGTCGGATGACTTGAAGAGGTCGTCCGTCCGGCCGACGTACCAGAAGTACCCCTCTTCATCTCGCGTCGCCACGTCGCCGGTATGATAGTGGCTCTCCCGCACCACCTCGTCCGTGAGCTCCGCAGCTCCGGAGTAGCCCGCCATGAGCCCGGTCGGCCGGGGGTCGAGCCCCACGCAGATCTCTCCCCCCTCCCCCGGATCCCCGGTCGGGCCCAGGAGCCGAACGTGGTAGCCCGGCAGAGGCCGGCCCATGGAGCCCGGCTTCACCGGCTGGCCCGGCGAGTTTCCGATCTGAGCCGTCGTCTCCGTCTGACCGTACCCGTCGCGGACCGTGATCCCCCACCCTTCCTGGACCCGCGCGATGACCTCGGGGTTCAGCGGCTCCCCGGCCGAAACCGCCTCCCGCAGCCGTACCTCGTGCTCCGCCAGCCCCTCCTGGATCAGCAGACGCCACACCGTCGGGGGAGCGCACAGGGTCGTCACTCCGCAGCGGGCCAGGACCCGAAGGGCGGCGGCCGGCTCGAAACGCCGATACGCGTACACGAAGACCGTGGCTCCGGCGTTCCAGGGCGCGAAGAAGCTGCTCCAGGCGTGCTTCGCCCACCCCGGCGAGCTGATGTTCCAGTGCACGTCCCCCGCCCGGAGGCCGATCCAGTACATCGTGGAGAGGTGCCCCACCGGGTAACTGGCGTGGGTGTGAGCGACGAGCTTGGGCCGCGAGGTCGTGCCTGAGGTGAAGTACAGGAGCAAAGGATCGGTGGCCCGCGTGGGCGCGTCCCTCCACGATCCGGTGCGGGCACTCGTGCGCGCCACCCCGCCGTGCGCGCCCGGGCCCTCCGCTTCCTCGGCGCTCTCCGCCGCCTCCGGTGGCTGCCGCGCCGCCGCCGGGAGCTCCTCCGCCTCCGGCAGGGACTGCCACCCGGGCGCCGGCTCGCCCACCGCGATCCGGGTGAGCCCCCCTGCCAGTCCGGAGAACTTTCCGGTCTCCTCGGACGCCGTGATGATGTGTCGCACCCGGCCGCGGGCGATCCGATCCTCCAGCTCCTTCGGCTGGAGCTGAGTGGTCGCCGGAATCATCACTGCACCCAGCTTCATGCAGGCGAGGAACGACACCCAGAGCTCCGGCACGTTTTCCAGCATGAGGAGGACCCGGTCTCCCCGGCGGAAGTCCAGCCCCTCCAGGTAGTCCGCCAGCCGGGTGGAGCGCTCCGCCAGCTCGGCGAAGCTGAGCCGGACCTCCGCCCCCTCCTCTCGGACGAGCCACAAGGCGGTGCGCTCGTTGTCCCGGGCGTAGGGGTCGAAGTAGTCGAGGGCCCAGTTGAACGTCTCGAGCGCCGGCCATCGAAACCCGCGGCATGCGGCCTCGTGATCCGACCGATGCCGGAGCAGGAAGTCCCGCGCGCGGAGGAAGGCTTCAGAGCTCGACATCCGGGCTCCTCGGTCTCATGTGGGGTAGGGAGCGCGGGCCCGCGCCCGCGGGTGGATGCCGTTGAAGCCGCGCCGGGGACGGCACGGCATCGGCTGCCCCGAGGCAGGAAGCGGAGGGGGTGGGATTCGAACCCACAAGCCCTTGCGGGCGGCGGATTTCAAG
>JBHHYJ010000033.1:0-29963 GCA_046757485.1 Gemmatimonadota bacterium
AGCCCCGAGCAAGCGGCCGACTACACCACCGAGTATGGTTCCGGGGCGCTCGAAGGGCCGACTACGGCATCTGGTGGTGGGGCCGCACCTGCCTCGTGAGCGACAGCGAGCGGTGGCTACAGAGGGCGAGCGAGTCGGTGCCGCCTGGGAAGAACGCCCTTCTTGAGCCGATTCCGTGGGCCGCCGCACCAGAGCTGAAAGGCCCGCTCTCCGCGCTCGTCGTCCACGTCGAAAACCCCGATGAAGAATGCGTGCACGTCTTCGAGAGCTGGGCCGCGAGGGCATGGCAGCCCCTGTGTCTGGTGCAGGCTCATCCGGTCCAGGGGTTGGCGGCGTTCTACTACGGTCTTTTGCGCCTGGGCTACCGGGCAATCCAGGTGGACAGTGCGCGAGGTGCGCAGTGGGCGTCGCTGCGAGAGCACCTGGAGCGGCAGTGGCGCGGCTATGTTAGCCTCGTCCCCCTCCTGGCGGATGGCTTGGGGTGCAGGGACCCGCTGGTCGTCGAGGCGCTGGCTGTCGCCGCGGCCGGACAGCCGAGACTCAGGACCGTCAAGCAGTGGGCCGAGGCTCTGGGGCTGCCGGGCTACGGCCCGCTCGAGGTGCTGCTCACGGCACACGGGCTTCCGTCGCCGAAGCACCTTCTGGGCCTGATTCGCCTGGCCGCCGTCATGGCGTACGCCAGGAAACGGGGCGGCAGGTGTCGTAGGGAAAAGCTGGCGGCAGAGTTCTTGTTCCCGAGCGGTGACTACCTCGGCAAACGGACAAAACAGCTCGTGGGAATCCCGCTGTGCCGGCTCGTGGGATACGAGCTGGAGGAGGCCTTGGCCCGTATCGCGCCCTCCTACCTCGAAAAGCCGCCGCCGCATGAGGAAAAACCGACTGCTCGGAACGAAAACTCGCCGTAGTTAGGCAAAAACTCGTCTGGAAACCTCGCCGATGCGGGACCATCGTTGATAACAGACGCAGGGTCCAGGGTCGGAGCCGTGGCGCCGGTCGCCATGGGGCCTCGCAACCACAGTTCATCTCAGAACGAGGAGGAACCATGAAGAGGGTAGCTTGGATCGGGGCAATGACGTTGGCAGCTCTCGCCATGAACATGGCCGATTCACCAGCCGAGGCGAGTGCGACCTGGGTGTGTCCGCAGAATGCCTGTGTCACGATTGCAACTTGCATGTATGACTGTAGTGCCTGCAAGCCGAATGCAGTGGAGGGAGGGACATGCGTATGGGAGTCGCAGTAGAGGGACATACGTATGGGAATGACGCACTGTCCTCGGCCCTCTAGACGAGCTTCATCAGGATAAGCGGCGTGAGCCTCCGGCTAAAGCCGTTGAAGGAGACAATTCTAAACATCGCCGCCGTGGTCGCCACACTGGCCGCGGTGGCGGCCGCAGCTGTACGCTTGCGAGAACCGCACCGCACTCCTGTTCTAGCGGAGGAGCAGCAGCCGAAGACCATCAGCGATTGGCAGCAATACACGACTGAGGGTGCCCGCTTTGGGCCGCCGAATCCGGTGGTCACTGTTGTCGAGTTTCTCGACTTTCAGTGTCCCTTTTGCCGCACGGCGGCTTCCACGTTGCGCGAGTTGCGCCGCTTGCATCCAAGGGATGTCGCAGTCGTGTACCGCCATTTTCCACAGCAGGACGTCTCGTTGGATGCCGCGGTGGCCGCCGAGTGCGGCAATCGCTCCGGCGCGTTTCAACAGATTCATGATCACTTCTTCGAACAGCCTGATTCGCTCGGCGTGAAGCCGTGGACTCGTTTCGCGTGGGAGGCCGCGATTCAAGACACCGTGCGATTTGCGGCGTGCCTGAAAGACAGTACTGCGCGTTTCGTCGTGAGACGTGACTTTCAAGCGGCACAAGAGCTCGACGTGTTCGGCACCCCTACCCTGCTTGTCAATGATCAGCTGTTCACTGGGAGTCCTAGCCTCAAATATCTGGACCACCATGTTAAGAAAGTTAAGAAGGCTATGAACGAGTAGTGAACGACTCAAAGCAGTAGTTCAGTTTCGGTACTCCATTCTGTCCGGCGTGCAATCGACGGCGGCCGGAAGGTCATGTGTCTGTTATCAGTTGGTTGAGAGAAGTTGAGAGGGAGATGAGGGCGATAAGGTACGTCGTGTGGGCTGGCCCTCTCGTCGCCGCTCTAGTGGGCACAGCGAGCGCGCAGACGGTACGTGACAGCGCCGAGGTCCGGATCGTCACCTATGAGGCCGGCGACCGGCCGGGCGAGCAGTGGCGGATAGGAGATGCTCCGCTGATCGAATTGGGTGGGGCCGAGGCGGAGGGTCCGATCGCGTTTTACAGGATCGCCGGCGTGGTTCGTCTCAGAGACGGTTCGCTTGCGGTCGCCGATGGTGGCTCCAGCGAGATCCGCATCTTCGATTGGACCGGAGTGCACTTACGCACGCTTGGGGGCCGGGGCGAGGGCCCCGGCGAGTTCTCCGAGCTTTGGGAGTTCTGGCGCGTCGAGAACACCCTGGTGGGCCATGACGCTGCTGGGCGTGGTCACGTCTTTGTTGCCGATGGTCAGCATATACGTTCACTTCCCCGGTCGATCTCGCCCTCCGGAGTCCGCATCCGACACTTCGGTTATCTTGGAGACGGCAGCTTGATCGGATACTGGCCGGACAGGTCTACCGACGTTCCGCCCGGGCGTTCGACCCTGTTCATGACTCTCGTGAAGGTGGAATCGGGGAAACAGAGTGTCATGGGCCGGTTCCCGATCCGCCAGGTCGTCCGGGATGGGCGCGGTAGACTGTCGTATGTCGTCTACGGCCCCCGCGCTCACGTCGGCGCGCTCGCCAGGGCCTTCTGCGTCGGATACTCCGAGGAGTATTCGTTTCGGTGCTTCGACGCATTGGGGCGACTTCGTACGGTCGTCGTGCGCAAAGAGTGGCAGAGTCGTCGCGTGACGGACGCCGACCGTCAGGTCTTCTTCGATGGAATTGACAAGGCGAACCCTGGTCCCCGGGCCGCCCGGTACCGGACGGAGGTCCGGGAGATCACCGAGTTTGCGGAACGCTTTCCGCCTTACGGGCGCTTCGTGGGATCCACGAATGATGAGCTGTGGGTGGGTCCACTGGTGCCCACCGATGAGACGCTTGGGACGTGGAAGCCGTCACCTCCGGATCCCACGGTGTGGTCGGTCTACTCCGTGGACGGCGAGTGGTTGTCCGACGTGACGCTGCCCGCGCGGTTCCGGCTGATGGAGGCGGGCCCCGACTATGTGGTGGGTGTCGTCCGGGACGCCACCGATGTGGAGCGAGTGGTCCTGTATCCCCTGCTCCGAAGGTGATCGGAGTTCCCCGCTACCGTTTCGGAACGGCCCCGCCCCGGCTTCTGTTTCTTATGGCATGCGTGTCTACCTCAGCATAGCCGTACTGCTGCTTCTTGCTGCCCCCGTCTCTGGCCAGGAGGAGGAGAAACCCACGTCGGCGCAGGAGGCCGCCCTCGTCGGAACGGTGACGATCCTGGGGACCCAGCGGCCGCTTCCAGCAGCCCTCGTGCGGCTCCTGGGTCGAGACGTCTCGACCGTCACGGACTCCGTGGGAGCCTTTCGGTTCACGGGCCTCGAGCCGGGCTGGGACACGGTGCAGGTCCGCTATCTGAGCTACGATTCCCAGAAGGTCCCGGTGCGGTTGGAGGCGGGCCGATCGGTCGTCGTCGACGTGAAGGTGCCCTACCCGGCCGCTGTTCTGAAAGAGCTGGAGGTGGAGATCACGGATCCGCGCCTGGCGGGCTTCCGGAAGCGAAGCCAGACCTCGCGGGGTCACTACATGAACCGGGAGCAGATCGTGGCGCGCCGGGCGGTCCGAATGTATCAGGTCTTCCAGAGGGTGCCCGGGACGTGGAGCCTCGGGAGTGACGTGTTCCTGCTAATCCGCGGGGGGATGAGTTTGTGCCAGCCTTACCTCTACGTCGACGGTCGCCGGCGGAGGTTTGCCCGGATGGATGACTTGCGTCCGCGGGGAATCGAAGCGATCGAGGTGTATCGAGAGCCGTATACGCCGAAACAGTTCACCGATATCTACAATGGGTGCGGCTCGATCGTGCTGTGGACCCGGTCCGGCGCGAGGTGAGCCATCCACTACGTGATCGACTTACTCTGCGGGAGATTGATTGTCGCTCGCGGGCGATTGCCATCTGGGTCCGCGCCGTGGGCTGTTGTCGGAACCGGAGCAGGCGGTGGCCGGGTTCTACGACGGGTGGATGTCGGTGGGATCGCTCTGGTACGGCTCGAGGAGCGCAACGGGGGTCCTTTCCTGTGGAAGCTCGGGCTCCGGGGGACCCCCACGACGTATGTGTTCGACCGCCAGGGGCGATACCGGCTCACAGTGCTGGGGAACCATCTTCCGCCGGCCGACTCGGTGCGGGCCATCTGCGGGTGAGGGACAATCGACCTCTGTGAACAAGCAACGAGGGTCACCTGGGAGTGACTTGAGAGGTTATTCGAGCGACACCGCTCTGTATCGGGCGGAATCCCGACCGGCGTCGGCGGAGCCCGTCCCACCCTCCCGGCGGCGGAGGCATTCTCCGAAGCGAGCCTACGAAACTCAAACGGTCTTTCGTCCGAGCTGGCGCAGGGGAATGTCTCCGCCGTAAGGCCCTTCGTGCGAGGTCGAGCAGGGGAACGCCTCTGCCGTGGAGACGATGAGGCTCGGGTGAGCCCTGCGCGTACCCTGGGGCATGTCCCCGACGATCCGCGAGTGGCCGGCCGCCGAGAGGCCCCGGGAGCGGTTGGCCCGCCTGGCCGCCGAGGCGCTGACGACCCGCGAGCTCCTGGCGCTCGTGCTCGGCTCGGGCTCCGCGGGCCGCTCGGCCGTGGACCTGGCCGCCCAGGTACTGAATCATTTCGGCGGCTCTCTCCGGCGCCTGGGCGCCGCAGAGCCCGGGGAGCTCGCCCGGCTGCGGGGGATCGGGCCGGCGCGGGCGGCCGCCGTGGTCGCCGCCCTGGCCCTCGGCCGTCGCCTGGCCAGCGAGCCCGCCCGGGCGGGCCGCCGGGTTCGGGGGCCCGCCGACGTCCACGCCCGGCTGGGCCCGCTCCTCCGCGATCGCCGGCAGGAGGAGTTCTGGGTGCTCTACCTCGACACCCAGAACCGGGTGCGGCTGGAGCGCTGCCTGACGGTCGGGCTCCTGAACTCCTCCCTCGTACATCCCCGTGAGGTCTTCGCCCCGGCGATCTCCCACGCCGCGGCGAGCCTGATCCTGGCTCATAATCATCCGAGCGGCGACCCGGAGCCCTCCGCGGAAGATGTGCGCGTCACCGCGCAGCTGGCCGAGAGCGGGCGGCTCCTGGGCATCCCGGTCAGGGATCACGTGGTCCTCGGCGACGGCCGCTACGTGAGCCTCATGGAGCGCGGCCTGTGCGGGTCGGTCAGCTCGGTCGCCTACGGAGGGGGCGTCGCGAAGCTCGCCCGGGATTGCCACCCTTAACGCGTGCCGTTATTATTGCTGTGCGTTACTAGGTGCAGTGATAAAGAGCTTCCGGGACCGTGATGCGGAGCGCCTCTTCGACCGCCTACCCGTTCGGAGGCTCGGGCCGAGGGTCGAGAGGACAGCGCTGCGGAAGCTCCGCGTCTTGGACGCGGCGGCGAGCCTGGGTGATCCACGCGTTCCTCCCGGCAACCGCCTGAAGAAGCTCCGAGGAGATCGCGCGGGGCAACACAGCATTCGCATTAATGATCAGTGGCGGATCTGTGTTAGGTGGCGCTCTGGAGACGCGTACGACGTCGAGATTGTGGGTTACCACCAGGAGGACATGGTGCGGGCCAAAAAGCTGCCGCCCGTGCACCCCGGCGAGATACTGCACCAGGAGTTCCTGATTCCGTTGGGGATCAGTCAGTACCGGCTGGCGAAGGACACGAGCGTCCCTCCGCGTCGAATCAACGAGATCGTGCACGGGACGCGAGCGATCACAGCCGACACCGCCCTGCGACTGTCCCGCTACTTCGGTACCTCGGAGGGGTTCTGGCTGAATCTCCAGACGCGATACGATCTGGAGGTGGAGAAAGACCGCCTCGGGGACCGGCTCGATGAGGAAGTTGTACGGCGTGCTGGCTGATCCCTTGCGATTCGCCAGTCCTGGGAGGAGAGCTCGGGGCACACGTTTACGGCCATAGTGGAGCGAGATGGCGACTGGTACATCGCCTACTGCCCGGAGATTCCCGGTGCCAACGGACAGGGTAGGACGCGCGAGGGAGCCCGGGCGCGTCTGGCAGAAGCGATTGCACTGATCCTCGAGGACCGTCGAGAGAATGGGCCGCTGACTCGGGCTTAGAGCCCACGCCCCGTGCTGCCGACGGGGCATTCCTTCGAGCTGGGCGCTCCTTTCAGCCCGGCGGCGGCTCCCGGGTTCGCGTATCTTTCCTTGCGGGCCAGGTATCCCGCGCCGAACTCCCCGTGACCTCGGCGGTATGATATCGCGTTGTGGCGGGGCCGCGCGGCGGCACCCCGTCGCGCGGAGCGGATCGCCCCGCGGACCAAAGACAGAGGATCCTGGCCGCCGGCTGCCAAACGTCGCGGATCGTCGGCGAAAGAGAATCATGGCGAGAAGCCCCACCACCACCCGGAGGGACACGGAAGGCCGACGGGCGGCGGATGCCGTCCGCCGGGCCGGGGCGGCCCGCGAGCTCCTGCCCGACGACCTCCTCGAGGCGATCGAGGGGTTCGAGGTTCGGCTGGACCTGGACCTCCTCGCCCTCGCCCTCCAGTACGCCCGGGAGAAGCACGCGGGACAGAAGCGACGATCCGGCGAGGCGTACGTCCGCCACTGCGTCGAGGTGGCGAAGATCCTCGGTGAGATTCACCTGGACACGGTGAGTCTCGCGGCCTCGCTCCTGCACGACGTCGTCGAGGACACGGGTACCTCGGTCGAGGAGATCCGCCGGGAGTTTGGCTCGGAGATCGCCGACATCGTGGACGGCCTGACGAAGATCTCGCGGTTCGAGTTCGGCTCCATGGCCGAGCGCCAGGTGGAGAACTACCGCAAGCTCCTCCTGTCGATGGCCAGGGACGCGCGGGTGATCATCGTGAAGCTCGCCGACCGGCTCCACAACATGCGCACCCTGGAGCACCTGGTGGAGGCGAAGCGCCGCAAGATCGCCCTGGAGACGCGGGAGATCTACGCCCCGTTGGCCCACCGCCTGGGGATGGCGCGGCTGAAGTGGGAGCTGGAAGACCTCGCGTTCAAGTTCCTGGAGGCCGACGCGTACCGGGCTCTCGTGAAGAAGGTGCAGACGACGCGCCGGGAGAGGGAGGAGCTGATCCGGCAGATGGAGAAGCCGCTGCTGGCCGAGCTGGAGACCGCCGGGATCCGGTGCGAGGTGACGGGGCGGCCCAAGCACCTGTGGTCCATCTACCGGAAGATGGTGAAGCGGGACAAGCCGTTCGAGGAGATCTACGACATCCTCGCCGTCCGGGTCCTCGTGGAGAGCATCCGGGATTGCTACCACACCCTCGGGGTGATCCACAACAAGTGGACGCCGCTCACGGAACGGTTCCACGACTACATCGCGACCCCGAAGTCCAACATGTACCAGAGCCTGCACACGACGATCTTCGGTCCCGGGGGCCGGCTGTACGAGATTCAGATCCGCACGCAGGAGATGCACCGCACCTCGGAGTTCGGGATCGCGGCCCACTGGCGGTACAAGGAGGGTCGGCAGGAAGCGGACGAGGTCGACCGCAAGCTCGCCTGGTTCCGTCAGGTGCTGGACTGGCAGCAGGAGACGGTGGAGCCGGACGAGTTCATGGAGTTCCTCCGCATCGACCTGTTCCAGGACGAGATCTTCGTCTTCACGCCGGCGGGCGACGTGAAGCAGCTCCCCAAGGAGGCCACGCCGATCGACTTCGCGTTCGCCGTCCACACGGAGATCGGCTTCCACTGCGCCGGGGCCAAGGTGAACGGACGGATCGCTCCCCTGAGCCGGGCGCTCAGGAACGGCGACACGGTGGAGATTCTCACCTCCGACAGTCAGACCCCGAGCCGCGACTGGCTGGGGTTCGTGAAGACGAGCAAGGCTCGGCACAAGATCCGGGCCTGGATCCGCGAGGAGGAGAGGGAACAGGCGATTCGTCTCGGCAGGGAGATCCTGGGGCGCGAGTGGAAGAAGCTCCGCCGCCGGCCGGAGGAGGAAGAGCTGGGCCGGGCGGCGGGCGAGCTGGGCCTGGAGGAGGCCGACGACCTGTTCGCGGCCGTCGCGCGTGGGGATGTGAGCCTCACGAAGGCGGTCAGGTCCGTATTCCCGGACTCCGCGCCGGAGCCGCCTCTCCGCTCCCCGAGCCCGCTCCACAAGCTGGTCGACAGGGTCCGGAGCGGGCCGAAGGGGATCCGGATCCAGGGGATGGAGAACCTGATGGTCCGCTACTCCCAGTGCTGCCAGCCCGTGCCCGGGGACGAGGTCATGGGCTACATCACCCGGGGAAGGGGGATCTCCATCCACCGCCAGGACTGTCCGAACGTGCTCCACCTCTCCGAGGACCCGCAGCGGCGGGTGGAGATCGAGTGGGACACGGGCGCGGCCCAGCGCTTCCTGGTGCGGGTCTCCATGGAGGGGACGGATCGCCACGGCCTCTTCGCCGACATCGCCCGGGCGGTCTCGGACACCGGAACGAACATCCAGTCCGCGGACATCCGGGCGGTGGAGGGGGGGATGCGGGGCCAGTTCGTGGTCGAGGTCGAGAACCTCTCTCACCTGAAGAAGGTGATGAAGGCGGTCCGCCGGGTGAAGGGGGTCCTCGGGGTGGAGCGGAAGGAGAGCTTCGGGGAGAGCGACCTCACGCTGGAGGGATGAGGCCGCGTCGGGATCCCTGACGGCGGCGGATGCGTAGGAGTTCAAGAGCAGGAACGCGATACCCCTCCTCGTGAGGGCTCGGCGGTCGCGGGCGCTGGAGTCGTGGAGCTACCAGGCCCGCCGGCAATGGCTCACGACATCGCGTCGTCGCGCCGCCTTGCATCTGGCCCCGAGGCGCACGGAACGCGACCGCTGTGGTTCTTCCACAGACTTCGGCTAGAGCAGGGACGATCTCGTAACGACCGGATCTTCTCCCCTGACCCGGCGTACGCGTAGCTGATCGGAACGTCTTTTCCCCGACTGCCGATGGTCCCGGAGCATGTCCCGAGCCCGCGCCAGATTCGACCTCCAGCTCCCGTTCGAGCCCACGGGCGACCAGCCGCAGGCGATCCGCGAGCTGACGGAGGGGGTGGAGCGGGGGGACCGCTGGCAGACGCTCCTCGGCGTGACGGGGAGCGGGAAGACGGTCACCATGGCCGCGGTCATCGCCCGGACCGGGCTCCCGACGCTGGTGATGAGCCACAACAAGACCCTGGCCGCCCAGCTCTACGGGGAGCTCCGGCACTTCTTCCCCCGGAACGCGGTCGAGTACTTCATCTCCTACTACGATTACTACCAGCCGGAGGCGTACGTCCCGGCGACGGACACGTACATCGAGAAGGACGCCTCGATCAACGAGGAGATCGACCGGCTGCGCCTGCGCGCCACCTCGGCCCTCATGGAGCGACGGGACGTGATCGTGGTGGCCTCCGTCTCGGCGATCTACGGCCTGGGGGATCCGTCGGTCTACCGGAAGGTGCTCCTCACCCTGGAGGAGGAGCAGGAGATCTCCCGGCGGGAGATCCTCGCCGGGCTGGTGGGCATCCAGTACTCGCGGAACGACTTCGACTTCCATCGCGGCACCTTCCGCGTCCGCGGGGACGTGATCGAGATCCTCCCGGCCTACGAGGAGCAGGCGGTGCGGGTCGAGATGTGGGGGGACGAGATCGAGCGGATCTCGAAGATCGACCCGCTCACGGGCTCCGTCATCACCCGTCTTCCTCGGGCCGCGATCTACCCGGCCACCCACTACGCGACGGACGAGGAGCGTCTCCGGGCGGCCGTCGAGGGGATCCACGCGGAGCTGGAGGAGCGGCTCCTGGAGCTCCGGGCGGCGGGGAAGCTGCTCGAGGCCCAGCGTCTCGAGACCCGGACGAAGTTCGACCTGGAGATGCTCCGGGAGATCGGGGTGTGCGCGGGGATCGAGAACTACTCGCGCTACCTGGACGGCCGCCGGCCGGGGGCCCGGCCCTACTGCCTGCTCGACTACTTTCCCGACGACTTCCTCGTCATCGTGGACGAGTCCCACGTGAGCGTGCCCCAGATCGGCGGCATGTACGAGGGGGATCGGACCCGGAAGCTCACCCTCGTGGAGCACGGCTTCCGGCTTCCCTCGGCGCTGGACAACCGGCCGCTGAGCTTCGGAGAGTGGGAGGAGCTCGTTCCCCGGGTGATCTTCGTGAGCGCCACCCCGGGGGAGTGGGAGCTGCGGCGTTCGGGTGGCGTCGTGGTGGAGCAGCTCGTGCGGCCCACCGGGCTCCTGGACCCGGGGGTGGAGGTGCGGCCGGTGGACGGGCAGGTGGACGACCTCCTGGAGGAGATCCGGAAGCGGGCGGAGCGCCGGGAGCGGGTGCTCGTCACCACCCTCACCAAGCGGATGGCGGAGGATCTCTCGGAGTTCCTGGCGATGCGGGGGGTGCGGGTCCGCTACATGCACGCGGACATCGCGGCGATCGACCGGGTGAAGATCCTGCGGGACCTGCGGCTGGGCGCCTTCGACGTGCTGGTGGGGATCAACCTGCTCCGGGAGGGCCTGGATCTGCCGGAGGTCTCCCTGGTGGCGATCCTGGACGCGGACAAGGAGGGCTTCCTGCGGTCGGAGCGATCGCTGATCCAGACGATCGGCCGGGCGGCGCGCAACCTGAACGGAACGGCGATCCTGTACGCGGACCGGGTGACGGACTCCATGCGGCGCGCCCTCGAGGAGACGGATCGCCGTCGCGAGGTTCAGGCCGCCTACAACGAGGAGCGAGGGATCGAGCCGCGCTCCATCGTGAAGTCGGTGGAGGAGATCCGCTTCACCACCGCGGTGGCCGATGCCCACCAGGCCCCCGCCGCCTCCGTCCGGGATCGGCTGGCGTCCTACGAATCGCTCTCGGAGGAGGAGCTGATCCGGGCTCTGGAGGCCGAGATGCAGGAGGCCGCGGGGAGCCTGGACTTCGAGCGGGCGGCGCTCCTGCGGGACGAGCTCTTCGAGATCAAGGCGAAGGGTGGGGACCAGGGGGCCCGGCCCGGGCCTCGATCCCGTCTCGCGGCGATCAAGGAGAGCGGAGGCGGGGGAGGATGACGGTGGAGGCCGGCTCCGGCCGGGAGAGACGCGAGAGGGAACGCGGAGCTCGCCCCGCCGAGCTCACGGAGGAGGCTCTGGAGGCGTGGGGCCGCCGGCTCGGTGCGCGGGCGGCGGAGGCCGGCACCTTCGTGGCCCTCGTGGGCCCCCTCGGGTCGGGAAAGACCCGGCTCGTTCAGGCGGCATGTCGCGGCTGCGCGGTGGTTGATCCGGTGTTGAGCCCCACCTTTACCTTGGTGCATCGGTACATGGGCGGCCAGGGTCCGGTGTACCACTGCGACCTGTACCGGCTCCGGGACGCGGGGGAGCTGGCGGATCTGGGCTGGGACGACCTCCTGGCGGCCGAAGGCCCGGTGTACGTCGAGTGGGCCGAGCGGGCGAGCGGTGCGCTGCCGGGGGATCGGTGGGAGATCCGTCTGGAGATCGGGGCCCGGACCGCTATGCGCACCGTCCGGGCCGTAGCGTATGGCCGGGCACCGCCCGTCCCCGATCCCGGAGGAGGGGAAGATCCCGCCGCGGCGCAGGCGGGGTCGCCGGCCCCTACGCGGGCGCCGGCTCCCAAGGGGTCCCCGGCCCCCACGGGATCGCGCGCGCCCGCCGCCGATGGCCCGGACGAGGCGTAGGGGCGTGCTCTCCCTGGCCCTGGAGACGAGCACGCCGCTCGGGAGCGTGGCGCTCGGGGAGGGGGACGCCGTTCTCGCCGAGAGCGCCCTCTCGGTACGCGCGACGCACTCGGAGACGCTCATGCCGGAAGTGGAGCGGCTCCTGGAGCTCTGCGGCCGGGAGCTCTCGGAGATCCGCGCCGTCGTCGCGGGAGCGGGGCCCGGCTCCTTCACCGGGGTGAGGATCGCCGCCGCGCTGGCGAAAGGGTTCTGTTTCGGGAGTGAAGCGTCCCTGTACGCGTACAGCAGCCTGCTGGCAGTCGCCGCCGGGACGGGGCTCTCCGGCGGTGTGTGTGCCCTGGTCGACGCCCGCCGCGGCGAGGTATACGCGGCGGCGTATCGAAGGGTCGCTCCCCCGGAGCTGGAGGCGGGGCCCACCGCGCTGCCCGTGGAGGAGCTCCTGGCCGCTCTCTCGCCCTGCGACTGGCGTTTCGTGGGCACCGGCGCGCGGGTTCACCGGGAGCGGATCGTGGCCGCGGGAGGCCGCGTTCTCCCCGGGCACCTGGCGCACCCGCGAGGCTCCGCGCTCCTGTGGCTGGCGCGCCGGTGGCCCGAGCTGGGACGGGTCGACGCTCCGGCCTCCTGGGAGCCGGAGTACGTCCGCCGGTCCGGGGCACGACGGGGCACGGAGAGGGCGACCTCTTGAGTGCCAAGGCGGAGTGGGAGCTCGGGGTGGGAGCCCGGGTCCGGGCGATGGAGCGGGCGGATCTGGGGGTGATCCTCGAGATCGAGCGGGCGTGCTTCGCCGTCCCCTGGTCGGAGCGCACCTTCCGCGGGCTTCTCGGGCGCCCCGATGCCGCCCTCCTCGTGGCGGAGCGCCTGGCGGCGGACGGGCTGGCGGCCCGTCTCCAGGGGTACGCCGCCGTGTGGGTGGCCGGCGGAGAGGCGGAGCTGGGGAACCTGGCGGTCCGGCCCTCCGCCCGGCGGTCGGGCGTCGGGAGCGCCCTTCTCAGGGCCGCCCTGAACGAGGCTCGCGAGCTCGGGGCTCGGGCCGTCTTTCTCGAGGTGCGGGCGAGCAACGAGGCGGCCCGTCGGCTGTACGCGGGGGCCGGGTTTCACACGGTCGGCCGGCGCGCGGGCTACTATCGAAGGCCGATGGAGGACGCCCTCGTGCTGCGGCGGAGTCTGGAGTTGGGCGTTCGTTGACACCTTCGAGCGGGGGCGCCTAACTTCGCACTCGTTCCCGGAGGCAGCGGCTCTTTGTGCCGGTGGATCGCCGATCTGCGTCGGCAGCTGCCGGACCGGCTTGATTCCCAGGAGGCTCGGATGGCGCGCAGCCTGAACAAGGCGATGATCATCGGCAACCTCGGGGCGGATCCCGAGGTCCGTTCCACGACCTCGGGCACGCGGGTCGCCACCCTGTCGGTGGCCACGAGCCGCCGGTGGACGGGGCGCTCGGGCGATCAGCAGGAGAAGACCGAGTGGCATCGGGTGGTCTGCTGGGACCGGCTGGCCGAGATCTGCGAGCGCTACCTGAAGAAGGGCGACCGCGTGTATGTGGAAGGTCCCATCGAGTACCGTCAGTGGGAGGGTCAGGACGGACAGACCCGATACACGACGGAGATCCGGGCGCGCGAGATGCTCATGCTGGGCGGCACGGGGCAGGGGGAAGCCGAACGGCGTCCGGCGCCCCGACAGCAGGGTGCCGGGGACTCCGACTTCTCCGACTTTTCGAGCGAGGCCCTGGCCGGAGAGGACGACCTTCCGTTCTGAGCTCGTCCGAGGTTCCGCTATTTTTTGCACTCCGGCCGTAATTGTGTGCCCCCCGGGCTGCCTGTATCTTCGCAACGTTGGATGTGCTAAGCTCGGGTCTTCCAAGCTCCTTCCGGCTCGGATCCGGAGCGAGGCCGCCTCCGCCCCGCAAGCGTGGTTTTTGCACCGGCGTGTGTCGGTTTCTATTCGGTGCCCCTTCGGGCCCGTGCTCCAGATCCGGGGCTCGCGGTGCGGACAAGAGGCGGTTGCAGGAGGAAGGCGATGAGGCGTTCCCCTCGGGCGGGTGGATGGTCGCGGAGCAGGTGGAGTGGAGCCAACGCCGGGTGGATTCTCCTGGCGACGGTCGGGGTGGGGAGTCTGGTGGGACCGGCGAGCGGGCTGGCCCAACAGGAGCCGGCCGGCGGCAGTTCCGGCACGCACGAGGTCCGTCGGGGTGACACCCTCTGGGACCTGGCGGGCCGCTTCCTTTCGAATCCGTTCCTGTGGCCCCGGATCTACCAGCTGAACGCGGACGTGGTGGAGGATCCGCACTGGATCTATCCCGGAGAGCTGCTGCGGCTGCCGGCCGGCGTCGCCCGCGATGCGACCCGGGTCTCGGCGGGCGCCGTGACGGAAGTCCAGGTGGCGGCCCAACCCGATGTGCCCCCGCCTTCCGCGCAGGAAGCTCGGCGGCCGTCTCCGCAGGAGCGGCAGGGCGTGTCGGGCTTCGGGGGCGCCAGCGTCTTCGATCGCTCTCCCACCTCGGGCGACATCATGGGCAACCTGGACGTCGAGCCGTTCTCGCCCTCGCCCCTGGTCTCCTCGAGCGACTTCCTGCGGGCCCCGTTCCTCGCCGAGCCGACGGCGGTCGGGCCGACGGCGGTCACGGCCCGCAAGATCGAGGAGAACCCCCTGAGGCTCTCCATGCCGCCGGCGATCCGGCAACACGATCGCGTCGTTCTGGCGCTGCAGGGTCTGCCGACCGAGGAGGGGGCGATGCTCCAGGCGGTTCGCTGGGGCCACCGGATCGGGCTACACGGCCGCGTGGCCAGCCCCGTGGCTCTGCTGAGGGTGACCTCCGTCCGGGGCGACTCGGCCCGAGCCGTGGTGGCTCGGCTCTTCGACAACTACCATGTCGGCGACCCGATCCTGCCCGCGGAGCCGTTCACCTTCGACGGCGGTTCGCGGCGAGTTCGCGTCGAGGAGGGTCTGGTGGCCGGGGTGCTGGGCTTCGAGGTGAAGCAGGTCCTGGTCGGCCGGGGCGACCTCCTCTTCCTCGACGCGGGGAGCGCCGCCGGCGTGCGCCTGGGTGATGAGTTCGCCGTCTTCTCCCCCCGGGAGGGCCGGCCGGCGACCGCCTCCCTGGAAGACCGTCTCGCCGTGGTCCGCGTCGTCCGTCTGGGTCCGAACACCTCCACCGCCATGGTCGTGGATCTGCAGGACACGGGCGCGGCGCCCGGCTCTCCGGCTCGGCTGGCGTATCGGGCCGGCGGCGGGTGAGACGCGGCCCCCCCGTTTCTCGTCCTTCGCCGGTCCTCGGGCGGGATGGGGGTCCCCGTCCCGCCTTTTCGCTTTTCCCGGCTGACGCTTCTTCGTTTCGGTGACGGCGGTCCTCCACCTGGCCGCCTTCGCGGCGTACGTGACAGCCTGGGGCCTCCAGCTGCGGGGCTTCAAGGGAGCGGGGCCGGTTCGAAGCGCTCCGGCCGTGGCCGCCCTCTCCGTGGGAGCGGTCTCGCACCTGGGCGGGCTGGCCGCCTTCGCCGGGGCGCACGAGACGATGCCGCTCGTCGGTCTCGGGCCGGCCTCGTCCAGCCTCGCCTTCGTGATCGCGCTGGTCGTCCTGGCCGCCTCGGTCCGCTCGGAAACCCGTCCGGCGGGCCTTTTTCTCCTGCCCGTCGTGCTCGTGCTCCTGGCCGAAGCCCTGTACGTGGGCGTGCGCCCGACGCCCCGGCAGACCGCGTTTCGGGGTCCGTGGTTCGTCCTGCACGTGGGGTCGACCTTCTCGGGGTATGCGGGACTCCTGCTCGCCTCGGCGGCATCGGCGATGTACCTGTTTCAGTTCCGGGCCCTGAAGAGGAAGAAGTTCGGTTCGGTCTTCCGCTTCTTTCCGCCGCTGGAGGCGCTGGATCGGCTGAGTCGGAGCGGGCTGTACTTCGGGTTTCCGGCGCTCACCCTCGGCCTGCTCCTGGGCTGGAGCTGGACGCTCACGTACGGGGGAAGCGGGCTGGCGCTCGGCAGCCCGGAGGTGCTCTTCGGCATCGTCACCTGGTTGGCCTACCTGGTGGCCCTCTTCATGCGCACGGCGCCGGGGGGGCGCGGTGAGCGAGCCGCCGCGGTCAGCACCGGAGCGTTCGTCATCACGCTGGCGGTCTTCCTCGCGCTCCGCTTCACCGTCAGCGCGTCGGGCTTCTTTATCTGAGCGTGGGCCTCGGCGTCGTAGGCCTGACGCACCGCACCGCCCCGATCGAGGTGCGAGAGCGCTTCTTTGTGACGGAGCGCGCCCTCGGCGCACTGATCCCGAGGCTGTGCGATGCGGGAGGGCTCGACGAATGCCTCGTTCTTTCCACCTGTAACCGCACGGAGTGCTACTTCACGGCCGACACGAACGAGGAGGTCTCGCGAGGCGTCGTAGGCCTCCTGGCCGCGACGGCGGAGTGCTCGGTGGAAGCCGTGCTACCGCTCTTCCGTACCCGGTGGGGTCTCGAGGCGGTTCTCCACCTGTACCGCGTCGTGGCGGGCGTCGACTCCCTCGTGATCGGGGAGCCCCAGATCCAGGGACAGGCCCGGGAGGCGTACGAGGTCGGCCGGCGGCTCGCTCCGGGGAGCGTGGGTGCGACCCTGCACCGGCTCTTTCAATCCGCGCTCTCCGCCGGGGGACAGGTTCGGGCGGCCACCGGGATCTCCGAGGGCTCCGCGTCCATTCCGTCGGCGGCGGTCGAGCTGGCTCGCAAGGTCTTCGGCTCCCTGGAGGGCCGGCGCGTGGCGGTGGTCGGGGCCGGCAAGATGGGGGCGCTGACGCTCCGCTGCCTCCGGGACGCAGGCGTGGAGGAGCTGATGGTGGCCAGCCGGACGTACCGGCACGCCTCCGCCACGGCGGAGAGACAGGAGGGGGTGGTACCGCTCGCCTACCGGGAGGTGCTGGATCGGCTTCCCGAGGTGGAGCTCCTCGTCACCTCCGCCGCGGCCCCGCACGTGGTCGTGACGGCCGAGCAGCTTCAGGCCGGGCGGCCGGCCGGCTCTCCGCTGGTGATTCTGGACATCGCCGTTCCGCGCAACGTGGAGCCGGCGGCAGGGGAACTTCAGGGCGTGTTTCTGTACAACATTGACGACCTTCAGCGGGTGGTGGAGGCCGCCGAGGAGGCGCGGGCCGCCGAACTTCCGGCGGCCGAGGCGATCATCGCGGAGCACGCGCGGCGCTTCTGGTCCTGGTATCGAGCCCGCCTGGCGGCTCCCCTGATTCGTGACATGCGAGAGCGGGCCGAGCGCATCCGGCAGGAGGAGCTGGAGGCGGTGCTGGAGGGGATGGAGGAGCTGTCGCAGGAGGAGCGGCGCCGCATCCATATGGCGTCCCGGGCCGCCCTGAGCAAGATTCTTCACCCTCCGACCGCCGCGCTACGGGAGCTGGCGGAGGAGCGGGATGGGGAGGTGCTGCTGGACGTGGCCCGCCGGCTGCTGGGCCTGAGCGGGTCCCGGGACTCCGAGGAGGGGGATGACGACGAGGGGTAGACGGGTTCTGGTGACCGGCGGGGCCGGCTTCATAGGATCGCACGTGTGCGACGCGTACCTCGCCCGGGGCTACGAGGTGACGGCACTGGACGACTTGAGCTCCGGCCGGCGGGAGAACGTACCCCCCGGCGCCGACTTCGTGGAGCTCGACGTCCGGTCCTCCCGGCTTCCCGATCTCTTCCGGGAACGACGCTTTCAGGTCGTGAACCACCACGCGGCCCAGATAGACGTCCGCCTCTCCGTCCGGGACCCCCGGCAGGATGCCTCCGTCAACGTGGACGGCCTGCTGAACCTCCTGGAGGCCTCGCGGGAGTCCGGCGTCGAGCGCTTCGTGTACGTTTCCTCCGGGGGCGTCATCTACGGGGAGGCGACGACGCTCCCGATCCCCAGGGGAGCCGCGAAGCTGCCGCTCTCGCCGTACGGGGTGAGCAAGCTGGCCGGCGAGCATTACCTCTTCTCCTATCGCAAGGTACACGGTCTGTCGTACGCCGCCCTGCGGTACAGCAACGTCTACGGGCCGCGTCAGGACCCCCACGGAGAGGCCGGAGTCGTGGCGATCTTCGCGCGCCGGCTGGAGGCGGACGAGCCGCTCGTCGTCTTCGGGGATGGCGAACAGACGAGGGATTATGTGTACGTGGAGGATGTGGCGGCGGCGAACCTCCTGGTCTCCGAAGCGGAGCTTCCGGATCCCACCTCGTTGGACGAGGTCGCCTTCAACGTGGGAACCGGGGAGCAGACGAGCGTGAACGAGCTGGCACGGACCCTGGTCGACATCGCCGGCAGGGATCCCGGGATCGAGCGCGCTCCCGCCCGCCCGGGTGAGCTGCGACGCAACTCCCTCGACTGCCGGGAGCTTCGGGCGCTGGGCTGGCGGCCACGCTTCGGCCTCGGAGAGGGGCTGGGGCGGACGTACGAGGCGATCGCGGGGCGGCCCGCGTGAGCGCCCTGGCGCCGGGCCTGGCGGCGGCGCTGCTCCCCTGGCCGGCGGCGGGCGCCGCGGGGATCCAGCAGGCGACCCCTCCCCCCGGAGCGCTCATCGACTCCCCGTGGGACATGGTGGTTCAGGCCACCGTTCCCACCAAGGTGATCCTCATCGTCCTGGCGGCGTTCTCCTTCCTCTCCTGGGTTCTCATCTACTGGAAATGGAAGGAGTTTCGGCGCGTGGACCGGGAGGGGGACGAGTTCGTCGAGGCGATGGGGGCTGCGGAGGGCCTCCAGGCGCTCTACCAGCAGCTCGTGAGCCTCGGAAGCTCCGCCTACACCCGCGTCTTCCGCCAGGGGGTGGACTTCTTCACCGAGCTGCGCCCGACGGCGCTGGGGGAGGGAAGCGGGTCCCGCGGGGGCCTCTCCTCCACGCAGCTCGACACCCTGTGGCTCGTGCTGGAGAGGAACCTGTCCCAGGAGCGGGACGACCTGGGGCACGGCCTCCCGTGGCTGGCGATCATCGGCTCGGTGAGCCCCCTGATGGGCCTTCTCGGGACGGTCGTCGGGGTGATGAACTCCTTCCTCGGCATCAGCGCGCAGGGGACGGCGAACATCGCGACGGTGGCCCCGGGGATCGCCGAGGCGCTGACGACCACGGTCATGGGGCTGGCCGTGGCGATTCCGGCGGTGATCGCCTACAACCACTACGCCTCCCGGCTCGCCCTCTTCACCAGCGAGCTGGAGGGGTTCGCCAGCGAGTTCATCGGCACCCTGGCCCGGGAGGGAAGGATATGAGGGCCGGCCCGGGAGGTACGGAGAGGAGGTTCGGGCCGTGAGGCGGCGGTTTCGGCACGGCGACGACGAGCTGGCCGTGCGGGCGGAGATCAACGTCACGAGCCTGGTGGACGTGGCGTTCACCCTGCTCATCATCTTCATGATCACCGCCCCGATCCTCCAGGGAGGCGTCGAGATCGACGTGCCGAAGGCGCCGGCGACCCCGTTCACCTCCTCGGAGGGCCTGGTCATCTCCATCGAGCGCGACGGCCAGATCTACCTGGAGGACACGCCCGTGACGCTGGAGGAGTTCCAGGCGACCGTCGCTCAGGTCGTGCGGCGTCGCGGATCTCCCACGGTGTACGTCAAGGGGGATGCGAACGTCCCGTACGGTGTGGTGTTACAAGTCATCGGCACCTTGAAGGAGTCGGAGATCGAGACGGTGAGCCTCGTGGCTCAGCCGCAGCGTCGGCGGTAGAGGTCGAAGCCGGGTCGGAGGAGGGAGGGGAGAGCGGAGGCCGGCCGCCGCTCTCCGGGGAGGAACGTGAGCGACCTCAGGCGAGTGCAGCGTAACTGGGAGAGGGAACTGCCGCGGAGCGCGTTCGCCGCCTCGGCAGCCGTGCACGGGCTCGTGCTTCTCCTCGTCCTGGTGACCTCTTCGGCCGTCCCCACCCCGATGCCGCCCCGCACGTACCGGGTGAACCTGGTCGCGGCGGCCGACGAGCGGGCGCCGGAGCGTCTTGAGCCGTCCCCTCCGAAGGCGGCCGAGGAGGAGCACCGGCCCCCGCCCCCGGAGCCCACGCCGAAGAAGCCGGAGACGAAGGCGCCCGCCGTGGTGGAGGAGAAGCCGGCCGCGGAGCCGACGCGCGAGCCGGCCCGGGCGCCCGAGAAGGGTGAGGAGGAGGTCAACATCAACCTGGAGGGCCGGAGCTGTGGCGAGCTGCTCACCCAGCCGTACTGTGACAACATCGCCCGGCAGGTTTACCGCTACTGGCGGCGGCCGACGGGGGGGCGCTCCCTGAGCGCCGAGCTCGCGTTCGTGATCCGGGCGGACGGCTCGGTCTCCGACATCGAGTGGACCCGGCGCTCGGGCATCCCGAGCTTCGATCTGGAGGCCAGAGGAGCGATCGAGGCGGCCGGCCGCGACAAGGCGTTCGGCCCCCTCCCGGACCGCTACCCGTTGGACCGGCTCCGGGTGACGTTCTTCTTCGATCCGAGCCGCCTGTGACGGCCCGGAAGGCCCTTCTGACGGGGCTCCTCCTGGCGCTGCTCCCCGCGACTCTCCGGGCCCAGGATCCGGCGGAGGTGCGGGTCGGGATCACCTATCAGCCCGGCTACCTTCCCGCCCTCGCGATTCCGCCCGTGAAGGCGGGGCCCGGGGAGGATGAGGTGGCGGCCCTGGCTCACGAGGTGCTCCGCACGGATCTGGAGTTCTCCGACCGGTTCGAGATCCTCGAGCTGCCGGACTCCGTTCCGCTCGGCTCCCCGGTGAACTACGGCCTGTGGAACCAGCTCGGAGCGGTGTGGCTGGTGACGGCGGACGTGAGCGGCACGCTGGACGCACCGCTCCTCCGGGTGGCCATGCACGACGTGGTGTACGGAAAGCTCGACAACGTGCAGGCGTTCGCCCTCCCGCCGTTCGGAGACGAGGAGTTCCGGATGGCGCTCCACCGGGTGTCGGACGCGATCGTGACCTGGGCGACGGGCGATCCCGGGATCGCCGCCACCCGCATCGCGTTCCGGCGGCGGTTCTCCGACGGCACCTCGGAGATCTTCCTGGTGGACTCGGACGGCCACAACCTCCGGCGGCTGACGACCGAGCGCGCCCGGGTCTACTCCCCGTCCCTCTCCCCGGACGGCACCCGGCTCCTGTACCAGGTGATGAACCCGGACGGGAGCACGGCCGTGTACGAGAGGGATTTCCGCACGGGGAGACGGACGGTCGTCTCGGCCCGTCCGGGGCTGAACATCACCCCCACGTACGCGCCGAGCGGGCGCCGCATCGCCCTCGCTCGCACCGTGGGGGACCACACGGAGCTGTTCGAGGTGGGCGGAGGGAGGATCACCCGCACGATCGGGGGCGACGCCCTGAACCCGAGCTACTCGCCCGACGGCAGGCGGGTGGCCTTCGAGGGAACGGCTCTCGGCCAGCAGCAGGTCTACGTTCAGGAGGTGGACGGCGGAAGACCCCTGCTCATCAGCCGCTTCGTCCAGGGAGAGAGGGGATCCGCGGCCTCGCCCGACTGGTCTCCCCGCGGGGACCGCATCGCCTATATGGCGTGGGTGGAGAACGCCTTCCAGATCGTCGCGGTGAACCCGGACGGCACGGACCGGCGCATCCTCACCTCCCGGGGCGGAAACGAGGATCCGAGCTGGGCGCCGGACGGCCGCCACATCGTCTTCGCCTCCTCCCAGCGCACCGGCCGGGCTCTCGTGGTGCTGGATACGGTCACGGGGCGGACGCGAATCCTCCTGTCGGGGAACGTGGATTCGCTGCCCGACTGGTCGTCTCCGATCCTCGACGGAGGGTGAGGGCTGGGGCTATTGCGCGCGATGCCGAGCCCCGTAGCTTGTTTCCAGGCTCGATGACAGCCTGCGCTCTGTATAAGAGTTTGGCACGTTGATAGTTGCGCATCCCCCTGCTTCTCGTGAAAGGAGCGCCGAATGCGACGCAGAATATCCCTGGGATGTACGTTCGCCCTGACGGTCGTATGGGTCGCGGCGTGCGGCGGGAAGCAGCCGCCACCGCCGCCGCCCGAGCCGCCCCGCGAGGAAGCGCCCCCGCCGGTCGTCGACCGGACGGCGGAACGAGAGGCGGCCGCGCAGCGGCTGTGCGAGAGGGCGCGGACGGCGATCGAGGCGGGCAACTACGACACGGCTCGTGAGCTGCTCCAGCAGGCCAGGCGGGAGTACTCCGGCACTCCCTGCGCCGAGTCGGCCGCCGCCGAGATCGAGCGGGTGAACGCGCTCCAGACCCTCGTGGAACGGGTCCACTTCGAGTTCGACAAGTCCCGGATCACCGACGAGGCGGCCGCCGTTCTGCAGCGCAAGGCCGAGGTTCTGCGCCGCTACCCGAACGTCGTGCTGAGCATCGAAGGGCACTGCGATGAGCGGGGCTCGCTCGAGTATAACCAGGCGCTCGGCATGCGCCGCGCCGAGTCCGCCAAGCGGTACCTGGCCGGCCTCGGGGTGAGCGTGGACGCCTTTCGCACCGCCAGCTTCGGTGAGGAGCGTCCCCTGGTGAACGAGCACAACGAGTCGGCGTGGGCCATGAACCGCCGGGACGAGTTCGTGCTGACGGACCTGGGCGCCCTCGGGCGGTGAGCGGCTTTCCCCGGGCCTCCCTGTGCGGGAGAGGCGCCACGGCCCTGCTCCTCCTCGTGGGCCAGGGGTGCGCCACCAAGGGGGACCTGCACGACCTGGAGGGCTCCATGATCTCCGAGATCCGGAGCCTCGAGGCGGCCCAGGACGCGTTGCTGGAGCGGATCGGGGTGGCGTTCGACAGCATGGGCGTGCAGGAGCGCCGGCAGCTCACGGGCCGCGGCGAGATGCAGCGGCAGTTCGACGAGCTCAGGGACCTGTTGGCCCAGTTGCTGGAGCTGGCGGGGCAGAACAATCGGCTCCTCACGGAGCTGCGCTCCGATCTGCGCTCGCGGGAGCGATCCCGGCCGACGGTCCGGCCCGGGGCCGCTGGGCCCACCGGTCGCCCGCCGGAAGGGGCTCCCGAGAGGCCGGCCGACGAGGCATCCGTCTTCTACAACGCGGCTCTGGGCCAGTACCGGCGCGGGGCCTACGAGACGGCCCGCAACGGCTTTCGTGATTTCCTCGAGAACTACCCCGGCCACGAGCTGGCTCCCGACGCGCAGTACTTCCTGGCCGAGACGTACGCCTCGGAAGAGGATCGGGAGCCGGCCCTCGAGGAGCTGAGCAAAGTGTGGGAAGGGTGGCCGGACTCCCCGCGGGCGGCCACGGCGCTGTATCGGAGCGGCGTCCTCGAGGTGGAGAGGGGGCGCCTGTCCGATGCCCGGGTCTTCTTCCAGCGGGTGCTGGCCGGCTACCCGAACAGCGACGAAGCCCCCCTGGCCGAGAGCCAGCTCCGCCGTCTCCGGCCATGAGCCAGCGGGGGCCGGAGGAAAGACGTCCGCCGAGTTCCTCCCGGCGCGCTTTCCGTTCGACGCCCGGAGGACGCTAGCCGCTTGCGTTGCCCCGACTGCGGGCACCCCGAGGACCGCGTGGTCGACTCGCGCACGAGCCGCGGCGACCGGGCGATCCGCCGCCGCCGGGAGTGCATCTCGTGCGGCCATCGTTTCACCACCTACGAGACGATCGAGGCGGAGCCTCTCTCCGTCCGGAAGCGGACCGGTGAGGTAGAGCCGTACGACCGCGTCAAGCTGAAGGCGAGCATCGAGATCGCCTGCGCCAAGCGTCCCGTCTCGGTGACCCAGGTCGAGGAGCTGGTGGAGGGGATCGAGGGAGAGCTGGAGGAGGCGGATGCCCGGGAGGTGAGCAGCCGGCAGATCGGAGAGATGGTCATGGCCCGACTGCGCACGCTCGACCAGGTCTCCTACGTCCGCTTCGCCTCGGTATATCGGAACTTCCAGGATACCACGGAGTTCATGGAGGAAGTGACGGAGCTGGTCCGCCGCGCCAGATACGATGCGGCGGGCCAGGTGGACCTCTTCGGTCCAGGGAACCAAGGTGACGGGTAGCCATGGCCCGCGGTCCTGCGGAGATGCCGTTCCTCGACCACTTGGAGGAGCTCAGGTGGCGCATCATCTGGAGCGTCGCGGCGCTGCTGGCGGGCTCCCTGATCGGCTTCTTCGTGGTCACCCAGCTCAACGTGATCGGGCTGCTGGAGCGTCCGATCCGTGACCTCCTTCCCGGCCAGCAGCTAGCCTACACGAGTCCGACCACCCCGATTCTGGTCACCCTGAAGCTCGCCTTCGTGGTGGGCTTCCTCGTGGCCCTTCCCGTGGCGGCGTACCAGGCGTGGGCGTTTCTGTCACCCGCCCTGTACGAGCGGGAGCGCCGGTACGTCATGCCGGCGGTCGCCGTGGGCTCCCTCCTCTTCTCCGCCGGGGTCGCGATGGCGTACTTCCTCGTCCTCCCTCTCGGGCTCCGCTTCCTGCTCGGGTTCCAGTCCGAGTCGCTGAGCCCGATCATCACGATCGACGAGTACCTGCGGTTCGCCACCGGGATCATCCTGGCGTTCGGGCTCATCTTCGAGATGCCGGTCGTCCTCGTCGTGCTCGGGCTGCTGGGGATCGTGACGCCGAAGACGCTGCGCCGCTTCCGCCGGCACGCGCTCGTCGTGCTCGCGATCCTCTCCGCCATCCTCACGCCCGCCGACGTGGGGACGATGCTGATGATGCTGGCGCCGATGGCGCTTCTGTACGAGCTCTCCATCTGGCTGGTCCGGGCCGTGGTCCCGGCCCGCGACGGAGGGCGGGAGCTGGTGGAAAGCCAGGGGTCGGCGGGATGACCGGCGGGTGCCGGCGGGGCGGCCACCGCCGGGGCAGTCGGTGCCGGGGCGGTCGCGGCGGGGACCGTCTCCGCGGGGACGGCTGCCGCCCGGGCGGGCGCTCCGAGGTCGGCGAGGCTCGGGGCGGCACGACGCGGCGTTCCCGAACCTGTCCGCCCGGGGCGCTGCTTCTCCTGGTCGCCGCCGCCGTGGGCCTCGGCTCTTCGGTGCGCCTTCAGGCGGCCGAGGCGGAGGGAGGGGGGGAGGCGGCCTCGCCCTCCGGCGCCGCGCCGCGCGGCGGGGCTCCCGACCCCCCGATCCGCCCCGCTGCCCGAACCCGGTTCGAGAGACTCCGCCGTGCGGCCGTCCTGCAGGGAAGGTTCGCGGCTGACACGGATTCCGTGGCTCGGCGGGACACGTCCCGGGTCCGCCCCTCGCCCTCGCCTCTCGACACGACCGTGCGGCCGGATTCCGCCGCCCGCGACAGCGCCCGGCGGGGGCTGGAGCAGCGCCGACAGGCCCTGAGTGCCCAGGGCTACCCGACGCGAGACAGCGTTTTCCAGCGGCTCATGGGGCTTCCCGGATACCGGGCCGTGGAGTATCGAGGGCAGGACGTCCTCCTGGACCTGACGGAGGAAGAGGTTCGGCTGCGGGGGGACGCTCAGGCGAACTACACCTCCTCGGTGCTGGAGGCGGATTCGATCACGTACATGATCGGTCTCCAGTTCATGCGGGCGGGGGGCAACATCCGCCTGCTCGGCGAGGGGAACCGGGAGGTGACGAGCGACTCCGTCCTCTTCTACGACATCTCCGCCCTCAAGGGGACGATCATGGACGCCCGGACCGTCTTCGCCGAGCGGGGGACCCAGTGGATCGTGCGGGGCACGGCCACCCCGAAGGGAACGGAGACGGTGTACGTGCAGGCGGGGAACTTCACGACGTGCGACCTGGAGGTCCCCCACTACTACTTCAAGGCCGGCAAGATCAAAGTCGTGTCGGAGAACTACATCGTCGCGTGGCCCGTCGTCTTCTACATCCACGGGATCCCGGTCGCCTGGCTCCCGTTCATCGCGCAGGACATCCGTCCCGGCCGACACAGCGGCTTCCTTCCCCCCCGCTTCGGGGTGAACGACATCGTGGATGCGGGGAACACGAACCGCAGCGTGCAGGACTTCGGCTACTACCTGGCCCTGAGTCCCTACCTGGACACCCGGTTCACGGTGGACTGGTTGAGCGGCCGGTACACGCGCTTGAACGGCGTCCTGCGTTACAACTTCCTGAAGAAGTTCCTCCGGGGGAACGCGCTGACGAGCTACAGCTTCGGGGACGACGGGCGCTCCGTGGAGCTTCAGGGGAGGCATCAGCAGCAGCTGAGTCCGAACACGGACTTCAACCTGGACCTCCGGTATCTGAACAACACGAAGCTCTTCGAGGAGCGGACGTTCGACCCCCGGCAGCAGACGCAGACGATCAACACGAACGTCGGGTTCAACCACCGCTTCGACTTCGCCTCCCTCCAGGCGAGCGCCCGGCGGCAGCAGTTTCTGGGGGAGCAGGCGGGAACGACCACCCTGGAGCTGCCCTCGCTGGGCATGTCCTTCTCTCCCGTCACCCTGTTTCGCGCCCCGCGGACGCGCGCCGGGCCGTTCAACAACATGACGCTGAGCGGAGCGTTCAACTTCAAGCGGCAGGAACAACGGTTCGCGGTCCGCGACAACACGACCACGACGACGGCGGGGGCGAACCAGCGCCTGAGGATCGGGAGGTTCAACCTCACCTCCTCGGCCGACTTCCGGGACGTCCGCACGATTCCGTTCGACTCGGTCGCCGAGCCCCCGGCGCCGTTCAGCCGCTCGACGCTGAACTGGCGGAGCTCCTCGAACTACCAGGTGGATCTGATGGGGAGCACGACGCTGCGTCCCAGCCTCCAGCTGGATGGGGCGCTCTTCAAGTCGCCCGACACCGGAGGCAAGTACATCAGCACGCCGACGCGCATGAACCTCGGGGCCACCCTCTCCACGGATCTGTACGCCTTTCTGCCCGGTTTCGGGCCGTTCTCTCGCATCCGGCACAAGGTCTCCCCGAACTTCAGCTACGCGTACTCACCGGAAGCGACGGTGCCGGATTCCCTCCGTATGATTCCCGGCTTCCCGGCCGGGAGCTCGGCGGAGCGGAACATGCTTTCCGTCACCGTGCGCCAGACGCTCGAGGCGAAGCTGAGGCCGGAGAAGGCCGAGCGCCTGCGGCGTGCGGCCGCCGAGCGCGCCCGGGATACGGCGGAGGTACGGGCACCGGCGGGAGGTGGCGAGCCGGCCGGGCGGCCTCCGGGAGAGGCGGAAGGCGCGAAACCGGCGGAGGAGCCGGCGCCGGGTCAGGCCGAAGCCGCGGGGCGAGAGGCGGCAGCCGTTCCGGAGGGAGAGGTGGCGGAGGGCGTCGCCCGGCAGGAAGCGGCCGTCGCCCCGGGGCAACGGCCTGCTCCACCCGGGGCCGGAGCGCCCGGAGGCGCCGTTCAGCGGGCGCCCGGGCTCCCGCAGGCGGCCGGTGGGCTGGCCGGCTCGCGCCGCCTCCAGCAGGAGCGCAAGGTCACCCTCCTTTCGATCAACAGCTCGGCGCTCGTGTTCGATTTCACGCGGGAGAACGAGCCGACCCTGATCACGGACCGGTGGAGCCACAGCTTCACGTCGGATCTGTTGCGGAACTTCTCCTTCAACATGGCGCTGGATCTCTTCAAGGGGACGGGGGAGGAGAGGGACTTCAGCCCGTTCCTCTCCGAGATCACCGGGCAGTTCTCGCTGAACTCGCAGACGGGACTGGCCGGCATCTTCGGCCTCGATCAGCCGGGACGGTCACGACAGCAACCCGTCTTCGGCCGCCAGCGCATCGGTTCCCGCTACCGGCTCTCCGACTTCGGCCGGGATCCGTTTCTCGACGGGCCGCTCGACGCCGGCACGGGTCCGTGGAACCTGGCGGTCACCTACTCGGTGAGCCGAACCCGAGCCGAGGAGTTCGGCCAGGAGCGCCAGTCTCTCGGCGGGCGCCTGCGGTTCCGTCCGACCCCGAACTGGCGCATGCAGTGGAGCACAAACTACGACGTGAAGGAGGGCGAGTTCGCCCTCAACCTGATCACGTTCGAGCGCCAGCTCCACCGCTGGCAGGCTTTCTTCAACTTCTCCCGCTCTCCGAACGGCAACTTCCAGTTCCAGGTGATGGTGAACCTGACGGACGCGCCGGAGATCCGTTTCGACTACGACCAGCAAGCCCAGAAGGGCCGCTGAGCCCGCCACCGGTGCGGTCGTGCTGATGGCCGCCTTCTTGCTCCCTCAGGACTACCCTCGAGTACTCTGAAAGCACCGAAGAGCAATCAAGTTACGGCGGTTTCGCGATGCGCAAGCTCAGGTCGTTGCTCCGGGAGGCCCGGCGCCAGGAACAGTGCGGAGAGCTCCGAGAAGCGATCCAGACCTACCGTAAGGCGTTGGAATCACAGGAGGAGGAGCTGGGCGTCGGAGACTTCGACCTGTACAATCGGCTCGGCGATCTGTACCTGCGAGCCGGGGAGCCCCGAGCGGCGATCGCCGCCTTCCAGCAAGCCGTCGACCGGCACGAGGAGCACCATCTGTACGCGAACGCCATAGCACTCTGCAAGAAAATCTTGCGCAACGCGCCCGCCTGCACCGAGGCGCTGCACCGGGCGGGGAGGCTGCAGGTGAAGGCCGGCCTCCGGGCCGAGGCGCGGGAGAGCTACATCGAGTACGCGAACCGCATGGAGCGTGAGGGGGCCCTCGACCAGGCTCTGGAGGCTCTCCAGGAGTTCGTGGATGCGTCCGAGGATGAAGAGATCCGCCTGGCGCTGGCGGATCGCTACCTCGTCGCGGGGCGGTCCGAGCCCGCCCTCGAGCAGCTGCGGCTCGTCTATCGACGCCGCAGCGAGCGCGGGGAAGACGTGTCGGAGATTCGGCACAGGCTTCTCGAGCTGGATCCGGAGGAGGCCGAGGCCGAGGGTCGAGAGGAGGGGGCGGACGCTCACGGGACCGCTGGGCCGGAGACGACCGGGCCCCGCTCGGTGGACCCGGTCCTGGACGGGGAGGCCCGCGGGACGGGATCGCTGATCGAAGGAACGGTGACCGAGCCGGACGTGGCCGAGCTCGCCGTCCATCTCCAGGAGATTCTCAACGGCCTCGAGGGAGAGGAGAAGCTCCGACAGGCCCTGCCGGTGCTCGACCAGCTGCTCCAGTTCGAGCCGGAGAAAGTCGACCTCCTCCAACGCAAGCTCACCTACGCGGTGGCTCTCGGCGAGGAGCGCGCCGCGATCGACGCCTATCTGGCTCTGGGCGCCGCCCTGGAGAGCCGGCTCCCGAGCTTTTCGCTCCGGTTTCTCACCACCTCGTCGAGCTCGGGCACGGTGACCTCGGCCGTGCAGGTCGGAGAGCTCGTGGCCACCGCTCCGGCGGACTGAGTAGAGCCACTCTCGCCCGCACGGCGCTGAGGCTCACGTCCCATGGCTGACATCAACAAGCTGAAGAATCGGGCTCGCCGGGAGGAGCAGCGGCAGAACTGGCCCCTGGCGATCGAGCTTTACACGCGGGCTCTTCGCGCCACCGAGCGGAGCTCGACCGTGGCCACGGACTTCAGCCTCTACAACCGCATCGGCGACATTCACCTGCGCCTCGGCGAGGTGGAGACCGCGGTGAGCTGCTACGAGCAGGCGATCGCCCGGTACGCGGAGCACGACCTCCACACGAGCGCCATCGCTCTGTGCAACAAGATCCTGCGGATCCAGCCGAGCCGAATCTCCGGCTATCAGCGTCTCGGGGAGCTCCAGCTCGAAACCGGCCTCCTGGCGGAGGCGCGGGTCAACTACCTGCGGTACGCCACCGAGCTCCTGACTCGAGGGCGCCAGGATCAGGCGTATACGTCGCTGGCCGACTACGTGGAGCGCACCGGCGATCTGAACTCCGCCCTTCGGTTCGCGGGTGCCCTGGTGGCCAACGACCGGAGTGCAGAGGCGCTGGATCTCCTTCTCCGCCTGAAGCATCAGGCGGAATCCGGCGGGCGGGGCGCGGAGGCGCTGGAGAGGCCGATCGCCGCGATTCAGCGGTTCAAGGATCGGGGACCGGCGGTGGCCGCGGAGTACGAAGCGGCGGTCGCCGTCGGCGAGCTCGAGGCGGAGATGACCGAGGCTCTGGAGGAGCGTCGGGAGGGCGGGGGAGGAACGATCGCGCTCCTGGAGGCGGAGCTGGACGCGGCGGTGGGGGTCACCTCGGAGTCGGAACGGGCCGGGGTCACCTCGGAGTCGGCGCCGCTCGAGGAGGAGCTCGCGCCCGAGGAGGAGCCATGGGTGGTGGAGCCGGCGGCCGAGGAGATGGCCGGGATCCGTCCCGTCGCGGCAGAGGAGCCGGCGGACGAGATCGAGGAGGAGCCGGAGGCCGAGGAGGAGGCCGAACCGGAGCCGGAGGCCGAAGCGGAGCCGTGGGTGGTGGAGCCGGTGGCCGAGGAGGAGCCGGCTCCGTCGGGCGAAGAGGTCACACCGGAGACGGGCCCGGCG
>JBHHYJ010000034.1:0-29656 GCA_046757485.1 Gemmatimonadota bacterium
CGGTGGGAGGCTGAGGCTGAAGGAGTCGAGGTCGGGAGAGTGTCGGCCTGACCGAACCGGAGAGGAGAAGCGCGATGGAGATGCCGCAGCCTACAGAGGCCCACCGCACGCTGGAGCGTCTGGCGGGAACGTGGGTGGGAGACGAGGAGATGCCACCCTCGTCCTGGGCTCCGGAGGGGGTCCGGGCCACAGGGCGGAGCGTGGCCCGCGTGGCGCTCGGCGGCTTCGCCGTCGTTGCCGACTACCGGCAGGAGCGGGACGGCCAGGTCACCTTCGAAGGGCACGGCGTGTACACGTACGACCCGTCCGAGGAGTGCTACGTGCAGCACTGGTTCGACTGCACGGGGTCGCCGCCCGAGCTTTTCAAGGGGACGTTCGAGGAGGGTCTCCTTACCCTGCGGAGCCGCGGCCCGCGGGGACACGCCCGGGTGACGAGCGACCTGTCCGTCGAGGGGCGGATGGTGACCCGGATGGAGACCTCCCCCGACGGAGAAACGTGGAGCCTGGCGTTCGAGGGGAGGTACGTGCGCGAGGCGTAGCGAGGCCGCGCCCGACCTGGCGGATCCGCGCGCTCCGCCGCTCGGACCGCGCCGATAGGGCTGCGCGGGGAGCCCGCCGCTCCGGCGCGGACCCCCCGCCGCGTCTGGCCCCGGCCTACTTCTGCCGCTTGTAGACGATCTCCATGGTCTTCCGCTCGACGCCGTCTCGCACTTCGTAGCCCGTATCCACCATCTCGTCGGGCGAGACCAGCGTCCGAACGCTGCGCGAGGTCACCCAATCGCCGGTCACGGGGTCCTTGTACTTCCCGGTCATCGTGAGGGTGTTCCCCTCCATCGTGCCGGAGTAGGAGTACAGGGTCGTGCTGTGGTTGTCGACCCAGATCGCCTGGTACCGGCCGCTCGTGTTGTCGTACCCCAGCAGGCCGGCGCCGCGGAACGGCTGGCCCATGAACTCGCTCTTCACGTCGTCGTGCAGGAAGCGGCCGTCCATCACCATCTCGCTCTGGAGAGTGGCCTCGGAGACCATCGGCTCGCCGTCGGGATCCATCCAGATCTTGACGCTCGCCGTCCAGTGCCCGGCCATCGCCGCCAGGGCCGCGTGCGGCTCGCCGGGCATGCCGGCCTTGTGATAGGCCTCCATCATGGCGGCCATGTCGGCCCCGGCCATCTCGTGGCCGCCCATCTCGTGCCCTTTCTCCTCCTTCTTCTCCTGCCCGCCGAGGGGGAGGGCGAGGAGGAGGAGGCACGTTGCGGTCAGGCTGGTGCGAAGGGTGTGCATCGTCTGTACCTCTCTCGGCTGAGGGGATTCGGGGGACAGCTCGCCCGGCGACGGGGCGATGAGTGTCCGGCTCGTGTGAACCCCCGGGGCGGAGACCGGCGCCGCGCCGGAAGCCTCGGGGTCGCTGAGCGAAAGCTCGAGGGGAAGGATACGGCCGCCTCGTTCCCGGAACAACGGGGCGGGCGAAGCCGCCGCCGGGACCGATCCGCCAGTCGTGACGGAGGGTGTGTGAAACGGCCGCGACCCGGATCCTACGCCGACCGCTCTCCCACGCACACGTAGACGTACCCCAGGTAGTACTCGCGCATACGGACCTGCCAGAGGTGGCGGACCATCACCTCCCACGGCCGCCGCTCCGCCAGATCCAGGGTGACCCCGAACGGCCGCGCCGCGGGAAGGAACAGGGGTGCGAGGTGCCGGGCGAGCCCCTCGGGCATCTTGAGGTCCGCCACGACCCAGCGGCCCGCGGGCGCCAACGCCGCCGCTCCGCGCCGGATCACCTCCTCGTACTCCGGAACGAGGCCGAGGGCGAAGGTGGAGAGGATGCCGTTGACGCGAGCAGGGAAGGCGTACGAGCCCGCGTCGGAGTGGACGAGCTTCACGTTCTCCCACCCGTGCCGGCGCAGGCGGGCCCGGGCGCGCTCCAGCATCGCGTCGGTCAGGTCCACCCCGATGATCCGACCCTCCGCCGTCACTCGTTTTCTGAGCAGTCCGAAGTTCAGACCCGTACCGCAGCCGATCTCCACCACCGTGTCTCCCGGGCGGGGGTCGAGGGCGCCGACCGCCACCTTCCGGTAGTGCCACTCCCGGAAGCCGCCCAGGTAGTACAGGTTCGCGGTCAGGTCGTACCGCTTGGCGCGCTGCCGGTAAAGCTGCTGGATCTCGGATCGGCTCAACGCCACCGGAACCTCTTGTCCGTAGTCGCCGCGAGCGGGGGACGAGCCCGGGCGATGAAACGTGAAGGATCCCTCACCCTCGCTTCACGGTGCTCTCAGGCGGATCCTCGCACCTTGTCCTAGGTTGTCGAGTTCTTCGAACGCCCGCGGTGCCAGCGACGGCGGGCGTCGTCGGCTCGCCCGGCGGCGATGCCTCCGCTCCGCCCGCGGCCCGGCCACTCCAGGAGATGACACCGCGATGATCCATGAGTCGCACGTATGGCTCTTCTGGGCCAGCGCCTTTCTCCTTCCCTGGGCGCTGCTCTACTGGCGCTTCCCGCAGCACCGGCGCGCGATGCGGTGGGCGAGCCTCTTCACGGCGCCGTTCGGTCTCACGGAGCCGCTGTTCGTGCCGGAGTACTGGTCTCCCCCGAGCCTGTTCGATCTGGCGCGCAGGACGGGGTTCGACATCGAGAGCCTCATCTTCTGCTTCGGAATCGGCGGCGTGGGGGCCGTCCTGTACAACGTCCTCACCCGTCGCCGGTCCGTGCAGGTGTCCGCCGCAGAGAAGCATCATCCTCGCCACCGATGGCATCGATGGGCTCTGGCGGCGCCGTTTCTCATCTTTCCGGTCCTGTACTTCCTCCCCTGGAATCCGATCTACCCGGGGATCGTGGCGATGGCCCTCGGAGCGTGGGCGGCCGTCCTCTGCCGGCCCGATCTGAGGACGAAGACCCTCGCGGGCGGCGGGATCTTCCTTCTTTACTACGTGCTCTTCCTGGCCGGGCTGGAGGTGACGGCCCCCGGCTACATCGAGCGGGTCTGGAACCTGGAGGCGCTCACGGGCGTCCGGCTCTTCGGCTTCCCGCTCGAAGAGCTCCTCTTCGCCGTCGCGTTCGGCGCCTTCTGGAGCGGGGTGTACGAGCACATCACCTGGCAGCGGGCCGTCAGGGCCCCGTCGGTTCGCGGTTGACCGCCGTGCCCCCGACGGCGGAGGCGTGGCCGACCGGGGCGCTCGCTCGATGCCTGGTGGCCGGCCGGCACCGTCCCTCCCGGGCCGTTCGGAGCGCGGCGGCCGGACTCTGCCCCTACCGTGACAGGTGCTCCCGGGTGCCGGTGTACGACGCGTACACCCTGCCCGGCCCTCCCGGCTCGAAGGCGATGACCCGGTACGGCTCGGGGAGACCGCTCATTCCCGGCGCCCCCGAGGGCATGCCGGGCGCGGCCAGGCCGTACGGGCCATCGGGTTCCCGGAGCATGCGGCGCACGGCCTCCGCGGGCACGTGGCCCTCGACGACGTGCCCCTCGACGATCGCCGTGTGACAGGATTGCATCTGCAACGGGACACCTTTGTCGGTCTTCACGATGTGCACCCGCTCGGTGGCCACCGTCTGCACCCGGAAGCCCGCCGCCTCCATGTGCTTCTTCCAGCCGTTGCAGCACACACAGCCCGCGGACTTGTACAGAGTGAGCTCGGGGCCTGCGGCCCGGCCCGGCCGGGCTGCCAGCCCCCAGACGGCGACGGCGGCCAGGGCCAGGGAGAGGCCGAGCCCCGCCATCTTGACCTGTTTGCCGTTCATGGCACTCCTCCTCGCGACTCGCGCAACGTCCTCATCGCCTGCAAGAACTCCTCCTGCCTGAGCTCCGTGCGGCCACAGCGGTGTCGGTTCCCTGTTGGTACGCCGTACGACCCGGTCACGAGCGGGCTGTTGCGAGCGGCGCGGCGAGGTTTCGGCAGGACCGGGCCGAAGGGCAGACTCAAGCCGACCGCCAGCGAGGGAATGACATCGTCGGCGAGCAGCAGGGTTCCCAATGTGTAGATCCTCACCCCCGGCAGCTTCGAAGGCACCGTAACGTACAGGGCGGTCATCGGCTTCCAGACCCGCTCCCGGCGGAGCGTCGTGTTCATCACTCCCAGGAACGGTCTGACGCCTAGCGGCCGCTTCAGGACGGTGTATGTGGCGTGCAGCATGATGGCCGGCTCGTTCCCGTGCGGCACGACCCACTGGGTAGCCATCGAAATCCCCAGACCACGGAGGCCTGTCGCAGCCATCACGTGGATTCGCGCCAGAAAGTCGAGGTCACCGGCGTCGGCTTCCAGGTTGCGTCCGAACACGGCGGGTTCGAGAAGGATCTTCGGCCGGCAGATCAGGCAGGGAGATGTCTGCGCGGCTGCCCCCGATGTGAGCGACAGAATCAGGATGGGCGCCCACAGCACATCTCTCGCCCGCTTCATCCGACCTCCTTCAGCGTCGACGGAGGGACACCGAGCGACGTGCGGCATCGCCCCGGTCGCTTCCCGGGCTTCCGCGACGTGCGGTCGCGCACAGATGCCCGGGCACGCACCGAGCGTAGCGGGAGACCGGTTAGGAGGTCGTGAACTGACCGTGAAGCTTTCTTAAGGGGAAGGGCGGCTTTTCTTCCGTTGTGCGTCTTCGGAGCGATCCTCGAGGTGGGCCATCAGGCCCCGCAACCGGTGCCGGTGCTGGCGCACCGTCCGGATTCCCGCCGCCACACATTCCCGCCGTGCCTCGAACTCCAGCAGATCGACGGTACCCCGAAACGCGGGTCGCAGAACGAGATCCGCCTGGGCGAAGCGCAGCTGGGCGTGGTGCGTGTGGCAGATCTCGAGAGCCCGGACCAGGGCCTGCAGACCGTTTTGCAGCGGCCCGTCGAACTGTTGCTGTCCCGGATCCACGGCGATGACCAGGGGGTGGCCGAACGCTCGGGCGACGTCGATCGGCGCCAGATCCGCATACGCGCCGTCGACGAGCAGCCTGTCGTCCTTCTCGAGGGGGGGAAGTACGCCGGCCAGAGCGGAGCTCGCGTACACGGATTCCGCCGCGTTGCCGGCGCTCAGCACGACGCGCTTGCCGGTCCGCAGGTCCGTGGCGCACACCGCCACGGGCACGAGACCGCCTCGGAGCCCCCGTCCCCGAGTGAGCGATCGGAGGAGGCGTAGGCTGGGCGCGACACGATCGGGCGGTACCCCCCATCCTCGTGTCATCCGCCACAGCGTCTCGGCGACTCGCCCGGTTCTGCGGAGGCCGCGCAGCGGTCCCGACCCGTCCGTGGAGGAGGTCGAGAGTCTGGGACCCGGCAGGCTCGCCGTGTTCGCCGAGAGGAGAGCCTCGTACCAGTTCGGGTTCAGCGCGTACGTGGCGGCGACCACGGCGCCCATGGACACGCCGACCAGGGCCGAGGGCCGTAGCCCCCCAGAGGTCAGGGCTCTGAGGACACCGACGTGGGCGAAGCCCCGGGCCCCGCCGCCGGCGAGCACGAGAGTGAACGCCGGGTGGGTCTCCCCCTTCGCATGGGTGGCTGCCCCGTGGGTCGCCCGCGGCGTGCCGAGCCGGACGTCCCGGCCCTCGGACTCACCGCGCCGGGCTTTCATCGGTCATCACGAGCCGGCCCCGCAGCATCCCCATCTGGCAGGCGAACGGGTACTCGCCGGGGGGCTGCGGGCCGATCTCCACCGTCACCGTCTCACCGGCCGGCAGGGAACGGGAGATGCCCAGGTCGGGAAAGAGGACCCGTTCGCTGCAGGCGGCCGTCTCCTGCCGGGTGAAGTGGAGCCGGGCCGGGCGTCCCGCCTCCAGGACGATCAAATCCGGATCATAGCCCCCTTTGACCCGGACGAACGCCTCCTGGACGCCGCCCTCACCGACCGCGGCCAACGTGCCCCGGCCCTCCGAGAGCCAGAAGAACCAGACGATCCAGGCCACGGTGAACAGCGCGGCCAGGTCGACGAGGATCACGTCGATGGGCATCTCAACCTCCCGGCTCGTAGAGCCGCAGCCGGTTCGCGTTCGTTACCACGGTGACGGAGCTGAACGCCATCGCCGCCCCCGCGATGATCGGAGAGAGCAGAATGCCGAGGAGCGGGTACAGCGCCCCCGCGGCCACGGGGACGCCGAGCGAGTTGTAGAAGAACGCCCCGAAGAGGTTCTGCTTCACGTTGCGGAACGTTCGCCGGGAGACGTCGATGGCGAGGGCCACGCCGTGCAGCGAGCCTCCGACCAGCGTCACGTCGGCCGCCTCGATCGCCACGTCCGTCCCCGTGCCGATCGCGATCCCCACGTCGGCCTGCGCCAGGGCGGGAGCGTCGTTGATCCCGTCGCCGACCATGGCGACCCGCTTTCCCTCGGCCTGAAGCCGGGCCACCTGCTCGGCCTTCTCCTCGGGGAGCACCTCCGCGAAGACTCGGTCGATCCCCACCTGGCCGGCGATCGCGCGGGCGGTGCGCTCGTTGTCGCCGGTCAGCATGACCACCTCGAGGCCCAGCTCGTGGAGCCGCCGCACGGCGGCGACCGAGTCCTCCTTCACGCGGTCCGCCACGGCCATCAACCCCGCCGGCCGGCGGTTCACGGCGACGTACATGGGGGTCTTCCCCTCCGTCGACAGACGGGCGGCGATCCTCTCGAGTGGCCCGGGATCGATCCGGCGGTCCCGGAGGAGCTTGCGGTTCCCGAGAAGCACGTGGCGGTCGCCCACGGTGGCGACGATGCCGTGTCCGGCGATCGCCTCGAACGCCTCCGGCTCGTCGAGATCCAAGCCCCGCTCGCGGGCGCGTTCGACGATCGCCTCGCCCAGGGGGTGCTCGGACCCGCGCTCCGCCGAGGCGGCCAGCCGGAGCACGTACCTCTCGTCGAACTCCGGCGCCGTCACCACGTCCGTGAGCTCCGGGGCACCCTTGGTGATCGTGCCGGTCTTGTCGAGCACGATCGCGTCCAGCGCTCTCGCCGTCTGAAGGGCATCGCCGTTTCGGATCAGCACCCCGTGCTCCGCGGCCTTCCCCACGCCGACCATGAGCGACATCGGCGTGGCCAGTCCCAGGGCACACGGGCAGGCGATGATGAGCACCGTGACGGCGGCCACCGTCGCGTACGTCAGCGCGGGCAAGGGCCCGAACGTGTACCAGGCGCCGAAGGCCAGCACGGCCACGATCATCACGGCGGGGACGAAGTAGCTGGAGACCGTGTCCACCGTGCGGGCGATCGGAGGCTTCGAGCCCTGTGCTTCGCGCACCATCTCGACGATCTGGGCGAGCGCCGTCTCCTTGCCCACCTTGCGGGCCTCGAACCGAAACGCCCCGGTCTTGTTCAGCGTGGCCCCGATCACCTCGTCGCCGGGCCCCTTCTCCACGGGGAGGCTCTCGCCGGTGACCATCGACTCGTCCACGGCGCTCCTGCCGTCCGTGATGACCCCGTCCACAGGGACCTTCTCCCCCGGTCGAACGACGACCAGGTCGCCGACGAGCACCTCCTCCACGGGGACGTCCACCTCCCGGCCGTCGCGCAGGACGCGCGCCGTCTTGGCCTGCAGGTCCAGGAGCTTGCGGATCGCCTCGGAGGTGCGGCCCCTCGCTCTCACCTCGAGCGCCTGGCCGAGGACGACGAGCGTGATCACCACCGCCGCCACGTCGTAGAACGGCTCGGCCGTGCCGGGCGGGAAGAGCTGCGGGAAAAGAACGGCGACCGTCGAGTAGACCCACGCGGCGCCCGTGCCGAGGGCGATGAGGGTGTTCATGTCGGCGCTGCGGTGCCTCAGGGCCGCCCATCCGCCGGTGAAGAACTGACGGCCGGAATAGAAGAGGACGGCCAGGGCGAGCAGTCCGTCCAGCGCCCAGAGGAGACGGATGCCCGAGGGGTCCAGGGATCGCAGCCCCGGCACCCAGGAGGGATAGGCTGTCACGAGGACGGGCACCGACGCCGCGAGCCCGAAGCGGAACTTGTGTAGGAGCCGCCGATACTCGCGGGCCCTGTCCTCAACCTCCCGATCGGGCGTCGGAGTGCCGGGCTCGCCGACTTCGTACCCCCGAGCCCGGATCTCCGCCGCGATCGCCTCCACGTCGGCCAGGGCGGGCACGTAGTCCACCCACGCCGACTCCGTCCCCAGGCTCACCTCCGCGCCGAGCACGCCGGGGACCTCGCGGAGCGCGTCTTCGATCCCCGGCACGCAGCTCGCGCAGTGCATCCCGGTGATCCGGAGCTCCATCCTTTCTCTCCCGACCTGGTAGCCGAGATCGGCCAATCCCTGGACCAGCCCGCCGATCCGCTCGTGCTCGGGGGCCAGGAGGACGTGGGCGGTTTGGGCGGCGAGGTTCACGTGCGCTTCCCGCACGCCCGGCTGCCGCCGGAGCCACGTTTCGACCCGCTCCGCCTCCGCCTCGAGCTGGAGCCGCGGCAGGGGCAGTCGCAGGGAGGGGCCCGCACCGTCTCCGGGGCCGGAGGGAACAGCCCCGTCAGAATGCACGGAAGCCGCTGCCGTCCGGCCAAGCGGTGTCTGGATCTCGCTCATCATCCCTCCCCGCATCTGCGAGCCGGGACGGTTCTCCGACCGTCGCCCGGCGTTAACGAGTCCTCCGAGGATACCCCTCGCCGGGTTAAGCGGACGGGAAATGGAGGTGAAGGTTCGTTAAGGAAGCCCGTCCACCCGGTGCGGTGATGGCGCCCGGTGGGTGAAGGGCGAGCCCGGTCAACTTCGGACGCCGGGCAGCCGGATGCGGAACCGGGCGCCTCCCTCCGCCCGGTTCTCGGCGCTCACCCGGCCGCCGTGCGCCTCGGCGATCGCTCGCACGATCGAGAGCCCCAGGCCCGACCCGCCCGAGGGAGTGCGGGCCGCGGCCCCCTGATAGAAGCGGTCGAAGACCCTCTCCAGGTCCCCCTCCCGGATTCCGGGCCCCGTGTCGGCCACCTCGAGCGAGGCGCCGCCGTTTCCGCGGGCGAGGGATACGACCACGTGCCCGCCGGGCGTGGTGAACTTGATCGCGTTGTCGGTGAGGTTCCACACGGCCCGGCCAATGAGGTCGGGATCGCAGAACTCCCGGAGGGAGGCCGGGGCGGCGACCTCGAGCCGGACGCCCCGCTCCTCGGCCCGGCCCCTGAGGCGGCCGACCGTGGACTCGACGACCGACACCAGGTCGACCTCCCGGCAGCGGGGCTCGATCACGCCGGCGTCCGAGCGCGCGAGCGTGAGCAGATTCTCGGAGAGGTTCGTGAGGCGCTCCGTCTCCTCCAGCGCGCTACCGATCACCCGGCGGTACTCCTCCGGGTTTCGCTCCCGCCGCAGCGCCAGCTCCAGCTCGCCCCGAAGCGCGGTCAGCGGCGAGCGGAGCTCGTGGCTCGCATCCCCGATAAAGCGCCGCTGAGCCTCGAAGAGCGCGTCGATCCGGGCGAGCATCGTGTTGAGGACCTCGACGAGGCGCCGGTACTCGCGGGAGTCGGCATGGGCGACGATCCGCCTCCCCAGGGTCCCCGCCCCGATCTCTTCCGCCTGGTCGATCACCTCGTGAACCGGCCTCACGGCGTTGCCCGCCAGCCACCAGCTCCCGGCGAACGTGCCGCCCGAGACGAGGAGGATCATCCCCGCCAGGAAGAACGCCGCCGTCCGCAGCGTCCGGTTGCGGGCTTCCAACGGAGCGGCCACCTGGAGGACGTGACGTGTGTGGCTGGCGCCGAGCCGCCCGAGCGGGTAGTAGACGGAACGAATCGTCGTCCCTTCCATCCGCCCCTCCGACCAGATGAGATCGCCGGCCGCCGCTGCCGCCAGCGCTTCCGTGTCCAGCGGAAGGTCGCGGGACAGGAACTGGGAGCGGAGGAGGCTCTCGCCGGACTCGTTCCAGATCTGGGCGTACCGGTTGAGATCCTCCAGGGAGGCGGCCTCCTCCGGAGAGAGGTCCCACTCGTGAAAGTGCATCTGGCCGGAAGGGTCGTCGGTCACCGAGCCGGCCTGGATGGAGGCGACGTTCAGGAGGCTCGCGTCGATCTGTTCATCGAGCGCCTCGCGAAGGATGAGGTAGCCAGCCACCGCCAGGATGAGGACGGCGAGCGTCATGGTGGCCGCGAAGCGGGCAGCGAGCTGGAATCGGAAGGAGGTCGTCAATCAGCGGTCGCCCATCAGCGGTTGTCCATTCATCGCCGTGCACCCCCGACCGTCACTCGGGCGGCTCGCGCCTCAGCATGTAGCCCACCCCGCGCAGCGTGTGGATGAGCGGGGGCCGGCCCCCCTTTCTCAGCTTCTGGCGGAGGTTCGCCACGTGCACGTCCACCACGTTGCTCATCGGATCGAAGTGAAGGTCCCAGACCTTCTCCAACAGCTCCGTGCGCCGCACGATCTCCTCGGGGCGCAGCAGGAGGTACTCCAGGAGCTGGAACTCCTTCGGGGTCAGGTTGAGCTTCTCCCCTCCCCGGGCGGCCACGTGTCGGATCCGGTCCACCTCCAGGTCCGCGTAGATCAGCAGCTCCGTTCGGGCGGCTCCTCCCCGCCGCAGCAGGGCCCGCACCCGGGCCAGCAGCTCGTCGAAGCTGAACGGCTTCGTCAGATAATCGTCCGCTCCGAGGTCGAGCCCCCGGACGACGTCCTCGGTGGAATCCCGGGCCGTAAGCAGCAAGATCGGCACGCCGATCTCCTCGCTGCGCAGGTCGCGCACCATCTCGTAGCCGCTCTTGCCGGGGAGCATGATGTCCAGGATGAGCAGATCGTAGTCGTAGACGTGGACCTTCGTGGTGCCGTCCACCCCATCGTACGCCACGTCCACGGCGTAGCCTTCTTCGCGGAGGCCCTTCTCCACGAAGCTGGCGACCTTCCGGTTGTCCTCGACCACCAGGATCTTCATCGGCGTTGCCTTCTGCGTGCGGAGGAAAACGGCCACGACCAAGTAGGGCCCGCGGCAGGCGCTCGGCAAGGGCCGGCCCGCCCCTCCGTCGAGCCGAGGCCGAGAAGGAGAGCCGGGATGCTTTGTGGCCCCGCTCCGGGGGCACCCGTGGGCCACGCCGCCCGGAGCATGAAGATCTCTTAAGCCGCGCCTCACGCTCGTTTCAGGTGGACGGACGTAACCTGCAGACGAAGCGTGGAGCAGGCGTGCGGAGCGAGCTCGGTTACGGGAGCTCGTCCGGCGCGGCGAACCGACACGGAATCACCCTGACAACGGAGCGCACGATGAACAGCCGAAAGATTCTTGCCCTCTTCGTCTCCGGAGCGCTGGCCATGCCCGTGGCGGGCACGGCGCAGGCCCGCCATCAGCACGGGACGGATCAACAGGCCGGAGACCGGGGGATGGGCGGCATGATGGGGCAGGGGATGCAGGGGATGCAGGGGATGCACCAGATGATGATGAGGAGGCACGCGGGATCGATGGGTGGGTCCGGCGGCATGATGGCCGCCATGGCGGCCGGGCCGGGTCCCGGGCTGATCCTGGGGCAGAGGGAGACCCTGGAGCTCACCGACGCGCAGGTGAAGAAGCTGGAGGCGCTGCGGGATCGGTTGGCCGCAACTCAGAAGAAACACGCAGAGGCGATCCGGTCGCTCGAGCAGGATCTGGCCGGGCAGAGGCAGCCTCGGGAAGCTCGGGTGGATCTCCCCGCCTACGAGTCGCTCCTCCGCCGTCTGGCGAACGAGCAGGTCGCCCTTCAGATGGCGACGGTGCGCGGCGGGCAAGAGGCCCGGGATCTGCTCACCCCGGAGCAGGCGAAGAAGCTCCGGGCCGGCATGCAGTTCATGCACGGCATGATGGGGATGATGAGTGGCCCCGAAGGACCCATGGGAGGTGGAGCGGGCATGGCGGGCCAGGTGCCGTGCTCGATGGGAGGCGGCGCGTCGTAAGCCGGATCGTCGCATGGCCCGGTGGGGGGTCGGTGTCGGCGGCCCACTCCCGGACTCCGGTCTTTCCGCCGGGTCGTGCGGCAGGAGGAGCGAAAAGGATTATCGTTAACGTTTCTTAATCTTTCCTTCAGCTCCCTTTCACGCCCTCTGATGCAATCTGAACAATTATGGCCGAGCCGCACGCCGCGGGGCCGTGGCTCCCGTGTCCGCGTGGGCTTGGTTCGCGGGCCGGCGGTGGTGACCGGCCAGGGGGGCGACTCCAGCTCACGGTATGCCGAATGACAGAGAAGAAGAACGGGGTCGAGATCGGCGGGCAGGGCAGGGAACGCATTACCCCACAGGACCAGCCCTCGCTGGATCGCCGCCACTTCCTGCGCCGTGGAGCTCTGGGGGTGGCGGGAGCCGCCCTGCTGGGCGGCGAGGCGGCGAGGCCGCGCTCGCTGGGAGCCGAGGTGGACAGCCTGGCCCAGGAGGCCGGTGGGAAGACCTCTGCGACCGGTGGAGGAGTGCGGGCGTGGCCCGATCGCCCGCCGGGCTGGTGGCGAACTCGCACCCCCGTCCGGCCCCCGCCGCCGGATGGCGCCGTCGAGTACCGGGAGATCGACCTCGACGTCCGCATCACCCGACACGAGCTGCTCCCGGGCGTTTCCTTTCACGCCCTCGCCTTCAACGGAGAGGTCCCCGGCCCCGAGCTCCGGCTGCAGGAGGGCGAGTGGGTGAAGGTGAACTTCACCAACGAGACGGAGCTGCTTCATACGATCCACTGGCACGGGATGGACGTGCAGTACGAGAACGACGGGGTTCCGTTCGTGACCCAGGAGCCCGTGATGCCCGGGAAGACCTTCGAGTACCGCTTTCAGGCCCTGCCGGCCGGCACCCGCTGGTACCACTGCCACTACGGGACCCGGCTCCACATGCTGCACGCCATGCACGGGGCTCTGATCGTCGAGCCCGAGGTGGACCCGATCAAGGAGGAGTTCGGCTACACGTGGGACTATACGCTCGTGCTCTCGAGCTTCGACACGAACTTCGCCCGGGAGGAGATGAACTTCATGCTCGGGCGGATGAAGGAGCGCATGTGGCTCATGCGCAAGGGGAAGCTGGACGCGAAGACGCGGGCCGTCTTCGAGGACAGGGAGGCGTTTCTCGCCGCCGTCGAGGCGGGCTACGAGCCGCCGTACCTGCCGAGCCGCCATCAGACGTTCCAAGGGGCCGCCCTTAACCACAACTTCTTCGCGATCAACGGCAAGTCCTATCCGATGACCGAGCCGCTGTTCATCCGGAAAGGCGAGACGATCCGGGTACGGTTCATCAACGCCGGGCCCCTGGAGCACTACTTCCACCTTCACGGCCATCAGTTCTGGGTGGTGGCCAAGGACGGCAACGTTCTCCACGAGCCGACTCTGGAGAACACGCTCCCCCTCCCGGCGGGGCGCACCGTGGACCTCATCATCGAGGGCTACAACCCGGGGTACTGGAGCTTCCACGACCACAACACGAGCCGCGCGACGAACAACGGCATGTACCCGGGCGGCATGTTCCTACAGCTCATCTACGAGGAGATGGCCGACTACGACGGCTACCGGCCCAAGGTGGCCCTGGACGAGTAGGCACTCTTTCTGTCGATCTCCCCAAACAGCGACCCGGTTCGAGGAGCGAGCTCGTGACGAGGAAGAGGTGTGTGAGCATGCCATCCGGCGGCAGGACCGAGGACCGGGCTCAGGGAGGCCGACGGCGCCGGCCCGCGATCACGCTGCGGCTGGCGCTCGCGGGCCTGCTGGTCGCCGGCGTTGCCAGCCCCCTCGTGGGACAGCAGTCGGTGCCGCGGCTCACCTTCGCGGGAACGGGGTTCGGCTCCTTCAACCTGAACGCGAGGACTCCGTTCACCTCCGGGGCCAGCGGGGACACGGACCTCAGCGCCGTGAACGACTTCTCCGACTCCTTCCTCCTCGTGCGGCTGGACCGGCAGCTCTTCGAGCGCGACCGGGCCGGGGCGGTCATCGGCTTGCTCTTCCCGGATGCGGAGTCGGATCTCGGCGAGGTCTTCTTCAATCAGGTCCAGGTCTTTTACAACACGAAGCATTTCGCCGGCGTTCTGGGACGGACTCGCCTGTCGAACTTCCTGCTGGAGTTCCCGGTCCTGAGGGAGGAGGATCTCCTCGAGTACTCCTTCGTGAACAACGCCTTCTCCAACTCCGCGAGCTCCAAGTTCCACCGTTACGGCAACGTGCTCCGGGCCGAGCTGTACGAGCTCGGAAGCCGGGTGGTCGTGGCGGGGCAGGCGGGGAGCTGGACCACGACGAACCCGGAGGGCGAGCGACTGGACGACTTCGACGTGAACACGCTGAGCGGATCGGTCGTCTACCGGCTGCCCGAGAGCATCCGCTACCAGGGAATCGTTCGCCGCGCCGGGGTGGAGGTGGTGAGCCAGAACGTGAACGCCCCGGAGCAGGAATGGGTGACCTCGGTGCTCGGCGGGGTCGCCCTGAACCTCACGCGGAATCCGATCCACACGTGGGAGATCCGCGCGCAGGGAATCCGGAACTTCGGGCTCGACGGAGCGGGCGAGGAGCTGCCGTTCGGCGACGGCGGCGGCGGACAGGTGCCCGTGACGCTGTCGGATCCTGCCGGCCGCGCCCGCGCGGAGTCCGTGGCTCTCGTCGGGTCGCTCCGCTTTCTCAGCCGACCGTACCAGCTCGAGCGGTTTCAGGCGGCGATGACGGGGGCGTACAAGAGGTTCACGGATCGAGGGGCGTCCCAGTTCGCCCTGGTGCCGAACGCGTTTCTCCGCCTCGGGCAGGGGGTGGACGTCGGGCTCCAGTACCGTTTCGAGCAGTTCGATGATACCCTGGCCGAGCTCGTGGGACGCAAGCGCGATCAGTCGGTGCAGCTCACACTCGTCTTCCGGTGGCAGATGTTCTTCAACAACTACTTCGGGGAACGGGACGACATCCTGAGCATGGAGCACGGGTACATCCCATGACACTCGGGATGAGTCTCGCGCTCTACGGGCTCCCACGAACGCCGGCCGCCGCGTATCGTTGGCGGCCGGCGCTCGACTCACGGCCGTGGGCGAGGGAACCGCGGGGGCTTCGGCCCCGACCGCGTGGGCGTCGGGAAAGGGGGAGGGTGAGATGAAGCCGCGCGAGCAGGGGAACGGTGGGCGCGAGGCCCGCAACTTGGCCGAGGCGAGCCCGCTCGCGGAACGGCTCGCTCTGGAGGATCTGGAGTACCGGATCCCGAAGGCGGCCAACCGCCTTCCGTACATGCTGGGCGGCCTCACGTCGCTCTTCGTCGTCGTGCTCATCCTCACGGGCCTCTACCTGGCCCAGTTCTACAACCCGAGCCCCGTGGGCGCGCACGACAGCGTCCTCTACCTGATCGCCCGGGCCCCGCTCGGCGATTGGGTGAGGAGTCTGCATTACTGGTCGGCCGGGGCGGTCGTGGTCACCGTCGTGGCCCACCTCGTCTACGTCTTCTGGCGGCGCTCCTACCGGCGGCCCCGCGAGGTCACCTGGTGGGCCGGGGTCGGCATGGCCGGCCTTCTCTTCCTGCTCCTCGTAACGGGCTCCGCCCTGCGCTACGATCAGGAAGGGTTCGAAGCGCTGGCGCACTTCGTGGCGGGAGGGGAGCTGACGGGTCTCCTGGGCGCCTTCTTCACGGAGGGCTTCACCCGGAGCACGACGCTGCTGGCCCGGATCTTCAGCCTCCATACGAGCCTGCTGCCGATCCTGCTCGTGGGGCTAATGGCGCTCCACTTCTGGCTGATTCGCCACCTGGGGATCCACGCGGACGATTCCGAGTCCAGCCTGTTCCGCGTCCACGCCACACGGCTCGCCGGGGTCGGGTTGCTGGCCCTGGCGGTCGTGAGCGCCCTGGCGGTCCTGTGGCCCGAGGGGCTGGGCTATCCGCCCGTGGCGGGCGCCGAGGTGACGAAGCCGATGTGGCCGGTGCTGTGGGTGTACGGGCTGGAGAACCTGCTGGGGGCGTGGGGCATGGTGCTGGGGCCGGCGGCCCTGTTCGCCTTCCTGGCCGCCGTGCCGCTCCTGGATCGCGGGTGGGACGATCGACCGGGCCGCCACGGTTGGGTGGGGTGGGTCGGGCTGGTCCTCGGGATCGCGGTCCTGGGGCTCTGGCTGTTCGGCGTGCTCGGCGGGGTCCGGCAGCACATCGGCATGTAGGCGGGGTAGCCCGCGTACGGGCTCCCGCCGTGGGAGCGAGAGGACGCGGGCGCGATCGAGGAGCGGAGACGATGGAAGAGGGGCGGGTCACGAGGCACGAGAGCCGGCTCATGAGGAACAGGAGAGGCGGGTCACGATGAACGGGGACAACAGGGAGAGGCATCCGTCGCCGGGTCGAGTCCCGGCCGCCCTGGCGATCCTCCTGTGGCTGGGGCTGGGGGCTGGACCGGTGGGCGCCGCGGTCCACGATGAGGCGGTGCTCGAGAGCGAAGTCTCCTCCGTCGCCGGGGGAGGGATGCTTCCTCTCCAGGGCTCGCACTTCGAAGAGGAGACGAGCTACGCCCTGCGGCTGGTCGGCGCGCTCCGGGAGTACGAGTTCCGGAAAGTGCGAGCGGATGCGGAGGGGAACTTCTCCCTGGAGCTGGCGATTCCGGGAGAGGTGCGGCCGGGGGCCTATCAGGTCGAGGCGGTCGCTCCGGACGGGGACGTGGTCGCGCGGCTCGACCTGACGGTCCTCGAGGCAGCGGCTTCGGCGGCCGGAGCCGCTGAGCCGGCCGCGGCCGGGGAAGGCCCGGCGGGGCGTTCCGGTCCGATGGCCACGGCCGAGGAGATCGTGATCGAGCGGGACCGCTCCGGCCTCGAATGGGGGATCATCGGCCTGCTGACCGGCCTGGCGGGGGGTCTGGGGCTCACCTTGCTGCGGCGCGGGAGCGCGGCCGACTGAGGAGGCACGACGAGAGGGAAGGCCCGGCGCCCTCCGCGCCCTCCCGGGTCGCCGCAATCACGAATCGCAGGAGACGGCCGCCGAGCTGAAACAAACGCCTCCCGACCCTCGTTGGGCTCTCCAAGGACGAGGGCAGACCTGCTCTCGAGTCAGCGAAGCTAGAGGCGAGGACGGAACGACGCCTCACGGAAGGGAGATCGCGGAGGCGCACATGTGGATAGAGCTGCTGGTTCTGAATCTCGGGTTGCTGGTGGTCCTGGGCTTCCTTCCGAGACACGAGGCCCGACGCCAGACCGTCCATCGGCGGACGGCGAAGGAGCACTTGAGGAAGGTGCATGCGGAGCGGCGTCCCGCGGCCGGGTCCACGCCCGAGTGGGCGATGCGGCGGGCCGGCCGAAAAGAAGCCGTGCACGGACAGGGAATCTCTCGGAACGCGGGGCGTTGGGCGCTGGGTCTCCCCGCTCTGCTGCTCGTGGGTCTCGCAGCCGGAGGTCCGGCGCTGGAGAAGCCGGCTCCCGCGCTCGAGAGCCCGGCCGGGGCCACGGGCGGCCGAGATGTGGCCTGCTCGCTGGGGCACGGCAAGGCTCGACCCCCGGGCGAGGCCGTCAGCTAGCGTACGCTCTGCCGAGATGGCTCGTGACGTCGCATCGTCGCACCGCCTCGGATCTGGCTCCACGGCGCTCGTTACGCGACCCGCCGTGGTTCTTCCGCGGGCCTCTAGGGCCTGACCCCCGGAGCGCCGCTCGGCGAGGCGCCCCCTAGAGATCATCTTCCCGCGCCCGCGGGGATCCTCCTTCGCCGTGCCGTCCTCGTACACACGGCCCCTCGCGCAGCGGATCCTGCCCGTGCTCCGACCCGCGGATCCCGCTCATGCTCCGGTCCCCGGATCCGCCGGCCGGTGGCGCCGCGGGGCTCCTCTCCGCAGAATGGCGCGGAGCCGCGAAAGCCGGTCTACCCCCGCCAGGTGCGCCCGGAGACCACCCTGGCGGTCTACTCCAGCGAAGGAGCCTCGGATGCCGCTGACGGAGCGACAGCTCGAGATGTGCGAGCAGAGCCGGTGGGACTTCTCGGATCTGCGGGCCCTCTTCCTGAACTGCACCCTCAAGAGGTCCCCCGATCTCTCCCACACGCGGGGGCTGATCGACGTCTCCGCCGCGATCCTGGAGAGAAACGGCGTGGCCGTCGAGATCCTCCGGCCGGTGGACCACGAGATCGCGACGGGCGTGTATCCCGACATGACGGAGCGCGGCTGGGAGCGGGACGAGTGGCCCGCGATCTACGAGAAGGTGATGGCCGCCGAGATCCTCGTGATCGGCTCTCCGATCTGGCTGGGAGACAAGTCCTCGGTCTGCGCGCGGGTCATCGAGCGTCTGTACTCCAGCTCCGGCGACCTGAACGAGGAGGGCCAGTACGCCTACTACGGCCGCGTCGGAGGCTGCCTCATCACGGGGAACGAGGACGGGGTGAAGCACTGCGCGATGAACATCCTGTACTCCCTCCAGCACCTCGGATACGTGATTCCGCCCCAGGCGGACGCGGGGTGGATCGGGGAGGCGGGCCCGGGTCCCTCCTACCTGGACCCCGGCTCGGGGGGGCCGGAGAACGACTTCACCCAGCGGAACACGACGTTCATGACCTGGAATCTCCTCCACCTGGCGCGCATGATCAAGGATGCGGGGGGAATCCCGGCGCACGGGAACCAGCGCTCCCGCTGGGAGGCGGGCTGCCGGTTCGACCATCCGAACCCGGAGCACCGGTAGGCGGGCACAGGCGGTCGTCCCGCGATCGGCGCGGCCGGGGGCGCCGGGGACAAACGACGGAGAACGAGGGGATCGTGTCAGCCAGAATGCGAGAGCTGCTCGGAAGCTGGGAGGGGCTGGGGGTCTTCACGTACGTCGATGGACCCACGGGGGCGTGGGTCTTCATCGCGGTCCACGACGACACGCTGGGCATGCCCCTGGGGGGCACCCGGATCTACGCCTATCCGACGCCCGAGGACGGCCTCAAGGACGCCCTGCGCCTGGCCGAGGCGATGACCCGGAAGTGGGCCGTGGTCGACGTCCCGTTCGGGGGCGGGAAGGCGGTGATCGCGCTTGCCCGCCCGCTGAGCGACGAAGAACGTCCCGGACTTCTCGAGCGGTACGCGAGGACGCTCAACGCGCTGGACGGGCTGTTCGGCACGGGAGAGGATCTGGGGAGCACGACGGCCGACATGGCGTTCCTGCGCGAGCGGTCGGAGTGGGTTTTCGGGGTGGATCCCGACACGGGGGAAGTGACGGACCCCGGACCGTTCACGGCGCTAGGGGTGCTCGCGGGACTCCGCGCCGCTCTCGGCCACGTCTTCGGCGACGAGGGCCTGTGCGGACGCTTCGTCCTGGTGCAGGGAGTGGGCGACGTGGGCGCCCCTCTCGCCCGCATGGCGGCCCAGGCCGGCGCTCAGGTGCTGGTGTGCGACACGGATACGGAGCGGGCGGAGCGGCTGGCGGTGGAGCTGGACGGCCGGGTGGTGTCGCCGGACGAGGTGTACGATACGCCGTGCGACGTCTACGCCCCCTGCGCCGTGGCCGCCACGTTGAACGAGGAGTCGATTCCGCGGCTGAAGTGTCGGATCGTGGCGGGCTCCGCGAACGCGCAGCTCGCCGTGCCGGCGGACGCGGATCGCCTGCGGGAGCGAGGGATCCTGTACGCCCCGGACTATGTGGTGAACGCCGGCGGGGCGACGGCGTTCGGGGCGCTGGCGGAGGGAGTCGCGGACGAGGAGGAGATCCGCCTGCGCGTCCTGCGCCTGCAGGAGGTGCTGACGGAGATCTTCCAGGAGGCGGCCGAGCGGGAAGAGTCTCCCGTCCACGCCGCGGAGCGCCGGGCGACGGCGATCCTCCAGCGCGGGCCGCGCGCCACTGAAGCTCAGCGCGGTGGGACCCCGGGCACCCCGTCCGGCTCGTCCTGAACCCAGCCCCCCGGCTCGAGCTTCCGCTGCCGGGGCCACACTTCGTCGAGCGTTTCCGCCTCGTACAAGCGGCCGTTCTTCATCACGAAGTGCAGGGTGTTCGTGTTGCGGATCTCCTCCAGCGGGTTTCCGTCCATGACGAGGAGGTCCGCCAGCTTGCCCGGCTCGAGGGAGCCCAGCTCCTCGTCCAGCCCGATCGCCCGGGCGCCGAAGATCGTCGCGGTCCGGAGAAGGTCGTGGTTCCCGAGGCCCCCCGCCCCCATCGACCACAGCTCCCAGTGGTAGCCGAGTCCCTGGAGCTGTCCGTGGCTCCCGACGCCGGCGTGACCGCCGCCCTCGATGGTCCTCTTCAGGGTGGCCGCGTGGTCCGGGAAGACGTGCTCGTCGTACCGGAACCAGCCCGCGTTACGGCGGCGTGACCTCCGGTCCAGGTCGCTGTGCGGGGTGAAGCGCCGCAGCTTCACGTCGTCGTGCGGGTTGTGCTCCTCGAACCAGTAGTTCTCTCCCCACGGGCCCCCGTACGCCACCAGAAGGGTCGGCGTGTAGGTCGTCCCCGACTGGGCGAGGAGCTGCACCACGTCGTCGTACAGGGGGGAGATCGGCAGGGAGTGCTCGAGCCCGGGGTAGCCGTCCAGGGCCAGCGTGAGGTCGTACGCCAGCATGAGCCCGCCCTCGGTGGTCGGCATGAGCCCCTGCTCCCTGGCGGCCATGATGATCCACTGTCGCTGCTGGCGGTTCCCCGCCATGTACATCTTGATCGTCTTCGTGTCGTAGTACTCGCTGTACTGCTTGAGGATCTTGCGCGCGTGGTCGAGGTCCTGGATCGGGTCCTCGACGTAATCGCCGAAGACGCCCGGCCCCGTGGAGTAGATCCGCGGGCCCAGAATGCGGCCCGCCGTCACGCGGTCGCCGTACGTGAGGACGTCCGTGGTGGAGGTCTGCGGGTCCCGCGTCGTCGTCACTCCGTAGGCGAGGTTCGCCAGGTAGATCCACACCTGGTTCTTGTGCAGTCCCCACGCGGGCCACATGTGGGAGTGGGTGTCCACGAACCCGGGGGTGATCGTCTTGCCGGCGACGTCGATCACCTCGGCTCCCTCCGGGACGGCGGCCTCACCCCGCCGGGCCACCGCCTGGATCCGGTTGTCGTGGATCACCACGTCCGCGTCCTCGATCACCTCGTCCCCCCGCATGGTGATCACCCGACCGCCTCGCAGAACGACGGTGCCGCGGGGGATGTCTCTGGCCGCCTGGATCTCGATCCGGCGCTCGAGCGGCCGGTATCCTTCCTCTTCCTCCTCCTTCTTCTCCTCCTTCTCATCCGCCCGCTCTCCACCCGCCTCCTCCGCCTGCCCGGCCGCCTCCTCGCCGGTCTCCTCGCCCTCGGCTCCCTCCGCCTCCTCGGCCGCCTTCCTGGCGGCCCGGATCGAGTCCTCCACGGCCTTCGCCCGCTCGAGGTCGTACACGAAGTGGGCGTTCCCGATGGACCAGTGGACGGTGTGGCCGTCGGCGCCCCAGGCCGGGAACTGCCCGCCGATCTCCGTCAGCTTCCGGGCGGGGAAGGCCGACCGCTCCGGGTCGGCGACGGAGATGGTGGGCGTCTTGCCGCCCACGTACGGCACGGTGACGACATAGACGTGGTCGTTCACCTGGGCCAGGGCGCGGTCCCCCACCGGAGCCATCAGGGTGAGAGAGGCGTTGTTCGGCTGGCGAGCGCCGGGCCGCTTGTTCCCCGCGACCTTCACGTGTTCCTTCTCGTCCGTCCCGTCCCAGCGCAGGGAGACGAGCCCGCGGCCGCCGTGGGAGAAGAAGATCCGATCGGGGTCCTCCGTGAAGTGCGGGTACGCCCTCCCCTCGGTGGGCGCGATGAAGGTGGAGGGGCTGCCGGCGGATCCGGAGGGATCGGCCGGCACCCAGACGATGTCGGTGGCGGCGCCCGGCGAGCGCGGTCCCGTCCCCTCGCGGTAGGCCTCCGCCGAGCCCCGGATCGCCACGATCCGATCGCCGCCGGGGGACCAGGCCGGCTGCTGGTACGTCTCGGGAGTGACCGTGAGCCGCACGGGCGCGTTGCGGCCGCCGCCGCCCCGCGCGTCTGCCCGTACCTTCCAGATGTGGCCCCCGGCTCTGTCATCCCAGGTGACGTACGCGATCCACTCGCCGTCGGGGGACCAGGCGGGCTCCGCCTCGGTCACCTCGGCGGTCGTCAGCCGCCGGGGCTCTCCGTCCGGCCACTCCATCACGTACAGACGGTCGAGGGCCGTGAAGGTGAGCCGGGTGCCGTCGGGGGAGGGGACGGCGTTCCGGATCTGGCGGATCGTGAAGGTGGGCGTGTCCTCGATCTGGTAGTGGGTGTACAGGCTCGGCCCGATCGGCAGCTCCTCCTCCACCCGGAACGGGACCGGGATCGCGTCCCCGCCGGCGATCGGGAGCCGCCAGATCTTCCCCCCGTACGAGGCGACGAGCTCGCGGGAGTCCGGCGTGAACGACATGCCGGGGTACACGTCCCGGTCCGCGATCGATTCCTGGTCGTCCCGCTGGACGGGGTAGGCGAGCCACCGCTCCTCCCCCGTCCGAAGGTCGCGTAGGCGCAGGCCCGTCTGCTCGTCGTGGCGGGTCCCGTACGCCAGCCACCGGCCGTCCGGCGACAGGGTGGGACGGAAGGCGGAGCCGTACCGCGAGCTGCGGCTGTACGTCTGGCCCGTCTCCCGATCGTACACGGCGAGCTGGTACTGGGGGAACTGGGCGTTGTACTGCCAGCTTCCCCGCCGCCGCCCGAACCAGATGTAACGGCCGTCCGGCGAGACGGCGGCCCCCACGCTCTTCGGCTGCTGCTGGAAACCGCCCGGGCCGCCCTGGCCCTCGGGCGGCCGAACGAGCATCTGCCCGCTGCCTCCCTCCACGTGGCCGAGCCACAGGTTCACGACGCCGAGCCGCGTCTCGCCCTTCGAGGCGACGACGTACGCGCCGTCCGGGGTCCAGTCGGGCGACATGTACTGCCCGCCGTTTCCCTTCGTGATCTGCGTCGTGTCGCCCGTTTCGAGCGCCAGCGTCCACAGGTTCTCTCCGCCGCTCCGGTCCGAGACGAAAAGGACCTTCTTGCCGTCCGGGCTGAAGCGCGGCTGCTCGTCCCAGGCCAGCCCCCGCGTGATCTGGCTCGCCGTGCCTCCCTCCAGGGGGACGGTGAACAGGTCGCCCAGCAGATCGAAGACGACCGTCCGGCCGTCGGGGCTCACATCGAGGGAGAGCCAAGACCCCTCGTCGGTGGAGATCTTCACAGCCCGGTCGGACTGGAGCGGGAGCGGCTTCTTCTTCTCCTTCTTCTTCGCGGTGTCGGCCGGCGCCTCCTGCGGGGAGAGGCCGACGGGGGTCCAGAGGAACGCGATGAGGGCGATGACGCCGGGGGACAGGTACCGCGGGGTGCGACGCATCCGACTCTCTCCGTGTGGCATGGCTCGTCTCCGTGTGGCTCGGCAGGCGCGGCAAGATGGGGTGGAAACCGTCCGCGCGCGAGATGTCGGATTCCCTCGCGGCGGGGATCTCGCCGTTCCGACCGGAGGCGCCGCGGTGACGGCCGCCGTGTTGCGTGCGGGGAGACCATCCCGTAGGGAGTAGGTCGAGTGGCGAGCCCGCGGCCGCCGCGGCCCTGGTTGCGGACTGCCGATCCCGCGTCCTTCTGCCAGCGAGTGTGCCATGTCTTGGGAAAGCTTCTGCGGCCTTCTCGTGGCGGGCGGTCTCCTCGCGGTCCCCGCTCCCGTGACGGCCCAGGCGGAGCGGGGCGTGCCGCGCCGGCCCGTCTCCACCTACTCCATCGTGGCCCGGGACTCGGCCACGGGAGAGCTGGGAGTCGCCGTCCAGTCGCACTGGTTCTCCGTGGGGGCGATCGTGCCGTGGGCCGAGAGCGGGGTGGGGGCGATCGCCACCCAGTCGTTCGTGGAGCCCTCCTACGGCCCGTTGGGCCTCGCCCTGATGCGGACGGGACGGACGGCGCCGGAGGCGCTGCGCGGGTTGGTGGCCGCCGATCCCCATCCGGAGGTGCGACAGGTCGGCATGGTGGACGGCGGGGGCCGGGTGGCCGTGCACACGGGGGAGCTGGCGATCGCCGAGGCGTGCGACCGGACGGGCGACGGGTTCACCGTGGAGGCGAACCTGATGAAGAACCCCACCGTGTGTGACGCCATGTTCGAGGCGTACACGACGGCCGGGGGAGACCTGGCCGCCCGCCTGATGGCGGCGCTGCATGCCGCCCAGAGGGAGGGGGGTGACATCCGGGGCCGTCAGTCGGCGGCGCTGCTCGTCGTCCGGGCGGAGCCGAGCGGCCGCCCGTGGGAGGACCGGATCTTCGACCTGCGGGTGGAGGACGATTCTTCCCCGCTCGCCGAGCTGGATCGGCTGCTGAACGTGGCCCGGGCCTATCGCCACATGAACGCCGGGGACGAGTTCGTCACCCGGGGCGAGATCGACCGCGCGCTGGAGGAGTACGCCCGGGCCGAGGGTCTCCTGCCGGAGCGCTCCGAGCCGATCTTCTGGCACGCGGTGACCCTCGTTTCCGTCGGTCGGGTGGAGGAGTCTCTCCCCCTCTTCCGCCGGGCGTTCGAGATGCGGTCCGACTGGCGCCTCCTGGTGCCACGGCTCGTGGAGGCGGAGCTGCTGCCGGATGACCCCGCGGTCGTGCAGCGGATCGTGAAGCTCGGAGAGCCGTAGGGGCCCGGACCGGGGGAGCGGGGGAGCAAGGGATGGAAAGGGAGGGAGTGGGATGACGGAGCGGCCGGACGAGCTCCTGAACCTGTACGACTTCGAGAGGGCGGCCCGGGAGCGGCTCCCCGCCATGGCGTACGACTACTACGCGAGCGGGGCGATGGACGAGCTCACCCTGCGGGAGAACCACGCCGCCTACGACCGCCTTCGGCTCCGCTACCGCGTGCTGCGGAACGTCAGCCAGCGGGATCTCTCCACCGTGGTGCTGGGTCACCGCCTCGCCCTGCCGGTCCTCGTGGCTCCCACCGCGTTCCAGAAGCTCGCCGACCCGGATGGCGAGGCGGCGACCGCGCGGGCGGCGGCCGCGGCGGGGACGGTGATGATGCTCTCCACGATCTCCACCACGGCGATGGAGGAGGTCGCCGCGGGAGGCAACGTCTGGTTCCAGCTCTACGTCTACCGGGACCGCGGGGTGACGGAAGCGCTCGTGCGCCGCGCCGAGGCGGCCGGCTGCCGGGCGATCGTCCTCACCGCCGACGCGCCGCTGTTGGGCCGCCGGGAGCGGGACGTGCGCAACCGCTTTCGGCTGCCGGAGGGGCTGCGGGTGGAGAACCTCCTACCGGCCGGCCTGGAGGACATCTCGGAGGACGAGCTGGATTCGGGTCTCGCGGCGTACGTCGCCGAGGCGTTCGATCCCTCCCTCTGCTGGCGGGACGTGGAGTGGCTGTGCGGCGTCACCCGGCTCCCCGTTCTGGTGAAGGGAGTAGTTCATCCGGAGGATGCCCGCCTGGCGGCGGAGCACGGCGCGGCCGGGGTGGTCGTCTCGAACCACGGGGGGCGGCAGCTCGACACGGCCCCGCCCACGATCGAGGTGCTGCCGGAGGTCGCGGAGGCGGTGGCGGATCTCCGGAGCTCGGGGCACTCCGGCGCCGGCGGGGCTCGCGGTGGGAGGGCCTCGGCGAGCGGCCGGGCGGCGGATCCCGGCGCCGGCACCGGCGGCCGCTTCGCCGTCCTGGTGGACGGCGGGGTTCGCCGCGGGACGGACGTCGTGAAGGCGATCGCCCTGGGCGCCGACGCGGTGGCGGTGGGCCGTCCGGCCCTGTGGGGGCTGGCGGTGGGCGGGGAGGCCGGAGTCCGCCGGGTGCTGGAGATCCTCCGGGAGGAGGTGGACCTGGCGCTCGCTCTGTGTGGCTGCTCCTCCCTGGAGGAGGTACGAAGCGCGGGGGGGGATCTCGTCCGGCTGCCGTAGGGAGGGCACGGGCCCTCTTCGGGGTCGCCTTACGGCTCGCATGCCCGGCACCGGGAACGCCGCGCCGGTACCTGCTCGATAGACAGGAAGGGACGAGGACCGGGTGCGGCGCGGGCGGGGTAGCAACGCTTTCGCCCTCCCGGAGCCGCGGGGAGGAGTGAGGCTCGGGCCCGGAGGCAGCGCGGGAGCGATGAGAGGGAGATGAGACGAAGACGAGGCATCCCCCGGAGCGGAAGGCCCGCCACGGCGGCCCCGCCCCACGGCCGGCCCCCTCGGGTCGCGTTCGGCGGCCGGCGGATTCTGGTGGCGTGCGCGCTGCTGTCACCGGGCGCTCTCGGCGTTCCGCTCGCCGGGACATCCGGGTGGTTGGGGGGGGCCCGGGCCGCCGCGGCCCAGGGAATCCCCGCCACGCTTCCGTTCTTCCACAACGCGAAGCGCTTCGCTCCCCTGGATCTGCCGCCTCCCGATGCCTATCGCGGGGCGAACGGAGCTCCGGGCGACGCGTACTGGCAGCAGCGGGCGGACTACCGGATCCGGGCCGAGCTGGACCCGAGGAAGCGGAGGCTCGCCGGCAGGGAAACGATCCGCTACACGAACAACAGCCCCGACTCTCTGCGTTCGCTGTGGCTGCAGCTGGACCAGAACCTCTTTCGGCTCGAAGGGCCGGAGGCGGGGCAGGTGCCGGAGGGAGCTCGCTTCTCGGGCGCGTTTCGAGGGGGCGGGTACGAGATCTCCGGCGTCCTGCTCCACCGGGATGGGCGTCGGATCGAGGTGGCCCGGAGCCCGGAGGGTGCGGCGGTCGAGGGCGAGGAGGGGGTCGCCGCGAACGGGCCGTCGATGGGGCTCGAGGCGGGATCGAAAGCCGCGCCGCCGGGGGGTCCGACCGCGGACCCCGGGGGAACGGAGGGAAGCTCCAGCGTCGGGCGAGGGAAGGCGGACGGGAGCGGGGAGAAGGCGGTGAACCCAGCGTCCTACCACATCCGCGGCACCCTGATGGAGGTGCGTCTCGACGCCCCCCTGCCGCCCGGAGGGGGGCAGCTCGAGCTGGAGCTGGAGTTCGCCTTCACGGTGCCCGAGCACGGGGCCGACCGGATGGGCTGGCTGAAGGTGAAGAAGGGGACGATCTACGAGCTGGCCCAGTGGTATCCCAGGATGTTCGTGTACGATGACCTGAACGGCTGGAACAACCTGCCCTACCTCGGGCAGGGAGAGTTCTACCTGGAGTACGGCGACTTCGACGTGGAGCTGACCCTGCCCCGCGACTTCGTCGTGGTGGCCACCGGGGTCCTCCAGAACCCGGAGGAGGTGTACACGGCGGAGCAGGTCGGCCGCCTCGCCCGGGCGCGGGAGAGCGCCGAGACGGTGACGATCATCGACGCGCGGGAAGTGGGGAGGGCCGAGAGCCGGCCGGCCGGCGACGGGCCGCTGACGTGGCGCTTTCGGGCCGAGGAGGTGCGGGACTTCGCGTGGGCCGCCTCGGAGGCGTTCGTTCTGGACGGGGCCGGCTGGAACGACGTGCTGATCCTCTCCGCCTACCCGCGAGAGGCGATCGGGCAGTTCCTCCCCGGCTGGGAGCGCTCCACGCAGATCGTGCGCCACTCCGTCCAGCACTACTCCGAGATGTGGAGCCCGTACCCCTATCCGGTGGCCATCAACGTGGCCGGCACGGCCCTGGGGATGGAGTACCCGATGATCGTCTTCTGCACGTACCGGGCACGGGGCAACGGGCTCTTCCAGGTGACCGACCACGAGATCTCCCACGCGTGGTTCCCGATGCTCGTCGGGTCGGATGAACGGCGGCACGCGTGGATGGACGAGGGGTTCGCCACCTTCATGAACGTCTACTCCGAGGAGGCGTTTCTCGGGGAGCGGACGCCGGGCAACTTCGCGAACCCGGACATCGTGGGACGCCAGATGGCGGCGGACTCCACCGGGCCGATCATGGACACGATGCCGGATGAGATCCGCGAGGATCAGCTCGGCTACCTGGCGTACGGGAAGCCGGGCGCCATGCTGACCCTGCTGCGGGACTACATCCTGGGGCCGGAGCGCTTCGACCCGGCGTTTCGAGCGTACATCGAGCGCTGGACCCACAAGCATCCGCAGCCGGCGGACTTCATCCGCACCTTCGAGGATGTCGCGGGCGTGAATCTGGACTGGTTCTGGCGCGGGTGGATCTTCCAGAACGCGGACGTGGACCTCGCGGTGGCCGCCGTGCAGCGCGATGCGGACACGACGCTGGTCACGATCGAGAACCGGGGCGGGATCCCGATGCCGCTCGAGCTCCGGTTCATCTACGAGGACGGAACGGATGAGTGCCACCGGCTTCCGGTCGGCGTGTGGCTGTCGGGCGACCGGTGGACGACCCGCGTCGTGGGCAAGCCGGTGAAGAACGTGCAGGTGGACCCCCGCGGGAAGCTTCCCGAGGCCGGCTCGGCGAACAACGTGTGGGGCCGGGGGCTCGTGATCCGCCGCTCCACCTGCTAGAGGTTTGGAATGCCGCAGGACTTCCGTGACCGTACGGCAGGAGGTTGCTCGTGAGAGAGCGGAGAACGGCGTGGTGGGGAGGGGGGATGGGCGCGATAGGCGCGGCAGCACTCGTGTGGGTGACGATGGCGCCGGCCGCCGCCTCGCCGGACCGGGACGGGTTTCTGGAGATGTGGGCCCGTTCCTACTTCCCCGGTCGGAGCGGCGACATCATGCTCGTCCCGGGCGACGGCGTCATCCTCACGGTCTCCGGCACCCCGTTCATGCACGGCTCCCCGTGGGAGTACGATACGAGGATTCCGCTCATCTTCTTCGGTCCCGGTCAGGTGCGGCCGGGACGCTACCCGGAGGCGGCCAGCCACGAGGACGTGGCGGCCACGCTGGCCACGGTGCTGGGGCTCCCGCGCCGGCCCGCGGCGACGGGTCGGGTGCTGCGGGAGATCCTCCCGGTGAGGGGTGCGGACGGGGCGGGCGGTGGGGCTCCCGGCGCGGGCGGCCCGCCGCGGGTCATCGCCCTCCTCGTCCTGGACGCGTTCCGGGCCGACTATGTGGAGCGCTACCCGGAGGAAACGGCGACCCTGCGCCGTCTGGCGGAGCGGGGAGCGCTTTTCCCACAGGCCGGCGTGGACTACCTGCCGACCGTCACGGCGGTGGCCCACACGACGCTGGCCACCGGCACGTGGCCCTCGGTCCACGGGATCGTGGGCAACGTGCTCTTCGATCGATCCGCCGGGAAGTCGAAGTCCGCCTACCGGGGGATGAGCGCGGAGGACGTGAGGGCGCTGAGCCTGGCGGACCGGTGGGAGGCCTGGACGGAGGGGCGCGCCGTGATCGCGGTCCAGGCCGGCACCTTCTACCCGGCCGCGGCGCTGGCCGGCCACGGCGGCTGCCTGCTGGGAGGCCATCCCTTCCTCGCGACGTACTTCGATTCCCGGAGCGGCGGCTGGACGACGAACTCGGAGTGCTACGTTCTCCCCGAGTACCTGACGGATCAGCGCATCCAGGAGCTGGCCGGGGGGTCGGGAGTTGGGGAGGCGCCCCGGCCGAGCGCGCTCCGACGGGACCCGACGGTGTTTCCGCGCTTCGAGGCCGCCGCCACCCTGGAGATGGTGGAGCGGGAGCCGTTCGGGACGGACGAGGTCGCCGACCTCCTGCTGGTGAACCTGAAGGCGACGGACTACGTGGCTCACCGCTACGGCCCGGAGTCTCCCGAGAGCCGGCGGGCCGTCGCCGAGGTGGACCGGCAGGTCGCCCTCATCGTGGAGGCGCTGGAGGCGAAGGCCGGGCCGGGCGGTCTCCTCCTGGTCGTGACGGCGGATCACGGCATGCCGCCGGAGCCGGAGCCGGGCGGGCGCCACCTGGTCGGTGAGCTGGTCTCCAGCCTGGACCGTCACTTCGACCCGGGAGGGGAGGGGATCGTGGACCACTTCTCCGCCGCCGACAATCAGGTGTATCTGGACCACGAACGGCTGGCCGCGCTCGGGCGAAGCGTGGAGGAGGTGGCCCGCTACGCGGAAGGGCTCCCGTATGTCTTCGCCGCGTACCCCGAGGGCGAGGTGCGGAAAGCGGCGGCGCGGCTCCCGTAGGGCCCGGCGGCGGCTTACGGGGTTCGGTCGCCGC